>JBBQZR010000011.1:0-121445 GCA_038207515.1 Lysobacterales bacterium | reverse complement strand
GGGGGGGGCGCCCCCGCCCCCCGCGACTGTGATGCGGACACCGATCAGGTTGGTGATCACGCGCATCGCTTTCATTTATTGCTTAGTTCTTCGTGTAGACGATTTCGACGCGACGGTTCTTGGACCAGCAATCTTCGCTGTGATCCTTGCAGGTCGGACGCTCTTCGCCGTAGGAGACAACGTTGAGCTGGGTGCCCGGCGCGCCGGCCGAGGACAGGCCGCTCTGCACGGCGTTGCCGCGACGCTCGCCCAGACCCAGGTTGTATTCGCGCGAACCGCGCTCGTCGGCATTGCCTTCGAGGGTCACGTTGTAGTTCGGGAACTGGCGGATGAACTTGGAGTGGCAGGCGATCTGGGCCTGGAACTCGCCGCGGATTTCGGTGCGGTCCAGATCAAAGTAGATCACGCGCTGGCGCAGGCAGGAATCGGAATTCAGGCTGGCTTCGGTGTAGGCGCCGGTATCGGAGCTGCGATCGGTCGAAGCCTGCGAGGTGCTGTCCGACGGGGTCGACGGCGGGGCCTTCACGGCCTTCTTGGCGCAACCAACGGCGGTGACGCAGAGCAGGGCGGCGATAGCGAGGCGGAGCGAGGTGTTCATTGGTGTAGTCCTTAGGAGGTCAGGTCAGATAACAAGGTCAGTAGCTAGCGCCGGTTACCCGGCGTCTTTATTTATCGCTGGCGGAATGGACCCCACGACGGCTCACGAACATCGCCGTCAGCCAGAACCAGGCGTTGGCGAACGCGACCGTCCGTAGACACCGCATACAGCACGCCGCGCGGTCCGTCGGTAGCGGCGTACAGCAGCATGCTTCCATTCGGTGCAAAACTTGGCGACTCGTCGACGCTGCCCGGAGAGATGGGCTTCATCGTCCCCGCGCCCGTGCTCCGGTCCAAAACCGCAATACGATACACATTCCCCGTGCCTTGCGCCATAGCAAACATCTTGCCGTCGTAGGAGATCGAGGACTTGGCGTTGTATTCGCCCTGGAACGTCAGGCGGGTCGCATCGCCGCCGGAGGCGGAGACCTGGTATAGCTGCGGCTTGCCGGAGCGGTCCGACGTGAACACCAGGGTCTGACCGTCAGGCATCCACTGAGCTTCCGTGTCGATGGAGAAATGGTTGGTCAGACGCTTGGTCTCGCGGCTGCTCAGGTCCATGACAAAGATATCGGGATTGCCGAGATAAGACAGGGTCAGGGCCAGCTTGCTGCCGTCCGGGGAAAAGGCCGGCGCGCCGTTGATGCCCTTGCGGTTGGAGACGACCTGGCGCGACCCGGTAGCGATCTCCTGGATGTAGATGGCCGAATCGCCGCGCTCGAACGAGACGTAGGCGAGCTTCTTGCCGTCCGGCGACCACGACGGCGACATCAGCGGCTCACGCGAGCGCACCAGCACCTGCGGGTTGTAGCCGTCCGAGTCGGCCACCATCATCGCGTAGTTGATGTTCGGGCTGACGCCGGCGGCGGTGACGTAGGCGACGCGCGTCCAGAAGGCGCCGCGCACGCCGGTGATCTTTTCGTAGATCAGGTCCGCGACCTGATGGCCGACACCGCGCAGGTCGCTGCGCTGGCCGGTGATCGCGAGGCCCAGCAGCCGCTCCTGTTTGGGTACGTCGTAAAGCTCGAACTCGACCCGCATCGCGCCGCCTTCGGCGTCGGTCATGCGGCCGACGACGACGTAGGTCTGCTTGAGCAGGTTCCAGGTCGGGAATTTGATGTCGCCGCCGCGGGACGGGAATTCGACGACGTCCTTCTTGTCCAGCGTCTTGAACTTGCCGGAACGCGCCAGATCCAGGCGCACCACGTCGGACACATCCGTTTCGGCCGGCGCACCGACGCCTTCGAATGCGAACGGGACGACGGTGATCGGCAGGGCGGAGCCCGTGCCATCCCTGATCACGATGGTCGGAACATCACTGCTGAGGCCCGGGCCGGACGCAGGGCTTTGTGCCTGTGCGGCCGTGCCGAGCAGGCATAGCAACAGGCTGGCAAATCGGGTGATGGAGTTGGCTGGCATATCGATCCTGCTCTAGTGTCCGCTGTGTTTGAAAACGAGGTGTATGCGGCGCTGAAAGACACTTTCAAAACCGGCATACGGTAACGGGGAGGCTTTGCGCACAGCGCGCTCGAGAGCATCGCGCGTGGCCGCATCAGCATTGCAATCGTCCCCGAAGCTAACCTGAACGACCGCTCCGCCGTCGGCCTGGTCGATGCTCAGCGGGCAATGCAGATCCGGCCGCGTCGATGGCGGTTGTACCCAAGTGCGCATGATCGCCGCGTGGACGGACTCGACGTAGGCCTGTATCGGCGCCGTCGCTGACCCGGCCTGGGCGGTCGCGCAGAGCAGCAATGCCAAGCCCGGCAAACCCACAGCAAGGCACGGCGGGCGATCAGCCGTCATAGGTGAACTCGAAACGGATCTTGCGCTTGAACACTGTCTCGTAACCCGAATACGGCAGTGGCGACGCGCGGCGCGGCGCCTGCTCCAGCGTTGTTCGCGTCGCGGCATCGGCGTTGCACGGACTGACGACCACGGCCTGGATCACGTCGCCGCCGATGATCTGCGTGATCTCCAGCGTGCAGCGCACCCCCGGAGGGGTCGTGTCCGGACGCAGCCACGCGGCCGTGACGGCGCTCTGGATCGCGGCGTAGTACTCGGCCTCGAGGCTCGCGTCGGTGCCTTCCTGGCCGGTCTTGGCCTCCTCGGCGATCATCGCGGCGAGATGTTCCGCTTCGGCTTTCGCAGCGAGTTCGCGCGCCTTCTTGTCGCGCTGCTGCTGTTCTTTTTCTTCCTTGAGCTTCTTCTGCTTCTCCGCTTCGGCGGCCTGTTTCTCGGCCAGCTCGATCTGCTCTTTCTTCTTCAGTTCTTCCTGCAGCCTGGCGTCTTCCTCGGCCTTGAGCTGAGTGAGCTTGTCGGTGATTTTTTCCTGATCCTTCTTGTCTTCCTTGGGCCGTTCGGGCGCGGGCTCTTCGGCCTGCGGCTTGGGTTCCGGCGGCTTGGCCTCGACGGGCTTCGGTTTGGGCTTCACGGCCTTGGGCTTGGGCGCCTGCGCCGGGCCGACCAGGGTCGCCTCGATGATCGGGCCTGGAATGCTCACGGCCACCGTCGAACGCGTCCACCAGATGCTCACGCTGACGATAGCGAGGACCGCGAGGTGTACGGCCAGCGAATACAGCCACGGCCGCAGGGGATTTTCATCGCTGGCCATGCGCAAGCTCAGTTGGCCTTGTCCTGGGGCGGCTGGCCCATCAAGCCGACCTTGGGCACGCCGGCGGCCTGCAGCAGCGCCATCGCGTCATAGACCTTGCTGTATTCGGCCTTGCCGTCGCCGGCGACGTAGACGGGCTGCTTGGGGTTCACGCGCACGAACGCGGCCATCTTGGTCTTCAACGCGTCGGCGCTGACCTCTTCGCGCTCCGCCTTGGGCAAGGTCAGGAACAGCTTGCCGGCCGGATCGACCGTGACGACGACCGGATCCTTGTCGACGTTGAGGCTCCTGGCGGCCTCGGATTCGGGCAGCTCGATGTCGACGCCGAGATTCAGCAGCGGCGCCGTGACCATGAAGATGATCAGCAGCACCAGCATCACGTCGATATACGGCACGACGTTGATGTCGGACTTGAGCTTCTTGCGCTTGCGGCGGTGGGTTTGCATCAGCGGCTCCAACGGTCGGGGGAAAAACGCGGGGTCGCGCTCACTCCTCGACGTGCGCCTGGCGCTGCAGGATGGACGAGAATTCTTCGGTGAAGGCTTCGAAACGCGTGGCGACGCGCTCGACCTTGTTGGAATAGCGGTTGTAGGCCCAGGACGCGGGGATTGCCGCGATCAGACCCATGGCCGTGGCGATCAGCGCTTCGGAGATGCCCGGCGCGACACTCGCGATCGTGGCCTCCTTCATGTTGGCCAGACCCTGGAACGAAATCATGATGCCGTAGACCGTGCCGAGCAGGCCTACGTAAGGGCTGATCGAACCGACGTTGGCGAGAAACTCGAGATTGCCTTCGAGGCGGTCGATCTCGCGCGACTGGGCGACGCGCATCGAACGCTGGGCGCCTTCGAGCAAGGTACGCGGATCGACGCCGCGACGCTGGCGCAGGCGGGCGAACTCGCGGAAGCCGGCTTCGAAGATGCTCTCGATGCCGCTGATCTGTTCGCCGCGACCGGTGACTTCGCGGAACAGCGCGGCCAGGTCGGCGCCCGACCAAAAGCGTTCCTCGAACTCGTTCGCGCTGCCCAGTGCCGTCTTCAGCATGGTGTGCTTGCGGAAGATGATCATCCACGACAGGAACGAGAAGGCCAGCAGGACGAGCATCACGAACTTGACGAACAGGCTCGCGTGCAGCACCAGCTGCCAAAGATTCAGATCACCAGCGTTCATGCCTTGGAAATCTCCACAAACAGGTCGTCGGGAATGGGGCGTGGGCGAAAAGCGGCAGCGTCGACACAGGCGGCCCTCACGCGCGCCTCGGCCAGCGGAAGGCCATCGGCGGTACGCAGGATTTTCTGCTCGAACACCAGGCTGGCCGGGCGTCGCTCGGTCAATGCCACGGTGACATCCAGCAGATCGTCGAGTCGCGCCGGCTTGAGGAAACCGATCGCGATGTCGCGCACGACGAAGACGACGCCATTGTCCTTGCGCAGCGTCTCCTGCTCAATACCGAGATGACGCAGGTATTCGCTGCGCGCGCGCTCGAGAAATCGCAGGTAGCTCGCGTGATACACCACTCCGCCCGCGTCGGTATCTTCCCAGTACACCCGGATCGGCCAGCGGAACTGGGCAGAAACCATCGACTCTATCCTTGGCGGTTGGTGTTTCTGCGCGCAAAACGATGCGGCGAGCATAGCCGCGTTCGCCTGAACGCGGTGACATCCGGACTCAACCTGGCTCGAACAGATCCGGCGGCGCATCCGGCCGACGCGGCGGCTTCAGGCCGAAATGATGATAGGCGCGCGCGGTGACCATACGGCCGCGCGCCGTGCGCACCAGGTAACCCTGCTGGATCAGGTACGGCTCCAGCACGTCCTCGATCGTGCCACGCTCCTCCGACAGCGCCGCCGCCAGAGAGTCGGCGCCGACCGGACCACCGTCGAAGCTCTCCATGATGGTCTTGAGCAGACGCCGGTCGAGCGTGTCGAAACCTTCGGGATCGACCTTGAGCATTTCCATCGCGGCCCTGGCCACGTCCAGCGTGATGGTGCCGCCGGCTCGCACTTCCGCATAGTCGCGGGCGCGGCGCAGCAGGCGGTTGGCGAGGCGCGGCGTGCCGCGCGAGCGCCGCGCGATCTCCGCGGCGCCGACGGGATCGCAGGCGATGCCAAGAATGCGCGCGGAGCGGCGCACGATCGCGGCCAGTTCTTCCGGGGTGTAGAACTCCAGCCGCTGCACGATGCCGAAGCGGTCGCGCAACGGGCTGGTCAGAAGGCCTGCGCGCGTCGTCGCGCCGATCAGCGTGAACGGCGGAAGGTCGAGCTTGATCGAGCGCGCCGCCGGCCCTTCGCCGATCATGATGTCGATCTGGAAGTCCTCCATCGCCGGATACAGCACTTCCTCGACCACCGGCGACAGGCGATGGATTTCGTCGATGAACAGCACGTCGCGCGGCTGCAGGTTCGTCAGCAGCGCGGCGAGGTCGCCGGCGCGCTCGATCACCGGCCCCGATGTCGAACGCAGGTTCACGCCGAGCTCGTTCGCGATGACGTGCGACAGCGTCGTCTTGCCCAGGCCCGGCGGACCGAAGATCAGCACATGGTCCAGCGCCTCGTTGCGTCGGCGCGCCGCCTCGATGTAGATGCCGAGCTGCTCGCGTGCGGCCTGCTGGCCGAGGTATTCGGCCAGGCGCTGCGGGCGGATCGACGCTTCCAGCAGCTCGTCTTCGCGCGTGGACACGCTCGACGTGAGCCGGTCGTTCATATTTCCACCTGTGTACCCAGCTCGATCAGGCGGTTGCCCGGGATCTGAAAGAAGGCCGTGGCCGGCAGCGCGTTGCGCTGCATGAAAGCGAACAGCCTGTCGCGCCACAGCGGCATGCCCGGCCGGTCCGTCGCAACGATGCTTTCGCGACTCAGGAAGAACGTCGTGTCCATCATGTCGAAGACCAGACCGACCTTCTCGCACTTGGCCAACATGTCGGGCACGTCCGGATCCTCGGCGAAGCCGTAGCGCAGCGTGAGCTGGTGGAACTCGTGTCCCAGAGACACCAGTTCGATGCGCTCCTCGGGCTCCGCCGTCGGCGTTTCCAGCCATTCCACCGTGAGTACCACGTTCTGCTCGTGCAGGACCTTGTTGTGCTTGAGGTTGTGCAGCAGCGCATGCGGCACGGCGTCGGGCTGCGCGGTCAGGAATACGGCCTGCCCCGGCACGCGCAGTGGTGGATGCTCGGCGATGGATTCGATGAACGGCTTGAGCGCGAGACCGGCCTGCTTGAGTTCGCGGATGACCAGTTCCCGGCCGCGGCGCCAGGTCGTCATCACGACGAAGACGACGACGCCGAGCACGAGCGGGAACCATCCCCCGTGCTCGACTTTTTCGAGATTCGCGCCGAGGAACGCGAGATCGACGACGAGGAACAGACCACCGAGCGTGGCGACGCGCCAGCGCGACCAGGCCCAGACGCGGCGAGCGACGATGATCACGAGGAACGAATCGATTGTCATCGTGCCGACCACGGCAATGCCGTAAGCCGCAGCCAGATTGGTCGAGCTGTGGAAACCGACGACGACGGCCACGGTCAACACGAGCAGTACGCGATTGAGCCACGGCAGATAGATCTGGCCCATGGTTTCGCGCGACGTATGCACGACTTCCATGCGCGGCAGATAGCCGAGCTGTATCGCCTGGCGGGTGACCGAAAATGCACCCGATATCACCGCCTGCGAAGCGATGACCGCAGCCAGCGTCGCGAGAACGATCATCGGATACAGCAATACCGGCGGTGCCAGCAGGTAGAACGGGTTCGTCACGGCGCTCGGGTCTTCAAGCAGCAGCGCCCCCTGCCCCAGATAGTTGAGCATCAGCGCCGGCAGCACGAACGCGAACCAGGCGCGGCGGATCGGCTGCTTGCCAAAATGCCCCATGTCCGCGTAGAGCGCCTCCGCGCCCGTCACGGCTAACACTACCGAGGCCAGCACGAAGAAGCCCATGCGGCCGTTTTCGATGAAGAACGCGACGGCGTAGTACGGGTTCAGCGCCTGGATCACCTCCGGCGCCTGCACGATCTTCATGACGCCCAGCGCCGCGAGCGTGAGGAACCAGATCACCATGATCGGCGCGAACACGCGTGCGACCCGCGCCGTTCCGCTGCGCTGCAGCGAGAACAGCGCGATCAGCACCACCACCGCAATCGGCACCACGTAGCGGTTCAGCGCTGGCGCGGCCACACCGAGTCCCTCGACGGCGCTGAGCACTGATATCGCCGGCGTGATCACGCTGTCGCCGAAGAACAGCGCGGCGCCGAACAGGCCCAGCACCATGATGATCCAGCGCGCGCGCGCGCTCGAACGCACGCCACGGTGGGCCAGCGTGGTCAGCGCCATGATTCCGCCCTCGCCCTTGTTGTCGGCCGACATGATGAAGGTGGCGTACTTGACCGATACCACGACGATCAGCGACCAGAAGATCAGCGACAGCACGCCGAGCACGTTGTCGTGGCTCACGGCGACGCCGTGCGGGCCGAAGGCTTCCTTGAGCGTATACAGCGGGCTCGTGCCGATGTCGCCGTAGACCACGCCGATCGCGCCGAGAGCGAGGGCGTACAGGTTCTTGTTGCCGTGTTCCTGGGTGCTGCTCATGTCGTCGCGATCGCCAGAAGGAGTGGCACTCAGCGCAGCGCTGCGCGGAGGGCTTTGCGGATGATGGCTTCGGCGCTGTCGCCGGGTGCGGCGGCGTCCTTGACCAGGCGGCTGATCTCGGCCGGCTTGTAGCCCAGCTGCTGCAGCGCAACGCTGGCTTCACTGACCGGATCGTGCGGCACGGCGCCGCCGAGGCTGATGCCAGGCACGCCGCCGCCCAGTGCGTCGACGCGGTCGCGCAGCTCGACGATGATGCGCTCGGCGGTCTTCTTGCCGATGCCGGGAATCCGCGTCAACGCAGCGACGTCGCCGCCCTGCACGAGACGCGCGAACTCCTCCACCGACGCGCCGGACAGGATCGCGAGCGCGATCTTCGCGCCGATGCCGCTGACTTTTTGCACATGTCGAAAAAGGCTGCGCTCGGCTTCGCGCAGGAAGCCATACAGCGCGACCGAGTCTTCCTTGACCGCATAGTGCGTGCACAAGGTGACTTCGCGGCCGGTTTCCGGCAGGTCGTAGAACGTCGACATCGGCGCTTCGAGTTCGTAGCCGATACCGTTGACGTCGATCATGAGCCAGGGCGGCTGCTTGGAGACGAGTACGCCTTTCAACCGACCGATCATCGCCTGCGCCTCCATGCGGTGCGCGGTATGCCGATGCGCTGCGTCGTGGCCCGGGTATGCGCGTGGGTCAACGCGATCGCGAGCGCATCCGCCGCGTCGGCCTGGAGTTTACCCGTCAATTGCAGCAGCACGCAGACCATGTGCTGGATCTGGGTCTTGTCGGCCCCGCCGCCGCCGACCACGGCCTGCTTGATCTCCTTGGGCGCGTATTCGGCCACGGTCAGATTGCGCGTGACGACCGCGCAGATCGCCGCGCCGCGGGCCTGGCCGAGCTTCAGCGCCGAATCGGGATTCTTGGCCATGAACACGCGTTCGATCGCCACTTCGTCGGGCTGGTAGGTTTCGATGATGGCGCTGGTCTCTTCGAAGATCTGCTTGAGGCGCAGCGCGAAACTGTCGTTGTCCAGCAACTTCAGGGTCGCATGAAAGACGTGTACGGCCTTGCCGGAAACATCGGTATCGATGATGCCTATGCCGGTACGCTGCGAGCCGGGGTCGATGCCGAGAACGCGCGTCATCGCCGGGCCGCCACGCCCGAGATATGGCTCGCCGGAGCGATGCGCGTCGTTCGTGTCGTGGAATCGCCGCCGGCCATCGTCGTACCGCATCCTTCGCCCGCCCTGAGCCGCCGAGTCTAGCAAGAGCTTCGCTGCGGTGCAGCGTAAACCCGGCCGCGGTTGCCGGGCCGCAGATTCGCGTGCGAGCATCGTCGATTGACCCATCCGGCGGTTGCCGGAGCCTGCTTTCGCCGCGGTACCGAACTCATGCCGATGAAATCCCCGGCGGACCCCGATCCGCAAGCGGTGGCCCTGCGCCGCCTGGTGCGCGATGCCGAACGTTTTCTGGCCGCCAAGGACCTCACTGGCGCCGAGAAGGCCGCCGTCTGCGCACTGGCCATGGACCCTGACGATGCGCAGGCGCTGCGCAGTTTCGCGCGCGTGCAAATCCTGCGCGGGCGCCCGGCGGACGCGGTCTCGGCGCTGCAACGCGCGCTGGTGCGACAGTCCGACGACGTCGACGTCCTGCGGGAGCTGGCCCAGGCGCAGGCATCGAACGGCGCGCTGGACGACGCTGTCACCACGTTGCGCCAGGCCACTGCATCAAGGCCCGATGCCACGAACTGGTTCGAACTGGGCCTGATGCTCGACCGCAACGCGGAATGCGCCGACGCACTGGACGCGGCCCTGCGTGCCGCGCAGATGGCACCCAAGCGTCATGCCGCACGGTTTCTCGCCGCCCGCGCGCTGACGGGGCTGGGTCACATTGCGGAAGCCGCTGAGGAATATCGCCGGCTGAGCACGGTCGCCGGCGAATCCGCCAAAGCCTGGTTCGGGCTGGCCGACCTCAAGACCGTGGCATTCGACGCCAGTGACATCACCGCCATGGAGGCGCTGATCGCCGACCGGCGCAGCAGCGAGGAGGACCGCATGCTGACCAGCTTCGCGGCCGGCCTGGCCTGCGAGACACTCGGCCGCACCGCCGACGCGATGGCGCATTTCCGGCGCGCCAATCAGCTGCGACGCAAAGGCATTTCCTGGGACGTCGCTGCGCACCGGCGTTATTGCGACAGCATCCGCGACGCCTTCGACGCGCCGCACGCGAGCGCACCGGCGGGGCTGGGGGAGCAAGTGATCTTCATCGTCGGCATGCCGCGTTCCGGCACGACGCTCGTGGAACAGATGCTGTCGGCGCACCCGGACGTGGTCGGCGCGAGCGAACTGCCGCACCTCGCCACTGTCATTCAGGAAGAATCCGCGCGCCGCGGGCAGGCATTTCCGCGCTGGGTCGGCTCGGCAGTCGCGGCCGATTGGGAGCGTCTCGGCCGGCGCTACCTGCAGCTGACCGAACGCTGGCAGACCGCCACCCGCTTTACCGACAAGCTGCCGGAAAATTGGCCTTGCGTCGGCGCGGCGCTGGCGATGCTGCCGGGCGCACGCGTGATCGGCTGCGAACGCAGCCTCGTGGAAACCTGCTGGTCCTGCTACAAGCAGTTGTTCGCGCCCAATCGTGTCGCCTACAGCTACGACCTCGACGAACTGGCCGGCTACGCACACGACAGCCGCCGCCTCTGGGCCTGGTGGCAGCAGCGGTATCCGGAGCGCTGCCGCACGCTCGTCTACGAAACCCTGCTCGCCAGTCCCCAAGCCGAGATACGGAGCCTGCTCGACTTCTGCGGCCTCCCGTTCGATCACGCCTGCATGGCCTCGCAGGACAGCCCGCGTGTCACCCGCACCGCGAGCGCCGCCCAGGTGCGGCAGCCGCTGTCGCGCACGACGGCGCGCGGGGATCGCTACGGTGAACTCTTCTCGCCCTTGCGCGACGCACTGGCAAGAGCCGCCGACGCCTGACAGCCCGTTTCGCCTGATCGCCGCATAAACAAGGGGCGCGGCCCTGCGGTCGCGCCCCTTCAGAGGTATTGCCGACATCCGCGATCAGAATCGCGGCGCGGGCTGCCTTTCTCAGTCGATCGAGAACTGCTGCAGCGAGACCGGCGTCGTGCCCGCATTGAGCGAGGCACCGGTGTTGTCGTAGCAGTACTGGTTGATCGTCGCCGGGAAGCCGTTGGACGCACCGGTGTCGATCTGCAGCCAGCCGAAATTGATCGCCGAGGTCGCTTCGTTGAAGAAGCGGACGCCGAGGAAGCGGCCGGTCTGCGCGGTCGTGGTCTGCCAGTTGACGTACGGAGGTGCACCGCCGCCGCCGGAGCTGACGATGTAGGTCTGCGCTGCGCCGATCGGGGCGCCGGTCGTCAGGGAGTCATACACGGTACCGGTCGCGACACCGCCGAAACTGTTTGCGGGAGTCCCCGGCCAGAAGAAGTACAGGGCGGCCGGTGTACCGGTCTGATACAGGTTGATGTCCCAACCGGCGGTGCTGCCACCGGCTGTACCGGTCGCGCCGGTCACAAGGTTGAGGTATACACCGTCGATGTTGGCCGGCACCGGCACCGCAGCCGAGCTGCACAGAACAGCGGCCATGCTCGAAGCGGATGCAAAGGACAGGACGAGGGCACCGGCTGCGAGACCGAGATTCTTTCGAACGGAATTCGACAATTCAAAGCGCATTATTTTTACTCCCCACGGGCGAAGAGGGCAGGTGTCTGGACAAACACCGGAACTCAAAAATGTAGCTACTGGAAATGACTTACTGTTGAAACCGCTTCCCTGGCCGCGCCAACAGCTTCCGGAACCGCTTGTGCGCGAGTACAAAGCGTACCGTCTCCAAGCCTGTCGGATTGGTGCAGGGGTGTCAAGAATGAACGCGTGGCTTCCTCCTGTTGGGTCCGCTCGATCTGGGCATCGTGACGTACGCCGGAGCTACGGGGCGTTAAGCAGACGCGCCGCGTCCTCGCAGGCTCGACCTTGGGCGCAGGCGGCGTCCAGTGCCTAACAATCCGCAGGAAATCAGTCACTTCGCTCGAAACGCCCGGTGTGCAGAAAGCGCGCCGTCAGTTCAGCAGCCTCGCGTGAGAAGGTCAGTCCGGTATGCGAGGTGTTCACCTCGCGATGGGCGCTGGCGCCGGGCCAGCGGGTTTCGGCCACGCTGACCGTGCCGTCGTTGGGGCCGTCGAATGCGCCCATCAATTGGCCGAGTCCCAGGGCCCGCGTACCGGCAATGACTCCCACGCTCGCCGCGGAAGCCTGCGGCGGCAGGCCACTGCACAGCACATCGGTACTGCAGCCCAGCAGCTGTGCGCCGCTGCCTCGGCGGGTCAGCCGTTGCGCAACGGCACTGCCGTTCAATGGCGAGCCCAGGCAGACCACGCGCCCGTTGAGTCCGGCCGGCAGCAGGCCGAGGGTCCGCAGCGCAACCAGCCCGCCGAGACTGTGGCCGACCAGATGCACCGAACCGGCGCGCTGCGCCTGGATGCGACGGCTCAGCCGGTCGAGGCTGCGCTCGTCGCGGCCGAACACGCTCGCATAGTCGAACAGTTCGGTGTGGAACCCCGCTTCGCGCAAGCGCCGACGCAAAAGCAGCAGGCTGAACGCCCGCATCCAGACACCGTGAATCAGGATGACTGCCTCGTCACGCATGCCACATCCTGCCCGCGCCGCGGCCGTGGCCGCAAGCCGCGGCACGCCGTTTCGTTAGTTTCCTGTCCCGTGAATATGGTGAAGAGATTCCGGATGGATTTCGTCGCGAGACTAGGCGCGGTGAGGAGACGTACCGGGAGTACGGCGACGAATCGCAACGACGTATCGCGGCGAAAGACACCGGAATCATTCAGCGATATTTGCGGGACAGGACACTAGCCCTTGACCGGCTTGACCACGCGCACATGCAATTCCTGCAGCTGCGCCTCGGGCACGCTGGACGGCGCGGAGGTGAGCAGGCATTGCGCGCTCGCGGTCTTGGGGAACGCGATCACGTCGCGGATCGACTCGGTGCCCGCCATCAGTGCGGCGATGCGATCGATGCCGAAGGCGATGCCGCCATGCGGCGGCGCGCCGTACTTGAGCGCATCGAGCAGGAAGCCGAACTTGGCCTCCGCCTCTTCGCTGCCGATGCCGAGCAGATCGAACACCGTGCTCTGCATGTCCGAACGATGGATGCGGATGGAACCGCCGCCGATTTCGTTGCCGTTGAGCACCATGTCGT
Source organism: Lysobacterales bacterium (assembly GCA_038207515.1). Lineage (GTDB taxonomy): Bacteria > Pseudomonadota > Gammaproteobacteria > Xanthomonadales > Rhodanobacteraceae > Tahibacter. The sequence continues at coordinate 108,435 of JBBQZR010000011.1, read as the reverse complement.
AGCCGCGCGATACCGAGTTCGCGGCGTTCGCCCGCAGATCGGCCACGTCATCCACCTTGGGCGCCGTGAACGGATGATGCAGCGCGACGTAGCGCTTGGCGTCGTAGTCGTATTCGAACATCGGGAAATCGACGACCCAGAGCGGACGCCAGCCTTCGGCGACGCGGCCGAGGTCGCGACCGACCTTCAGGCGCAGCGCACCGAGGAAATCGCTGACCGTCTTGTACGGACCGGCGCCGAAGAAGATCACATCGCCGGTCTGCGCGCCGACGGCCGCGAAGATCGCCTTGACCACGTCTTCGCCAAGGAACTTGACGATGGGCGAGGTCAGGCCTTCTAGGCCTTTGGCCAGATCGTCGATGCGGATCCAGGCCAGTCCCTTCGCGCCGTACTTCTGCACGTACAGGCCGTAGTCGTCGAGCTGCTTGCGCGTGAGTTCCGCGCCCTTTGGCACGCGCAGCGCCGCGACGCGGCCGCCCGGATCGTTGGCCGGACCGGAAAACACCTTGAAGTCGCAGCTTTTCACCGCGTCGGCCACGTCGACCAGTTCCAGATCGATGCGCAGGTCGGGCTTGTCCGAACCGTAGCGGCGCATGGCTTGCGCATAGGTCAGGCGCGGAAATTCCGCATCCAGTTCCACGTCGACGACCTGCTTGAAGATCTTGCGGATCATGTCCTCGACGAAATCCTGCACATCGCGTTCGCCGACGAAGGCGAACTCCATGTCGAGCTGGGTGAACTCGGGCTGGCGATCGGCACGCAGATCTTCGTCGCGGAAGCAGCGCGCGATCTGGTAGTAGCGGTCCATGCCGGCCATCATGAGGAGCTGCTTGAACAGCTGCGGCGACTGCGGCAGCGCGAAGAATTCGCCGGGATGCACGCGGCTCGGCACGAGATAGTCGCGCGCGCCTTCAGGCGTGGCCTTGGTCAGTATCGGCGTTTCGATGTCCTGGAAACCCTTGTCGTCGAGGTGATGGCGCAGGGCGGAAACCAGCCGCGTGCGCATGCGCAGCTTGCGCTGCATGTCGGGGCGGCGGATGTCGAGATAGCGATAGCGCAGGCGGGCGTCTTCGCCGACGTTGTCGTCGAGCATGAAGGGCAGCGGCGCCGCGGCGTTGAGCACTTCGACCGTGTCGGCGACGACTTCGATCTTGCCGGTACCCAGGCGATCGTTGATCTGGCTGGCCGGCCGCGCGCGCACGGTGCCGGTGATGCGCAGGCAGAATTCGTAGCGCACGCCCTCGGCCTGCTTGAACGCGCCTGCGTTGTCGGGCTCGATCACGGCCTGGACGATGCCTTCGTGATCGCGCAGGTCGATGAAGATGACGCCGCCATGATCGCGCCGGCTGTCCGCCCATCCGCACAGGGTGACGGTCTGACCGATCAGGGTCTCGTTGACGAGACCACAGTAATGGCTGCGCATACGCTCAAAGCTCCGGAATGAGGTATCCGCCCAGAACAGGCGGAAAGGCCGGAATCCTACGGAGGAATTTGTTGCGCTGCAAACAAGACAGGAGCCTATGCGCGGTCGGCGCGAGCCCGGCATCTCGCACCCGACCCCGGCCAGCGCGGCCCCAAAAACAAACCGCCATCCCCGGCAAGCCGGGGATGGCGGTTCGAGTTACCAGGTCGTCAGAACGTTTCAGTCGCGCCAGCGGCGCTCGACGACGAACTGAGCTGCACAGCCCTGGTCGACCCAGACGCCGGCACGGTTGAAGCCCCAGGTACGGCCCTGCACGCAACGCGTGCCGGAGATCTGGCGCGCGATGCGGACTTCACCGCCGCGGCCGACGTCGACCTGACACATGTTGTAGCGGAAGTCGCGGCTCTCGCAGACGAAGCTGATGTCCTGGTCCCAGTCCGGACCCGGCCGCCAGCCACCGCCGCCGTGATCGCCACCGCCGCCGTGACCGCCACCGCCACCGCCACCGCCGCCGCCACCAGCTTCGACGAACACACCGGCGCAACCGCGATCTACCCAGACGTTGCCGCGGCGATCAATGCCCCAGGTCTGGCCCTTGATGCAATTGCTGCCAGACAGCTGCCGCACGAGGCGCGCATCGCGCCAATCGGTATCGCAGCGGGTATAGCGGTAATCGTTACTGCGGCATTCGATCGAATCGCGTCCCCGCTGGGCCTGGGCCACAGACGACGTCCCCAACAGCGATCCCAGTAATACAGCGGCTAATCCCAGCACTCGCGTGATCATTGCACCTTCTCCTTTGGCCAAACGCGGCGCCAGTGTACGCGCAGGGGGCACACGGGTCTGTGAGTGTTACGTGCATGGCGGGCTTTTGTTCAGCGGGCGCTGAATGCGGGCAGATGCTGCCTATTGCAGCTTTGGCCAGGCAAGCGCTGCCGCCGGCGACTTTGCCTCAGCTGGCGCTGTTGCCCGCCGGCTTGTCCGCCACCGCAGTCGTGCTGGCCGTGGCCGGCGCGTCGGACTTGGCCGCATCCGGCTTGGCCGCCTCGGCCGGCTTCGCGTCGCCCCCGCCTTCGCCCGCCAGATTGCGCTTCTTGTCGCCGTCCTTCTTGAAATCGGTTTCGTACCAGCCGGAACCGGCCAGACGGAACGACGGTGCCGTGATGCGCCGGCGCACGGACGGGCGAGCGCAGGCCGGGCAATCGGTGGGATCGGGATCGGACAGTTTCTGCAGGCGATCGAAGCGCTTGCCGCACTCGCCACATTCGAATTCATAGATCGGCATTGCATTTCCCTGGAAGCGGAAGCCCCGCCGTGCGGGAACCGGCCCGCATTGTGCCGGCGGTTGCCGGGTTTTCAAGCAGATTCGCTTACGCGGCGTTGGCCGAGGTGCCGCGGCCGAAGCTCAGATGACCGCCCTGCGCGTCGACCGTGACGGTTTCACCGGCGGCATAGCGGCCTTCGAGAATCTGCCGCGCGAGCGGATTTTCCAGTTGCTGCTGGATCGCGCGCTTGAGCGGCCGCGCCCCGTAGACCGGATCGAAACCCGCCTGCCCGAGCAGATCCAGCGCCGCATCGCTGATGACCAGCCTGAGCTGGCGCTCGGCCAGCCGCTTGGCGAGACCCGCGGTCTGGATCCGTGCGATCGCGCGGATCTGCGCCTGCTCCAGCGGCCGGAACACGACGATTTCGTCGAGCCGGTTGATGAACTCCGGCCGGAACTGCGCCTGCACCACGCCCATGACCGCGGCCTTGATCTGCGTATAGCCCTCTTCGCCGCCGATGCTCGACGCCTCCTGGATCAACTGCGAGCCGAGGTTTGACGTCAGCACGATCACGCAGTTGCGGAAGTCCACGGTACGGCCCTGACCATCGGTCAGGCGTCCATCGTCGAGTACCTGCAGCAGCACGTTGAACACATCCGGGTGCGCCTTCTCGACTTCGTCGAGCAGGATCACGCTGTAGGGACGGCGGCGCACGGCTTCCGTCAGATAGCCGCCTTCTTCATAGCCGACATAGCCCGGCGGTGCGCCGATGAGCCGCGACACCGAGTGCTTTTCCATGAACTCGGACATGTCGACGCGCACCATCGCATCGGTGGAGTCGAACAGGAAATCCGCCAGCGCCTTGCACAGCTCGGTCTTGCCCACACCGGTCGGCCCCAGGAACAGGAACGAGCCCGACGGCCGGTCCGGATCCGAAAGACCGGCGCGCGCGCGCCGGATCGCATCGCTGACCGCGCGCACGGCCTCGTCCTGACCGATCACTCGCGCGTGCAGTTCGTCTTCCATGCGCAGCAGCTTTTCGCGTTCGCCTTCCAGCATCTTGCTGACCGGTATGCCGGTCCAGCGCGCGACCACCTCGGCGATCTCCTCGGCCGTTACCTTGTCCTGCAGCAGCGTGAAGCCGGCCTTCTCGGCTTCCTGCGCGGCCTTGAGCTGCTTTTCCAGTTCCGGCATGCGGCCGTACTGGATTTCGCTCATGCGCGCGAAATCCTGATGGCGCTGCGCCGCTTCGAGTTCCAGCCGCGCCTGTTCGATCTGCTCCTTGATCCGGGTCGCCTCCTGCAGCGTCGCCTTCTCGGACTTCCAGACTTCTTCCAGGTCGGAGAACTCGCGCTCGAGTACCGCGATCTCCTTTTCCAGGTCCGCCAGGCGCTGCCGCGATTCGCTGTCCTTTTCCTTTTTCAGCGCCTCGCGCTGGATCTTGAGCTGGATCAGGCGGCGCTCGCGCCGGTCCATTTCCTCGGGCTTGGAATCGATTTCCATGCGGATGCGCGACGCCGCCTCGTCCATGAGGTCGATGGCCTTGTCGGGCAGCTGGCGGTCGGCGATGTAGCGATGCGACAGCGTCGCCGCGGCGACCACGGCCGGATCGGTGATCTCCACGCCGTGATGCACGGCATAGCGCTCCTTCAGGCCGCGAAGGATCGCGATCGTGTCCTCGACGCTGGGCTCGCCGACGAAAATCTTCTGGAAGCGGCGCTCGAGTGCGGCGTCTTTTTCCACATATTTACGATACTCGTCCAGCGTGGTCGCGCCGATGCAATGCAGCTCGCCGCGCGCGAGCGCGGGCTTGAGCATGTTGCCCGCATCCATGGCGCCCTCGGCCTTGCCGGCGCCGACCATGGTGTGCAGTTCGTCGATGAACAGGATCACGCGACCTTCCTGTTTGGACAGATCGCTGAGCACGGCCTTGAGGCGTTCCTCGAACTCGCCGCGGAATTTCGCGCCGGCGATCAGTGCGCCCATGTCCAGGCTCAGCACGCGCCGGTCGCGCAGGTTTTCCGGCACTTCGTGATTGATGATGCGCTGGGCGAGGCCTTCGACGATCGCGGTCTTGCCGACGCCGGGCTCACCGATCAGCACGGGATTGTTCTTGGTGCGCCGCTGCAATACCTGGATGGTGCGGCGGATTTCCTCGTCGCGGCCGACGACGGGATCGAGCTTGCCGCGCTCGGCGCGCTCGGTCAGGTCGATGCAGTATTTCTCCAGCGCCTGGCGCTGTTCCTCGGCCCCTTCGGACTGCACCTTCTCGCCGCCGCGCATCTTGTCGATCGCGGCCTCGAGGCCGGCCTTGCCGGCGCCGGCTGCCTTGAGCGCGGTGCCGAGTTCACCCCGGTCGTCGAGCGCGGCGAGCACGAACAGCTCGCTCGCGATGAACTGGTCGCCGCGCTGCTGGGCTAGCTTGTCGCTGAGATTGAGCAGGCGATTGAGATCGCCGGACAGGTTGACGTGACCTTCCTGCCCCTTGGTCTGCGGCAGACGCTGCAGCGCTTCGCCCACGCGCTGACGCAGCAGCGGCACATTGATCTGCGCCTGGCTCAGCAGCGGCACGGTGGAACCGCCCTGCTGGTCGAGCAGCGCCGCCATCAGGTGCAGCGGCTCGAGCATGTTGTGGTCGCGACCGACGGCGAGGCTTTGCGCATCGGCCAGGGCCTGCTGCAGGCGTGACGTGAACTTGTCCAGACGCATGGATCACCCGAAAAGATAAAGAGAGGGCCGCAGACGCGGCAATGCCCGCTGTATATGGTTGGCAAGCGGCTGATTCAAGCGCGGCCGGAGACCGTTCGGCACGCGCTACCATGAAGTTTTACGGAGACGGCACGATGGCGTGGACCGTATTGCTGCTCGGCGCCTACGGTCTGTTCGGCTCGCGCATCGCCGGCCGCCTCGCGCGCGAGGACGGCTGTCGGCTGCTGCTGGCCGGGCGCGACGCACGGCGTGCCGCAGACGCGGCAGCGCAGCTGCGGGACGACCACCGTACGCGCGCAGCACTGCACGGACTCGCGGTCGATGCGCAAGCGCCGGAATTCGGCCGCATGCTGCAGCAGCACCGGCCCGATCTCGTCATCAACTGCGCGGGGCCGTTCCAGGGCCAGGACTACACCGTCGCGCGACGCTGCCTTGAAGCCGGCGCGCACTACGTCGACCTCGCCGACGGCCGCGACTATGTCGGCGGGTTTCGCGCTGCGCTCGACGCGCTCGCGCGACAGTACGGCCGGCTCGCGGTTACCGGCGCGAGCAGTGTTCCGGGCCTCAGCGCCGCGGTCGTCGATGCGCATCGCGGTGCGTTCGCGCGCCTCGATGCGATCGACATCGGCATCAGTCCCGGCAACCGCACCGAGCGCGGCCTCGCGACGGTCGCCGCAATCTTGAGCTACGTCGGAAAACCCTTGCCCTGGCGGCGCAACGACGCGACACAGCCGGTGTTCGGCTGGCAGAGCCTGCAGCGCCGGCGCTATGACTATCCGGTCGGCGTACGTTGGCTCGCCGCCTGCGACGTGCCGGATCTCGATCTGTTTCCCGCCCGCTACGGACTGAAGGCGCTGAGCTTTCGCGCGGGGCTGGAACTCCGGAGCCTGCATTTCGGCCTCTGGCTGCTGTCGTGGTTCGTGCGCGCCGGACTTCTGCGCAACCTGCCGTCACACGCTGCGGCGCTCAAGCGCGCGAGCGAGTGGTTTCTCCGCGCCGGCAGTGACGCGGGCGCGATGCATGTGGCGCTGTCCGGCACGGATCCGTCCGGAAATCCACATTGCGTCTATTGGGAAATCATCGCAACCGACGGCGACGGCCCGCAGATACCGGCCACGGCCGCCGTCGTGATCAACCGCAAGCTCGCGCGCGGCGAGATGGACACGCGCGGCGCGGTTTCCTGCCTGGACCTGTTCACGCTCGAGGAGTGCCTGGTTTCGCTCGCGGGCTATGCGATCCGCACGCACACGCGGTCCGAGAACTGATCGCCGCTGTTGGTTGAGTGAAGCGAAAGCCCGCCCTCAATCCAGAAACCGTTCCCGCACCGCCGCTTCCGGCATCAGGCAATGATCGCGCCGGCCGAACCAGCGATAGCGGTTGCGCGCGACCAGGCGGTACAGCGCGTCGCGCAGGACGCGCGGCAACACACGCAACACAGCGACGAGGCGCCAGGCGCCACCGAAGCTGCCGACGAGGCGCAGGATCGCGTCACTCTGCGTATGCCCCTTACCCTCCGAGACGAACAGGAAGGACAAGGGATCGTCGGCATCGAGTCCATGGGCTTCGAGCAGGTTCCGGCCGGCGGACGACTGCATCGCGGCAAAGCGGATGCGCCCGCGGCGATCGTGCCGCAGCACGAACGCGACCCAGGCGCTGCAGAGCAGGCAGACGCCGTCGAAGACGAGCACGGGCGCGCGGTCAGTCGCCGCCATCACCACCGTCGCCGCCGCTGTCGGAATCGCCGCGCGTATCGCCACGGCGGAACAGCCGGCCGAACGCGCGGAATGCGCCACCGGTCAGATCCGTGTCGGTGTCGCTGCCATCGCCGCCCCCCGAAGCGATGTCGTCGAGCTCAACGCCGTCTTCGTCGTCGATGCGCCGCGCATCTCCGGCGGCACGACCGTGCGGCACGTCGAGCCAGCCGCGGTAGTGCACGAGTTCGCCAGCCAGCGGCAGCGCCGCGGCGACCTCGAAACAGTAGCGGCCCTCTTCTTCGGACTCGCGCGCATAGACGCCGCGAAACCAGTGCGCCGGCAGCGGGATGCCGAGCGCACTGACCTTGTCCACGCGCCAGCACAGCGCCGCGCCGTCGAGGCTGAGCGTGAACGCAAAGGTGACGAGACCCAGCCGCTCGCACAGACGATTGTGCTTGCGCCACATGCGCGAACGCATGCGGTGGCCGTCGAAGTTGCGCGTCCACTGCTCGCCATCGGGCGAGGCGACGATGTCGACGGACAGCGGAGCCTGCTGCATCGCCGGCGGCATGCCGGTGACGAAGGCGCACAGCCGCGCCAGCCAGTTGCGGCCGCGGCGTATCGTCGCCGCACCGGTGTAGCGGCGTTGCCCCGGCTGCAGGTGCAGCGCCTGCACGGTCGCCGGCAAACGCGCGAATGCGCTGCCGAGCAATCGCGGAAAAATCAACTTCGATGTGCCAATGCGCGCATCCGGCAGCAAGGGGCCGCGTCCGCGGGCGCCGGGCGGGTGTATCCAGATCAGGCTCGCGAATCGTCCCGTCGGCCGCGCGCGCCGGTGCGAGTAGAAGCGCTCGTCCGAAAACGTATCGAACCCGCCGCCCGACACCTCGCGCACGCCAGCGGCGTTCAAGCGCTGTCGCGCGAGTCCATACAGATCACACAGCCAATGGCCAGTGCGGGTCGCGGTGAAGGCGGACTGCGCGCTGGCGTCCTGTGCGATGAACGCGGCGCGGACTTCGTCGCCCACTTCATAGCTGTTCGCCGCGATCGCCGGTCCGAGCCAGACGCGCAACAGGACCGGCGACGCATCGAACTTCGCCAGCGTGGCCTCGATGACGCCCGCAGCCAGGCCGCGCCAGCCCGCATGCACGGCGGCGACCTCGCTGCCGTCGGCGCTCGCGATCAACAGCGGCAGGCAATCGGCGGTCTGGATCACGCAGACCAGTCCGGGCCGGTTGGTATAGGCCGCGTCGGCGACCGGATCGTCGTGGTGATCGCGCGCCGGATCGCCGGGCGCGTCGAGAACATGGACCGCGGTCCCGTGCGCCTGACGCAGCCACAGCGGTTCCGACGGCAGGTCCAGCGCGGCGTGCAGCGCCGCGCGATTGGCGGCGACGTTGTCGGGCGCATCGCCGCAGCGCGAGCCGAGATTGCAGTCGTCGAACGGCGACGGCGACGCGCCGGCCAGCCGGCGTGTCGTCACTAGCGCGGTGACGCCGGGCGCCAGCGGCACTTCGGGAAACAGCGGCCCCGAGGTCGTCGAATCGTTGCCCGTTGCGAGGCGCTTCATGCGCTAGCGTCGCGACCGCGCGTTGTCGGCCTCACCGTTGACCTTGGTGTCGCCGCGCAGCGCCTCGATGAGATCGGCCAGATCCTGCGGCCGCTCGGCTTCGACCGAAATCGTCCTGCCGCCGGCCGGGTGGGCGAATTCCAGCTTTTCCGCATGCAGTGCCTGACGCTTGAACGCGCGCAGCACCTCGGTCAATTCCGGCGTCGCGCCCTTGGGCAGGCGCATGCCGCCGCCGTAGAGCGTGTCGGCGACCAGCGGGTGGCGGATATGCGCCATGTGCACGCGGATCTGGTGGGTGCGCCCGGTCTCGAGATTGCACTGCACCAGGGTGTGTGCGCGGAAGCGCTCGCGGACGCGGTAGTGGGTAACGGCCGGCCGGCCGGCCGGTTCGTCGACGACGGCCTGCTTGACGCGGTCCTTGGGATGCCGGCCGATCGGCGCGTCGACCGAACCGCCGGAAATCATCGGCCCCACGACCAGCGCTTCGTACTGGCGGTGCATGGCGCGTTCGGACAGCTGCTCGACCAGCGTCGTATGGGCGCGCAGCGAGCGTGCCACGACCATCAGCCCGGAGGTGTCCTTGTCGAGCCGATGCACGATGCCGGCGCGCGGGATCTCGACGAGCTTCGGATCGAAATGCAGCAGCGCGTTTTGCAGCGTACCGTCGGGATTGCCGGCACCCGGGTGCACGACCAGGCCGACCGGCTTGTTGATCACGAGGACATCGGCGTCCTCGTAGCGGATGTCGAGATGGATTTCCTCGGGTGCCAGCGGCACCTCCTGCGAGGCAATCGCCATGACGCTGACGGTCTCACCGCCCTTGAGGATCTGCCGGGGCGCCGCCGGGGCGCCGTCGAGCAGGGCGTCCCCGGATTTGATCCAGGCGGTCAGGCGCGAGCGCGAATAATCGGGAAACAGCTCGGCCAATACCTGGTCAAAGCGGCGGCCGGCCTGGTCCAGCGGGACTTCCAGGGTTTGAAGCTTTACGGAGTCGTTCATCGGGGATTTGGCCTGGCCGGGGCGAGGCGGAACTCTTTGGGCTATGATCGCGGCCCGCATTTTCGCAGAGCGTGGCCGTCCCATGCGAGTTTCCCTGCTGATCCGACTGGTTTTTTTTGCTGCGTTGCTGAGCCTCGGCGCTTGCTCGCGCGGTGGCAAGAAGACCGACCCGGTCGAGACCCTGCCAGTGGACCAGGTCTATGCCCTGGCCAAAGAAGCCCTGCAGAACGGCAATCTGGACCGAGCTGCCCGCACCTACGAACGCCTCGTCGCACGCTTTCCGTTCGGTGCCTATACCGAACAGGCGCAACTCGAACTGGCCTATACCCAGTTCAAGGACCACAAGGAGGAAGAGGCGTACTCCTCGGTCAACCGCTTCATCAAGACCTATCCCACGCACAAGCACATCGACTACGCCTTCTATATGCGCGGCCTGATCAACTTCGCCCGCTCCGACGGCCTGCTCGAACGCTATATCAACCGCGACGAGACCAAGCGCGACCAGGCCTATGCCCTGCAGTCGTTCGAGGATTTCGGCGAACTGGTCAAGCGCTACCCGGACAGCCGCTACGCCGGCGACGGACGCCAGCGCATGATCTACCTGCGCAACAACATGGCCCAGGCCGAAGTCGGCGTCGCCCTGTTCTACCTGCGCCAGAAAGCCTACGTCGCCGCCGCGAACCGCGCCGAGAAAGTCGTCGAGACCTACCAGCGCACGCCGCAGGCCGGCGACGCGCTCGCGATCATGACCGAAGCCTATGCCCGCCTCGGCCAGGAACAGCTCAGCGCCGACACGCGCCGAGTGCTCGAACTCAATTACCCCGAGCATCGGTATCTGAAGGGCGAGTACCCGCCGAAGCGACAGAGCTGGAAGCGCCTGATCCCGTTCACTGATCGCGGCTGAGTCCGGCACCGCCCCGCAGCGCAGCAACATCATCCGACCAGGGAGAGTCCGCGGTGAGCGAAATCACTCTGCTGCTGGAGCGGGCCCACGCCGGCGATCACGCCGCCTGGGAACGTGTAGTCGCCGTGCTGCATGACGACTTGCTGCGCCTTGCGCGCTGCGCGAGCACCTCGGGCAAGCCCGATACGCTGGATGCGCCGGCGCTGGTGCGCGATTGCTACACGCGCATCGCCGGCGAGATCGGCAACGGCGCCGTCGTCAACCGTTCGCATTTCCTCGCCCTCGCCGGCCGCGCGATGCGCCAGATCCTCGTCAGCCATGCGCGGGAACGGATCGAGGGTCACCGCGGCGGCGAGTCCGATCCGGCCACGGCCGAGGCACTGCGCGAGGCGGCCGAACTGCTCAGCCTCGACGCGGTGCTCGACGAGTTCGGCCGCGAGGACGAACGCCTGGTCCACGTCCTCGATGGCCGCATCTTCGGCGGCCTGAGCGAAGTGGAGATTGCCGAAGCCCTGCGCCTGCCCTTGCGCACCGTGCAGCGGCTGTGGGACCGCGCGCGCGAACGTCTGCAGTCGCTGCAGGACGCCTGAGCCCCACCGGCGCGCCGGTCAGTCCAGCCGTAAACCCGTGTGCGCATCGAAGTAATGCAGCCGTGCCGGCTCGTGTGAAGGCGCACATTCGCGGCGGGCGGATCGCCCGGCGGTACGCGTGCGATCCGGGCCTGCGGCCCAGGCGAAGGTTTTTCGCGCGGCGCCAGGTCGTCGATGCGCACGCCGTCGATGGCGGACCCGCCGGTGCTGATCGTTTGCGGCGGCGCAGAAACGCGCGCTGAAATCCAGCGCCCGGCTGTACGCCGAGGCCATCGCCAGCCGCGGCACGGTGCTCGACCCGTAGCGTGCAGATCCACCGACGGCGGCCCGCAGATCCCGTCCGGCTGCGGAACGGCCATCGCCGCGGCTATGCTTGCCGATCTCGACCTGCGGAACCGGCCATGCCCGATGCCAACCTGATCCTGCTCGCCGACATCGGCGGCACCAACCTGCGCTTCGCCCTGTGCGAATCGGCGCAAGTGCCGCTGAGGCCCGACAGCGTGCGCCGCTACCGCGCGGCGGAGCATTCGAGTCTTGGCGAGGCGGCGGCGCGCTACCTGGAAGAGATCGGCGCGCGGCCCGGTCAGGCGGTGTTCGCGATCGCGGGCCGCGTCGATGCGGGCGAAGTGAAGATCACCAATCTGCCCTGGACCGTATCGGCCGCCACCGTCGCGCAGCAACTCGGCCTGGCGTCGGTGCGCCTGGTCAACGACTTCGCCGCGCAGAGCCGCTGCCTGCCGCTGCTGCGCGTACCGGATCTCGAACGGCTCGGCGCACCCGCAGCGCCGGAACTCGACGGCAGCCACGACCGCTGCGTCGCCGTCGTCGGGCCGGGCACCGGACTGGGCGTCGGTGCGCTGCTGCGGCGCCAGGGCCGCACGATCGTGCTGGAGACCGAAGGCGGTCATCTCAGTTTCGCGCCGGGCACCGACGAGGAGATCGCCGTGCTCAACCATCTGCGCCGCGATTTCGGGCGCGTCTCCAACGAGCGCCTGATCTGCGGCAGCGGCCTGGTGAATCTCTACGGCGCAGTCTGCGCGATCACCGCCGCACCGAGGCGCGCGACGACCCCGGAACAGGTCATGCAAGGCGCCAACGACGCGAGCGATGCGCAGGCCGTGCGCGCGATCGACCTGTTCGCGGAAATCCTCGGCGCCATCGCCGGCGATCTCGTCCTCGCCTACGGCGCCTGGGACGGCGTATTCCTCGGCGGCGGCCTGCTCGAGCCGCTGCTACCGACCCTGCGCCGTGGCGGCTTCCGCGCGCGCTTCGACGCCAAGGGCCGCTTCACCCCGACCATGGCACAGATCCCTACCATCGCCGTGCGGCACCCCAATCCGGGACTGCTCGGCGCGGCGGGGATCGCGCTGGATGCCTGCGCCGACAACTAGTGTTGTGTTCCACGAATACTTCAAGAATTCTGGCGTCTTGACCAGCTTCGCTGTTGAACACCGTCCGGAATTACTTTTTCAACGTATTAACGGAACACAACACCAGTGTTGTGCTCCGTTAACGCCTGACGAAAGTCGTTCACTTGAAGCGGTAATGCACGCTCACATAGTACGAGCGGCCGCGGGGGTCGGTGTAGGTGGGGTCGTAGGTTGCGAGGAAGTAATAGGCCTGATTGGAAAACGGTGGATCGGTATTGAGTAGATTTTGTATACCGGCGCGTAACTTCAAATTTTCGCGTGCTTGCCATGAACCGCTGAGATCCCACAACGAATAGGATTTCACGTCACGCGCCGGCAATGGCGCATCGCTGAACGGATCGTAGGTCGTGTTTTGATCGCGATAACCCGACGAAAACGTATTGACGAGGTGCAGTTCCAACGGACTGCGATCCCAGTTGAAAGACACGCGATGGCGCCAGCGCTGGATGACCTGGTCGTTGAGGAAGCGGCCGAGATTGCTTCGGTAGGACTCCAGCGGACCGAACTGACGGTCGTACCTGAATACCCACGTGCTGCTGAAGTCGACACCGAATCGCCCGTAGTCTGACTCGGCGCTGCGCAGGGTGGCGGCAAAATCCAGGCCGGAGGTCTTGAGACGGCCTTGGTTCTCCTTCTGCAACAGGATGCTGGTGATAAAGCCGTCTTCGTCGCGCTGGATGTAGCGGCCGTTATATTTTTCAGGACTCTCGATGATGATCTGTTCGCCGAGCGTGCTGATGACATCTTTTTTTACGATGTTCCAGTAGTCCACACTCATGTTGAAATTCGGGTTGGGCTCGAAAACGACGCCCGCTGAGAACTGGCGCGACCGTTCCGGTTTCAGGTCCGGATTGCTGCGACGCTCCACCGGATACTGATCCGTGCACAGGTCGATGCTCCCCTGCTCGGCCACGCACTGCGGGTCGGTGAGGAAGCTCGATGCGGAGCCAAAAATGGTGGGCCGATTCAAATCGTTCAGCGACGGCGCGCGGAAGCCCGTGCCGGCGGAACCGCGCACCAGGACTTCGTCGCGAGGCTGCCAGCGAATACCGAGCTTCGGATTCACGGTATCGCCGACCCCGCTGTAGCGGTCGTAGCGAAGCGCCGCCTGCATCTCCAAGGTCGAACTGAACGGCGCGTTCAACTCGGCATAGGCCGACGCGACATTGCGGCCGTCGCTCGTGGCGAGCAACCCGGGGTCCGTTTGGCCAGGGCTTAGCGTGTTGTCACGATCACCCGCGATGTTGTTGCTCAACAGCAAAGCCGAAGGCGTGAACTGCTGCGTCTCGCGTCGCGCCTCCGCGCCCAGCGCGAGGCCAACGCTGCCTCCGCCGAGTTCCATCAGCGCGCGGCTGACATTCGCATCGACGCCTTGGCTCACCCCGCGTGACCGGCGCGCTTTGTCGTCGATCTTGATGCTGTCAATCAAGGCCTGACCCGCGGCCGACGAAGCACCGAACGGATTGATGGTCCCGCCGAGCACGCCGGCCACGAACTGGTCGTACAGCACGTAGCCGTCGACGTACCGATCGGCAGTCGTATTGACACTGCGGGTCAAGGCCGCATCGTAATCCCACTCACCGAGCGTACCTTCCGCGCCGGCCACATACCGCTGCGCGGTGCTGGTTACTTCGTTGGTCCGGTTTCCCGCCTCGGTCATGCGCAAGCGAATACCGCTGAACGTCGGCGGCAGCCCTGTGGCGCTGAGCGCCGTACGGTAGGGGTCGGGCAGCAAGGCTATCGGCAGATTGCGGATGCGTTGCGGATTGGGACTCAATCGATAGGTGGTATCCGCATCCGCATAGATGGCTTCAGCAAACACGCGGCTGGAGTCGGACACCTGTGCCGTGACACGGCCCACGAAACTAAGCTTCGTAGCCTCCGGATAGATTTCGGTGTCTCCCATGTAGTCATAGCTGCAGGCGAGCGGACCGCCCGGCCCTTGCGGGGCGTTCACGGTGGCAGGTGGATTGCAGTCCGGTGCGCTGAGATTGATGCGATTGCGGCTGGCGCCGACGGGCAGCAGGCCCGCGTTGATCAAGGCCTGACGCTGTGCAGAGTTGATGTCAATGTTTGCTGGAAACGTATTGCTCGACATCAGCGCCGGCAAGGTGGTGGCAAGCGGCCGCTCCTGAATGAAGTCACGCTCGCTGGAGCGCAAGGCGCCCAGCTTTTGCAGATCTACCGCGGCGAAAACGTTGTACCGGTCTTGTTGCAGGTCGCCAAAACCGCCGCTTACCGTCGCCGTGCGTTTGTCCGCTCCGCCCTGCTCGGTCGCGCCGACGTACGCATCGAGATCAAGTCCCTGATAGTCCTTGCGCGTAATGAAATTGATCACGCCGCCGATCGCGTCGGTGCCATAAATGGCCGAGGCGCCGTCTTTGAGCACTTCCACGCGCTGGATAGCACCGGCCGGAATGTTGTTGAGATCGACCCCCGCGTTGTCGCCGGGCGAGGCGAAATTGGCCAGGCGCCGGCCATTGAGCAAGATCAGCGTGCTGGATACGCCGATGCCGCGTAGATTGGCGCCGTTGAAGCCGCGCTGCCCGGAGGTGCTGTCGGTAATGCTGGCACCGTCGGACAACGGGGCCGTGTTGGCGCTGAGCGTCTTGACCAGTTCTGCAGCGGTCGTGAATCCGGAGCGCGCGATGTCTTCGCGCGTGATCACCTGCACGGGAAGGGCGGTTTCGCCATCCAGGCGTTTGATACGCGAACCGGTGACCACTACCGTTTCCAGGGTCTGCGTGCCTGCTTTGCTGTCAGCGACAGGATCGGTGGCAGGATCCGCGGCGATGACCGCAGGAACCGGCATAGCGACACCACAGAAGATGAGAAAGGCCACGGATGGCTGGCGGCGGCGCCGGAAAGGCCAGGCGACGCGCGGAACAACGTGACTCATACAGTATCCCCCAAAAGACGTGTGGCCACGTTGCGACGTGGGACCAACCGCCCACCGGGACGGCGAGAAGGGACTCTACGGAGCCACCACGCAGGTCGATACGGGGCTGCAGGCGGCGCGTCGCGCTCTGACAACTTGCTGTCGCATTCGCGATAGGGACTCGCGTGAGGCTTGCGTCATTGCGACATAGGGTTGTCGGATTCGTCATTGGTCCGACCTATTCGGCCCCGCGGTGAGGCGCGAATGCGATGATCTGCCCCACCCCTTTCAGACGCCGTCGCGATGAGATGTTTTTCTTTCCTGGTTGCTCTTGGCGCAGGACTCCTTGCAGGGCTATCCGCTCTGGATTGCGTCGCCGCTGATGGCTATGCCGTGCCGATCGGGGGTGCACTCGCCTACGACAATGCGATGGTCTGGTCGCGCCTGGTCGCCCTGGCGGGCGGCAAGGGCGCGCGTTTCGTGGTGCTGCCCACTGCCTCGGGCGAGCCCCGCGAGAGCGGCGAGCGCATCGCCGCCACCCTGCGCAAACACGGTGCCCGTGTCGAGGTACTGCCGATAGCCCCCGCGTGGCCGGGGATCGACTCGGCGGCGGCAGTTCGCGACCCGAAATGGGTGGCGAAGGTTCGTGCCGCGCGCGGTGTGTTCTTCGCCGGCGGTGCTCAGGAACGCATCGTCGATACTCTGCAGCCGCAAGGCGTGAAGACGCCGGTGCTGGAGGCGGTGTGGGAGGTCTATCGTCGCGGGGGCGTCGTTGCGGGTACGTCGGCCGGCGCTGCCGTCATGAGCGAAACGATGTTCCGCGACGCCCAGGATACCCTGGCCGTGATGCAGGGCCGGTTGCGCGAGGGCCAGGAAATCGATCGGGGACTCGGCTTCGTAGGACCTGCCCTGTTCGTCGATCAGCATTTCCTGCGCCGCGGCAGACTCGGTCGCCTGCTGCCCTTGATGCAGGGCAAAAACTATCGCTACGGCTTGGGCGTGGACGAGAACACGGCGGCCATCGTGCAGGGCGAACGCATTGAAGTGCTGGGAGCCAGTGGCGCGATCGTCGTGGACCTCGACGGTGCCACACAGGACGAGCGCTTGGGTACTTTCAATCTGCGCGGCGCGCGGTTGACCTATCTCGAAAATGGCGACCGGCTGGTACTGTCCACGTTCGCTGTCACGCCCGCACATGAGAAAGCAGCCGGTCGCCTTATCGATCCGCAATCCGGCGAATTCCGCCCATACTACCGAGACTCTGCGTTCTATCCGGACATCCTCGGCGACCGCGTGGTCGTACAGGCCATGACACATCTCATCGATGGCGTGGATAGCGAGGTCCGTGGACTCGCGTTTCGCCCAGGAATCACTGGTGCTCCTGCAGCACCGGGTTTCCATTTTCGCTTCTATCGAAAACAGGACAGCAGCGGCTGGTTCACCGCAACGTCCGGAGGCGAGTCCTATACGGTCAGCAAGGTGTATCTGGATGTCACGCCGGTTCGCATGGCAACGCCGTTGTACTCGCCATGGTCTCCTTAATGCGCCTCGCGCAGGGATTGCTCATGTCGTCCTTGCTCTGCGCCGGCGCGGGCGCGACGGGGACGATGCCTCTGCGCATCGGCGTCGAAGGGGCCTACCCGCCTTTCAGCCAGGTAGGACCCGACGGCGAGCTATCGGGCTTTGATATCGACATCGCGCGCGCCCTCTGCGCACAAATGCAGACACCCTGCGAGCTGGTGCAACAAAATTTCGACGGCATGATCCCCGCCTTGAATGCGAGCAAGATCGACGCAGTGATTGCTTCACTGTCCATCACCGCGGAACGCAAGCAGTCCGTCGACTTCAGCGACAAGTATTACAAGACACCGGGACGCCTGGTGGCTCGCCGTGGCAGTCTGCCGGATGCGTCAGTCGCAGGCCTGGCAGACCGTCGCATCGGCGTGCAGCGCGCCAGCAGCTACGACCGATTTGCCACCGATTCGTTCGTGCGCAGCGAGATCGTTCGCTACACCAAACAAGACGACGCATTTTTGGATCTTGCCAGCGGCCGTATCGATGCGGTGCTGTGCGATTCGGTGGCGGCCCATGTGGGCTTTCTTAGCCACGCCGACGGCGCCGACTTTGCGTTCGCCGGCCCGTTGTTCGTCCAGCCGGAATACTTCGGAGAAGGCGCCGGCATTGCGGTGCGCAAAGGCGACACCGTGTTGCGAGACAAGCTCAACGCCGCTATCGCCGCCATTCGTACGGACGGCACCTACACGACGATCCAGTCTCGCTACGTCGACTTCAATCTGTACGAAGATGCGCCTGCGGCGCACAGGGAGCAAAGCGGACTGCTGCTCGGCTATGGGAACAGCCTGCTGCGTGGGGCGGCACTGACCCTCGTACTGGCGCTGTGTTCGCTAGGACTGGCGTTGAGCCTTGGTGTAGCGGGCTGCGCGGCCAAGCTATCGCGATGGCGCATGGCTCGTACGCTCGCCACGGTATACACGACTGTGATCCGTGCCGTTCCCGACCTTGTTCTGATGTTGCTGGTGTTTTTCGGCGGACAAGTGATGATCGATAGGCTGTTGGCCCAGGTTCGGCACGATGCGCAGGTGGACATCGATCCCTTTGTCGCCGGCGTCGCGACTCTGGGCTTCATCTACGGGGCGTATTTTACTGAGAGCTTGCGCGGCGCCTATCTCGCCATTCCGACGGGTCAGATCGAAGCCGCCGTGGCGTTCGGCATGAAACGCTCGACGCTCTGGCACCGTGTATTGGCTCCGCAGATGTTGCGGCACGCGCTCTCGCCACTTCTGAACAACTGGCTGGTGCTGATCAAGAGCACGGCCATCGTGTCGGTCATCGGCCTTACTGACCTCACCCAGCGAGCCGGGCTTGCCGCGGGCGCCACGCACCAGCCTTTCTTGTTTTACGCGGTGGTCGGCCTGGTCTATCTGGGTTTCTGCGCGGCGTCCGAAGGAATAGCCGCAGTAATCCAGCGCACCCTTACTGCACGCGGCCTTGGATGAGCATGGGGATACTGTCGGACTACCTGCCGCTGTACGCGCGAGGCGCGGCGATCACGCTGTGCTTGCTGGTCTCCGCCCTGGCCCTAGGGCTTAGCGCCGCAGTGCCGCTGGCGGTGCTGCGCAATTCGGCCTATCCCTGGCTGCGCTGGCCGGTGCGCACCTTTACCTATGTCGTGCGTGGCACACCTCTGTTGGTACAGTTGTTTTTGCTGTACTACGGATTGGCTCAATTCCCGACGGTGCGTGCTAGCGCGCTGTGGCCACTCCTGAGTTCGGCCTGGTTTTGCGCTATCGCCGCGTTTGCGGTGAACACCTGCGCCTATACCACCGAGATCCTGGCCAGCACCTTGCGCGCACTGCCCCCGGCCGAGGCCGAAGCCGGCGTTGCGTTCGGCTTGACGCCCTGGCAGAACCTGCGCCGCATCCTGTTGCCTTCGGCCTTTCGGCGAGCCCTGCCCGCCTATTCCAACGAGGCCGTCATGATGTTGCACGGCACATCGCTGGCCAGTGTGGTGACCATCGTGGACTTGACCGGCGCGGCACGTGAAGTGAACTCGCGACTGTATTTGCCGTTTCCCGCGTTCATCGGGGCAGCGCTGGGTTATGCCGCGATTACCTTTGCGTTGGTCGCGCTGTTTCACGCCGCGGAGCGCCACTGGGTGGCGCCACTGCGTCGAACGGATTGAACGTCAGGACTGGAACATGCGTACCCATATTCACACCCTGGTTTCTGCGTCGCCTGGAACGCAGCGCTACTTGCACAGCCTGCATTTCGGCCCGCTCGACTGCGGCCGAAAAGCGGTCATCCAGGCATCGCTGCATGCGGATGAGCCCCCGGGCATGCTCGTCGCGCATCATCTGCGCGAGCAGTTGCATGCGTTGGAAGGCGCCAATGCGCTGTTGGGCGAAGTCGTCTTGGTGCCCGCTGCCAATCCGCTGGGCATGAATCAGCGCGTGCTCGGTCGCGGCATAGGCCGGTTCGCCCTGGACCGGGGCGAGAATTTCAATCGCCACTACGCCGACCTCAGCGCACACGCGGCCGCTTTGCTGGAGCCTTTGGACGCGACATCGCTGCCTGGTGTCGCACAGATCCGTGCCGCATCGCGCACGGCTTGCATGGCGCTCGAGGTCCATAACGAACTGGCTAGCCTGCGCAAGTTCCTGCTCGGCATCGCGATTGATGCCGATCTCGTGATCGACCTCCACTGCGATACCGAAGGCTTGTTGCATCTGTATACGACCACGCCGCTGTGGGACGATGTCATGCCGCTGGCGCGCGCACTGGGAACCGAGCTCAATCTATTGGCAGAGGATTCCGGTGACGACCCGTTCGATGAGGCCTGCTCGATGTTCTGGAACCGGCTCGCAGCTCGTCTGAGTGCACGTCTCGGACGCTCAGTCTCGCTGCCCAACGCCTGCGTCGCCGTCACGGTGGAACTGCGCGGTGAAGCCGATGTGAGCCATGAACTCGCGCAGCGCGATGCCAACGCGCTGATCGCCTACCTGCGCTGGCGCGGTTTCATTGCCGGCAACCAGCCGGCTTTGGACCCGTTACGCCGCGCCCCGCGGCCGTTGTCGGGGTCGATGCCGCTGCTTGCGCCGAGCGGCGGCGTGCTGGTCTTTCTGCGTGGGCTCGGCAGCGAATTGCGCGAGGGCGACATCGTCGCCGAGATCATCGATCCGCTGGGTAATACCGGACATCCGGTTCGCAGCCCCATCGATGGCCTGCTCTACGCACGCGAAAGCACCCGCATCGTGCATGCGGGCACCAGCATCGGGAAGGTCGCCGGAATCGACGCAGTCCGAACTGGCAAGTTGCTGTCGGCTTGAGCTGTGATGTGGCTTTCGAGGAGCGCATTGGCATGACCGCGGTACTACGTGTTGACAATCTCCACAAGCGCTTCGGTGCTCGCCACGTGCTGAACGGCGTATCGCTGGCGGCGCAGCGCGGGGATGTGATCGCGCTGATCGGCTCCAGCGGCTCGGGCAAGAGCACATTGCTGCGCTGTCTGAACTTGCTCGAAAGACCGAACGAGGGCGAACTCACGCTGGATGGCGAAACGCTGCGTTTGCGGCGCGAGCGCGACGGCAGCCTCGGCGCCGCCGATGCGGGTCAATTGCGACGCTGGCGAACACGGCTGTCAATGGTGTTCCAGAATTTCAATTTGTGGTCGCATCGAACGGCCTTCGAGAACGTCATCGAAGCGCCTATTCAGGTGCTGGGCCTATCGCGCGAGGCAGCGTCGGAGCGTGCGCATGCACTGTTGCAGCGGGTTGGCCTTGGCCACCGCGAACAGGTCTACCCGGCACACCTCTCCGGCGGTGAGCAGCAACGCGTGGCTATCGCGCGTGCGCTGGCGATGGAGCCCGACGTCATGTTGTTCGACGAACCCACCTCGGCGCTCGACCCCGAATTGGTCGGAGAAGTGCTGAATGTGATGCGCGAGCTCGCGGCCGAGGGTCGCACCATGGTGGTGGTGACCCACGAGATGGGTTTTGCGCGCGAAGTGTCGAACCAACTCATTTTCCTGCACCAGGGTCGCATCGAAGAATCCGGATCGCCGCGTGAGATGCTGGCCCAACCCCGCAGCGATCGTCTGCGTCAGTTCCTCAGCGCTGGCCTGAAATAACGCACATGCGCCATCTACATGGCCAGACCCTGCATTGCGCCTTTCTCTTGCGCCCGGGTTTCGACTTGCTGTCCCTGGCTGGCGCGCTGGACGTACTGCGTGCGGCCAACGAGCTGCTCGGTGAGCGCGCCTATGCACCGCGGCTAGTCGGCATCGACGCTGTCGCAGTCCCGTCGGCATCCGGAGCCGCGCTGGCCGTGGAGGCGAGCCTCACGACGGTGGGCCCTGTCGGCGCCCTGTATGTGATGGCGGAAGACTTGCCGGGCGAGCGTGAAACGCCGGATGCGCTACTTCATTCCCTCGGCAGCGCATTGTCCGCCGCGGGTGGTGTGCTTGGCGGATGCGGCAACGGCGGCGCCTGGCTCGCGCTCGCCAGACTCATGGAGGGTTACCGCTGGACGGCTCATTGGGCGCAAAGGGAAGCGATTTCAGAGCGCTTTCCGAACAGCCTAGTCTCCAATCATCTCTACGAGGTCGACCGCACACGTCTCACCTGTGCCGGTCATGGCGCCAGTATCGATCTGTTTCTCGCTTGGATGGCGTTGCGCCACGGTGAACCCTTGGCGCTGCAACTGGCGCCACAGTTTGGCCTCGATCGGTTGCGAGCGGTGCAAGAGCGCCAGCGCGCGCCGGCTACCGCACGCCTGGGCGGATCGTGCAAGCTCGCCGACGCGATAGCGCTCATGGAAAACAACCTCAGCGAGCCGCTGTCGACGGAAGATATCGCCGGCCTCGTCGGTGTATCACGTCGTCAACTCGAGCGTCTGTTCAAGCAACATCTCGATGCGCTTCCGTCACGCTGGTATCTGGAACTGCGCCTGGCGCGCGCGCAGCGATTGCTGCGCC
Source organism: Lysobacterales bacterium (assembly GCA_038207515.1). Classification (GTDB taxonomy): domain Bacteria; phylum Pseudomonadota; class Gammaproteobacteria; order Xanthomonadales; family Rhodanobacteraceae; genus Tahibacter. The sequence continues at coordinate 86,480 of JBBQZR010000011.1, read as the reverse complement.
AAAGTTCTCAATCCATTCTGCAGATCGGTCTGGCTTGCGGGTTCGCCTCGGGTGCGCACTTTTCGACCGCCTACCGAACCTACTTTGGTCGCACGCCGCGTGACGAGCGCAGCACGCGCCTTGCGTCCTGGCGGCAGCCGGAGCCCGCCAGCGTGCCCATCCCCACGACGGAGACGCCATGAACGCTTCCCCCAACGATTCCGCGCGCTATGTATTGCGGCCGTGCGAGGTCGCCGACTTGCCGTTCTTGGAGCGCTTTGCCCATGCCAGCGCGCACGGCATTACCACCCTGCCGCCCGACCGCGCCGCGCTGGCCGAACGTGTTGAACGCTCGTTGCAATCCTTCGCCACGGACGATGCCAGTGGCGAAGAAATCTATCTGTTCGTGCTTGAAGACCGACAGTGCAATCAGATTGTCGGAACGAGCGGTATCGCTGCGCGCGCCGGGTTTTCCGATCGCTTCTACAGCTATCGCAACGAATACGTGGTGCACCGAAGTAAAGCGTTGAGAGCAAGCAACCGCATTCACACTTTGCATCTGTGCCACGACCTGACAGGGGTCAGCCTGCTGACTTCGTTCTATATCGAGCCTGCCTATTCCGACACGCTCGCCCCCCAACTGCTGTCACGCGGTCGTTTGCTTTTCATCGCGCAGTTCGCCGATCGGTTTGCCGATCGTATTGCGGCCGAAAGCCCGGGACTGGCCGACGACAGCGGACGCTGTCCGTTCTGGAACGCCGTAGGACGCCGGTTTTTTGGCATGGACTACCCGAGCGTGGAACGCCTGGTCGGAGAGCGCAGCAAGTCATTCATCGCCGAGCTGATGCCGCAGTCGCCGGTGTATGTTCCGCTGTTGCCGGAAGACGCACAGTGGGCAATCGGACAACTTCATCCCGTTGCCGCATTACCCTTCTCCATCCTGCTGGACGAGGGGTTCGACGCCGAAAGTTACATCGACATTTTTGATGGTGGGCCGACGGTGCAGGAACGAGCAGGCATGTTGAAGACCATTGCGCGATCGCGGGTCGTAGGGGCAACCGAGAATTTGCCCGGGACGTGCTGGCACCTCGCGGCCAGCGCAGTCCGGACGCGATTTCGCGCCACGCTGGGCATCGGGGGCAGCGTCGCAGAACTGTCGCCACCGGACCTTGATCTCGGATCGCGATGTCGCATTACGGAATTTGAACTGCCGCAAGGAGCGCGGTCATGACGCTGTGGCGCTTTCGCGCGATGCGCGAGCCCGATGCTGCCGCCGTGGCGATGTTGCGGCCCTTTCCACGCAGCCATATCGCCGATGCCGATGCCATGTGGGTTGCCGAGTCGGTCGGCGACGACACTTGCCGCCTGCTCGGCGCCGTGCGCGTGCGGCAGGAAATCGGCCTGCAGGAACCCCGCTACTGGTATCACCTCGGATGCGTCGTGCATGCAGCCCCGGAGCTCGGCTTGTTTCATCGCGAGCGCACCTTGCTGCTCGCCAGCGACCTGACCGGCGCAGCGGAAATCGCCGATGTCGCCGTTTGCGCCGATGCCGACATCCGCGTTCTGCGCTTTTTGTTGCGCGGCGCGCTCGAGACGCTCTCGAGTTGCAACGGCGTGACCCGACCGGGTCGGGTTATCGTGGAGTTGCCAGGCCTGCGCGAAGCCGACGGACGATCGCCGTTCTGGCACCACTTGGGCCGGCATTTCTATTCGGGCGATCCGGCGCAGGCAGAGGCGCATCTGGGCCCCGCCTGGCGCAGCCATGTCGCCGCTCTGTTGCCGCGACATCCATTGCACGTGTCTTTTCTGCCGGAGGAGGCGCGCGCCGCGATCGGCGTGGTATGTCCACTGGCCAGCGCATGGCAACAGGCGCTCGATGAAGCCGGTTGCATAGCCGGAGAGCATGTCACGGTGGACGAAGCGGGGGCGGTGCACGAAATCGATCTGCCGCGCTGGGCAGTGCGCCACTGTTGGCAGCGCGGCGACTGGCCATCGGCGACCTGCCTTGCCGCCAACCAGGCCTTGCTGATCGTGGCGGAAGGACAGTCCGAGGTTTATCGGATACCGTCAGCTAGCGAGGAGCCAGTCGGCCAGGCAAAGTCAGCCCAGTTGCAGGGACTGCCTGGCGGCGAACGGGTGCGATGGCGTCTGGATGATTGAGACATGCCGCCCTGCGCCGTGAGTGCCACGGCGCAGTCGTTATGGCCATAGCACGCGCATTCAGCGGCCAGGACGCGGAACGAGCTGGCTGTAGTGGCTGTAGTGGCTGTAGTGGCTGTAGTGGCCAAGTATCTCAGGACACCTCGAAAAGAGGATTCTTCCTTGAAACGAGGTGAACAATGACTTCACCCCCTTGACTCAAGGGGGCTCCAGAATCAAATGCCAATATCGACTTGGTAGAGGTTCCCTAGCGCCAGCCCGAGGTGATCGGATAGCGCCGCTCACGCCCGAACGCGCGTCGCGACACCTTGGGTCCCGGCGCGGCCTGATGACGCTTCCATTCGCTGATGCGGACCAGGCGCAGCACGCGGTCCACGACCGCCGCGTCGAAGCCGGCGCGAACGATGTCGTCGCGCGACTGCTCCTGGTCGACGTGGCGCAGCAGGATCGCATCGAGCACGTCGTAGGGCGGCAGCGAGTCCTGGTCGGTCTGGTTCTCGCGCAGTTCGGCCGAGGGCGGACGCGCGATCACGGCGGCGGGAATGACCGGTGCGCCGGCGATCGCATTGCGCCAGTGCGCCAGTGCAAATACCTCGGTTTTATACAAATCCTTTATGGGCGCGTAGCCGCCGCACATGTCGCCGTAGATCGTGGCGTAGCCGACGGCGTACTCGCTCTTGTTGCCGGTCGTCAGCACCAGCCCGCCGAACTTGTTCGACAGCGCCATCAGGATGCAGCCGCGGCTGCGCGACTGCAGGTTTTCCTCGGTCGTGTCGGCCGCGCTGCCGGCGAAGGCCGGCGCGAGCGCGTCGAGGAAGCCGCGGAACGGCGCCTCGATGGCGACTTCGATGACCTTCACGCCGAGCGCTTGCGCCTGCTCGTCGGCGAGGTCGTTGCTCAGGCCCGAGGTAAAGCGCGACGGCATGCGCACGCCGGTCACGTTCTGCGCGCCGAGCGCATCGACCGCGACGCACAGCACCAGCGCCGAATCGATGCCGCCGGAGAGGCCGAGCCAGACCTTGTCGAAGCCGTTCTTGCGGCAATAGTCGCGCGTGCCGCGCACGATCGCGCGCCAGGCCAGCGAATCGCGGCCCTCGTCGTGTTCGGCGGGCCAGTCGCGGGTCGTGAAGCGCCGCGTCGCGGCGTCGTAGTCGGCGGTGAGCCAATGGTCCTCGAACGCGCGCGCAGCCGGATGGATATGCCCGTCCGCGTCGGCCAGGACCGAGGCACCGTCGAACACCAGCGCATCCTGTCCGCCGACGACGTTGAGATAGGCCAGCGCGACGCCGGCCTCGGCCACTCGCGCGGCGAGCAGAGCATCGCGCTGGGCGTGCTTGTCGCGCTCGAACGGCGAGGCATTCGGCACCAGCACGAGTTCCGCGCCGGCGCGCACGCTGGCCGCGAGCGGTTCGGAAAACCAGAGGTCTTCGCAGATGACCAGGCCGACGTTGACGCCGTTGACCTCGGTCACGCAGGGCTCGCCGTCGGGATCAACCTCGAAATAGCGCCGCTCGTCGAATACCGCGTAGTTCGGCAGCTCGCGCTTGCGGTAGGTGCGTTCGATCGCGCCGTCACGCAGCACGCTGGCCGCGTTGTAGACCACCGCGCCGGCGCTTTCGGGCCAGCCAACCACGGCAACGATGCCTTTCACCGTAGCGGCGACGCGCGCGATCGCGGCGGAGCACTCGGCGAGGAAACCCGGACGATAGAGCAGATCTTCGGGCGGATAGCCGCTCAGCGACAGCTCGGGAAACAGCACGAGATCGGCGCCATGGACGTCGCGGGCCTGTGCGATCAGCTCGATCAGGCGCGCCTCGTTGCGCAGCACGGCACCGACCGGGAAATCGAACTGGGCGAGGGCGATACGGAGTGCGGGCATGACCTCACCGGCGGGATGCGCAAAGAGGCCGAATCATAGCCCAGCGCTACGCCGCGGCACCCGCGCGCGGTCGACGTTGGGATTCCTGGCCCGCCACAGCGTAACGGGACCTTGTGCCGCGCGGTTGCGGCGCTGCGCCCTCAGGAGAATCATCGATGCCATTCGTCCGTCTCGCCCGCGCCGCGTGCGCCGCCGCGCTGGGGCTCGCCGCCGCCAGCGCCGCGCAGGCCGTGCCGCAGTATTTCATTGTCGGCGACCTTGCCGACCCACGCTGCCAGTTCGCGACGATTGCCCAGGCCATAACCGCGGCGCAACTCAATGGTCCGGGCCTCGACTACGTCATGGTCGCCAACAATGCGAGCTACAGCGCGCAGGCGCTGAACGTCTACGGCCAATCGGTGCTGATCGAGGGCGGCTATGCCGACTGCGACCTCAATCCCGACCTCGGCACGCCCTATACGGGGATCGCGGGCAACGGCAATGCGCCGGTGCTGAACATCGAACCGGCCGCGCCCGGCAGCTACGAGGTGCGCCTGAGCCGGCTGCACCTCAGCGGCGGCGGCAACCCGTCCGCGGACGGCGGCGGTATCCGGCTGCGTCCGGGTACCAACACCTTCCTTAAGCTGTCGCTGGACGACACCGAGGTCTCCGGCAATCGCGCGAGCCGCGGCGGCGGTATCCACGCCGTGCGCGGCACCAGCCCCGGCGGCCAGTACACGGTGGTGCTCCGGGCGGGCACGCGCATCAGCGGCAACACCGCCAGCAGCAGCGGCGGGGGCCTGGACCTCATCGACGGCAACCTGCATATCGAGGCCGACGATGTGCGCATCGACGGCAACAGCGCCGCGGGCGCGGGCGGCGGCATCGCCCTGCTCGGCGGCACATTGCTGGTCGGCAATCCCGAACTGCGCGGGCCGCGCAACGACGTCACCGGCGCACGGGTCGACCACAACAGCGCCGGCACGATCGGCGGCGGCATCTATCTGTTCGGCACCTCGACGCAGATGAATGCGCAGGAGCTCATCGTCGAATGGAACGATGCCGTTACCAGCGGCGGCGGCATCGCGGCGAGCAACGGCGCGAAACTGCGTATGACGCGCGATACCAGCGACGGCCTCGGCTGGCTGTGCCCGCGCGAACGCGAATGCACGCGCCTGAGCCAGAACCGCGCCGGCGGCGGCACCGCAACCGGCAGCCGCGGCGGCGCGCTCGCCCTCTATTCCTCGCAGGCCGAACTGGCCCAGGCCGTGGTGCGGCACAACGAGGCGCAGGAAGCCTCGGCGATCTTCGTCGAAGGCGCTTCGCTGCTGCGCGCCGAAGGCGTGGTGTTCACCGGCCAGCGTTCGGTCGACCAGCCCAGCCAGGCCAGCGCGGTCATCCGCGCGTACTACGTCGCGCCGGCGCAGCCGCCGGAAGTGCAGATCGCCTACAGCACCTTCATGGGCAACGTGCGGCGCGGCACCGACGGCAACCTGCAGCGCGGCATCGATGTCGCCGGCTGGAACCAGACCGTGTTCTCGGCGTACAGCTCGGCCTTCCTCGATGCGCCGTATCCGTGGGTCATGTACGGCCCGCACGTCAGCGACTGTATCGTCCGGCGCAGCGGCGGCCTGCTCGACGGCAACGGCACGCATACGCGCAACATCGCCGTTGCGCAGACGGATACCGGCGTATTCCTCAACGGCGCCGTGACCGACTGGCGGCCGCGGTTTTCATCGCCGCTGGTCGACTTCTGCAACAGCTCGGCGTACATCGCGCGCTATCGCGACCGCGACCTGCAGCCGCGCTGCCGCAACGACGCGAAGGCCGATACCCACGGCCAATGCGATGCCGGCGCCTGGGAAAACGACCAGCTGTTCGCCGACGGCTACGGCGGCTAAATCCGTTCGGCCGCAAAACGACGAAGGCCGCGGATCGCTCCGCGGCCTTCGTCGAAACCTGCACCGTCAAAACGGCTGGACTAAGCTCAGCCGGCCAGACGCGCGGTGATCGCCTTGCCCAGATCCGCCGGCGACTTGACCGTGGTCACGCCGGCCTTCTCGAGCGCAGCGAACTTCGCCGCCGCGGTGCCCTTGCCTCCGGAGATGATCGCGCCCGCATGGCCCATGCGCTTGCCGGCCGGAGCGGACGCGCCGGCGATGAAGGCGACGACCGGCTTGGTCACGTACTCGGCGATGAACTCGGCGGCTTCTTCCTCGGCGCTGCCGCCGATTTCGCCGACCATGATGATGCCTTCGGTCTGCGGGTCGTCCTGGAACAGACGAATGCAATCGATGAAGTTGAGGCCGTTGATCGGATCGCCGCCGATGCCGATACACGTGGACTGGCCCAGGCCCGCATTGGTGGTCTGGAACACGGCTTCATAGGTCAGCGTGCCCGAGCGCGACACGATGCCGACCTTGCCCGGCTTGTGGATGTGACCCGGCATGATGCCGATCTTGCATTCGCCCGGCGTGATGACGCCGGGGCAGTTCGGTCCGATCAGCACGGAATCCGGATAGCCCTTGAGGGCGTTCTTGACGCGCAGCATGTCGAGCACCGGAATGCCTTCCGTGATCGCGACGATGACGCGGATGCCCGCATCGGCCGCTTCGAGGATCGCGTCGGCCGCGAACGGCGGCGGCACGAAGATCATCGAGGCGTCGGCACCGGTTTCGTCGACCGCGTCCTGCACCGTGTTGAATACCGGCAGGCCGATGTGCTGCGACCCGCCCTTGCCCGGGGTCACGCCGCCGACCAGCTTCGTGCCGTAGTCGACCGCCTGTTCGGAGTGGAAAGTGCCCTGCTGGCCGGTGAAGCCCTGGCAGATGACCTTGGTGCTCTTGTTGATCAAAACGCTCATGGCTGGATTCCTTACGCTACGGCCGCAACGGCTTTCTGGGCCGCATCGTTGAGATCGGTCGCCGGCGTGATCTTGAGACCGCTGTTGGACAGCAGCTCCCGGCCTTTTTCCACATTGGTGCCTTCGAGGCGCACGATCACCGGAATCGTGACGCCGACTTCCTTGACCGCGGCGATGATGCCGTCGGCGATCATGTCGCAGCGGACGATGCCGCCGAAGATGTTGACGAGAATGGCCTGCACCTTGTCCGAGGACAGGATCAGCTTGAAGGCTTCGGTGACGCGTTCCTTGGTCGCGCCGCCGCCGACGTCGAGGAAGTTGGCGGGTTCGCCGCCGGCGAGCTTGATCACGTCCATCGTGGCCATGGCCAGGCCGGCGCCGTTGACCATGCAGCCGATGTTGCCGTCCATGGTCACGTAGTTGAGGTTGTGCGTGATCGCAATCGCTTCGGCCGCGTCTTCCTGCGATTCGTCGCGCATGGCGGCAAGCCTGGGGTGACGGAACTCGGCGTTGTCGTCGGAGTTGACCTTGCCGTCGAGCGTGATCAGGTCGCCCGAGCCGACGATGGCGAGCGGGTTGAGCTCCACCAGGGCCAGGTCCTGCTCGTTGAACAGCTTGTACAGCGCCAGCATCATCTTGGTGAGCTGGTTGACGTGCTTGGCCGACAGGCCCAGGGCGAAGCCGAGCTTGCGGCACTGGTAGGGCTGCAGGCCCTGCACATAGTTCACGTCGAGGGTCTGGATCGCGTCGGGATTCTCCTCGGCGACCTTTTCGATCTCGACACCGCCTTCGGACGAGGCGATGAAAGTGACCGCCTTGGTCGAGCGGTCGACGAGCACCGACAGGTACAGTTCCTTGACGATGTCGTTGGCTTCGGTCACCAGCACCAGGTTCACGGGCAGGGCGCGGCCGGCGGACTGGTAGGTTTCCATGCTGCGGCCGAGCATGCCGGCGGCGGCGGCCTTGACCTCGTCCAGCGACTTGCAGAATTTGACGCCGCCGGCCTTGCCGCGGCCACCGGCGTGGATCTGGGCCTTGACCATCCACTGTTCGCCACCCACGGCCTTGGCCGCTTCGACAGCCGCCTCCGGCGTTGCGGCGACCTTGCCGGCCGGCACGAAGATGCCGTACTCGGCGAACAGTTCTTTGGCCTGGTACTCGTGGAAGTTCATGCGAACACCTTGCGGGAAGTGAAACGGATTGCTGGGCGAGGAAGCCAGCGCCAGCGCATCGCGCCGACACCTGCTGGCCTCCCGGTTGCTGCGCGACGAGGGGGCGGACCGCACCCCGGGCAGAATGGCCGCGTATTCTGGGCAAAGGTGGTGGCAAAGGAAAGTCTGGCGTAGCAGACCTTTGGATAAGACAGGCCTTGCGGCCCCGGACGCGCCTCCTCGCCGCCACCCCGTCGTTCCCTGTCGCCCCGATATCCCGGTGGCTGGCTTCCGCGTGCGGACGCGACCTTTCTCACTGATCTTCCCGCTCGACTCGCTTCCCACGGCCAGGGGACATCACGGTCCGCGCGCGGATCTTGCCAACCCGCGCAAAACTGGCGACGCTCCGGCCCATGGGCACAGTCGCGCGGCCGCGCAGCATCATTTCCGTGGGGTCCGCCACGACCGGGGAAGCAACCCGGCGCGAGCTCTATTTCTTCAACCTGTTCCGTGTATTGCAGTCCTGCATCTATGCCGGCCTGGCCTTCAGTCCGCTGGCGATCAACTGGCTGGACCTGCGTTTCCCGCTGGTCGGGCGCATCAGTGCGCTGCTCTACATGACGTTCGCGACGATCCTGTTCCTGCGTACGGAGCATGTGCTGGCGCGAATCATCCCCACCGTCACGCTGGCGGTGGTCTGCGACATCGTCGCCGCCGTCATCGCGATCGCGAGCATCCGCGAGCCGCAGTCCGGCATCGCGATCCTGCTGATGTTCAATATCGGCGCCGGCGCGCTGCTGCTGCCGCAGCGCCGCGCGGGCCTGCTCGCGCTGTTCGGCGCCATTGCGCTGTCTTCGGGCGCAGCCCTGGTACGCCATTACGACGCGAGCTACGAGATCGGGCCGCTGGAATCGGTACTGTTCGGCACGGCCTACATCGCCTCGTACGGGATGTTCAACCTGCTCGGCAAGCAGATGCGCGCGACCGAGGCGCTGGCCGAGCAGCGCGGCACAGACCTGGCCAATCTGTCCCAGGTCAACGACATGATCATCCGGCGCATGAAGACCGGCGTGCTCGTGGTCGACGACGCCAACCGTATCCACCAGATCAACGAGTCGGCCTGGATGCTGGTCGGCAGCCCCAAGCCCGATCTGCGTGACCTCGGTACCGTCGCGCCGGAACTGTCGCGCCGGCTCTACCACTGGCGCACGACCGGCAAGACCGACACGCGTGCCGTCGCGCTCGCCGAGGACGTTCCCGAGGTGCTGCCGCGCTTCACGCGCCTGTCGCCGAACGAGGCGACGAATGTGCTGATCTTCCTCGACGATACCTCGCTGGTGTCGCGGCGCGCCGAGGAGCTGACCCTGGCCTCGCTGGGCCGGCTGTCGGCCTCGATCGCGCACGAGATCCGCAATCCACTCGCCGCGATCAGCTACTCGGCCCAACTGCTGGCCGAATCCGAAGACCTGATCGTGGCCGACCAGCGCATGGTCGAGATCATCAACAACCACTGCGCACGCGCCAATGACGTCGTGGAAAACATCCTGCAGCTGTCGAGGCGCGAACGCTCGCGGCCCGAACTGGTCGACGTGAACGCCTGGGTGACCAATTTCATCGAGGAATACAAGGCCAGCAACGACGTAGGCATGGACCAGCTGCGCGCGGTGACCCAGCCGCGCCTGATCGACGGACTGTTCGATCCGCAGCAGTTGCAGCAGGTGGCCTGGAACCTGGTGCAGAACGCGATCCGTTATGGCCGCCTTCCGGGCGAGCCGGCCCGCGTCGCGGTGATTGCGCGCATGCTCGGCGACAAGGGACCGCCGGTGGTCGAAGTGGTCGATCGCGGTCCCGGCATTCCGCCGAAGGTCGCCGCGCAGATCTTCGAGCCCTTCTTTACCACCCACGAGTACGGTACCGGTCTGGGGCTGTATCTCGCCCGGCAGCTGTGCGAAGCCAACCAGGCGGCACTGGAATACGTGCCTGTGGCCGGTGGCGGCAGCTGTTTTCGCATCACGCTCGTGACGCAGATGGCGCCGACGCCGATGCGCCAGTGAGATCGACGTCTTTACCCGTACGGGTCCGGGCATTACCCTGCCGGGACAGGGGCGGACGTCAGGCAGGATTGCACACGCGATGAGTAAACAAACCGCTCTTGTGATCGATGACGAACGCGATATCCGCGAACTGCTGACGATTACGCTGGGCCGCATGAATCTCGACGTCACCACGGTCGGCAGTGTCGGCGAGGCAAGGGCACGCCTGAGCGAGCGCCGCTTCGACCTGTGCTTCACCGACATGCGGCTGCCGGACGGCTCCGGCCAGGAAGTCATCGAGCTGGTGGCGCGCCAGTACCCGGAAATGCCGATCGCGATGATCACGGCCTACGGCAACGTCGACGCCGCGGTGGTCGCGCTCAAGGCCGGCGCCTTCGACTTCGTATCCAAGCCGGTCGATCTGGCGATGCTGCGCCGCCTCGTGCAGACAGCGCTGAAGCTCGGCGAGGAGCGCCGCAGCGGCACCAACGCGACCGAAAGCAAGTTGATCGGCGACTCGCCCGCGATGGAGCAGGTGCGCGCGACGATCGGCAAGCTCGCGCGCAGCCAGGCGCCGGTCTACATCAGCGGCGAATCCGGCGTCGGCAAGGAGCTGGTGGCGCGCCAGATCCACGAACTCGGCCCACGCGCCAGCGGCGCGTTCGTGCCGGTCAACTGCGGCGCGATCCCGTCCGAACTCATGGAAAGCGAGTTCTTCGGCCACAAGAAAGGCAGCTTCACCGGCGCGCACGCGGACAAGGACGGCCTGTTCCAGACCGCCCAGGGCGGCACCCTGTTCCTCGACGAGGTCGCCGAGCTGCCGCTGCACATGCAGGTCAAGCTGCTGCGCGTGATCCAGGAAAAATCCGTGCGCCCGATCGGCGGCCGCGGCGAAGTCGCGATCGACGTGCGCATCCTGTCCGCCACGCACAAGAACCTCGCGCGCCTGGTCGAGCTCGGTCAGTTCCGCCAGGACCTGTTCTATCGCATCAACGTGATCGAACTGCGCGTCCCGCCACTGCGCGAACGCAAGGAAGACATACCGAAGCTCGCCGGCCGTGTGCTCGAACGCCTCGCGCGCGACCACGGCAGCAGCCCGGCGCGGCTCAAGCCCGAGGCGCTGGCCTCGCTGCTCGCCTACAATTTTCCGGGCAATGTACGTGAACTGGAAAATGTACTGGAGCGTGCGGTCGCGCTGTGCGAAGGCAACACGATCGAAGTCGACGACCTGCAGCTCGTGCAGCAGCTACGCAGCCGCGGCGCCAACGAAGGCGTCGGTCCCGCATCGCCACAGGCGCAGAACACCGCGCCCGCGGGCAACCTGCCGATGGATGCCGACGAGGACGACGGCCAGCCGCAGGGACTCGATGACTTCATCAGCAACATCGAGCGCGAGACCATCATGAAGGCGCTGGTCGAGACGCGCTACAACAAGACAGCAGCGGCGAAGAAGCTCGGCATCACGTTCCGCGCGCTGCGCTATAAGCTCAAGAAGCTTGCGATAGACTGACCTGCCCCGCCCTGCCCTTCACGCCATGACCGCGGCCATCCTTTCGTCTACCGGGTCTTCCCGCCGTCACCTGACACGAACCCGCGCTGCAGTGCTGCACCTGGGTATCAGCGTCGTCATCGGCATCTGCGCGATGGCGCTGCTGTTCGGGGTCTGGTACCCGCCGCCGTATTTCTCCGCGGCCGGCGCCGATCAGCTGGCACTGCTGCTGATCGGGGTGGATATGGTCGTCGGGCCGCTGCTGACGTTCATCGTGTTCAAGCCCGGCAAGAAAGGGCTGAAGTTCGATCTGTTCGTCATCGCCGCGCTGCAGCTGTGCGCGCTGGTCTACGGCCTGCATACCGTCGCCGTATCGCGTCCGGTGTTCCTGGTCTTTGCGGTCGACCGCTTCGAACTGGTTGCGGCCAATCAGATTGCCGACGCGGATCTGAAACAGGGCAAGGAAGACCGTTTCCGCCGCCGCTCCTGGAAAGGACCGCTGCTGGTATACGGCGAAATGCCCACCGATCCGAAGGAACAAGGCGACCTCGCTTTCAGCGGTGCGGCAGGACGCGATCTGCAGAACCTGCCCCGGTATTTCCGGGACTACGACGCCAATGCGGCGAAGGTCGCCGAGCATGCAAAGGACCTGGCCACGCTCCGATCCCGGATCGACGCCGGTTCGATGGCCGCGCTGGACTCGTGGCTGCAACGCCATCGGCTGAGCGACACGGACGTGCGCTGGGTGCCGGTGGTGGCGCGGCGCAAGGATGTCACCGTCCTGATAGCACGCAGCAGCGGCAAGCTGCTCGCTGCACTGCCGATAGAGCCGCCCTGGTAGCGACAGAAAGTCTCGCGACCGGAGGGCGGTAGTCCTGCCGCCCTCCGTATCGGATTACTTTTCCTGGAGGATCGTTGCCGCCTTGGCTTCGCCGAGCCTTTCGACCGCGAGGCGCGCCATCCATTGCCGCTGAGTGGCGGCGCCTCCTTTGAACAGATGCCGCATATCGCGCTCCAGCCGCAGCACGTCGGCGTCATTACCGCCAGCCGACGCGGCCAGCATGGCGTAGCGCAGCACGTACTCCGCCGTGGCGGGCAACATGTCGTCCATGTGCCCTTCCAGCAGCGCCTCCGCGTGACGCTGCGTTTCCGCGTGGTTTCGTGCTGCGGCCGCCTCGAGCATGGACAGCATCAGCTTTACCGCAGGCGGCTGGGTCGAGCACTGCACCCAGTCGGGCTGTATCCACAAGCCGGTCATTTCCTGGGGATGCAGGAAGGGAATGGTCTCGGCGGCGACACGCTGCAACCCCAGCATCTGCGCCTGCACCTTGTCGCTGGCCCGGCAGCGCCCGACCTGCTCACGCATGACGGACATGTTGGCGCGGGCCTCCGGCGTCGCGTCCGCCACGTCCGTTTCGCCGCGGGAAGCGACATACGCGTACGCCACCTTGCGGTACGTCGTGCGCGGAAACACCGGATTGACCGACGTTTCGCCATTCGGCAGCGGCACGCCGGCGAGCAGTTCGAGCACCGGCTGGTCGGCAACCGGCAAGCCGATCAGCGAGGTCGCGAGGATCGCTCGGAAGCGCGAGCGTGGCGCCTCCAGCGACAGGATCGGGTAGAAGTCCGAGTTCGCTCGCTGGGTCAACGACGAGAAGAAGCTGTTCAGCTGCTTGCTGCGGCCGAGTTCGTGGAAAGCGAGATCATCGGGACGGTCCAGACTGACGCGCTTGAGCAAGGCCTGCATGTCGGGGTTATCGAGGCGCGACACGTCGATCTCGCCGACCGGGCCGTCTGCGCTCGCGACGATGATCATGTCGCCGAAATTGGACAGGAATACGCGGTAGTCCGAAAACGACTCGCGCAGCGCCGTGATGACGGTGCCGACCAGCTCATCCTCGATTTCGTACAACTGTATCCATTGGATAAAAAGCCCCTTCGGCTTCAGGTGCTTCGGCACGAACCGATAGAACTCGCGGCTGAACAGGCTGGAGACGCCCGACACCCACGGGTTCGACGGTTCGGAAATGATGACGTCGTACTTCGACTTGTGCGCCGTGAAATAGCTGCGCGCGTCTTCGATGTGCACCTGTGCGCGCGGATCGCTGTAGGCCCGCTCGACCATCGGCCGGAACGACTTGGCGCCTTCTATCATGGCCGATTCGATTTCGATCGTATCGACACGCTTGACGCGCGGGTCCGCCAGCACGCTGTGCGTGGTCAAGCCCGAACCGAAGCCGATATTGGCAACTTCCTCCGGCGCCGCATGCAGAGACAGCGGCAGCGCGGCAGCGAGGATCATCGTGATCTCGTCTGTGCTGGGGCTCGCACCTTCCTGCATGATGATGGACGCGTCCGGCTTGCCGTTGGTCGAAATCGTGCGAAGTCCGTTCGCCGCCTCGTAGACGCCGATGCTCGCGGTCTTGCTATCGCGATAGAAGATCAGCTTTTGTTGTTCAAGACGCGCCAGACCTGTGCGATAGACGCCGGCCGACATGGCCAATGGGTCGAACTTTGCTGCCAGCAGCGTCACAATCGTCGCGACGCCCGCCAGCGCGATGGCGCTCAGATAGTGCCTGCGTCCGCTTTCCGCCACGCTCGCCCGACCCGGCCGCAGCAGGATCACGCCCAGCACAAGATCGGCAACGGCCGCCACGATCATGGCAAGCTTGAGGCCCAGTCCGGGAATCAACAGATGGACGGCAAGGAACACGCCGACGATGGCACCGACCGTATTCGCGGCGTAGATGCGGCCGACTCCCGCTTCGCCGGCGCCGGCGCGAATCAGCGACAGCGTGAACAGCGGCAAGGTCATGCCGGCAAAGAACGCCGCGGGCGCCATGATGGTCACGGCAACCACGGCGCTGATGACGTTGTAGGCGGTGTAGGCCTGCTCGCTGCGCGACAGTGCATTGAGGAACCAGGCCACCCAATCGAAAGAGAGGTCGTAGAGGATGAGGCTCGCCAGTGCCGCGACGCCCATCAGCACCTGCACCCAGCCCGCGACGCGCAGCGGCAGCGCATATCCGTCGATGCGCTTGCGGATCCACAAGCCGCCGAGCGCCAGACCGCCGATGAAGGCGGCCAGCATGAGTTCGAACGCGTGCATGGTCGAACCCAGCGCAAGACTCAGCATGCGCACCCAGCCGATCTCGTAGATGAAGGAGCTCGCGCCGGTCACGAATGCGGCAATCAGCAGCAGCCGTGCACCGAGCACCACGCCGGTCTGCGCCGTGGACGTGCTCGGACGCGGCGCCTCATCCTCGCGTGCCAGCAGATAGGCAAGCAGCGCGACGAGGATGTTCAGCGCAGCGCCGACCTGCATCGCACCCGGCAGGCCGATCGCAGGCAAAAGTACGAATGTCGCCATCAGCGCACCCAACGCGGCACCGATGCTGTTGCTGAAATACAGCCCGCCCAGCACCGAGCCGTCGCCGCCCGGAGCGCGGCGCATCACGCCGTTGCTCATGAGCGGGAAAGTCATGCCGAGCAGAATGGCCTGGGGCAGGATCAGCAAGATGGCGCTGAACCACTTGAACAAGGCGGACAGGGAACCGCTGCTCAGGGTCGGCAGTACCACGTCGTAGGCCAGACCGGTGACCGCGAGGAACTCGCGATGAAACAATGCTGCAGCGAGACCAATCACCAATTCCACATAGGCATAAGCGCGCAGAAGGTTGCGCCATTCGGTCGCGTACCGGCTGACCCACCAAGCCCCCAGCGCCATGCCCCCCATGAAGATCGCGAGCACCAGACTTTGCGCGTAGGCGGCGTGGCCAAGAAACAGTCCAAGGTATTGCGACCAGATGGCCTGATAGATAAGTCCGGCCGCGCCCGACAGCGCGAACACGAACAAAGCTCCGGTCGCAAGCCCGCGCTCCCCAATTTTGAATCCGGACATAGATGCTCACCCTGTCGAAGAACGCCGAGGATACGGCAACAACCGGCGGCAAGGCAGTTACCGCAATCGCATTGCGGCGGACGAGATGACGAACCTCGACACCTGTCCCGCTGGAGCCGCCGGCGAGAGGCGGCGCCACTGGCACAGAAGCTGCTTTGACCGCCCACACACACCTGCTGGATGACTGCCATGCGCGCGTCGATCTCTCGTGGCTTTACGCTGATCGAACTCATGATCGTCGTGGCGATCATCGCTATCCTTGCCGCGATCGCGCTGCCGGCCTACCAGGACTATCTGGTACGCAGCCAGGTCGCCGAAGGGCTGAGCGTAGGCACCGGCGCGAAGGCCGCCATCTGGGACTTTCTGTCGAACCACGGCCGATACCCGCCCAACAACGAATCGGCCGGCCTGGCTCAGCCCACGAGCATCATCGGCAGCTATGTCAAGTCGGTAAATATCAATCTGACGGGCATCGACGTCACCTACGGCCGGGACGCCAGCACGAACGCGGCGATCTTCGGCAAGGTGCTGCAACTGTCTCCGGTGCGTCACGACGGCAGCCTCGACTGGACCTGCAGCAGCACGATGATTAACGGCAAATACCTGCCGACGATTTGCCGCTGAAGGGCATCCGCAAAAAGGGCCTGACCAGCATTGCGTCAACTAGTGCCGTTGCGTGACACTTTCGAGCGGTAGGATTCGTACTGGCCAAGTGACGAATCAAGTCGATTGCCACGTCGTTGCGTGAGCGGGTTCACAGTAAGTCGCCAGGCGTCACCGGACGGTCAAAGACTCCACGGTCGGCTCAACATGGCACGAAACATGCTCAATATAGATCCGGACCGCCGGGGCATCTTGGCCTGAGAGCCAAGGAATGCCGTTGCCGAGTGCTCCCTGGGGTTCATTTGGGCGATACCAGTTAGCTAACTTCTACTAAGGAAATACACATGAATATCAAGAAGACCAAGGGCTTCACGCTGATCGAACTGATGATCGTCGTGGCCATCATCGCCATCCTCGCGGCGATCGCCCTGCCGGCCTACCAGGACTACCTGATCCGCTCGCAAGTTTCCGAAGGCGCAGTGCTGTCCGATGGCGCCAAGACCGCCGTTGCCGAGTTCTTCAGCAACACCGGCCGTCTGGCTCCGAGCAACGCATCGGTCGGTCTGGCCGCCGCGGGCTCGATCATCGGCAAGTACGTCAAGTCGGTGAATGCTGCGAACGGCAAGATTCTGGCGACCTATTCGTCGGCCGGCACGTTCGAAGCGAACGCGAAGATCGATACCAAGGTTCTGGCCTTCTCGGCCATCACCAACGCCGGTAGCATTGCCTGGGATTGCCGCGGCGGTGCGACCAACGTAGACCCCAAGTACCTGCCGACCGCCTGCCGTCCGTAATCGACGTCACGCGTCACGCTGACAAGGGCCGCATCTGCGGCCCTTGTTCTTTGTGATGACCACACACGCTACCGACAGAATCCACAGCGCCATTCTGCTCGTCGCCATTCTGGCCCTGGGCTGGTGGGCCTATGCCCCCGGACTGCTCGGCAACTTCCAGTTCGACGACTACGCCAACCTGCCTGCGCTGGGCGCTTACGGCCCCATCACCGACAGCGCGAGCTTCTGGCGCTATCTGACCAGCGGCGGAGCCGACATAACCGGCCGTCCCGTCGCTCTGCTGACTTTTCTGCTCGACGCCCAAGGCTGGCCCGCGGATCCGTATCCGTTCAAACGGACCAACCTGATCCTGCATCTGCTCAACGGTGTACTGCTGGCATGGCTGTTGACGCTGTTGGGTCGGCAGACTCGCGAAACGCCCGCGCCCGGCGCGGCCGGCGCAACGAACGAGCGTGCACTGCGTCATGCCGCGATCCTGGCGGCGGCGCTCTGGCTGCTGCATCCGCTGTTCGTGTCGACCACGCTGTATGTCGTGCAGCGCGAAGCCATGTTGCCGGCGACTTTCGTGCTGCTGGGCCTGATCGGTTTCGCGTACGCGCGCGCACTGATCGTGCGCGGTCAGCGCGGCGGATTTTTCTACGCGACCGCCATAATCGGAACGACCACGCTGCTGGCGACGATGAGCAAGGGCAATGGCGCCCTGCTGCCGCTGCTCGCCTGGCTGCTCGATGCCGTGCTCCTGTCGCCGCGCCAACCGATGCATGACCCACGACGGCGCACGCTCTGGCGCTACTGGCGCTGGCTCATGCTGATGCTGCCGACGATGCTGGTTCTGGGCTGGCTCGCCACGACGGCCTACGCCGGATTCACTCAGGGACTTGAAGCCAACCGTCCCTGGACGCTGTACGAGCGCCTGCTGACCCAGAACCGCGTGCTGGTCGATTACCTGCTGCAGCTGTGGTTGCCGCGCCCCTATACCCTCGGCCTGTTCAATGATGCCGTGGCGGTTTCGCGCGGCTGGCTGCAGCCAGTCACCACCCTGGCCTGCGCGCTGCTGCTCGCCGGACTGTTGTTACTGGCGTGGTTCAAGCGCCGTAGCCATCCCGTCGCCGCCTTCGTCGTGCTGTTTTTCTTCGCCGCGCACCTGATGGAATCCAGCGTCGTGCCGCTGGAGCTGTATTTCGAACACCGCAACTATCTGCCGGCACTGCCGATGTTCTGGCCGCTGGCGCTATGGCTGTGCGGGACCGGCGCACGACTGCGCGGACTGCGTCGCACGCTTGCCCTGACCCTGCCGCTGGGCTTTGCGTTGCTGACGCGGCTGGGTGCGGGACTCTGGGGAAACACGCAGGAACAGGGATTGCTGTGGGCGCTGCGCAACCCGGATTCGCCGCGCGCACAAGTCAACGCGGCTCATGTCGAGGCCGCGCGCGGCCATCCGGATGCCGCAGCGGCGCGCCTTGTCGCAGCACGGCGCAAGAACCCGGACGATGTTGCCGTGGCGCTGAATCTGATTGGCGTCAAATGCCGTCTCGGCGGACCCGGCGCAAGCGACATTGCCGATGCGGACACGGCCTTGCGCGAAACGCGCAATCTGGGCCGGCTCGGCTTCGAATGGTTCGACCAGGGACTCGGCGCCGTCCAGAGCGGCACTTGCCCGGGCTTGACCCTCGACACGCTCGACCGCCTGCTCGACGCGGCCCAGGCCAATCCACGCAGCATGAAGGTTCCCGGCCGGCGCCAGGATCTCCATCACCTTCGCGCGCGGATCGCGCTGCGGCGTAGTGACGGCAATCGCGCGCTGGGCGAATTCAATGCCGCACTCGACGCCAAGCCCACGCCTCAGGCCGCACTCGCGCAGGCCGCCGCACTCGGCGCGAGCGGGTTCCCCGCGCAGGCCCTCGCACACCTGGACCATCTGGCTGACGTCTGGCAGCCGCAGAAATGGAGCGGGGTATCGATGATGGCCCTGCACCAATGGCTGCTTGCGCGCCAAGGCTATTGGGAGCATGAGCTTGCGCATCTGCGCGGGGTGCTCGAGGAAGACATCCGCCTGCATGGCCAACCTCCGCAGCCCGGCACCGCACCGGCCGGAACCTGAACTCGTGCGGCAGCACAATGTCACCCCTATCGTCGCAACATCGAAACCTCACGGTATCCGCGCATGAACGCAAGGTTGCGAACGCTGCTGGCGCTGGTCGTGATCCTGGCCGTGTGCGCAATCGCGTATTGGCCCGGTACCGGCGGCAGCTATGCCTTCGACGATTATCCCAACATCGTCCAAAACACCGAGTTGCACGTGACGCCGCAGAGCGGTGGCTGGATCGCGGCCATGCTGTCCTCGCCGTCGAGCGACCTGCAGCGGCCGCTCGCCATGCTGAGCTTCGCCGCCAACCACTATTTCACCGGCCTGGCGCCCGGGCCGATGAAGGCAACGAATATCGTTGTCCACTTGTTCAACACAATACTCGTATTCGGCCTGCTTACCACGCTGTGTCGCGCGCTGCCGGCAACGGATGACGCCGGCGCGCGACGGCGCCGCCTCGTCGTGCTGTTCTGCACTGCCGGCTGGGCGCTGGCGCCGATCAATCTGATGGCGGTGCTGTTCGTCGTTCAGCGCATGGAGAGCCTGTGCCACCTGTTCGTGTTCGCCGGTTTGTGGCTCTACGTGAGCGGCCGCCTGCGCCAGCGCGACGGCCGCGGCGGACTGTGGCTGGTGCTGCTCGGCCTGATCGGCGGCACCGGCCTGGGCGTGCTGGCCAAGGAGTCGGCCGTGCTGCTGCCGGTGTACGCGCTCTCGCTGGAACTCACGCTGTTCCGCTTTCGCAGCAACGGAAAGCGTGATCGCGGCGTGGTCGCGCTGTTCGTCGTCGTACTGCTGCTGCCAGCCGTGCTCGGCCTGAGCTGGTTGCTGCCGAAGATGCTCGATCCCCGCGTCTGGGCGTCGCGCGATTTCGGCCTGGCCGAGCGGCTGCTCACCGAATCGCGGGTGCTGTGGAGTTATCTGCAGTGGACCGTGCTTCCCGACCTGGGCCAGCTCAGCCTCTATCACGACGATTACCCGGTATCGCGGGGCTGGCTGTCGCCGCCGACGACGCTCTTCGCCGTCCTCGGTATCGCGGCGCTGGCCGCCGCCGCGCTCGCGTTGCTGCGGCGTCGGCCGCTGAGCAGCCTGGGTCTGCAGTGGTTTCTCGCCGCGCATCTGCTGACCGCGACGGTGATACCGCTGGAACTCGTGTTCGAGCACCGCAACTACTTTGCGTCGCTGGGTCTGATGCTGCTGCTCGCCGACATGCTGCTGCTGTGTCCATGGCCGGCGGTTTTGCAACGCGGTGCCGCTGTCCTTGCCATTGCCCTGCCGCTGTACTGGACGAGCGTCACTGCGCTGCGCGCGCGCGAGTGGAGTGATCCCGTGCGCTTCGTCACGAGCGAGGCGGCCAAGCATCCTCTGTCGCCGCGCGCGACCTACGATCTGGCGCAGACCTGGATCACCATCACCGGTTTCGACGCCGACGCGCCGACGACACCGCAGGTCATCGACGCGCTGACGACCGCACGGCATGCCCCCGGCGGCAGCATCCTGGCCGAGCAGGCCACGCTCGTATTCGCCGCACGCAGCGGCATGCCGCTGCAATCGTCGTGGTGGCAGGAATTGCGCGCCAAACTCGCGGCGCGCCCGGCCGGCCCGCAGGACATCGGCGCGCTTGCCGCCATGACCGATTGTGTACTTGCGTCGCAATGCAACTTTCCGGTCAACGAAATGCTGGACACCTTCACGACGGCGCTGGCGCATGAACCGAGTGCCAAGCTCCTCGGCACCTACGCGAACTATGCGTTCAATGCGCTCGGCGACTCGGATCTGGCCTTGCGCCTCCTCGAAGAAAGCATCACGCTGGAACCGAAAGAATCGGAACATCGGGTGGGCCTTGCGCGCGTGCTGATTGCCCTGGACCGCTTCGACGAAGCCCAGGCGCAGATCGCTGCCCTCCGCGAACTGGGCCGCCTCGGCCAATACAATGACAAGGCCGAGTTGCTGGAACAGCGCCTCGCCACGCAGCGCGCGAAAACCTCGCCACGCAACTGAGCGGCCATGGACAGAAATTCCGAGGAGAACCGTGCTTGAACGCGCCACCCGCTCCCGCCCTGGTCAGCATCGGCCTGCCGGTCTACAACGAGGAACGCTTCATCGACGAGACTCTGCGCTCGCTGCGTGCGCTCGACTGGCCCAATCTCGAGATCATCATCTGCGACAACGCCTCGACCGACGCGACGGGCGAGATCGCCCGACGTCACGCGGACGAGGATCCGCGTCTGCGCTATGAGCGGGCCGAAGCCAATCGCGGTGTCATCGCGAACTTCCGTCACGCCGCCGATCAGGCGCGCGGCGAATACTTCATGTGGGCCGGTGGACACGACCTGTGGAGCGGCAACCTCATACGCGAATGCGTGGCGCTGCTGGAAACGCACCCCGATGCGAGTCTCGCCTTCGGCAGCTCCTGCTGGATCGGCGTCGACGGTACGTCGTTCGCGCGTGAGTCGGGCTGGAGCGATACGCGCGGGATTGCCGCCGCGGGACGTTTTTTCACGATTTTCTGGGGCAACATGCATCCGGTCATGGGCCTCATGCGGATGAGCCGGCTGCGCGAATGCCGGCCGCTGCCGAATCTCGTCGGCGGCGATCTGGTACTGCTGTCCGAGCTCGCCCTGCGCGGCGATTTTCTGCACGCGCCCGCGGCGCTGTGGTCGCGTCGCGAGATCCGCGTCGAAACCCACCATGACGACAAGATCCGCCGCTACGCAAGTGCGGAAACCGGGATCAGCCGCTCGCGCCTGTCCAAGTTGTTTCCGCTCGTCAAACTGCCGCTCGCGCTCTGCGGCGCCGTCGTGCGCGCGCCGCTGCGATTCGTGGACAAGATCACGACGCTGGCGGCGCTGGTCCCGAGTCTGGCGCTGCGCTACGTGGTCGGTCGCCAGAGACCGCGCGGCGAATGATCGCGGGCGGGACCGTGCAGCGTATCCTGCGCGTCCTGCGCGCCGTGTTCGCGCCGGCCGCCGTGCTGTTCCTGCTGTTCGCCGTCTATGGCGCGCGCGGCATCGTCGAGGAAACCCTGCGCCACGCGCGGGTGCTGCCGTTCCTTGCCGCGGTGCTGGCGTGGGTGATCTCGCACCTGCTCGCCCCCACGCTGGCCTGGACCGTACTGGAAGCCGACGGCGTGCGCATCGGCTACGCGCGCGCCTTGCGCATCCATGTGAGCCGGCTGCCGGCACGCTACCTCCCCGGCGGCATCTGGCATACCGTGTCACGCGTAGCCGACTACTCCACGCTCGGCGCCACGCGCGTACAGCTCACGCGCCTAGTGCTGCTGGAGAACAGCTTGCCGGTCGCGCTGGCCGCGATCCTCGGCGGTGGCGGCATGCTGCTGCTCGGACTCGCCACTCCGATCGCCGGTGCCGCGGTGAGTCTCGGTGTGCTGCTGGTGCTGGCGCTGCCCTTCGTGCTGCGGCACCCGATGCTGTCCGCCGGCACGCGATTTCCTGTCGCGGCGTATCTGCGCGCCATCGTCGCGATGCTCGGATTCTGGAGTGTCGCGGCATTCGCTTTCTGCGCTTACTGGAGCGCGTTTCCGCAACACGAGCAGGCGCCGGCACTCGCTGCAGTCGCCTCGGCCTATCTGCTGTCCTGGGCAGCCGGCTTTGCGATGGTGTTCGCCCCGCAGGGGCTGGGCGTGTTCGAGGGCTCCATCGCCGCGCTGCTGCAAGGCGCCACGCCGTTCGTCGACGTGGTCGTGCTGGCCGCGGGCTTTCGCGCCGCGGTACTCGGCGCCGATCTGCTCGCGTATGCAGTCTACCTTGCGCTGAGCCGCCTGCGCGGCTCAGCCTCGCCGGATTCGGCCACGGACCGGTCCGACAAGCGCTAAATGCGGCGCAGGTATCCGTCCGGCGCGACGCTGAGCAGCAGCTTGCCCTCGATTTCCTGATCGATCGCGAAGCGCAGCGGCTTGCCGTCGGCGGCCGTGCGTCCTTCGCCGTCGAGGCGACGCAGGTATTCGCGCAAAGCCGTCTTGGGATTGTTGCCCGGCGCCCAGGGCCTGTCGCCGCTCATATCGGCCGGCAGGTCCTCGACGATGCTGTCGAACACGATGCAGTAGCTGCCGGGCGATACCAGCGGCGCATACGCCTCGAGTTCGGCGAGCACATGGTCATGGGTGTGGTTGGAGTCGAGGCACAGCAGCACGCGCCGGCCCTCGGCCGCGGCGGCGGCCTCGGCGACGACGGCGGGATCGATCGACGATCCTTGCAGCATCCTTATGCGCGCGGCCAGCGGATGCTTTTCGATCGCATCGCGATTGTGCGCGCGGATGTCGATGTCCACGCCGAGCACGGTGCGCCGCGGCTTGCGCGGGTCCAGCACTTCGCCCGCCTCGGCCGCGTCGCAGTAGTCCAGCAACGCCAGCAACGACGCGCTGAGAATGAGCGAACCGCCGTGAGCGATGCCCGTTTCGATGATCAGGTCCGGCCGTATCGTCCAGACCAGTTCCTGCAGCGCGACCATGTCCTGCGGGTACTGGATGATGGGCCGGCCAAGCCAGAAGAAATTGTAGGAATAGCGCGCGGCGATCGACGTGCGCATCAGTGCCTGGGCATCCGCCTGCAGGACGGCGTCGTCGCGCATCGCCGCAATCCGCTGCCGGGCTTCTTCGGTGAAATCGCTCATGTCTGATCCAATGCGACGTAGTGGAAGGCGGGTCCGGCGCTGCGCTCGATCTCGTCGAGATAGTTCGAGTTCATGACGACGATGTTCGCGCCCGGCTGCAGCCTGGCCAGCGCCGTCGCCGGCGCGAGGACCGGCAATGCGCTGACGGCGAGGAAGCGGCCTTGTTTGGCCGGGTTGATGTCGATGGCGAAGTCGAGCGGTTCGCCGCGCAGAGCCAGGTGATGCGCGAACGTGACGCCTTTGGCCGCCGCACCCCAGATCACGCGCTGCCGGTCGTTGCGCAGAAGCGCCAGACACCGTTCGATGCTGCCGAAGAAATCCGCCGGCGGGGCCAGCGCCGGCGGCGCCGGCAGGTCCGGTGAAGCCGGATCGCGCAGGCTGGCCAGATCGGCGACGACGTAGATGTACTGGCCGCCGAACACATGTCCGGCATCGATGACGCGCGCGAACAGGCGGCGGAAATCCTCGATGCGGAAATAATTCACATGTTCATAAAAAACATCGAACCAGGCCTGTCGACCAAGGATCCAGTCCAGGCACGGCACTTCGATGTAGACGAGACCGGTTCCGCCGTTCGCGCGGCGTGCCACGTCGAGAAAGGCGTAGGGATCGGGAATATGTTCCAGCACATGGCGCATGACCACCGCATCGCCGGTCAGGCCGAGGCCCGGGGCGAACGCGGCTTTGACGATGTGCGGGGAATCGCCCTCATAGGCCGGGTCGACGCCGCGAGCCTCGTAGCCTTCGCTGCGCAGACGCGCGAGGAAATCGCCCTTGCCGCAGCCGATCTCCAGAATGCGCGCGGTGCGGAAATGCCGCGCCAGCACGGCCATGACTTCGTCCAGGTGCGCGCGGAAGACGCCGGAGTGCCCTTGCTCGTTCTGGTAGCTGTCGTCGTACTGCAGCAGCGACGCATCGAACGCGGCGTTCGCGACCAGACCGCTCGCCTCGTCCTGCGCAAGCACCACATCGCCGCGCGGACAGGCGCGCGCCGATTCCGCCGTGTCGAACATCTTGTTCTGGTACACGGGGAGCTGTTCGATCCTGAGCAATTCACGCGTACTCATGCGGGTCCCAGCAAGGTGTCCAATCGGCGCCGGTCGCCCCAGAACGCGCGCGGTTCGTAATCCGGATAATCATACACGCCGAGCTCCAGTTCGATGTCCGCGTCCCATTCGCGCAACCACTGACGCACGAGTTCGAGCACGGTCTGCGGCCGGCCGCTGCAGACGTTGAAGATGCCCGTGGCGGTGTCGTGCAGCGCGAGCGCCGCGATCTGCTGCGCGGCCGCCGACAGCGGCTGGAAGTCGCGTATCTGATCGCCGCGCGACATCGGGAAACGCGCGTCGCCGCGTGCGATGGCTGCGCGCAACTGCGCGTAGAGCGAAGTCGGCGCCTGCCCTTCGCCATACAGATAGAACAAGCGCAACCAAACGAGTTGCAGGCCACTGTGTGCCGCCAGCGCTTCGAGGGCGAGACGCAGACGGTCCTTGGCCTGTGCGTAGGCCGTCACCGGCTGTGTCGGCAGCGACTCGTCGAGGCAGCCTTCGCGCAGGCCGTACTCCAGGCAGGTGCCGCTGACGATGAGGCGCGGGAGACCGTCGTCGACGCAGCGCCGGAGGAATTCGATCTGCCGCGGCAGTTCTTCGTCCACGTGACAGGCACCGCGATAGTTCGGCAATCCGTGCCAGGCAAGATGCAGCACGGCATCCGGGCGACCCAGATGCACAAACGGTCGCGGCGGCGGCGCGGCGAGGTCGAGTGCGCAATGACGCAAAGCGCCGCTGCCGGACGACGACGACGCCATTTCCGGCTCCGCGCGGCGCGATGCCGCGATGACGTCCACGCCACGCGCAAGCAGGTGTTCGACGACGGCGCGACCGACGAAACCGCTGGCGCCGGTCACCGCGACGCGCATCAGTGCTGCGCCAGGAACGGCACGGCCGTGACGAAGCGCGCGCCCCACTCGCGCGCGTAGGCGAGCTGCGCGGTGATTTCGGTCGCGAGATTCCAGGGCAGGATGACGATGTGATCGGGTCGGCGCCGGCGCAGCTCGTCCTCGGCGACGACGGGAATGCGGCTGCCCGGCAGGTACTTGCCCTGCTTGGCGGGATTGCGGTCGGCGACGAAGGCGAGCAGGTCCGGCCGCACGCCGGCGAAATTCAGCAAGGTATTGCCCTTTGCCGCGGCGCCGTAGGCAGCGACGGTCTCGCCGCGACGATGCGCGTCGACAAGGAAGGCGAGGAAATCGTTCTTGACCTTTTCCGCCGCGCGCTGGAACGACGCATAGAAATTCGCATCGCGAACTCCGTCGGCGCGCTCGCGCTGCAGCAGCGCAGCGACGGTTTCGCGGCGTTCCTGCCGCATCGCATCGCTGCGCTGGGCGTAGACCCGCAGGCTGCCGCCGTGGGTAGGCAACTCCTCGACATCGAATACGTCGAGACCGTTGGCGGCGCAGATGCGCTCGACCGCAGTCAGCGACAGGTAGGAGAAATGCTCGTGGTAGATGGTGTCGAACTGGTTGCCGGCGACGAGCCGCAGCAGATGCGGGAACTCGAAGGTCGCGACGCCGGCAGGCGCGAGCGCGAGCGCAAAGCCGCGCACGAAGTCGTTGATGTCCGGGACGTGGGCGAGCACGTTGTTGGCCGCGATCAGGTCGGCCTGACGTCCCTCCGCGACCAGACGCTGCGCGAGTCCGACGCCGAAGAATTCCTGCTCGATGGCGATGCCGAGCGCGCGCGCGGCGGCGGCGGTGCTCGCGGTCGGCTCGATGCCGAGGCAAGGTATGCCCTGCTCCTGGAAATAGCGCAGCAGCGAACCGTCGTTGGCGGCGACTTCCATGACCAGGCTCTGCGCTCCCAGGCCGAAACGCTCGCGCATGCGTACGGCATAGGCCTCGCAGTGCGCCAGCCAGCTCGCGGAAAAACCGCTGAAATACGCGTAGTCCGCGTCGAACAGGGCGTGCGCGTCGGCCATGTCCTCGGTCTGCACCAGCCAGCATTCGCGACAGACGAGCACGCGCAGCGGAAACCAGCGCTCCGGTTCACGCAGCGCGGTTGCACTGAGGTAGGCGTTCGACGGCGGCGAGCTGCCGAGGTCGGCAAAGCCCAGCTCCAGCGGGGCGGCACAGAAGCGGCAGTTCATGCATCGACTCCGTCGAAGTCCGGTTTGAGCAGCGCGTGGTTTTCATCGCGGGCAGACAATCCCGCCGGCGTTTCCGGCCAGGCGATGCCCAGGCGCGGATCTCGCACATGCAGGCCGCGCTCGGCGTCCGGCGCATGGGCGCACGAGTGCAGGTAGAGCAGTTCGCAATCGTCTTCCAGCGTCTGGAAGCCGTGCGCGAAACCGGCCGGCACGAGCAGACTGCGATGGTTGCCGGCATCCAGGATCTCGGCATGCCAGCGCAGGAAGGTCGGCGAGCCGCGGCGCAGGTCGACGGCGACGTCGAAGACGCGACCGCGCAGACAGCTGATGAGTTTGACTTCCGCATGCGGCGGCACCTGGTAGTGCAGGCCGCGCACGCTGCCCCGCTGCCGCGTCAGCGTGTGGTTGATCTGCGCGACGCGGCCACCGGGGAAATAAGCCGCCAATTCCACATCGCAAAAAATTCGCTCGAAATAGCCGCGCGCGTCGCCTAGCGGCAGCCGCCGCAAAACCGTCAGCCCTGCCAGCGGCGTGGCCACGCGTTCGAAACGCGCCGTCATGAGCCGGCCGAATCCCTGTAACGCTGTATCTGCGCGCGACCCAGCTCCGCGACATCGCCGCAGGCCAGCCAGCATTGCTGCCAGGCGACGGTCATCGCGAGCGCTTCCGACAAGTCCCAGCGCGGCCGCCAGCCGAGCTCCCGCGCCGCCAGCCCGCTATCCAGGCGCAACAGGCCGGCTTCGTGCGGATGGCCCTCGCCGACGTCTGCGCCGACGGTCGCGGTGCCGCCCCACAGCGCGGCAAGCCGCCGCGCCACCGTTTCGACACGGGCGTCGTCGGCCGGCACGGGACCGAAATTCCACGCTCGTGCGAAGCGGGTGCCCTCGTCAGACAGCAGCGCCTGGCCCAGCTGGAGATAACCCGACAGAGGTTCGAGCACGTGCTGCCAGGGTCTCACCGCGTGCGGGTAGCGCAAGTGCACGGCCTCGCCGGCAGCGAAGGCACGCAGGCAGTCGGGAACCAGCCGGTCGGCGGCCCAGTCGCCGCCACCGATGACGTTTCCGGCGCGCGCCGTGGCGATGCGCGCGGCGTCGTCTGCGGTGAAGAAACTCGCGCGGAAGCTGGCTGCGGTGATTTCGCAGGCGGCCTTGCTCGCGCTGTAAGGATCGTTGCCGCCGAGCGCATCGCCTTCGCGGAACGCGCGGCCGGTTTCGTGGTTTTCGTAGACCTTGTCGGTGGTTGCGATGACGACCGCGCGTACGCTGTCGCACTCGCGCACCGCCTGCAGCAGATGGGCCGTGCCCATGACGTTGGTCGCGAAGGTGCTTACCGGCTCGGCATAGCTTTCGCGCACCAAGGACTGGGCTGCGAGATGGAACACGACCGAAGGACGTGCCGTTCCCAGGCAATGACGCAAGGCGTCGCGATCGGCCAGATCGGCGCGCGTATCGCTCGCGAGCAGTCCCTCCAGACCAAAGGCATCGAACAGGTTCGGCTGCGTCGGCGGCGCCAGTGCGTAGCCGTGCACCCGCGCGCCCATCTGGTGCAGCCACAGACACAGCCAGCCGCCCTTGAAGCCAGTATGGCCGGTAACCAGAACGTCGCGACCGTCCCAACCCACAGCGGCGTCCACTACCACACTCGCCAGGGCGCGGCACCGGACTGCCACAGATCTTCCAGCAGGTTTTTTTCGCGCAGCGTGTCCATGGGCTGCCAGAAGCCGTGATGTGCAAACGCGCGCAGCTGGTCCCGACGCGCCAGCTCGGCCAGCGGTTCCCATTCCCAGCTGGTGCGATCGCCCTCGATCAGATCAATGCAGCGCGGCGACAGGACGAAGAAACCGCCGTTGATCAGACCGCCGTCGCCGCGCGGCTTTTCGCTGAAGCCGGTGACACGTTCACCGTCGATCTGCAGGGCGCCGTAGCGGCCCGGCGGCTGCACCGCGGTGACCGTGGCCCAGCGCCCGTGCGCGCGGTGGAAGGCGATCTGACGCGTGATGTCCACATCGGCCACGCCGTCGCCGTACGTGAAGCAGAACGCATCGTCGTCGCTCACGTAGGCGGCGACACGGCGCAGGCGTCCACCGGTCAGGGTCTCGTCGCCCGTATCGACGAGCGTCACGCGCCAGGGCTCCGCATGCCGTTCGTGCACCTGCATCTGGTTGGCGACCATGTCGAAGGTGACGTCGGACATGTGCAGGAAATAGTTGGCGAAATACTCCTTGATCACGTAGCCCTTGTAGCCGCAGCAGATCACGAAATCGTTCACGCCATGGGCGGAATAGCTCTTCATGATGTGCCACAGGATCGGCTTGCCGCCGATCTCGATCATGGGTTTGGGCCGCACATGGGTTTCTTCCGAGATGCGTGTGCCCATGCCGCCGGCGAGTATCACAGCCTTCATCCGCGTTGTTCTCCGGCGACAGCGTCAGTCGCTGCGTTTGTAGGTCAGCGCGGTGATCTGCTCGGAAATCAGGCCGATCAGGAACACGATCACGCCTGCGCTGAGCAGCAGCGCGCTCATGTTGGTGAAGCGGTGCGCCGTCACGAAAGTATACAAGTAGTAACCCAGTCCGACGCCGAGGAAGGACAGGCTCACCGGCAGGAACAGCTTCAGCGGCGAATACAGCGTCGCGATCTTGAAGATGATGAGCAGGAAGCGGATGCCATCGCGCAGCGGCCGGATATGGCTCTTGCCCACGCGGCGCGCGACCGCAATGGGTTCGTAGGCGACCGGATAGGCGCTGCGGAAGAACGCCATGGTGCAGGTCGTCGGGTAGGAAAAACCGTTCGGCAGCAGGTGCAGGAATTCGCGGAACTTGTCGGCGCGCACCGCGCGGAAGCCGGACGTCAGGTCGGGCACGACATGCTCGGTCATCCAGCTCGCCAGACGGTTGTACAAGGTGTTGGCGAGTCCCCGGCCCACACCGGCCTGGCCGGACCAGTCACGCGCGCCGACGACCATGTCGTAGCCCTGCTCCAGACGGGACAGCAGCCGCTCGATGTGCGCCGGATCGTGCTGGCCGTCGGCGTCCATGAACACCAGCGTGTCGCCGCCGGCGGCGCGTGCACCGCGCTTGATCGCCGCGCCGTTGCCCATGGAATACGGGCTCGACAGACAGCGGACCCCGTTGGTGGCGCACAGCGCCGGCGTGTCGTCCGTGGAGCCATCGTCGACGACGATGATCTCGTCATCGGGCCGCGCCTGACGCAGGCGGGGCAGCAGCTCGCGCAGCGCCTGCGCCTCGTTCTTTGCGGGCAGGATGATACTGATCGGCATCAGCAAGGCACCTTGGGGAGAGGGAAATGATACGGCAAGCAGGATACATGCCCGCGCCAAAGGCACGAAGGCGCCGCCCGGTCCGCTATGCGGTGCCAGGGTGGCATCCGAAGGCCATTGATCGGCAAGGCTTCTTGAGCGCCGTCACAGTTTTACCCGAGACGTTTCAAAACGCTGCCAAACTGGAGTACATTCTGCCGTAGTTTCGGGGGTTTACGTGGAATTCTTATGGCTACGCAGATCAATCCGGCGAATCTCGCTGGCCTGAGCGGCATCGCGCGACGCCTAGTCGCCGAAGGTTCCCTCGCGGAACCGGATGCCCGCCGTGCCGTTGAGACTTCGACGAAGCAGAAGATTCCGCTCGCGACCTACCTCATCGACAACGGCATGGCCGACAGCCGCACCGTCGCCATGGCCGCCTCGGCGGAGTTCGGCGTACCGCTGTACGACGTCAGCGCGATCGATTTCGCGCAGCTGCCGCTGAAGCTGGTCAGCGAGGAGCTGATCACCAAGCATCGCGCACTGCCGCTGTTCAAGCGCGGCAACCGCCTGTTCGTCGGCCTGTCGGATCCGACCAACCTGCGCGCGCTGGACGAGATCAAGTTCCAGTCCAACCACAGCGTCGAGCCAATCCTCATCGATGAGCAGGGGCTCGCCCGCATCATCGAGCAAGCGCTGAGCCAGAGCAGTTCATCGGTCGACGTCGAAGGCGACGAAGGCCTCGAAAGCCTCGACATGAACACCGGCGACGACGAGGGCGACTCCGGCGGCCACGACGCCAGCGGCAGCGATGACACGCCGATCGTCCGCTTCGTCAACAAGGTGCTGGTCGACGCGATCAAGCGTGGCGCGTCGGACATTCATTTCGAACCGTACGAGTCCGAGTATCGCGTGAGGCTGCGCATGGACGGCATGCTGCGCAAGGTCGCCGCACCGCCGACCAAGCTCGCGCCGCGCATCTCATCGCGCCTGAAGGTCATGTCGGGCCTGGACATCGCCGAGCGGCGCGTGCCGCAGGACGGTCGTATCAAGCTCAACCTTTCCAAGGGCAAGTCGATCGACTTCCGCGTCAGCACCTGCCCTACCCTGTTCGGCGAAAAGGTGGTGCTGCGTATCCTCGACGGTTCGGCGGCCAAGCTCGGCATCGAGAAGCTGGGCTACGAGGAAGACCAGAAGAAGCTGTTCCTCGACGCGATCGAGAAGCCCTACGGCATGGTGCTCGTGACCGGTCCCACCGGCTCGGGCAAGACGGTGTCGCTGTATACCGCGCTCAATATCCTGAATACGGAAGGCCGCAATATTTCGACGGTCGAAGACCCGGTCGAAATCCGCGTGCCCGGCATCAACCAGGTGCAGCAGAACCAGAAGCGCGGCATGACCTTCGCCGCCGCGCTGCGTTCGTTCCTGCGCCAGGACCCGGACGTGATCATGGTCGGCGAGATCCGCGACCTCGAGACCGCGGAAATCGCCGTCAAGGCGGCGCAGACCGGCCATATGGTGCTGTCGACGCTGCATACCAACGATGCGCCGCAGACCATCTCGCGCCTCATGAATATGGGCATCGCGCCGTTCAACATCACCTCGTCGGTGACGCTCGTGATCGCGCAGCGACTCGCCCGGCGCCTGCACGACTGCAAGAAGCCGCACATGCTGCCGACAGCCGCGCTGCTCGCCGAAGGGTTCACGGCCGAGGAAATTCCCAGTCTGCAGATGTTCGATGCGGTCGGCTGCTCCGGCTGCAACGAGGGCTACAAGGGCCGCGTGGGCGTTTATCAGGTCATGCCGCTCGCCGAAGAGATCGCGAAGATCATTCTCGCCGGCGGTAACGCGATTCAGATCGCCGATGCGGCGCGCAACGCCGGCGTCCGCGACCTGCGCGCATCCGCCGTGCTCAAGCTCAAGCAAGGCGTGACCAGCCTCGCCGAAATCAACCGCGTCACCAAGGATTAATCATGGCCACTGCAACGGTTCCCCGTAAGACCGCGGCCGCTGCCGCCGCGCAGCGAGGTCGCGCGCGCGCCGAAGTCAGCCAGCTGCAGACTTTCGTCTGGGCCGGCAAGGACAAGCGCGGCACGTCCATGAAGGGCGAGTACTCGGCCAAGAACGTCAGCCTGGTGAAAGCGGAACTGCGCCGCCAGGGCATCAATCCGACGACGGTGAAGCCCAAGCCCAAGCCGCTGTTCGGCTCGGCCGGCAAGACCATCAAGGCACGCGAGATCGCGGTCTTCAGCCGGCAGATCTCGGTCATGATGCAGGCCGGCGTGCCGCTGGTGCAGGGTCTGGAGATCATTTCCAGCGGCCAGTCGAACGTCCGCATGAAGAACATGCTGGTCGCGATCAAGAGCGACATCGAAGGCGGCTCGACGCTGCATGAAGCCCTGGGCAAGTTTCCCGTGCAGTTCGACGAACTGTTCTGCAACCTGGTCAAGGCGGGCGAATCGGCGGGTGTGCTCGACACGGTCCTCGACACCGTCGCCACGTACAAGGAAAACATCGAGACCCTCAAGGGCAAGATCAAGAAAGCGATGTTCTATCCGGCCATGGTCATGGCGGTCGCGATCATCGTGTCGGCCATCCTGCTGATCTTCGTCGTGCCCCAGTTCGAAAGCGTGTTCAAGGGCTTCGGCGCCGACCTGCCCGCCTTCACCCAGATGATCGTCGCCGCCTCGCGCTTCATGACGTCGTACTGGTGGGCGGTGCTGCTGATCGTCGGCGGGACGATCGCCGCGCTGATCTTCCTGTACAAACGCTCGCCGGCCTTCGCCCACTTCTGCGCCCGCGCCGTGCTCAAGCTGCCGGTGATCGGCCAGATCCTGCATCAATCGGCGATCGCGCGTTTCTCGCGCACGCTCGGCGTCACGTTCCGCGCCGGCGTACCGCTGGTCGAAGCGCTGGACTCGGTCGCCGGCGCCACCGGCAGCCCGGTCTACAACGCGGCGGTCAAGCGCATCCGCGAAGACGTCGCGGTCGGCCACCAATTGCAGCTGGCCATGCGCCAGGCGCAGTTGTTCCCGAACATGGTCGTGCAGATGGTCGCGATCGGCGAGGAGTCCGGCGCGCTCGACAAGATGCTGTTCAAGATCGCCGAGTTCTACGAGCAGGAAGTCAACAACGCGGTCGATGCACTGGCCAGCCTGCTCGAACCGTTCATCATGGTGATCATCGGCACGCTCGTCGGCGGCATGGTCATCGGCATGTACCTGCCGATCTTCAAGCTCGCCGCCGTCGTCGGTTGATCCTCGCCCGATGATCGAAGCCGTCAGTAACGGCTGGCCGCTGTATCTCGCGGCCGGCCTTTTCGGTCTGTTGGTCGGCAGCTTCCTCAATGTCGTGATCCTGCGCCTGCCGGCGCGGCTCATGCACGAGTGGCGACAACAGAGCCGGGAACTGCTGGGTCTCGACGCCGCTGCCGCCGCCACGCCGGGAGCATCGGCGGACGCCACGGCCGCGACACCGGCTGACCCGCCAGAAACACGCGAAACCATCGGTGCCGAGGCGACCGAAGCGGACGAAGCGCCACCGCCGGATCTCGTTTTCAAAGGTTCGCACTGTCCACAGTGCAAACATGCGCTGTCACCGCTGGACAACATTCCGGTGCTCAGCTGGGTCGTGCTGCGCGGCCGCTGCCGCTACTGCAAGGCGCCGATTTCCGCGCAGTACCCGCTCGTCGAACTGCTCAGCGCCGCGGCCGCGCTCGTCGTCGTGTGGAAATTCGGCTTTTCGCTGCAGTCGGCCGCCGGGCTCGCGCTGAGCTTCAGCCTGATTGCGCTGTCCGGCATCGACCTGCGCACGCAACTGCTGCCGGACAACGTGACACTGCCGCTGCTCTGGCTGGGGCTGCTGCTGTCGCTGCCGGGGCTGTTCGTCAGCCCGGACCAGGCCATCCTCGGCGCCGCGATCGGTTATCTGAGCCTCTGGTCGGTCTACTGGCTGTTCAAGCTCGCGACCGGCAAGGAAGGCATGGGGTACGGCGACTTCAAGCTGCTCGGCGCGCTCGGAGCGTGGATGGGGCCCATGAGTCTGCTGCCCATCGTGCTCGTTTCGTCGCTGCTGGGCGCCATCCTCGGCAGCATCGCGCTCGCCGTGGGCGGCAAGGACCGATCGACGCCGATTCCGTTCGGTCCCTTCCTCGCCGCGGCGGGCTGGGTCCAGTTCATCTGGGGCGACACGTTGCAGCGCTGGTATACGCAGCTGCTGTTTTTGCCGTGAACCCGCCGGACACGGTCAAGGATCGCTTCGTCGTCGCCATCGGCGGCGGCATCGCCTCGGGCAAAACCGCGGTCGCCGACGCGTTCGTGCGCCGGGGTATCACCTGCCACGACGCCGACATCGCGGCACGCGCCGTCGTGGCGCCGGGGCAACCGGCCCTGACCGAAATCACCGCGCGATTCGGGCCGCAGGCGTTGCAGGCAGACGGATCGCTGGATCGCGCCGCGATGCGCCGCCGGGTATTCGGCGACGACGACGCACGGCATGCGCTCGAAGCGATCGTGCACCCGCGCGTGCGCGACTGGCTGCGCGCGAGGGTCGCCGCGGATCGGGGACCGTATTGCCTGCTCGCGATCCCGCTGCTGGCCGAGACCTGGCCGGCCTATGCCTGGGTCGATCGCGTGCTCATCGTCGACGTGGCGCCCGAGGTCCAGCTCGAACGCCTGCAGCGTCGGGATGCGGTGGAACGCGAACTCGCCCTGAAGATGATCGCGGCCCAGGCCACGCGCGCGGAGCGCCTGGCGATCGCGACCGACGTGGTGGACAACTCGGGCACGCTCGAACAGCTCGACGACGCGGTCGCCGCGCTGCATTCGACATTCCTGCAGCTGGCCGGCGCCTGAGGCCTTACCAGAACGCGGAAATCCCAGCGATGCCCTGCGCGCCCGCGGCGAGCGCCGTGGTGAGATCGCGTTGGGTCATTCCGCCCAGTGCAAATACCGGCAGCGTGGCCTCGTCGCAGAGCGCAGCAAACGCGTCCCAGCCGAGCGCCTCGCCCGGATGGCTGGCGGTGGCCGCGACGCTGCCGAGCACCGCGAAATCCGCGCCGAGCGACTGCGCCAGGGCCAGTTCTTCGGCTGTGTGGCAGGACGCGGCAAACCAGCGCCGCGCGCCGACCGGACGCTCGCGCAGCTGCGCGAGCTGCGCCGCGGTGACGTGCACGCCATCGAGATCGAGTTCCTCGACGAGATCACTGCGCGAATTGATCAACAGCTGACCGCCGGCGGCGCGCACGCGGTTGAGACTGGCGGTCGCCAGGCGACGCAGCGTGGCGTCGTCGCTGTGCTTGTCGCGCAATTGCACGAGGCGCACGCCGCGCTCCAGCGCCGCGTCGAGCTGCGCCAGGAAGGCGTCCTCGTCGGCGCCCGGCTGCGGCGTGATGAGATAACGCTGTGGCAATGCGAGCGCATGGATGACCGGGTGGTCCGCGGCCGGCATTTCGTTGGGATCCAGCGCCGTGGCCGGCACCCATTTCAGCGGCTGCCCCTCGCAGGGATGCGGCACGCCTTCGAACGCCTGCACGCGGTAGACGTCGAGCAGAATGCGCTTGGTCGCGTAGCGCCAGGGAATGCGGATCAGCGACTCGGCCGAGGCGACGCGCACGCCGATCTCCTCGAGGATTTCCCGTTGCAACGCCTGCACCGGAGTTTCGCCCGGTTCGACCTTGCCGCCCGGGAATTCCCAATAGCCGGCCAGATGCTTGCCTTCGGGACGCTGCGCGAGCAGCACGCGGCCATCGGCGTCGATCAGCGCCGCCGCGACCACGTGCACGGGCGCGGCGTCGGCGGCAGCCGGCGTCGCGCTCATTGCGTCACTCCGTCAGGTCTTCGCACTCAGGCCAGACGACCGTGGCACTGCTTGTACTTCTTGCCCGAGCCGCAGGGACAGGGATCGTTGCGACCGACCTTCGGGCCTTCGTTGAATTGCGCCACGGCCGGCGTGGCGGATGCCGCGGTGGCCGCGAGCACTTCGCCCTCGCTCGCGAAGCCGCTGGCTTCGGCATGGGCGAAGTTCAGCGGCGCCTGTTGCTGCTGGCGGCGCTGCTGTTCCTCGATCTGCTGCACTTCCTCTTCGCTGCGGATGCGTACGCGCGCGAGCAGGGTCGTGGTTTCGAGCTTGATGCGTTCGAGCATGGTCTGGAACAGTTCGAACGACTCGCGCTTGAATTCCTGCTTCGGCTGCTTCTGCGCATACGAACGCAGATAAATGCCCTGGCGCAGGTAATCCATGCTGGCGAGGTGTTCCTTCCAGCAGTTGTCCAGGGTGCTCAGCATGACGTGGCGCTCCAGCGCACGCATGACTTCGGAACCCAGCATTGCTTCGCGCTCGCGGAAATAGCGATCGACCGCGGCCTGGACGTGCTCGAGCACGTCTTCCGAATCGGCTTCGGCCTGGGTCTCGAGCCAGCGCTTGAGGTCGATCTCGATGCCGAAATCGTCGGTCAGCTTGCGCTGCAGGCCCGCAATGTCCCACTGCTCGTCGATGGAGTGCTGCGGTACGTGCGTACGGCACAGGTCGATGAACACGTCGGTGCGGATCGCCGTGGCCGTCTCGGCGAAGTCGTCCTGCTCCAGCAGTTCGTTGCGCTGCTCGTAGATGACCTTGCGCTGGTCGTTGGCGACGTCGTCGAACTCGAGCAGATTCTTACGGATGTCGAAGTTGTGCTGCTCGACCTTGCGCTGCACCTTCTCGATCTGGCGGCTGACCATGCGGTCTTCCAGCGCGTCGTCTTCCTTCATGCCGAAGATCTGCATCCACTTCGTCACCCAGTCGGGCGAGAAGATGCGCATGAGGTTGTCTTCGAGCGACAGATAAAAGCGGCTGGAGCCCGGATCGCCCTGACGGCCGGAACGGCCGCGCAGCTGATTGTCGATGCGGCGCGACTCATGCC
Source organism: Lysobacterales bacterium (assembly GCA_038207515.1). GTDB lineage: Bacteria > Pseudomonadota > Gammaproteobacteria > Xanthomonadales > Rhodanobacteraceae > Tahibacter. Next base: position 49,631 of record JBBQZR010000011.1, on the reverse strand, counting down.
GTTCGGTGCCGACGATGTGCAGGCCGCCGGCGGCGATCACTTCCTCGTGGCGCTTCTTCCACTCGGTCTTGATGCGGTTGCGCTCGGCGTCGGTCACGTCCTCGGCCAGCTCCGCGAGTTCCGCGTCGAGGCTGCCGCCAAGCACGATGTCCGTACCGCGGCCGGCCATGTTGGTCGCGATCGTGACCGAACCCGGACGACCGGCCTGGGCAACGATATGCGCTTCGCGCTCATGCTGCTTGGCGTTGAGCACTTCGTGCGCGAGACCCTGCTTCTGCAGCATCTTGGAAAGGAATTCGGACGCATCGATCGAGGCGGTACCGACGAGCACCGGCTGCTTGCGCTTCTGGCATTCGCGGATGTCCTCGACGATCGCATCCCATTTCGGTGCGTGCTTGAGGAAGACGAGGTCCGGCGAATCCTTGCGGATCATCGGCCGGTGGGTCGGAATCACGACCACTTCCAGGCCGTAGACCTGCTGGAACTCGTAGGCTTCCGTATCGGCCGTACCGGTCATGCCGGCCAGCTTCTTGTACATGCGGAAATAATTCTGGAACGTGATCGTGGCGAGGGTCTGGTTCTCGCGCTGGATCGGCACGCCTTCCTTCGCCTCGACGGCCTGATGCAGACCGTCGGACCAGCGACGCCCGGCCAGCGTGCGGCCGGTGAACTCGTCGACGATGATGACTTCGCCGTCGCGCACGATGTAGTCGACGTCGCGCTGGTACAGCGCGTTGGCGCGCAGCGCGGCATTGAGGTGATGCACGACGACGAGATGCTTGGCGTCGTACAGCGCATCGTCGGCGCCGATCACGCTTTCCTTGCGCAGCAGCTGCTCGGCATGCTCCATGCCTTCTTCGGACAGGTGCACCTGCTTCTGCTTTTCGTCGACCCAGTAGTCGCCGACGGTGGAGTCTTCCTTGTCCTGCCGCGTGAGCTTGGGCACGATGCGGTTGATCTTGACGTAGAGCTGCGGCGACTCCTCGGACGGTCCCGAGATGATCAGCGGCGTGCGTGCTTCGTCAATGAGGATGGAATCGACTTCGTCGACGATCGCGTAGTGCAGGCCGCGCTGGTAGCGCTGTTCCTTCGACAAGGCCATGTTGTCGCGCAGGTAGTCGAAGCCGAATTCGTTGTTGGTGCCGTAGGTGATGTCGGCGTTGTAGGCCTCGGCCTTGTCGCTGTGGTTCATGCCCGGCCAGACCACGCCGACGCTGAGCCCCAGGAAGTTGTACAGCTTGCCCATCTGCGCCGCGTCGCGCTTGGCCAGGTAGTCGTTCACGGTGACCACGTGGACGCCTTTGCCCTCGAGCGCGTTGAGATAGACCGACAGCGTGCCGACCAGGGTCTTGCCTTCGCCGGTGCGCATTTCGGCGATGCGGCCGTTGTTCAACACCATGCCGCCGATCATCTGTACGTCATAAGGACGCAGGCCCAGCACGCGGACCGAGGCCTCGCGCACGGTAGCGAAGGCGTCGGGCAGGATCTGCTCCAGGGTCTGGCCATCGCTCAGAAGCTGCTTGAACTGCTCCGTGCGAGCGCGCAGCTCCGCGTCGGACAAGGCCTGCATTGCCGGCTCGAGCGCGGCGATCTGTGCCACGGCTTTGTTGAGCTGGCGCAGCACGCGATCATTGCGGCTGCCGAAAAGGCTCGTCATCAGACGGTTGAACATGGAGTAAGTCGCTCAGCAGGAAAGGGAGAAACGCGTAAAGCCCGCGCGATGCGCAGGCACGAGCGGACCGCCGATGATAAGCCGGCGGCCGCGTCGGGAAAAGGATGGTGGGTTGCCAGCCCCCGGATTCAAGGGCTGCGGAAGGCTGAGCCGGCTGTCAGGCCTTGCGCTGGCTGCGCACGTAGGCGATCGGGTTGACGGCCTTGCCGTTGAGCCAGACTTCGAAATGCACATGCGAACCGGTGGAGCGGCCGCTGGAGCCGACCTTGGCGATGATTTCGCCGACGCGGACGCGCTGGCCGACCAGCGCCAGGTTCTGGGAGTTATGTGCATAGCGGGTCATGTAGCCGTTGCCGTGGTCGACTTCGACCACGTTGCCGTAACCGGGACGGGTGCCGGACCACGTCACGACGCCTTCGGCGACCGAGTGGATGTCCGCACCCATGTTGGCGTCGAAATCGATGCCGGAGTGGAAAGCGCTGGCGCCGTTGAACGGATCGGGACGGCCGCCGAAATACGAGGAGATATAGCCGGTGCTGACCGGCATGCCGCTGGGCAGCAGGTCTGAATCGATCTTGCGGTCGAGCAGCAGGTTCTCCAGCACTTCGAGCTGGGCCTGCTGGCGCACGAAGCGACCGTGCAGTTCTTCGATGGAGTCGGTCAGCTCCAGTGCGGCTGCATGCGAAACCGGGGACTGCGGTTCTTCCGGACCGCCGACGGCGGGCGGCTCGGCGAAGCTGAATTCGCCGTCATCGAGCTTGCCGGCGCGGGTCAGGCGCTCACCGAGCGCATTGAGGCGGGTCGCATGCGCCTGCAGCGCACCGAGCTTGACCGCCAGCGCATCGAGATCGCGCTGGGTGCTTTGCCTGATCTGTTCGAGTTCGCGCAGTCGCGCGTCGCTCTGTTCCCTGAGTTCCCGCACTTCGGCCAGCGTCCGAGTCTTCGGACCGGCCACGCTATACGCCACGCTGACGCCCAACAGGGCACAAGCAAGGGCGGCACAGCCCAGGATCGCCCCGCACTTCAGCCGGGTGCGCCAGCATCCGAGATCGATGGTCTGCGGCACCGCGTGCGGCTTTGCGACAATAATGATGTTCATGCCCGATTCGTTCTTTTTCTGCCTGGGTTTCCGAGATGCAAACAAAGCCACCATCAACCGCGTCCACATCGCGGCGCCCGTCGTCCGGCCCCAAACCGGTCGGCGAGACTTCCCCCGTCGCGTCGCTCATCAAGCGAGCGCGAGCGCTGGAAGCATTGGATCTTCGTCTGCGCCTGACGCTACCCCCTGCGCTTCGCCTGCATTGCTGCCTGGCCGATGCGCGACAGGGTCGCGTCGTTTTTCTGGCGGACTCCTCGACCTGGGCGGCAAAGCTGAGGCTTCACCAATCCCCGATCCTGGCCGAAGCGCAAAAAGCACTGGGCCAGCCTTTCAAGTCGTTCGCCGTCAAAGTGGCACCCTTGCCGTCCGTTCCCCCGGAGCCTGCAAGGCGGAAGCCGCTTTCCCACACCGCTGCCGCGCATTTGAGCAAGGCGGCGGTCACACTGGCAGACCCCGAACTCAGGGCCTTGTTCTTAAGTATGGCGTCCCTCGCCGAAACCGCTGATTCCAAAGACGCGGAGTGACCGCGCCGCGCTGCGGCTTGCTGAGGGCCGTAGCGGGTATTGCTTCCTACATCGCCTGGGCAGGGTGGGCGTAGGAAATTGGTGCCGTGGCCGGGTCGTCGAAGCAAACCTCTTCCCACGCGCTGGTATCCGCCAGCAGGTTACGCAATAGCTGATTGTTCAACTGATGGCCGGACTTGTGCCCGTAGAACGCGCCGATAAGGCTGTGTCCAAGCAGGTACAGGTCACCGATGGCATCGAGGATCTTGTGTTTGACGAATTCGTCCTCGTAGCGCAGACCGTCTTCGTTGAGTACGCGATAGTCGTCGAGGACGATCGCGTTGTCCATCGACCCCCCCAGGACGAGGTTACGCTCGCGCAGCATTTCGATATCACGCATGAAGCCGAAGGTGCGCGCGCGCGAGACTTCCTTCACGAACGAGGTCGTGGAGAAATCGATCTCTGCGCGGGACGTCTGCGCGGTGAAGATCGGATGGTTGAAATCGATGGAGAAGCCGACCTTGAAGCCGTCGAAGGGCTCGAAACGCGCCCATTTGTCGCCTTCCTGAATGGTCAGCGGCTTCTTGATGCGGATGAAGCGCTTGGCCTTGGCCTGTTCTTCGATACCCGCGGATTGCAGCAGGAATACGAAGGGGCCGGCGCTGCCGTCCATGATCGGCACTTCGGAAGCGGACAGATCCACATAGGCGTTGTCGATGCCCAGACCCGCCATGGCCGACAGCAGATGTTCGACTGTCGATACGCGGGTCGTTCCCTTGGTCAGGGTGCTGGACAGACTGGTATCGCCGACATTTTCCGCACGGGCATGGATTTCCACTGGCGGATTCAGATCCACGCGACGGAACACGATACCCGTGTCTACCGCCGCCGGGCGCAGGGTCATATAGACCTTTTCGCCGGTGTGGATGCCGACGCCTGTCGCCCGAATGACATTTTTGAGCGTGCGTTGTTTGATCATTTCTATTTTTGTCCCCTGGAGCAGGAGCCAACAAAACGGTCCGGATGCTAGCACAGGGCTTTATGACAGAAAAGCAAAACGATGCGCGGGACCCACAACCTGTGGCGTGGATACAACAATAACCGTGCGATCGGGCAGAAAAAAGGCGATATGCCGTCGGCATATCGCCTTTAGGAGGACGTAGCATGACTGATGACGGCGCCTGTCGTCACCTGCCTTTGACGCTTTTTTGCGCAAAACCCCTACGCGGCCGACGCGACAACGCCGCAGCGGGTGCTGCGGATCGTCGCCATTCGACGCGCGGACCCCGTCCGCGCGCGATCAGTCCGCCTGGCGGCGCAGGAACGCCGGAATGTCCAGGTAGTCCATTGCCGCTTCGGCCGCGACCGCCGTTTCGCTGACGCTGACCTGGCGCGCCGCCGGGCCGGCCACCCGCACCGCGGGCTGGGCGTAGTCGACGACTTCGTTGCCGGTGCCCGTGCGCAGCACCAGGCGCGGACGCGGCTCTTCACGACGCGTCATCACGGGCTGGCGGATGGCTGCGCGGTTGAGGCCCGTCGCGACCACGGTAACGCGCACTTCGTCCTGCAGCTCCGGATCCAGCGCCGTGCCGATGACCACGGTCGCGTCTTCGCTCGCAAAGCCGTGGATGACCTGGCCGATCTCGTCGAACTCGCGCATGGTCAGGTTCGGGCCCGCCGTGACGTTGACCAGGATGCCGCATGCGCCGGCGAGGTTGACGTCCTCCAGCAGCGGGTTGTTGATCGCCGACTCGGCGGCCGCGACCGCGCGGTCGTCGCCCTTGGCCGACCCGGTGCCCATCATCGCCATGCCCATCTCGGACATGACCGTGCGCACGTCGGCGAAGTCGACGTTGATCAGACCCGGACGGGTGATCAGGTCGGCAATGCCCTGGACCGCGCCGAGCAGCACGTCGTTGGCCTGCTTGAACGCGCTGAGCAGGGTCACGTCGCGGCCGAGCACGGTCAAAAGCTTCTCGTTGGGCACGGTGATCAGCGAGTCGACGTGCTGGCTCAGGTCCTCGATGCCCTTGAGCGCGACCTGCATGCGGCGCCGGCCCTCGAACGGGAACGGCTTGGTCACGACGGCGACCGTGAGGATGCCGAGCTCCTTGGCCAGCTGCGCGACCACGGGCGCCGCGCCCGTGCCGGTGCCGCCGCCCATGCCGGCGGTGATGAACACCATGTCGGCACCTTGCAGCATCTCGACGATGCGCTCGCGATCTTCCAGTGCCGCCTGGCGGCCGACTTCGGGATTGGCGCCCGCGCCAAGTCCCTTGGTCACGTTGCTGCCGAGCTGCAGGCTGAACTTGGCGCCGGAATTCTTGATCGCCTGCGCATCGGTATTCGCGCAGACGAAATCAACACCCTCGACGTGCTGCTGCACCATGTGGGCGACGGCATTGCCGCCACCTCCACCGACACCGATGACCTTGATCACCGCGTTCGGCGCGATCTTTTCCACGAATTCGAACATGACTCCCATCCTCCGGTTTTATGAACTGCTGGTTTTGTGTGCCGCGCGGACCTGCCTGGCCCGCCGACCGGTCGGAGAACAGGCGCGTTCTCCGCTTGCAGGGCCTTTCGCCCTGCACCGCGACTTCCTGTCGCGGGCTGCAACCGGCAACGCCGTGGCGTCGCCGCTTTGACTTGAATGCTGTTTAGTTCACCTGTTCAAAAATTTCCCTTGAACCAATGCATCACCTTGTCCCAGAGCCCGCCGACGCGGGTGACGCCGGCGCCCGCGGGCCGGCGCACGGCTTCGCGGCCTGCGCCGTAGAGCAGCAGGCCCACGCCGCTGGCATGGATCTGGTTCGACACGACGTCGGACAGGCCGCTGACGTGCTGCGGCACGCCCAGGCGCACCGGCATGTGGAACAGTTCCTCGGCCAGCTCGACCACGCCTTCCATCTTGGCGCCGCCGCCGGTCAGCACGATGCCGGCCCGGGTCAGCTCTTCCAGCCCCGAGCGGCGCAGTTCGGCCTGCACCATCTCGAAGATTTCCTCGTAGCGCGGCTGCACCGCCTCAGCCAGGGTCTGCCGCGCCAGGCGCCGCGGCGGGCGGTCGCCGACGCTGGGGACCTGGATGGTTTCCTCGGCCGTGGCCAGCTGCGCCAGCGCGCAGGCGTAGCGGATCTTGATTTCCTCGGCATTCGCGGTCGGCGTGCGCACGAACTGGGCGATGTCGTTGGTGACCTGGTCGCCGCCGATAGGCAGCACCGCCGTGTGGCGGATCGCGCCTTGCGTATAGATGGAAAGGTCCGTGGTGCCCGCGCCGATGTCGACGAGGCAGACACCGAGCTCGCGCTCGTCCTGGGTCAGCACCGCCCGCGCCGAGGCCACCGCCGAGGGCACGAGTTCGTCGACCGACAGACCGCAGCGCTGGATGCACTTCATGATGTTCTGCGCCGCGCTCGCCGCACCGGTGACCAGGTGCACGTTCGCCTCGAGGCGAACGCCGGACATGCCGACCGGGTGGCGTATGCCTTCCTGGCCATCGATCAGGTATTCCTGCGGCTCCTTGTAGACCACCCAGCGGTCGCCCGGGATCGCCAGCGCGCTGGCCGCATTGAGCACCGCGTCGAGGTCGGCCTGGGTCACTTCCTTGTCGCGGATCGGCGCCGTGCCGTGGGAGTTGTCGTCCTTGATGTGGCTGCCGGAGATCGACGCATAGACCGAGCGGATCTCGCAGCCGGCCATGAGCTCGGCCTCTTCGACCGCGCGCTGGATCGACTGGACCGTCGACTCGATATCGACGACCACGCCGCGCTTGAGTCCGCGCGAGGCATGCGAACCCACGCCGATGATCTCGACCGGCTCGCCGTGCTGGAATTCGCCGACGATGGCGACGGTCTTGGACGTGCCGATGTCCAGGCCGACGATCAGGGATTTTTCCGTCTTGCGATTCATGCGTCTTCCACCGGCGCGGGATCAGGGGTGGCGGGCGGAGGCGGCGCCGAGGCGGGCACGGCGGCGGGCGCGCCGGGCCACTTCATCGCGAAGCCGTTGCTGTAGCGAAGATCGACGTACTCGAACGCGCCCTGGCCGCTCGCGGCCACGCGCGGATACATCTGCAGGAAGCGGCGCAGGCGCTCCGGCGCATGCTCGTTGCCGACGATGATGTCGGCACCGCTGTCGAGATGGACGGTCCAACTGCCGCGCGCGCTCAAGCTGACGCCCGACACCTGCAGGCCGCTGCCACCGGCCTCGGCCAGCACGGCGCTGTGGAACGCGATGACTTCGGCGATCCGCTCGTTGGGTCCGTCCAGCCGCGGCAGGCCCTGGATCTCCGAGGCGCCCGGCACCTGGAACAGCCTGCCGTCGCGATTGATCAGCTGGCTGCCGCCCCAGTGCGCGTACGGCCGCTGTTCGTAGACGCGCAGCACCAGCGTGTCGGGCCAGCGCTTGCGTGCCTCGACCTTTTCGACCCAGGGCAGCTGCGCCACGCTCTTCTGCACACCGGCGAGATCGACCGCGAAGAAGCCGATGCCGATCGCCGGCGCCGCCGCGGCGCGGATCTGCTCGGCGCTGACGTTCGCGAATTCGGCCTGCAGCTCGAGCTGGCGCACCGGCCAGCGGTCAGCCGCGTACCAGCCGTTGAGCAGCCCGATCACGGGCAGCGCGACCAGGGTCAGCGCGATCGCCCAGGCGAGCAGACGCTGGATCGCCGTTGCGCTCATGCGGCCGCGTCTCCGAGGCTGGTTTCGAGAATGCGCCAGCACAACTCGGGAAATTCGATGCCGACCGCGCGCGCCGCCTTGGGCACCAGCGAGTGGCTGGTCATGCCCGGCGTCGTGTTCACCTCGATCAGCCAGTTGCCGCCGCTGCGGTCGCGCATCACGTCGACGCGGCCCCAGCCGCCGGCGCCGGAGGCCTGGAACGCACGCAGCACGAGCGCGCGCAGTTCGTCCTCGGCGGCGCCCTGCAGGCCGGGACAGAGGTATTGCGTGTCCTCGGCGACGTACTTGGCGTGATAGTCGTAGAACTCGCCCTTGGGCACGATGTTGATGCTGGGCAGCGCCTCGCCGTCGAGGATGCCGACGGTGAACTCGTCGCCGACGATGAGCTCCTCGATGACGAGTTCGCCGTCGTAGCGCGAAGCCAGTTCCAGCGCGGCCGGCAGATCGGCGTCGCCGAGCACGCGCGTGATACCGACGCTGGAGCCTTCGTGCGACGGCTTGACGATGACCGGATAGCGCAACTCCGCGATCACCGCGGCGATGTCCTCGCCCTTGCGATAGGCGCGGAAACGCGGCGTCGGCAGCCCCTTCGCGATCCAGATCTCTTTGGTGCGCACCTTGTCCATGGTCAGCGCCGAGCCCAGCACGCCCGACCCGGTGAACGGCACGCCGAGCGCCTGCAGCGCGCCCTGCAGCATGCCGTCCTCGCCACCGCGGCCGTGCAGGATGTTGAACACGCGCGCGAAGTGGCCCGCGCGCAGCGCATCGAGCAGCGCCGGAATGCCATCGACCGGATGCGCGTCGACGCCGAGCGAACGCAGCGCCTCGAGCACGTTGCGGCCCGAGTCGAGCGAGACTTCGCGTTCTGCGGAGTTGCCGCCGAGGGCCACGGCGACGCGTCCGAACAATTGAGGATCGGTGATGCGCATCAGGGAGTTGCCTTTGTCTTCAGTTCGCCGAGCGCGGCCAGCTCGCTCGCCGCCGCACCGATATCGCCCGCGCCCATGAGCAGCAGCAGGTCGCCGTCGCGCAGCAGCGCGGGCAGCACGTCTTTGAGTTCGCGCGGGTGGTCGATCACGACCGGATCAACCTTGCCGCGTGCACGCAGCGCACGGGCCAGCGCGCGCGCGTCGGCATTTGCTATCGGCGCTTCGCCGGCCGGGTAGACCTCGGTCAGCACCAACACGTCCACGTCGCTGAGCACCTTGGCGAAGTCGTCGAGCAGGTCGCGCGTGCGCGAGTAGCGGTGCGGCTGGAACGCGACCACGAGGCGCCGCTCCGGCCAGCCGCCGCGCGCGGCCGCGAACACCGCGGCGAGTTCGCTGGGATGGTGGCCGTAGTCGTCGACGAGGGCCACGCGGCCTTCGTCCAGGGCCAGCTCGCCGCGCGCCTGGAAACGCCGGCCGACGCCCTGGAACTGCGCGAGCGCACGCTGGATCGCCGCAGCGTCAACGCCGAGCTGCCAGGCTACCGCCGCGGCGGCCAGCGCGTTCAATACATTGTGCAATCCGGGAAGATTCAGCATCACCGGCACGGCCGCGTCCGCGCCCGGCAGCACGAGATCGAAGAACATCTGCGCGCCCTGCTGGCGCAGGTTTTCGGCGCGCACGTCGGCGTCGGCGCTCGCGATGCCGTAGGTCAGCAGGCTGCGCGTAGTTTCCTGCGCGAGTTCGGCCACCTCGGCATCATCGATGCAGAGCACCGCGAGGCCGTAGAACGGCAGGCGGTGCAGAAAATCCGCGAACGCCTTCTTGACCTTGCCGAAATCGCCTTCGTAGTTCTCCAGATGATCGGCGTCGATGTTCGTGACGATCGCGATCATCGGCGAGAGCATCAGGAACGAGCCGTCCGATTCGTCGGCCTCGGCCACGAGGTATTCGCCCGTGCCCAGGCGCGCGTTCGCCGCCACCGCCGTGAGCTGGCCGCCGATCACGAACGTCGGGTCCAGGCCCGCCTCGGCGAGCACGCTCGCGACGAGGCTGGTCGTCGTAGTCTTGCCGTGCGTGCCGGCGACAGCAATGCCGCGGCGGAAGCGCATGAGTTCGCCGAGCATTTCCGCGCGCGGCACGACCGGGATGCGGCGCTGGCGCGCAGCGAGCAGTTCCGGATTGTCGGCCCGGATCGCGCTGGACACGACGATCGCGTCGGCATTTTCCACATGTTCGACCGCATGGCCGAGGTCCACGCGGATGCCCAGCCCGGCCAGGCGCCGCGTCGTGGCCGACTCGGACCGGTCCGAACCCGATACGTCATAGCCGAGGTTGTGCAGCACCTCGGCGATGCCGCTCATGCCGACGCCGCCGATGCCGACGAAGTGCACGCGCCGCAGCGCATGGATGATGTCGTCGTGGGGTGCGAGGCGGCGCGGCGTCATGCGGCCACCTCCAGGCACTGCGCGGCGATGTGGGCCGCGGCGTCCGGCCGGGCCAGCCCGCGCGCGGCTTCCGCCATCGCGAGCAGGCGCTGTGGGTCGTTGAGCAAGACGTTCAATTCCTCGTACAGGCGCTGCGGCGTCGCGTCGCCGTCGGCAATGCGCAGCGCAGCGCCGAGGTCGACGAACGCGTCGGCGTTGCGCGTCTGGTGGTCGTCGACCGCGTGCGGATACGGCACGAGCACCGCGCCGCAGCCGGCGGCGGCGATCTCGGCGAGCGTGAGCGCGCCGGCGCGGCAGACGATGAGGTCGGCCCAGGCATAGGCCGCGGCCATGTCGTCGATGAAGGCGTCGACGCTGGCGTCGACGCCGGCGTTCGCGTAGGCCGCCCGCGCCGCCTCGGCGTGCCGCGCGCCGCATTGGTGGCGCACCTGCGGCCGCGCGTCGAGCGGCAGTTGCGCGAGAGCCAGCGGCAGGCGCGTGTTCAGCGTCTGCGCGCCAAGGCTGCCGCCGAGCACCAGGAGGCGCGGCACGCCGCTGCGTCCGGCAAAGCGCTCGCGCGGCGCGGGGATCGCGGCAATCGTCGCGCGCACCGGATTGCCGACCCAGATCGCATGGCGGCTTTGTGGAAAAGCGTCGGCGAAACCCGCGAGCACGCGGCGCGCGACGCGCGCCAGCGCGCGGTTGGTCGCGCCGGGTATGCGGTTCTGTTCGTGTACCAGCAGCGGCGTGCCGAGGAGCCACGCGGCAATCCCGCCGGGTCCGGCGGCATAGCCGCCCATCGACAGCACGCTGCGCGGCCGCGAGCGGCGCAGCATGCGGCGCGCGGCCATCACGGCGCGCGCGATGCGCAGCGGCGCCTTGAGCTGCGCGGCGATGCCCTTGCCGCGCAGGCCGCCGATGTCCAGCGTCTCGATCGCGATGCCGGCCCTGGGCACGAGTTCGGTTTCCAGGCCGCCGGCCGCGCCCATCCACAGCACGGGCACGCCGCGCGCGCGCAGTTCCTCGGCCACGGCGAGACCCGGAAAGATATGCCCGCCGGTGCCGCCGGCCATGATCAGCACGGGTGCCTGCGCAGGCGCGTTCATGCCCACACTCCGGCCTGCGCGCGCGCCTGCGCCGTTTCGACGCTCTGCGCTTCCTCGCGGGTCAGCTCGTAGCTCACGCGCAGCAGCACGCCGATCATGGCGCAGGTCATCAGCACGGACGAACCGCCCGAACTGATCAGCGGCAGGGTCAGTCCCTTCGTCGGCAGCACGCCGAGGTTCACGCCGATCGACACCAGCGCCTGCAGCGCGATGCACAGCGAAATGCCGAACGCGACATAGCCCTGGAAATACAGGCCGCGCTGCACCGCGCGCGCGCCGATCAGCAGGCCGCGGCCGCAGAGCCAGGCGAACAGCCCCAGCACGAGCAGAATGCCGAACAGGCCCAGTTCCTCGGCGAGCACAGCGAGAATGAAATCGGTATGCGCTTCGGGCAGATAGAACAGTTTCTGCACCGAGCCGCCGAGGCCGACACCGAACCACTCGCCGCGACCGACCGCGATCAGCGCCTGCGCCAGCTGGTAGCCGTCGCCGAACGGATCGAGGAAGGGATCGCGGAACGAGGTCAGGCGCTTGATGCGGTATTCCGCGTACATCGCCGCCCAGGCCATGACCGGCATCATCGGCAGGCCGAGGAAGACGAGGTTGCGCATGCGCGCGCCGCCGAGCCAGATCAGGCCGACCGTCAGCGCGCCGATCAGCGCGGCGGAACCGAAGTCCGGCTGAGCGAGCAGCAGCACGACGCCGATGCCGGATACCGCGATCGGCTTGATCACGCCGAAGAAGTTGCGCTGCACGCTCTCGCGGTGGCGCACGAGATAGCTGGCCAGGTAGGCGATGAGCAGCAGCTTGAACGCCTCGACCGGCTGGAACCCCGAAATGCCCAGATGAATCCAGCGCAGCGCGCCATTGATGCGCATGCCCACGCCGGGCACGAACACCGACAGCAGCAGCGCGAAACCGGCCAGCAGCACGATACCGCTGTGCCGTTCCACGGTTTCCAGTTCCAGCCGCATCGCGGCTATCGCGAGGCCCAGGCCCAGCAGCAGGAAAATCAGATGGCGCGTGACGTAGTAGAACGGGCCGATGTGCTGGTTGTCAGCGACCGGAATCGAACTCGACGCGACCATGACCACGCCCAGACCGACCAGGCCCAGCGCGGCCAGCAGCAGGCCGCGGTCGTAGCGACCGGGCAATTCGCTGCGGCGGGTGGCCTGGCTTTCGCTCATCAGCGCACCTTCAACGTGGCGAGACCGATCAGCACCAGCACGACGCTGATGATCCAGAAGCGCACGATCACGCGGGGCTCGGGCCAGCCCTTGAGCTCGAAGTGGTGGTGGATCGGCGCCATGCGGAACAGGCGCTTGCCGGTCAGTTTGAAACTCGCGACCTGCAGCATGACCGACGCGGTTTCCATGACGAAGACGCCGCCCATGATCAGCAGCGCGACTTCCTGGCGCACGATCACGGCGATGAGGCCCAGCGCCGCGCCGATCGCGAGCGCACCGATGTCGCCCATGAACACCTGCGCCGGATACGTGTTGAACCACAGGAAGCCGAGGCCCGCGCCGGCCAGCGCGCCGCAGTAGATGGTCAGCTCGCCCGCGCCGGGCACAGCCGGAATCTGCAGGTAGTTGGAAAACACCGCATTCCCGGCGAGGTACGCGAACACGCCGAGCGCGCAGGCCACGAGCACGCTGGGCATGATGGCCAGTCCGTCCAGGCCGTCGGTCAGGTTCACCGCATTGGAGAACCCGACGATCATCAGATAGCCCAGCAGCACGAAGAAGAACGCACCGAGCGGTAGCGCGACCTGCTTGAACAGCGGCAGGTACAGCGCGGTCGCGGCGGGCACGTCGGCGGTATAGAAGAGGAACAGCGCCGCGCCGAGGCCGCCGACCGACTGCCAGAAATACTTCCAGCGTGCGGCCAGTCCGCGGCTGTCCTTGAGCACGAGCTTCTTGTAGTCGTCGTAGAAACCGATCGCGCCGAACACGACGGTCACCGCGAGCACGAGCCACACATAGCGGTTGCGCAGGTCGGCCCAGAGCAGCGTGGACGCAGCGATCGACGCAAGGATCAGCGCGCCGCCCATGGTCGGCGTGCCGGCCTTGGACAGATGCGACTGCGGACCATCCTGGCGGATCACCTGGCCGGCCTTGAGCGCCGACAGGCGGCGGATCATGCCCGGCCCGACCAGCAGCGACACGACCAGCGCCGTGAGCGTCGCCATGATCGCGCGGAAGGTCAGGTACTGCACGACATGGAAGGCGCTGACGTAGGGCGTCAGCCAGCGGGCGAGTTCAAGCAGCATGCGAGTCCCCCTCCGCGTCCAGCAGTGCTGCGACCACGCGATCCATCGCGGAGGAGCGCGAGCCCTTGACCAGGCAGCAGACGCCGGCGCGGACGTCCGCCCGCAGCGCGTCGATCAGCTCCGCCTGGCCGGCGAAGTGGCGGCCGCCGTCACCAAAGGCGAGCACGGCGGCGCGGCTCAATTCGCCGGTGGCGTAGAGCCGGCGCACGCCGGCGGCGCGCGCATGCGCACCGATGCGCGCGTGCAGCGCGCTGGCGTCGGTGCCGAGTTCCTTCATGTCGCCGAGTACGAGCCAGGCATCGCCCGGCTGCAGCACCAGCGTGTCGATCGCGGCGGCGGCGGAGCCGGGATTCGCGTTGTAGCTGTCGTCGATCAGCGTCCAGCCCGCCGTGGTCTCGTGACGCACGAGCCGTCCGGCCACCGCGGGCGCCTGCTCGAGGCCGGCCTGGATCAGCACCAGCGGTACGTCGAGCGCATGCGCGATCGCGGATGCGGCCAGGGCGTTGGAAACGTTGTGGCGTCCGGCCAGCGGCAGGTCGATGTCGACGCTGCCCTGCGGTGTATGCAGGCGGAAGCGCGAGCGCGCACCCAGTTTCAGCGCGTCGGCCCAGACGTCGAACGCGGAAGAAAAGCCGAAGCGCAGCGTGCGCCGTGTACCGGCGAGCCCCGCGAACAGGCTGGCGAAAGAATCTTCGCCGTTGATGACGGCAACGCCATCCTCGGGCAGCGCCTCATACAGCGCGCCTTTGGTTTCGGCCACGCCGGCCAGCGACTTCATGCGCTCCAGATGCGCCGGCGCGATGTTGTTGACCAGCGCCACTTCGGGCCGCGCGATCGCGGCGAGGTAGGCGATATCGCCGGGCTTGCCGGCACCCATTTCGAGCACGGCGAATTCGGTCTGCGGCGGCAGCGCGAGCAGGGTCAGCGGCAGGCCGATCTCGTTGTTGAGATTGCCCTGGGTCCAGTGCGTAGGACCGCGCCGCGCGAGGATGGCCGCGGTCAAGGTCTTGACCGTGGTCTTGCCGTTGGAGCCAGTGATGCCGATCACGCGGGCGTCGATGCGCGTACGCGCCGCGGCGGCGAGATCGCCGAGCGCACGCTCGGTGTCGGCGACGACTACCTGCGGCAGCGCCGAGTCAACCTTGCGCGCGACGAGCGCCGCGGCCGCGCCGGCCCGCTGCGCAGCGACGAGGAAATCATGCGCATCGACTCGCTCGCCCTTGAGCGCGACGAACAGTTCCCCGCCGCGCAGCGCACGCGTGTCGGTAGCCACGCCGGTGACGGCCACGTCGGCGCCGGCCAGATGGCCGCGCGTCCACACGGCGATTTCGCTCAGGCGCAGGGTCAGCACGGACGCACTGCCTGTGCGCGCCGCGGCGGCCGGATGAGAAAGGCGGGCGGCGCGGGTGCCCGGTCCTCCAGGACCGCAGCAGTCCGCGCCAACACCGCCGGGGCAAACGAACGAAGGGCGCCGCCTGCGGCGGCGTCGATCGCGAATGCGTGCATCGGGGTCGCCGTCATTCGGGCACCCCTTCCTCGAAGCTCGTCGCGCCTGGCGCGTATTCCGGCGCGGCGTCGCCGGCCTCGATCGGTGCCCAGCTGCCGGTACCGTCGGCGTACCACTTTTCCACATTGTCCGGCGGTACGTCGAGCAGGCGCAGCGCGCCGTCCATGACGCGGCTGAACGCCGGCGCGGCGACCATGCCGCCGGTGTAGGCGCCTTGCGGATCGTGGATCACGACGACCGTGACCAGACGCGGATTGCTCGCCGGGGCGAGGCCGGCGAAGGTCGAGATATAGCGGCTTTCGTAGCCGCCGGCCACGGCGCGGCGCGAGGTGCCGGTCTTGCCGGCGACGCGGTAGTTGCGCACCGCGGCGCGCAGGCCCGTGCCGGCCGGCGTGATCACGGTTTCGAGCATGCCGACGAGGGTCCGCGCGATGTTCGGGTCGAGCACCGCGGTGTCGGGGTTCTGCGCACCCTTGACGAAGGTCGGTGCGCGCAGGCGCCCGCCGTCGGCCAGTACCGCGTAGGCCTGGGCCAGCTGCATCGGCGTGACGTTGAGGCCGTAGCCATAGGACAGGGTTGCTTTTTCCACGACGCCCCAGCCCTTCGCGGCGGGCAGCACGCCCGGCGCTTCGCCCGGAAAACCGCTGCCGGTGCTTTCGCCGAAGCCGAAGCGCTTGAACACGTCGTAGAGGTGTTCGTTCGACAGAGTCAGCGCGATCTTCGCCGCGCCGATGTTGCTCGAGCGCGTCAGCACGCCGGTGACGTCGAGCAGGCCCTTGTTGCTGGTGTCGCGGATGATGTGTCCGGCCAGCGGCATGGTGCCCGGCGAGGTGTCGATCGGTGTGTTCGGCTTCCACTTGCCGGCTTCCAGCGCCGCGGCGATCGTGAAGGCCTTCATCGTGGAGCCCGGCTCGACCACGTCGGTGAGCGCACGGTTGCGCCGGCTCGCCGTGTCGCCGTTGTTGACTGCGTTGGGGTTGTACGAAGGCTGGTTGACCGTCGCGAGGATCTCGCCGTTGCGCGCATCGAGCACGACGATGGAACCCGAGCTCGCGCCGTGCTCGAGCAGCGTGCGCTTGAGCTGGCGATAGGCCAGGTACTGGATGCGCCGGTCGATCGACAGGGTCAAGTCGCGGCCCGGCTGTGGCTCGCGCAGCAACTCGACGTCTTCGACCACATGGCCGAGACGGTCGCGGATCACGCGCTTGGCGCCGGGCTTTCCGGCCAGCCATTCGTCGAACGCCAGCTCCAGCCCTTCCTGGCCGCGATCGTCGATATTGGTGAAGCCCAGCACATGGGCCATGACTTCGCCGCTGGGGTAGTAGCGGCGGAATTCGCGCTGCGCACTGACGCCCGGGATCTTGCGGTCGAGGATCAGCTTCGCATCGTCGGGATTCAGATGCCGCTTGAGATACAGGAATTCCTTGTCGGCGCGCTGGTCGAGCTTCTGCCGCAGCACGGCTTCGTCGATGGCGAGCGCCGAGGCGAGTTCGGGGATACGGCCCGTGTGCTGCAGCAGTTCCTGCGGATTGACCCAGATCGATTCCACCGGGGTGGACACGGCCAGCGGTTCGCCGTTGCGATCGAGCACGGCGCCGCGCGACACGGCGATCGGCACCTCGCGCAGATGACGCGCGTCGCCTTGTTCCTGGTAGAAATCCTTGCGCACGACCTGCAGGTCGACCGCGCGCACGACCAGGCCGGTGCCGGCCAGGGTCAGCAGCATCAGCACGGCGGACAGGCGCGCCTTGAGGTTGACCGGCCGCGCGCGCGTCGCCGCGCGCAACGCCGCCGCGGAGGCGGTGCGCGTGTTGGTTTCGGCGAATTCGCGCGGGCGTGGCGGCATGTTCATCACCGGCGCACGATCACCACGTCGGCCGGATCGGCCGAGTCCATGCCGAGTTGGCCGCGCGCGACCTGCTCGATGCGGTTGGGTTCGGCCCAGGTCGACTGCTCCAGTTGCAGGCGGCCGTATTCGAAATTCATTTCGTCACGCTCCTTGTTGAGCCGGGTCAGTTCGACGAACAGCACGCGGCCTTCGTGGCGCTGGTAAACCACGCCGATCGCGCTGGCGATGTCGGCCATCAGCAGCAGGGCGAACAGCACGAATCCGACGCGCTTCATGGCGACGCCTCGGGCAGGCGTTCGGCGACGCGCAGCACGGCACTGCGCGCCCGCGGGTTGCGTTCGATCTCTTCCGCGCCGGGCTGCTGCGCGGCACCGATCGCGCGCAGGGTAAGCGCTTCGTGCGGCGGCGGCGGCAGGCCGCGCCGGCCCGGCGGCGGCTGCGAATGGCTGCGGATGAATTGCTTGACGATGCGGTCTTCCAGCGAATGGAAGCTGATAACCGCGAGGCGGCCGCCGGCGTGGAGGCGGCGGCGCGCGCCGTCGAGGCCGCGCTGCAGCGCATCCAGTTCGCCGTTCACGGCAATGCGCAGCGCCTGGAAGGTGCGCGTGGCCGGATGCTTGCCGGGTTCGCGCTTCGGAATCGCGCGCGCGCACAGTTCCGCGAGCGCGGAGGTCGTGCGGATCGGCGTGTCGTGGCGGCGCTCGACGATCCAGCGCGCGATGCGCCGGCTCATGCGCTCCTCGCCGTATTCGTACAGCACGTTGGCGATGTCTTCCTCGCCCACGCGCGCCAGAAAGTCGGCCGCGCTCTCGCCCTGGCTGGTGTCCATGCGCATGTCGAGCGGCGCGTCGGCCTGGAAGCTGAATCCGCGCTGCGGATCGTCCAGCTGGGGCGACGACACACCGATATCGAGCAACACACCGTCCACACCCCCCTCCGTCGCGTCCCAGTCGGCCAACTCGGCGAAACTGCCGTGGCGTACCTGTACACGCGGGTCCTGGCCGAATTCGGCGCGCGCCGAGGCAATCGCCTGCGGATCGCGGTCCAGCAACAACAGGCGCCCCCCGGCACCCAGCCGTTTCAACACCTCGCGCGCATGCCCGCCGCGGCCGAAGGTGCCATCGAGGTAGACGCCGTCCGGCTTCACGGCAAGCGCGTCCACCGCTTCCGCCAACATGACCGGGACGTGCCTGAGCGTGTCCTGCTTCACCCTGCTCCACCCCGGTCCGTTGGTACCGCTACAACTTCAGGTTCATCATCGCGTCGCTTATCTCGTCCTCGCCTATGGTCTGGCGGATCTTCGCGAGGTGCGCCTGCTCGCTCCACAACTCGAATTTCGCGCCCATGCCGAGCAACACCGCTTTCTTGTCGATACCGGCCGCCGTGCGCTGGCTCGCCGGTACCAGGATGCGACTGGCGCTGTCGGGCTCGACGTGGGCCGCGGCACCGACCAGCTTCATCTGCAGCGACCGGTGCACCGCCTTGACGTTCGGCAGCGCGTTGACCTGGTCGCGGACGGTTTCCCACTCGCCGAGCGGGAACAGCCACAGGCATCCGTTTTCGAAGGGGTTGTAGGTGAACACCAGACGGCCAGCGGAGATTCCGGCAATCAGCTCGCGATAGGCTGTCGGCAGCGCGAGCCGGCCCTTGTCGTCGATCGTGATCGCGGTTTCACCCTGAAACATTCCTGACGCCCTTCCCACAATTTCCCACCAAAACACACCGGCGCCCACACTAGTCTCAGCCCCTGAGACTGTCAAGGAGAATTTCCGTTACAGATCAATGGGGTTGTGTTAATTCCTGCCAGTTTCAGGCGGTTTCTAATAAAGCCGTTTAGTCTGTTGATTTACAAAGTAATTTAGTGTTTCACAGTGTTGTTACGTTGCTGAACGGAATCGCTGGGTCCGGCATGGCGCAACGTGCCCTTAACGTCTGCGTCGCGGGCCCGGCCGACACCCAGCTTTTTATCTTTCGATCCGCCGGGGAGCCCCGCTGCACTCGGCGCCTCGCCCGCACATCCGCCGGACAGGACCGCCGTCGACTGACAGGCGCCGCCGCGATTTCGCGCTTGCGGTTGTCGTAACCCTGAAATTGAATCAATGTATCCAAATCACAGTTGCGCACTGTGATACGCACGGCAGGCAGTTGGGAGACCACTTGCCAGTGCGATCAGGAAGGGATCGCCCGGGAAAGTGACGTTGATCGCGCAAGCGATTGATTCCCGGAGAGCGTGCGCAGGTTCCACTTGCACCGCTCGATCGAGAAGGGGCTTTGCTCCTTCCTCGACAGTCTGCTACCGCAACTCCAGCCAACCCCGTGGGGAGAAAAGCCATGAGTGCTCGTATGACGCAATGGTTGTCCGGTGCCGCCCTGCTGTTACTGGGCCAGACCGCTTTCGCACAAACGCCGTGCAATGCCAGCGCGAGCTGGTTCACCAGCCCGAGCTTTCCGGCCGACGTGGGCGGCGGCGGCCAGACCGACTGCCTGTTCCACCAGTTCGCCTGGCAGGCTTTCATCGACGTGGTGCAGCCGGCCTCCGGAGGCGGCCGCGAGTTCGAGAACTGGATGCCGGACTACGGCATCTTCGTACCGGCCGGAACCCCGGTGACGCCCTGGGGACAACAGCCCAGCGCGCCGTGCTCGGCGAGCCCGAAGGCCAAGGCAGCGGACGCGAAGAAACTGTTCCTGCGTCCGCGCGTGCCCAAAGGCGCCGGTGTGGATGCCGGTTCGGACGACCAGGCTACCGGCGATCCGCTGTACGACCAGAGCAAGAACGTCGTGTACTACAGCATCTGGGTGAACCAGACCGAATACGACTTCATCACCGGCTGCGACTTCAACAACACGACCTGCATCACCTCGGCCCCGAAGACCACGGCACTGCCGGCCGGATCGGTCGAACTCAAGGCGGCCTGGCGCACCTTCAGCGGCGCGGCGCCGAAAACCATGTATACGATTCAGGGCGTCGTCGGCGACAGCTGCCAGCCGGTCACGATGGGGCTCGTCGGTTTCCATCTCGTCGTCAACACGCCGACCCATCCGGAGTTCATCTGGGCGACGTTCGAGCACAACGCCAACGCGCCCGACTGCACCAATCCGCAGTCCCCGCCGGCGGGCGGCTGGTCGTTCAACAATCCCTCGTGCAGCGCCGCCAACTGTCCGCCGAACCAGACCAAGGTCAATCCGACCCAGGTCTGCCGCGTAGCGCCACAGGGTGGCGGCACGACCGACAACACCAGCGCCATGATCGCGCTCAACAGCTCGGTGCAATCGACCTTGCAGGGTCTGCTCAAGAGTTCGCCGAAGTACGCCGACATGGCGATCTGGCTGAACTATCAGATGACCGGCAACCTCTGGACCGTCAACGGCGCGCTGCCGCCGAGTACGAGCAACTTCGCCGGCTCCAAGGAAAACGCGAATACGACGCTGGAAACCTTCATCCAAGGCAACGGCAACAACTGCTTCACGTGTCACACGCAGCAGCAGTTCGTGGACGGCACTACGCCCAAGGGTTTCCCGAATGGCGCACCCGCGAACTTCAGCCACTTGTGGGGCTTCGCCCAGCAGACCGGCGGCTGCGGCAACGGCAAGGGCCCGCTGCCGGCCGCCTGTCCGATCAAGAACGGCAATACGGCCAGCGTGACCGAGCAGGCCAAGAAGGCTGCTGGGAAAGAAGTGGAAAAGAAGAAATAGCGACGGGAGCCCTGTCCCCCGACTGCGTCGGGGGAGAGGGCTCAAGCCAAAGCGGCGCGCGGGTGCCTCACTCGTCCGCGCCGCCCGGCGCCGGCTCGGCATCGCGGTAATAGGCGACGACCTCGCCCTTGATCTTGAGCGTCATCGGGTTGCCGCGACGGTCGCGTGCCTTGCCCGCGGGGACGCGGATCCAGCCTTCGCTGACGCAGTATTCCTCGACGTCGGCGCGCTCCTTGCCGTTGAAGCGGATGCCGATGCCGCGCTCGAATGCGGAGGCATCGTGGAATTTGCTGCGCGGATCGCCGTCGAGGCGGTCGGGAGGCGTGTCGCTCATGGTCTGGGGTCCTCGGCAAAGGCGCGCATGATAGAGCAGGACGGCGCGAGCGCGTCAGCGTCGGCGCACAAGCACCGCCTGTCTGTGGACCGGCGCTTGCAGCGCTGATCCGCGACGTCGGCGGCAATGGCTGGCCAAGTCTCGCGCCAACACCAGTGCGCTACGTCTCGGCCGCTTGTTTCAACACAGCGAGCAGCTCGGCCCCGCTCCACTGTCGCCGGCCGCCCTGCTCGGCCGCATGCACGAGTGCGACGAGCGTGGCATTGACCGGCGCGGGGCGGCCCAGGCGTTGCGCCAGATGCACGATCTCGCCGTTGATCCAGTCGATTTCGGTCGTGCGCTGGGCTTGCAGGTCTTCCCACATGGACGAACGCGCGAGCGGGTCGATCGCGAGCATGCTGGCCGCGACGAGACGAAACAGTGCATCGGGCAGGTCCAGTACGCGCGGAATCCAGCGCGCCGGCAGACGCGTGAGCTGGGCCGGCACGATGCCGGATGCGGCCAGCAGGTCCAGTCCTTCGCGCTGGGCCAGCGCGAGACAGCGGCGATACGCGCGCCGCGACAGTTGCTGTTTCAGCGGCAGATCCGACAGCGCGTTGACCGGGTTGTTGAGATTGAGCAGCAGCTTGGCCCACTGCACCGGACGCAGGTCGTCGTGCTGTTGCAGCGGCAGGCCGGCACGCTGGAATGCACCGGCATAGGCTGCGAGGCGCACATGCCGCTCGAGCTCGAGATCGCCTTCGGTGCCCTGATGAAAAGCGCCTTCGCCCCGCTGCACGACATTGAACGGCACCATGCCGGCGAGCACCGTCTGCGTCGTCAGGTGCTGGCGCAGCGTCGACGCGTTGCCCAGACCATTCTGCAGGCTCACGACGATCGCGTCGGGTCGCAGCGTGCGCGCGAGCTCCTGCGCCGCACCGGCCGTGCCAGCGGATTTCACCGTGACGAGGACCAGTTCCGCCTGCGCCGCTGCGGTCGCTGCCGTGGCGTAGGTCAGCTGATTCGGCCGCAGCATGAGGTTCGCGCCGCGGTAGTCGCTCAGGCGCAGGCCATGCGCCGCGATTTCGCGGCCCAGCCGTTCGCGCCCGATCAGCACGACGTCCGCGCCCGCCGCCGCGAGGCGTCCGCCTACATAGCAACCGATGCTGCCGGCGCCCACTACTGCGATCGTGCCCATACGTGTCCTCCGCCGCTCCGGTCAGCCCCGGCTCTTCACCGCCCCAGTGCCGTCGCGTGATGCGCAACGTGCTCGCCGATGAAACTGGCGATGAAGTAATAGCTGTGGTCGTAACCGGTACGCCGGCGCAGCAGCAACGGATGGTCCGCCGCGTCGCAGGCCTGCTCGAGCAGTTCCGGACGCAACTGAGTTGCGAGGAACTCGTCCGCCTCGCCCTGATCGATGAGCAGCGGCAGGCGCTCGGTTGCCTCGGCAATCAGCGCGCAGGCATCCCATTCGCGCCAGGCCGCACGATCCCCGCCGAGATATGCCGTGAACGCCTTCTCGCCCCAGGGCACGCGGCTCGGTGCGACGATCGGCGAGAACGCCGACACGCTGCGGTAGCGCCCGGGATTGCGCAGCGCGAGCACGAGTGCGCCGTGACCGCCCATCGAATGGCCGCTGAGCGCGCGCGCTGCGGTCGCGGGAAACTGCGCTTCGACGAGTGCCGGCAGTTCTTCGACGACGTAGTCGTGCATGCGGTAGTGCGCCGACCACGGGGACTGCGTCGCGTCGAGATAGAACCCGGCGCCCTGGCCAAGATCGTAGCCGTCCGCATTCGCCACACCCTCGCCGCGCGGGCTCGTGTCCGGCGAAACCAAAATGAGTCCATGTTCCGCGGCATAGCGCTGCGCACCGGCCTTGGTGATGAAGTTCTGCTCGGTGCAGGTCAACCCGCTGAGCCAGTACAGCACCGGACACGCGCCCTGCTGCACCTGCGGCGGCAGGTAGACACCCAGACGCATGGTGCAGCCGAGCGTCGCCGAGTCGTGCTGCCAGACTTCCTGCACGCCGCCGCAGCAGGCATGCGATTCGATTCGCCGCAGGTTCGCGCTCATCAGAAGTGGATTACCGTACGAATGGATTTTCCTTCATGCATCAGGTCGAAGGCCTCGTTGATGCGGTCCAGCGGCAGGTTGTGCGTGATGAAGGGATCGAGCTGAATCTGGCCGGCCATGGCCTGCTCGACCATGCCGGGCAACTGGGTGCGTCCCTTGACGCCGCCGAACGCGGTGCCGCGCCAGACGCGTCCGGTGACGAGCTGGAACGGCCGCGTGCGGATTTCCTGGCCGGCACCGGCGACGCCGATGATGATGCTTTCGCCCCAGCCCTTGTGGCAGGACTCGAGCGCGGCTCGCATCACCTCGACGTTGCCGATGCACTCGAAGCTGAAATCCACGCCGCCGTCGGTCAGGCCGACGATGACGTCCTGGACCGGCTTGTCGTAGTCCTTCGGATTCACGCAATCGGTCGCGCCCATCTGTCGCGCGAGCTCGAACTTGCCGGGATTGGTATCGACCGCGACGATGCGCCCGGCCTTGGCCTGCACCGCGCCCTGGATCACCGCAAGGCCGATGCCGCCGAGGCCGAACACGGCGACGCTGTCGCCCGGCTTGACCTTGGCGGTGTTGTGCACCGCGCCGATGCCGGTCGTGACGCCGCAGCCCAGCAGGCAGATCTTTTCCAGCGGCGCGGCCGGATTGACCTTGGCCAGCGAGATCTCCGGCACCACGGTGTATTCGCTGAACGTGCTGCAGCCCATGTAGTGAAAGATCGGCTGACCGTTGTAGGAAAAACGCGTCGTGCCGTCGGGCATCAGACCCTTGCCCTGGGTCGCGCGTACTGCCTGACAGAGATTGGTCTTACCGGACTTGCAGAACTTGCACTCGCGGCACTCGGCCGTATACAGCGGAATCACATGATCGCCGGGGACGAGGCTGGTCACGCCTTCGCCGACCTCGACGACGATGCCGCCGCCTTCATGCCCGAGCACGGCCGGGAACAGGCCTTCGGGATCGTCGCCGCTCAGCGTGAACGCATCGGTGTGGCAGACGCCGGTCGCGCTGATGCGCACCAGCACTTCGCCCTTGCGCGGCGGCTCCACGTCGATCTCGACGATCTGCAGCGGTTTGCCCGCTTCGAACGCAACGGCGGCACGGCTCTTCATGGCGACACTCCGGGTTTCTGGAAAACGGTGCGGGCGGCGCGCGGCGCCAGGACATTCACTTCAGATACGAACGCACCAGCGCGATCACGTCGTCGACGCGCGTCTGGCGCTGTAGCGCCGACGCCGCCGGCTGGCCGAACTCTTCGCGCAGATGGCTTTCGAGCACCTGTGCCATGAGCCCGTTGACCGCTCCGCGCAGCGCGGCGATCTGCTGCAACACCGCGGCGCATTCCGCACCCTGCTCCAGCGCGCGCTGCAAGGCTTCGGTCTGTCCGCGTATGCGGCCGACGCGGGCCAATACACGTTTCTTCTCGGCAGGCGAATGCGGCATGACGTCAGCCCGTAGGATACTGGGGTACAGTATCCGATCGGCTGCGCACTGAACAGGCACACGCGTGTGATCCTGTCACGTCGAACGGCGGCGATGCCTCAGCGGTTCCACGCGCGCCGCAG
This sequence comes from Lysobacterales bacterium, assembly GCA_038207515.1. GTDB lineage: Bacteria > Pseudomonadota > Gammaproteobacteria > Xanthomonadales > Rhodanobacteraceae > Tahibacter. The sequence continues at coordinate 24,947 of JBBQZR010000011.1, read as the reverse complement.
TTGCGCGAGCGCCGGCCCGATCGCCGCGGCGTCGGCGACGCCGAAGCCGAACACGAGGCCGGCGCGGCCACCGTCCTCGGACTGGAAGCGCCGCAGCGTCGCAGGCCGCGCGGGATTGCCGTCCGCCCGCGTCACCCATGCGGGCACCGCCGCACCGGCCACGACGCCGGCCGCCAGATGCAGCCCGGCCAGCGACGGCAGCGGCTCGAGCAGCCCGCCAAACTGCCGCTGCAGGCCGTGCAGCAGGGCATCGCGGCGCTGCACATAGACCGCCTGCATGCGTCGCACATGACGCGCGAGATGACCTTCGGCGATGAACGCCGCGAGCGTGTCCTGCGCCAGCACGTCGCCGTGCGAATCGCAGGTCTGCTTGGCCTGGATCAACGCCGCGCGCGCCCAGGCCGGCGCAACGACATAGCCCAGGCGCAGGCCCGGGAACAGGCTCTTGGAGAAGGTGCCGACGTAGAACACGCGCTCGCCGCCGTCGAGCGTCTGCAGCGCGTCGAGCGGGCGTCCGGCATAGCGGAATTCGCCGTCGTAGTCATCCTCGATGACAATCGCGTCCTGACTGCGCGCGAACTGCAGCAACTCCGCGCGCCGACGTGCCGACATGGCGCAGGCCAGCGGAAACTGGTGCGACGGCGTCACGCAGATCACGCGCACGTCGCGAGGCAGCCGCTCCACCTGCAGGCCTTCGTTGTCCACGGGCACCGGCACCAAGGTCGCCCCGGCCGCGGCGAACGCGGCGCGCAGCGGCGGATAGCCGGGCTCCTCGACCGCGACCGCGGTGCGGCCCGGCGTGACCAGCACGCGCGCGAGCAGGTCGAACGCCTGCTGCGCGCCCGAGGTAATGACCAGATCGTCGGCGCGGCAGGCGACGGCGCGCGCAAAGGCGACGTGCTGCGCGACCGCATGAAGCAGCGCTTCGCGTCCCTGCGCCGGGGCGTAGTCGGCTGGCAGGCGCGCGAACTGGCGCAGCACGCGCGCGCCGAGGCGCCGCCAGATATCGAACGGAAACAGACTCAACTCCGGCACGCCGAGACGGAACACGCTGCGGCCGGCGATCGACGTCTCGGCGGCCGCATCGCGCCAGCGGGTGGTGAGGTGCCGCTGCGCGAGCGCGGCTCGCTGCAGCGCACCCGGCGGCGCGGCAGCGGCCTGTTCGTCGGCGACATAGACGCCGCTCGCACGGTGCGTGCGGAGATAGCCTTCACTGAGCAGCAAGTCGTAGACCGCCACCGCGGTATTGCGCGAGATCGCGTACGCCTGCGCGAGTGCGCGCGACGAGGGCAGACGCTGGCGCGGACGCAGCCGCCCGTCCAGGATCGCCGCACGCAACTGACCGTGCAGCGCACGCAGCAACTGGCGCGAACCCGGTTCCGGGAGGTGCAGCGGAAACGCGAACACTGGATCCATGGTTCTTCGCTATCCTGGCGCTTCAGGCAGGCCAGTGAAGATTCTATGCTGGCCTCTTCGCCACGCGGGAGCACGCCATGATCGAGCTGTATTTCTGGGCCACGCCGAACGGCCTCAAGCCGCGCCTGATGCTGGAAGAGACCGGGCTCGAGCATCGCATCGTGCCGGTCGATATCGGCAAGGGCGAGCAGTTCCGCCCGGAGTTCCTCGCGTTCTCGCCGAACAACCGCATTCCGGCGCTGATCGACCACGCTCCGGTCGGGGGCGGCGAACCGCTGGCACTGTTCGAATCCGGCGCGCTGTTGCAGTACCTCGCGGAAAAGACCGGGCGATTCATGCCGGCCGACCTGCGCGGCCGCGCCGAGGTCATGCAATGGCTGTTCTGGCAGGTCGGCGGTCTGGGCCCGATGGCCGGCCAGAACGGGCATTTCCGCGTCTATGCGCCCGAACCGGTGCCGTACGCGATCGATCGCTACACCCGCGAAACCGCGCGCCTCTACGGCGTGCTCGACAAGCGCCTCGCCGATCGCGAGTTCATCGCCGGCGACTACAGCATCGCCGACATAGCCTGCTACCCCTGGATCGTGCCGCACCAGGCACACGCGCAAAATCTCGACGACTTCCCGAACATCAAGCGCTGGTTCGAAACCATCCGCGACCGCCCCGCCACCCAACGCGCCTACGCCGGCGGCACCGAGTCCTATACGTCGAGCAAACTCACCGACGAAGCCCGCGCCGTGCTCTACGGCACCCCCACTTCCTAGCGTCTCGCGCCGCACTGCTTCACGCCAACACCATCCCCACCCAACCCTCCGGCCCGTTGGGCGTTCAGGACGATGAGAACCTTCGGTTCTAAGCCATCGCCCATCATCCCCTTGAAGGGGATGGCTACTCACGGCATTCGCGGGTTGGCCGTGCATCAGTTAGTGAGAAGCGCTGATGCTTTTGGAGCCCCCTTAAGTTAAGGGGGCGGCCAACGCGCAGCGTTGACCAGGGTTGTGGAGATGTGGTGCACGGCCCAAGGGCATACTGCTCTCGGTTACTGCGATGCAGAACCGGAGCCCCCCTTAAGTTAAGGGGGGCGGCCAAACGCGCAGCGTTTGGCGGGGGCTGTGGAGATCTGGTGCACGGCCCAAGTGCCTCACCATCAACGCTGCGGCAGAGCAAAAGCGGAGTCAGCCTATAAGCCGGGTCCTGTATCCCTTGCGGGACGACAGTCATTCCTCTAGGCCTGGCGTCGCCGCCAGGCTCAAGCAACCAACCCGGGAACGACGCGGGCCGCGTCATGGTTCCCCTATTCGGTCTTGCTCCAGGTGGGGTTTACCGTGCCCTGCGGCGTTAGCCCCGCAGGCGGTGCGCTCTTACCGCACCGTTTCACCCTTACCACGCCTGCCGTTGCCGGCAGCGTTCGGCGGTTTGCTTTCTGTTGCACTGGCCGTCGGCTCGCGCCGCCCAGGCGTTACCTGGCACCTTGCCCTATGGAGCCCGGACTTTCCTCGCCGCATTGCTGCGCCGCGACTGTCTGGCTGACTCCGCGGCGGAGTATAGCGGCATCGCGGGAGCGTGGAGCGCAGCGAGAACCGACGAAGATCATGCCAACCTGCTGCCTTTCAGTCCCTTCTCACGCCTCTCCACTCATTTCTCACTCTCGTACAGCGCCTTGCGCGCTGCGCCGGTGATCGCCGCGGCCAGCTTGGCCGCACGCGCCGGCGGCAATTCGTCGCGCAGCAGCGCGAACACGCGGCGGCCTTCCGCCAGGCGCGCGTCTTCCTGTTCGGGACGGCCGCCGATGAGCAGCACGAACTCGCCGCGTTCCTGGTTCGGATCGGCGGCCACGCGCGCGACGAGGCTCGCGATATCGCCGTCGAGCACGGTCTCGAACAGTTTGGTCAGTTCGCGCGCGAGCACGGCCGGGCGCTGCGCACCGAATACCGCGGCCATGTCGTCGAGGCATTCGCGCACGCGATGGCTCGATTCGTAGAACACCAGCGTGCGCGCTTCGCCGGCCAGTTCCGCCAGGCGTTCGCGCCGGGCCGCCGCCTTGGCTGGCAGGAAGCCTTCGAACACGAAGCGATCGCTGGGCAGACCGGCGACCGACAGCGCCGCGATCGCGGCGCAGGCGCCGGGCACCGGCGATACCGCGATGCCGGCCGCGCGCGCCGCGCGTACGAGGCGGAAGCCCGGGTCGCTGACCAGCGGCGTGCCGGCATCGGAGATCAGCGCGATTTCGCCGCCTTCGCACAGGCGCGCGACGAGGCGCTCGGCCTCGTCGCGCTCGTTGTGTTCGTGCAGCGCGACCACGCGCGTGGCGATGCCATAGCGTGCCAACAGCGGTGCGCTGTGACGCGTGTCTTCCGCGGCGATCAGGGTGACCTTCTTCAGAACCTCCTGCGCCCGCGGCGACAGATCCCCCAGATTGCCGATCGGCGTCGCCACCACCCAGAGCCGTCCGGCCGCTTCCGTCATCATGTTTTCCTCCGTGCGCCTGCCGTTCGGGCACGCTGTCGCGATCCGCTATCATCGCAGCATTACCCGGCGCTACGGATGCGGCCATGCCTGTGAATGTGCGAGGAATTCTGCTTTGCCTGCTGCTGTCGCTACTGGGCGGCTGCGCCACGATGGACACGGCGCCTTCGCAAGGCACACAGACCGCAGCCGCCGACGAGTTGTACCAGCGCGGCGAATTCCGCGCCGCCGCCGACGCCTACCTGCAACTGGTCAAGTCCGACTCCTCCGCGCGCGGCCACTACCGCCTGCGTGCGGCCGAGGCGCTGCGCGAGGAAGGCGACCTGGCCGCCGCCGACGAAATTCTCCAGGACGTCCGGCGCAAGCGTCTGGCCGGCGAGGACGTCTACCGCTACGACCTGCTCAACGCCGAGTTCGCCCTGAACCGGCAGCAGCCCGAAGAAGCGCTGGCCCTGCTCGCGCTGCCCGATTCCGCACTGCCGCCGGCCCTGGTGCTGCGCCGCCTCGAACTCACCGCACGCGCGCAACAGGCCACGGGCGACCGTTTCGCCGCGGCGCGCACGCGTGCCGTGCTCGACCGCTCTCTCGACGGCGCCGACCGCGAGAACAACCGGCGCGAGATCGTCGACACGCTGGCCGCGCTCGAGGCGGCGACTCTAAAGCAGCGCGGCGCGGAACTTCCGCCGACCGACCTGCTGCGTCCCTGGATAGAACGTGCGCTGCGCAAGCAGGGTCAGGTGCTGCCGCTGGCGCTGCAACGCCCGAGCCGTCCGGTCGGCACGCTGCAGCAGGACGGCAACGACCGCTGGGCACGCGAGGGCTACCGCGCGCCGCGCCGCGTGGCCCTGCTGCTGCCGTCCAGCGGTGCGCTCAAGAACGCCGCCGCCGCGATCCGCGACGGCTTCTTCGCCGCCTGGTTCAACGACACCAACGCCGGCCCGGACCGTGGCGAAGTACAAACTTACGATAGTGGACAAAGCTCGGAAGACGCGGTCAATGCCTACCGGCAAGCCGTAAAGGACGGCGCCGACCGCGTCGTCGGCCCGCTCACGCGCGAAGCGGTCGGCCTGCTGTTCGAACAGAGCGACCTGACCATACCGGTGCTGGCGCTGAACCAGGCCGACAACGGCGCCACGCCGCCGCCCGGCAGCATCGCGTTCGGCCTGCTGCCCGATACCGAAGGCGCCCAGGCGGCCGAGCGCATGGCGTCTATGGGAATCCGCGAAGCGGCGGTGATCGCGGCGACCGACGACTGGGCGGAGCGCGCGACGCTCGCCTTCCGCGTCCAGTTCGAAAGCCTCGGCGGTGCGATCGTCGGCGAGGCGCGCCTGCGCGAAGGCGAGGTCAACTATGCCGGCCAGATCCGCCAGTCCGTAGGCAGTTTCGCGACCGCATCGAACGCCGCCGTGTTCATCAGCATGCGACCGCAGCAGGCCCGCCTGCTGATGCCGCAGCTGCGCCTGGCCGGCGTCAGCGTGCCGGTGATGGCGAGTTCGCACGTCTATTCCGGCGCGCTCAACGCGGGCCTCGACCGGGATCTGGAAGGACTCGAGTTCTGCGACGCGCCGTGGCTGTTCGATGCGAGCGCCGGCCTGCCGCCGCGCGACCAGATCGTGCGCGGCATCGATTCCGCGCGCGGCTCCGGTGCGCGCCTGTTCGCGCTCGGCCTGGATGCCTATGCGCTGATGCCGTACATGGACTGGCTCGGCACGCACCCGGACAGCTACCTGCCCGGCGCGACCGGCCAGCTCGCTTCCGACAGCTTCGGCCGCGTGCACCGCCTGCTGACCTGGGCGCGCTTCGAGAACGGCGTCGCACGGCCGGTATCGGGACTCACGCTGGGCGATGGCCGGATGCAGTGATGCGCTCCGTCGGCGCGGTCTGGGAACGCGCGGCGCAAGCCGAGCTGGAACGCGCCGGCCTGCACCTCGTCGCGCGCAACTGGCACTGCCATTACGGCGAGATCGACCTGATCATGCGCGACGGCGACGTACTCGTGTTTGTGGAAGTCCGCTACCGCGACAGCGCTGCCAGCGCCGACGGCACCGCGTCGATCGGCGCGGCCAAGCAGCGCAAGCTCGTGCGCACGGCCGACATGTTCCTCGCCGCGCATCCTGCCCTGGCCCACTACACCTGCCGCTTCGACAGCGTCGCGTTCAGCGGCACCGTCGAGCATCCCGCCTGCACCTGGGAACGCGCCGCCTTCGAGGCCTATTGAGAGAATTCGCATGACACCATCACCGCTCCGCTTTCCGCTGCGTCTTGCCCTGCTCACCGTATTCGCGAGCGCGCTGCTTTCCGGCTGCATCGCTGCCGTGGTCGGCGGCACCGCCGCCGGTGTCGGCCACGACCGGCGCAGCTGGACCACGGTCATCACCGACCGCAACATCCAGGCCAGCGCCTACGACAACTTCAACAAGGACAAGGAACTCGCGCTCAAGAACAACGTCTCCATCGTCGTCTACAACGGCATCATGCTGCTCGCCGGCGAAGTGCGCACGGCGGAGCTCAAGCAGCGCGCCGAACGGCGCGTCAGCGGCTACGACGGGGTGCGCCGGCTGGTCAACGAAATCGAGGTGCGCGAACCCGAAGGCTTTCTGTCGCAGCGCCGCGACAACACCATCACCGCGCATGTGAAGACCGCCATGCTCGACATCGTCGACCTGCCCGGCTTCGATCCGACCCGCATCAACATCACGACCGTGCATCGCACCGTGTATCTCATGGGCCTGCTCACGCGCGAGGAAGCCGAGCGCGTCGTCGAGATCGCGCGCAACGTCTCCGGCGTGGAGAAAGTCGTGCGCGTGTTCGAATACCAGGACTGAGCCATGGCGCTCGCCGCGGGCCTGCGCGAGACCCTGGCCGCGATCTTCGCCGAGGCGATGAGCGTGGATCCGGCCGAATGCCTGGTCTACGGTTACGACAATTCGCGCCGGCAGGCCTTGCCCGATGCGGTCGTGTTCCCTACGCGGCATGAGCAGGTCGTCGCGCTCGTCCAAGCCTGCCGCGCGACGCGTACGCCGCTGATCGCGCGCGGCCGCGGCACCAATACCACCGGCGCGACGGTGCCGGTCGCCGGCGGTATCGTGGCTTCATTCGAACGCATGAACCGCATCGTGCGCATCGATACGGCCAATCGTTACGCCGTGGTCGAGCCGGGCGTGCTCAACGGCGATCTGCAGGCCGCGCTCGAGCCGCTGGGTTTCTTCTGGCCGCCGGACCCGACCTCGAGTCCCTACTGCAGCATCGGCGGCAACCTGGCCTGCAATTCGGCCGGACCGCGCGCCGTGAAGTACGGCTCGCCGCGCGAGAACACACTAGGCCTGCAGGCCGTCGCCGGCAGCGGCGAAGCGTTCCGCGCGGGCTACTACACCAGCAAGGGCGCGACCGGCTACGACCTCACGCGCCTGCTGATCGGCGCGGAAGGCACGCTCGCGCTGATCACGCAAGCCACGCTGAAACTGACGCCGCTCGCCGGCGCGAAACGCGTGCTGCGTGCGACCTACGAAGACATCGTTGCAGCGGCAGCGGCGGTCTCGCGCATCATGGCGCAGCCGGTGACGCCCTGCGCGCTGGAATTCCTCGACGACGAGGCCTTGCGCCTGGCGCGGCGCCAGGTTGGCGAGGCGGTGCCGGTCGCCGGCGCGATGCTGCTGATCGAGGTCGACGGCGAGCCCGAGTATCTCGCTGCGGCCGTGGCCGCAGTGAGCGCAGCGGCGCAAGGCATCGGGCTGATCGAATGCCGCGCCGCGAACGACAATGCCGAAGCGGCGCGGTTGTGGATCGCGCGCAAGGCGCTGTCGCCGGCGCTGCGCTCGATCGCGCCGATGAAGATCAACGAAGACGTGGTCGTGCCGGTCAGCCGCCTGCCGGAACTCATACACGGGCTGCGCGACATTTCGCAAAAATACGCTATTCCCATCGTGAATTTCGGCCACGCGGGCAACGGCAACATCCACGTGAACCTGCTCTACCGCCCGGAGGATCCGGCCCAGGCCGCGGCCGCGCCGGACTGCCTCGCCGCGGTATTCGACCTCGTGCTCGCCCTCGACGGCACCTTGTCCGGCGAGCACGGCATCGGCCTGGTCAAGCGCGAGTTCCTGCCGCGCGCGCTGGACCCGGTCACACTGCAGCTGATGCGCCGGATCAAGGCGCAGTTCGATCCCGATGGCATACTCAATCCCGGCAAACTGCTGCCGGATTAGGAGCGCACCAATGCGACTGCTTTTCGCCCTGGCCGCCCTGCTGCTCGCACTGCCCGCGCCGGCTCAGAAAGCGCAGGAACCCACGCTGCCGCAGATGAACCTCGCACGGAACTGGTTGGAACTGCTCGACGCGGGCCGCTTCGAGCAGGCCTGGACCGAAGCGGGACAAGGCTTGCGAGGCGGCACCGATCTCGCCCACTGGACGCAGGGCGTGCGCAAGGCGCGGCACAGCAACGCCGCCGTCACCTGCCGTCACGGGCTCGCGTTCGAGCAGCTCGACGATCCGCCGCGCGTCGTCGCGCTGTTCGTGACCGAGTTCGCCGACGGGCACCGCATCGGCGAGAAAGTCACGGTGCCCGCGGACGCAACGCAGGCCGCCGAGGTGTCGGCCTATCGCGCCGGCCCGCCGGCGTCGGGCCGCGGCGGCCCCTGCGATTCGGAACGCCCGGCCACGACAGGAGGCACGCCATGAATGCCGTCGCCCGTCCGCGCTCGACCTTGCTGGTCGCGCTCCTGGCATTCGCCGCCTCGCTGCTGCCGCTGGCGGCAGCAGCCGCGTATTACCACTACCGCACCAGCGAGATCGCCCGGGAAGTGGACGCGCTGGAAAAACAGCTCGTCGAACTGAACCAGCGACTCGATCCGATCGGCAACCTCGACCAGTTGCGCGGCCAGATGCTCGTGCGCAAGCAGATCGTCGACGTATTGCAGCTCCCGCAGCGCGGCCTCGACGCGGCGATACGGCTCGGCACGCAGTTGCCGGCCGGCGTGCAGCTGCTGTGGCTGGACGTGGACGAGAAGCGTCTGTCGCTGCAGGCACGCTGCGCCGATGCGGCGGCAACGGCAGCCTTGCTACGGCAGGTCGGCGACGCCGGCTTCTCCGATACCGCGATCGCCTCGCGCAGCGCCGACGAGGCCGCCGCCGGCGCGGAGCAGATCACGCTCGAAGCGCGCGTCGATCCCGCACGCTTTGCCACCCCGGCCCAGGCCCGTGAGGTGACGCCATGAGCGCGCCTCCGGTTTCCGCCGCGCCGCGCGGACCGAACCGCATCGTGGTTGCGATCGCTTTCGTCGCCGGTGCGCTGTGCGGCCTGTGGCTGCTGTTCGATATCCAGGACCAGCACGAACGCGGCGAAGCCGCGGTGCGCTGGCTCGACGAGTCCATCGACGTGCGCCGCCAGCGCAGCGCCAACCTCGATGCCTATGCGCAGGACGTGGCCGCCGTGCGCAAGGACCTCGCGATGCTCGAACAGCGCCTGCCCGCGCAGTTCGCGACGGCGGAAATCGAGGCCGGTCTGCGCGCGCTCGCCGGCCAGCACGGTGTAGAGCTGATGCGTCTCGTCAGCGGCACCGAGCGCGCACGCGATTTCTACGCGAGCGTGGACTATGCGCTGGAACTGCGCGGCAACGCGGCGCAGCTGCAGGCCTTTTTCCGCGACTATTCCGCGATCGTGCCGATCCGGCGCCTCACGCGCGTGCGCCTGTCGACCGCCGGCGCGCAAAGCAATGCGCTCATGGCCGAAGTGCACTCCGACTACTACCGTTTCATCGAGGAGCGCGAAATGCGGCACTGAGCCGCGGCACGGCACGATTCTCAGGTCACGAAGCGAGTGGCGAGAGCGGCGAGGCCGGCGAGCACCGCGGCGGCGAGCACACCGGCGAATGCATCGTCGAGCATGACGCCGAGACCGCCGCCGACGTTGCGGTCGGCCCAGGACACCGGCCAGGGTTTCCACACGTCGAAAAGTCTAAAAAGCAAGAATCCCGCAAGCAGCCAGATCCAGCCGGCCGGCGCGAACGCCAGCGCGAGCCATTGGCCGACGAATTCGTCGATGACGATGTAGCCGGGATCTTCCGCGCCCAGACGCGCGACCAGCACACGCGAAACCAGCACGCCGATGACGAAGACCGCGAGCACGACGCCGAGATAACCCCACAGCGGCAGCTCACGCAGCCACAGGTACGGCAGCAGCGCGACGGCCGAACCGACGGTACCGGGCGCCAGCGGGCTCAGGCCCGCGCCGAATCCGCTCGCGATCCAGCCGGCCGGATGCGACAGCACCGCGCGGCGCTGCTGTGCGGTCATGCTCATGCGCTGAAATGTTCCCAGCCGCCGCGCGGCAGTTCGACGACGGCATCGGCCGCGTCAACGACGCGCACACCGCTGCCGGCATCGAAATGGCCGATCACGGTCAGCGCAATGCCCAGCGCCGCCGCCGCGGCCTGCGCGTCGTTGACGCGATCCGGCGGCACGGCGCAGCACAGTTCGTAGTCGTCGCCGCTGGTCAACTGCCAGCGCAGGCGCTGCGCCTCGTCACCGATGCGCGACAGCGCGGCGGATGGCGGCAGGCACTCGGTCCGGATCGTCGCCGCGAGGCCGCTGCGGTCTGCGATGTGGCCGAGATCCTGGCGCAACCCGTCGGACACGTCGATCGCGGCACTCGCGAGGCCGCGCAGGGCGAGGCCGAGTGCCACGCGTGGCACCGGCCGGTTGAGCCGTTGCAGCAGATGCGCGCGATCCGCTTCTTCCGGTGCGCGCAGCAAGGCGCCGCCGAGCACGCAGGCAAGACCCGCGGCAGCCTCGCCGGTCACGCCGCTGACCAGCACGCAATCGCCGGCGCGCGCACCGTCGCGTCGGAGCGCCCGGCCAGCCGGCACGAAGCCGTGCACGGTGAGGGTGACCGTCAGCGGACCGCGCGTGGTATCGCCGCCGACCAGCGCGACGCCGTGCTCGCGCGCAAGTGCGGCGTAGCCGTCGCAGAAACCGGCCAGCCAGTCCGTATCGGGATCGGGCAAGGTCAATGCGAGCGTGACCCAGGCCGGCTCCGCGCCCATCGCGGCCAGGTCGGACAGATTGACGGCGAGCGCCTTCCAGCCGATGTCGAACGCGTCCGTGGCGTGAGGAAAATGCACGCCGGAAACGAGCGTATCCATGCTGACGGCAAGTTCGTTGCTGCCGCGCGGCAGCAGCAGCGCGGCGTCGTCGCCGATGCCGAGCAGCACGTCGGCGCGCGGGACGCTGCACCGCCGGCGGATTTCCTCGATCAGGGCGAACTCACCCATGCGCACTCAACGCCCGCGGTATTCGGCCTTGCGCCACTCGCCGGCCAGCTTGTCGAGTACGCCGTTGACGTAGGTATGGCCATGGTCGGCGCCGAAGCGCTTGGTGGTTTCGATGGCCTCGTTGATCACGACGCGGTACGGCACGTCGGGACGGTACTTGAGTTCGTACGCGCCCAGACGCAGCGCGGCGCGTTCGATCGGGTCTACCTGCAGCACTTCGCGGCCGAGGAACGGCAGCAGACCCGCGTCGAGTTCGGCGCAGTGGCGTTCGACGCCGCGCACCAGGTCTTCGAAGAATTCGACGTCCGCGACTTCCATGTCCTGCTCGTGGCGGAACTGCTCGATCACGCCGCCGATCGCGCTGCCGGAAAGCTGCCAGGCGTACAGCGCCTGCAGGGCGCGGCGGCGCGCACGGGAACGGGCGGCCAGATCCACGCCTTCGGGTCGTCGGGCATTGCTCACAGCTTTCTCCACAAATCTATCATTTCCAAAGCGGCAACCGCGACGTCTTCGCCCTTGTTGCCGTGCGCGCCGCCGGCGCGCGCGAGCGCGTCCTCGTGGACTTCCACCGCGAGTACGCCGTTGAGCACGGGCACGCGGTAGTCCAGCGAGACGCGCATGAGACCCTGCGCACAGCCGTCGGCAACGTGTTCGTAGTGCCGGGTGTCGCCGCGGACGACGCAGCCCAGGCAGATCAGCGCCGCGTGGCGACCGGAGGCAGCGAGGCGCGCGGCGACCATCGGAATTTCCCAGGCGCCGGGGACGCGCACCACGTCGATCGCGTCCGGCGTGACGCCGTGGGCCAGCAGCGCTTTCTGCGCCCCGTCGATCAACGCATCGACGATGCGCGGATTCCAGCGGCTGGCAAGGATGACGATACGGCTATCGGGGTCGAAGCGAAGCTCGCCGGCGATCAGGGCCATGGGCGCGGGAAGTCTCGAGGGGGGCAAGCATTCTACCTGAGCCCGTCCCATGCCGCCGCGCAGTCCGCTCAGCCCGGTTCGTGCCCGACGACTTCAAGGCCGAAACCGGCCAGACCCACGAGTCGCCGCGCCGTGCCGAGTACGCGCAGGCGGCGGATGCCGAGGTCGCCGAGGATCTGCGCGCCGAGGCCGTGGCGGCGCCATTCCTGCACCGCCTCGGCCTTGCCGGTCGCGCGCGCGCGCCGGCCGAGCCGGTCGAGCAGCGCCTCGTCCTCGCCGGGTTCGGACAGGACCAGCACGACCCCGCGCTCCTCCACGGCGATGCGGCGCAGCGCCGCGGTCACGGTCAGGCCGAGGTCGTCGCGGACCAGGTGCAGCACGTCCGACAGCGTGTTGCGCACGTGCACGCGGGTGAGCACCGGTTCGCCGTCGTCGACCGCACCGCGCACGAGCGCGAAATTCAGCGCCTTGTTCACAATGTCGCGATAGGCGACGAGGCGGAACGCGCCGAACTCGGTGTCCACCGCTTCGTCGTGGACGCGCTCGATGGTCTTCTCGGTTTCGAGGCGATAGCGGATCAGGTCGGCGATCGTGCCGATGCGCAGGCCGTGCTTGTGCGCGAAGGCTTCGAGCTCCGGCCGGCGCGCCATGCTGCCGTCGTCGTGCAGCACTTCGACGAGCACGCCGGCCGGCTCCAGCCCCGCGAGCGCGGCGAGATCGCTGGCCGCCTCGGTATGGCCGGCGCGGGTCAGCACGCCGCCGGGCTGCGCGGTCAGCGGAAAGATATGGCCCGGCTGCGACAGGTCCTGCGCACGCGCCTCCGCGCGCACCGCCGTACGCACGGTATGCGCGCGATCGTAGGCCGAGATGCCGGTCGTGACGCCTTCGGCCGCTTCGATCGAGACGGTGAAGTTGGTCTGATAGGGCGAGGTGTTGTCGAGCACCATGGGCTTGAGGCCGAGCTGGCGGCAGCGCGCCTGGGTCAGCGACAGGCAGACCAGGCCGCGCGCCTCGCGCACCATGAAGTTGATGTCTTCGGGCCGCACTTTTTCGGCGGCCATGATCACGTCGCCCTCGTTCTCGCGGTCCTCGTCGTCGAGGATGACGACCATGCGGCCGGCGCGGATGTCGTCGATGATGTCGGGAATAGTGTCGAACATGATTAGTGGCTAGTGATCGAAAGTTAGAAATCAGAAAAAGCGGGTTCGCGGACGGGCGATGAAGAGGATCGAATGGTCGGGTATTGCAGTCGGCGCGAGGCCAATGTGGCGCGCCCGACTTTCACCCGTTTCTCATTCCTCTTCACCCTCTCTGCGCTGAAGCCGCTCGGCGTAGCGCGCCATGAGGTCGACCTCGATGTTGACGCGCGAGCCGACGGCGCAATCGCCGAACATGGTCTGCTGCATCGTATGCGGGATCAGGTTGACGCCGAAGCGCCGGCCGTCGACTTCGTTGACGGTCAGGCTCACGCCGTTCACGGCCACCGAGCCCTTGGCGGCGATATAGCGCGCGAGCGACGCGGGCACCGCGAACACCCAGCGCAGCGAACGCGCCTGCGGCAGCACGGACACCACTTCGCCGACGCCGTCGACATGGCCCGATACGAGGTGGCCGCCGAGCCGGTCGGCCAGGCGCAGCGCCTTTTCAAGATTGACGCGCGCGCCGACGGCGAGCGTGCCCAGCGTGGTGCAGTCCAGCGTCTCCACCGAAACGTCGGCGCTGAAGCGCTCCGCATCCAGCGCGATCGCGGTCAGGCAAACGCCGTTCACGGCGATGCTGTCGCCGAGCTTGACGTCGCCGAGGTCCAGGTCGGCCGCATAGATCGTGATGCGCATGTCGCCGCCGACCGGGTCGAGTGCCGCGATCCGGCCGACGGCCTGGATGATTCCGGTAAACATGTCTGCTTGTTCCTCAGAGGTGGCCGCGGGAGTTCATGCCGTGCCCGGACGCAACAGCAGGCGCTGGTCATCCCCGAACTGGCGCTGGTCGAGCACACGCAGCGGCCAGCGCCCGGCCATCTCTGACACGGTGGGCAGCGCGAGCAAGGGCAAGCCCGAATCCCCCAGCAGCACGGGCGCGACGTACAACAGCAGTTCGTCGACGAAGCCGGCCGCGAACAGCGCTCCGCCCAACGCGGGTCCGGCTTCGACCTGCAGCTCGTTGATGCCGCGGCGCCCCAGTTCGGCCAGCACGGGTTCGAGGTCGAGACGGCCATCGCGCAGCGACAGGGCCTGGTATTCGACACCCGCGCACGGCGCGGGCGACGGCCGGTCGTCGCCGTGCACGACCAATGTCGATGCGGAACCGTCGAGCAGGTGACACCCCGGCGCGAGCGCGTCGAGGCGCGCGTCGAGCACGACGCGCAGCGGCGCGATGACGGGAGTGTCGTCATCCAGCCGCACGGTGAGGCGCGGATCGTCCGCGCGCGCCGTGCCGGCGCCGGTCAGGATGGCGCAGCTGCGTGCACGCCAGCGCTGCACGTCGGCGCGCGCGGAAGGTCCGGTGATCCATTGCGACACACCGTTGTGCAGCGCCGTGCGGCCATCGAGGCTTTGCGCGAGCTTGAGCCGCAGCCAGGGCCGGCCGCGTTCGATGCGGCTGAAGAAACCGCGGTTGATGTCACGCGCGGCATCGCGCATCAGGCCACAGTCGACGGCGATGCCCGCGTCGCGCAGGCGCGCAAGACCATTGCCGGCAACCTGAGGAAACGGATCCTCGCAGGCGACGACGACGCGCGCGACGCCGGCCGCGACCAGCGCATCCGCGCACGGCGGCGTGCGGCCGTGATGGGCGCAGGGTTCCAGCGTGACGTACGCGGTTGCGCCTTGCGCGCGGCCGGCGGCCTCGCGCAAGGCGAACACTTCGGCGTGCGGACCACCCGCGCGCTGATGCCAGCCGCTGCCGACGATGCCGCCGTCGCGCACGAGCACGCAGCCGACGCGCGGATTGGGCTTTGTGGAAGTATTGCCGCGCTCGGCCAGGCGCAGGGCCTGAGCCATGAAGGCGTGATCGGTCGCGCTGAAGGACATTGAGGACGGCGCGACCGCGGACGCGCAGCTCACGACTTCTTGCGCGTGGCGGGCGCTTCGTCGCCGAGCAGCGGCAGCTGCAGACCCTCGAGGCGCGGCAGATCACGCTCCAGCCGCTCGATTTCCTCGCGGAAGGCCTGCACGTCCTCGAACCGCCGGTAGACTGACGCGAAGCGCACGTAAGCCACCGAATCGATGCGTCGCAGCTCTTCCATGACCCACTCGCCGATGCGCCGCGACGCGATCTCGCGCTCATTCACCTGGCGCAGATTGCGCAGGATGTTGCGCACCACGTCGTCGACCGCGTCGCTGGATACCGGCCGCTTCTGCAGCGAGCGCTCGACACCGATGCGCAGCTTGTTCTCGTCGAAGGCTTCGCGGCGGCCGTCGCTCTTGACGATGGCCGGCAACTTGATTTCCGCGGTTTCGAAGGTGTTGAAGCGCTCGCCGCAGGCCGGACACTCGCGCCGACGCCGTACCGTCGCGCCGTCTTCCGCCAGGCGCGAATCGATGACGCGGGTGTCTTCATGCTGGCAGAAGGGACAGTGCATGCGCGGGATCGTAAGGCGTAAAGGGCAAAACGGGAAAATTCTCGAGTCGGCGAGCGCGGCTCCGCTACTCCGCATTCACGCCTTCGTCTATCGCAGCGACCCTTTTCGCGACAAGGACGATGGAGGCTTCTCCCCCTCACCCAAGCCTCTCTCCCGGCGCTGCGCGCTGGGAGAGAGGGCGTCAAAGGCGCAGCGCGCGCCTCAGCCGTAGACTGGCAGGCGTTTGCACTGCGCGGTGACGGCGTCACGTACGCGCGCGAGCACGGTTTCGTCGGCCGGCGCGTCGAGCACGTCGCACATCCAGTTGGCGAGGTCGGTGCACTCTTTCTCGTCATAGCCGCGCGTGGTCACGGCCGGCGTGCCGATGCGCAGGCCCGAGGTCACGAACGGCGAGCGCAGATCGTTCGGCACCGCGTTCTTGTTGACCGTGATGTGCGCCTTGCCGAGCGCGGCCTCGGCGTCCTTGCCGGTGACGTCGCGGCCGATCAGGTCGATCAGCATGAGGTGGTTCTCGGTGCCGCCCGAGACGATGCGGTAGCCGCGCGCCATGAGCGCCGCGGCCATCGCCTTGGCGTTCCTGACCACTTGTTGCTGATAAGTCGTGAATTCCGGCTCCAGCGCTTCCTTGAAGGCGACCGCTTTGGCCGCGATGACGTGCATCAGCGGACCGCCCTGCGTGCCGGGGAACACCATCGACTGCAGCTTCTTTTCGATCGCTTCGTTGGCACGCGCCAGGATGATGCCGCCGCGCGGGCCGCGCAGGGTCTTGTGCGTGGTCGAGGTGACTATATCGGCGTGCGGCAGCGGGTTCGGATAGACGCCGGCGGCGACGAGGCCGGCGACATGCGCCATGTCGACGAAGAAATACGCGCCGACCGACTTCGCGATCTGCGCCATGCGCTCCCAGTCGACGATCTGCGAGTAGGCGCTGAAACCGCCGACGAGCATGCGCGGCTTGTGTTCGTCGGCCAGGCGCTGAACTTCGTCGTAGTCGATCAGGCCGGTATCCGGGTCGATGCCGTACTGCACGGCATTGAAGAGCTTGCCGCTGAAATTGACTTTCGCGCCGTGGGTAAGGTGCCCGCCGTGGGCCAGGCTCATGCCGAGGATGGTGTCGCCGGGGCTCAGCAGCGCGAGATAGACCGCGGCATTGGCCTGCGAGCCCGAATGCGGCTGCACGTTGGCGTAATCCGCACCGAACAGCTGCTTGACGCGCTCGATGGCGAGCTTTTCCGCAATGTCCACATATTCGCAGCCGCCGTAGTAGCGCTTGCCCGGATAGCCTTCGGCGTACTTGTTCGTCAGCACGGTGCCCTGGGCTTCGAGCACGCGCGGACTGGCGTAGTTTTCCGAGGCAATGAGTTCGACGTGATCTTCCTGGCGCTGACGTTCGGCCTCGATGGCCTGGGCCAGGGTGTCGTCATAACCGGCAATGCGCAGGTCCTTGGCAAACATGGGAGAATCGCCTTCTGGGCTGGGAATCCGCCGATGTTAGCGGTTTCAGACCCATCGTCCCACTGAATAAGCCTGGCCTGCGGCAACCCGCGAGGGTCCTGGCGGCGGCCGGAGTTTCTGCGTGTCCGATCAACAAGCTGCGCAAATCCAGGCAGCCCTGGCCCGGGGTGACGCGGCCACCGCCGAGACCCTGTGCCGGCACGCGCTGGCCGAGCGCCCGAACGACGCAAACCTGCATTTCCAGCTCGGCCGGGCGCTGCGCGCCCGCGGCGATCGCGCCTCCGCTGAACCCTCGCTGCGCCGTGCGGTGGCGCTCGATGCGCGGCTCGCAGGCGCCTGGCGCGAACTGGCCGTGGTCGCGCTCGAAACCGGCCGCATCGATGTTGCCGATGAGGCTTCGGCGCAGCTGCGCGCGCTCATGCCCGACGCGTTGAACAGCGTATTCCTGCGCGGGCATGTGCTGGGATTGCTGCAGCGTTTCGACGAAGCCGAGCGTGAATTCGCCGCGCTGCGCCCTGTCGCCGGCGTGCCCGCGGCGCGGCTGGGCCTGGTACACGATGCGCTGGCGCGAGGCGCGCCCGCCACGGCGCGTTATCACGCCGAGCGCGTGGTCGAGTGGCAGCCCGAGCTGGCCGCCGCTTGGGATGCGCTGGGCCAGGCCGCCGCCGCGACGCAGGACTGGCCGGCCAGCACCGCCGCGCTTCGTCGCGCGAGCGAACTGGCGCCGGACGATCTGCCGATCTGGCAACGCCGCGACGCCGCCCTCGATGCGGCGCGGCGCGGCGGCGATGAACTCGTCGTCGTGCGCGAGCGTTTGCTGCAGTTGCAGCCGGACTCGGCGATCGCGCTCGAACAGCTCGGCCTGGCCCAGATCGGCGCGCACCGCACGGCCGAGGCCGTCGACACCTTCCGGCAGACAGCACAGCGCTGGCCACAGCGCCTGCTGCCGCGCTGGATGCGATTTCATACACCGCCCCTGCCCTGTTTCGAATCCGAGACCCAGCGCGCGCAGTGGCTGCAGGATTTCGACGCCGGACTGACAGAATTCGAAACCACGACGCTCGACGCCGAATCCGCCCAGCGCATCCTCGGCAGCGTGCCGAACTTCGCCCTGGCCTACCAGGACGGCGCCCACGTCGAGCTGCATCGGCGCCATGCCCGCGTCGTGCGCCGCCTGCTCGACGCGGCCACGGACAATGCGTTCGCCGATATCGCGCCGCGGCCGCTGCGCAGCGGCCGGCGGCGCATCGGTCTGGTCTCGAGCTGCCTGCACCAGCATTCGGTCACGCGCGCCTGGGGCGAAGCGCTGCTGGCGCTGCCCGCGGACGAGTTCGATCTCCACGTGTTCCACACCAGCGCTCGCGACGATGCGATGGTGCAGCGCTTCCGCGCCCGCGCCGGGCGCTACATCGGCGGCGCGCACCGCTTCGCCGCCTGGACGCAGTGGCTGCGCGAGGCGGAACTGGACGTGCTGGTCTTTCTCGACCTCGGACTGGACGTGGTCAACCAGTGCCTGGCCGCGCTGCGCCACGCGCCCGTGCAGGTATCGACCTGGGCGCATCCGGTCACCAGCGGTGCTGCGACGATCGACTGGTTCGTCTCCGCGCAAGCCTCCGAACCCGCGCAGGCGGCTGCCCATTACAGCGAATGGCTGCACCGGTTGCCGCGCCTGGGCGGCTGCTTCCTCGAACCGCCGCAGCCACCGCTGCCGCGACGCGCGCGCGACGGCCGCACGCGCCTGGTCTGCGCGCAAAATCTCTACAAATTGCATCCGCGGCACGATGCCCTGTTCGGGCAGATCCTCGCGCGCGCCCCGGGTGCGACGCTGGATTTCCTGACCGCCGCGACGCCCGAACAGGCCGCCGGCCTCGAGCAGCGTCTCGCGCCTGTCCTGCAGGAGTTCGCGATCGATCCGGCGCGCGTGCGCGTCCACAGCACGCTGTCCGTGGACGCCTATCGCCGTTGCGTCGCGGATGCCGACCTGCTTCTGGACACGCTGGGTTTTTCCGGCGGCATCACGACCCTCGACGCGCTATGGCAGGAGCGCGCCTGGCTGACCTTGCCCGGCGAGTGCATGCGCGGACGGCAGAGCAGCGCCATGTTGTTGCAACTGGGCCTCGACTCACTCGTCGCCAGCTCCGAAGCCGACTATGTCGAGCGCGCCGTGGCGCTCGCCGACTCGCCCGAGCAGCTGCGCGCGCTGGCGCAGGAAATCGCCGAGCGCAAGCACGTATTGTTCGGCGACAGGGAAGTCTGTACCGCATTCGCGGATTTTTTGCGCGACGTCCGGGCAACGGCGCTGCCGGACTGAAGCACCGCCGGGCGATCCGGCCCCGGCGCAACGGCGCCGGCGACGAACCGTTGGCGCCCCGCCAAACGGTGGGCCGGCGAGCCACCTGGGATGACCTTCCGCCGCGAATGCGCGACGTCGGACGACTCTGGCCGGAGCGGCCTGCCGCGCCAGGACCGTCGGTGTGGCCAAAGGCACCCAAATCGTGCAATCGAAGGCCGGATCGTAGGGCGGAACCCGCGATGCGCTGGCCGCAGACCCGTGCGATGAACGATAATCGCCGACTTTTCTGCCTTCCGGAACCGCGCCCATGCAGTATGTGTACACCATGATCGGGGTCAGCAAGATCGTCCCCCCGAAGCGCGAGATCATCAAGGATATCTCGCTGTCGTTTTACCCCGGCGCCAAGATCGGCCTGCTCGGCGTGAATGGTTCCGGCAAATCCACCGTATTGCGCATCATGGCCGGCGTCGACAAGGATTTCCTCGGCGAAGCGCGTCCGCAGCCCGACCTCAAGGTCGGTTACCTGCCGCAGGAACCGGACCTCGACCCGAACAAGACTGTGCGCGAGTGTGTCGAAGAGGGCGTCTCCGACATCCTGCACGCGCAACAGCGCCTCGACGAGGTCTACGCGGCCTACGGCGAAGAAGGCGCCGATTTCGACAAGCTCGCCGCCGAGCAGCAGCGCCTCGAGAACATCCTCGCGGTCACCGACGCACACACCCTGGAACGCCAGCTCGAAGTCGCCGCCGACGCGCTGCGTCTGGCCGAGTGGGACGCCAAGATCGGCAATCTGTCGGGCGGCGAGAAGCGCCGCGTCGCCCTGTGCCGCCTGCTGCTGTCCAAGCCCGACATGCTGCTGCTGGACGAACCGACCAACCATCTCGACGCCGAGTCGGTGGAATGGCTGGAGCAGTTCCTGGCCGATTTCCCCGGCACCGTCGTCGCCGTCACGCATGACCGCTACTTTCTGGACAACGCGGCAGAGTGGATTCTTGAACTCGATCGCGGCCGCGGCATTCCGTGGAAGGGCAACTACACGTCCTGGCTGGAACAGAAGGACGAGCGCCTGAAGCAGGAATCGCAGCAGGAAAAGTCGCGCCAGAAGGCGATCCAGCGCGAACTCGAATGGGTGCGCCAGAACGCCAAGGGCCGCCAGTCCAAGGGCAAGGCGCGCCTGAACCGCTTCGAGGAACTGAACTCGGTCGAGTACCAGTCGCGCAACGAAACCAACGAAATCTACATTCCGCCGGGCGAGCGCCTCGGTGACATGGTCATCGAGTTCAAGCACGTCTCCAAGGCTTTCGGCGACCGCCTGCTCATCGACGATCTGTCCTTCCGCGTGCCGCCGGGCGCCCTCGTCGGCATCATCGGCCCGAACGGCGCCGGCAAGTCGACCTTCTTCAAACTGCTGACGGGCGTGGAAAAGCCCGACAAGGGTGAGATCGCGATCGGCCAGACCGTGCAGTTGGCCTATGTCGACCAGTCGCGCGATTCGCTCAGCGGAACCAACAACGTATGGCAGGAAGTGTCCGGCGGTTCGGACATGATCACGGTCGGCAAGTACCAGACGCCGTCGCGCGCCTATATCGGCCGCTTCAACTTCAAGGGACAGGACCAGCAGAAGATCGTCGGCCAGCTGTCCGGCGGTGAACGCGGCCGCTTGCACCTGGCCAAGACGCTGATGCAGGGCGGCAACGTGCTGCTGCTCGACGAACCGTCCAACGATCTCGACGTGGAAACCCTGCGCGCGCTGGAAGAGGCGCTGCTGGAGTTCCCGGGCTGCGCCATGGTCATCTCGCATGACCGCTGGTTCCTCGACCGCATCGCGACGCATATCCTCGCGTTCGAAGGCGATTCGCACGTCGAGTATTTCACCGGCAACTACCGCGAGTACGAGGAAGACAAGAAGCGTCGCCTCGGCGACGAAGCGGCCCGGCCGCATCGCGTGAGATACAAGAAGCTGGCCTGATTCCGACGCCGGCTGGCCGGCGCTTCCCGCGTTCTCGCCGGGAAGCGCCGCAGTCGAGAGAATCCGGATGACGACGCCGAAACCCGCGCAGCTTGCCGCAGCGCGGACGCTGGACGAAAACGGCCGGCCGCTGATGCTGCTGCGCGGCAGCCACGCGCGACGATCGCACGTCCGATGGAGAGATCTGCTTGAAGCTCGAGCAGAAACGCGGCGCGCGCTATGTGACCGCGGTCCCCGGCAAGCACCGGTGATCCCTCTGCGCTAGCGGGAAGCGCGGCGCCATTTGCGCCAAAGCAGCAAAGGCAACAACGCCGCAAAACGCGTCCATAGCCCAAGCCAGACCAGGCCGCGCAGCACGGGGTTGCGTGCGGCCGGGTCGAAGCGGCGGAACCAGCGCCACATGCCGCGATGCTTGTGCCAGGCAACGAATACAGGGCGATGTCGGCTGGAACCGCCCTTGCCGTGTTCCACCGCGATCGAGCCCGCATAGTGGACCGCGTAGCCGGCGTCGCGCAGGCGTCGGCACAGGTCCAGGTCTTCGCAATGCAGGAAATATCCTTCGTCGAAGCCGTCGACCGCGTCGAACGCAGCGCGCGGCAGCAGCATCAGCGCGCCGGAAACGACTTCGGCCGCGCGATCCGCGCCGCGCCCGGCCGCATCCAGGGCTTCGTCCACGCCCTGCCATGCAGGCCAGCGCGCGGCGAAGCGCGCCAGACCGCTCAGGCTCAGCAGGCTGCGGCGCAGGGTCGGGTCGCGCCGGATCGAGGCGGCTTCGTCGCTGCCGTCGGGGTGGCGGATGCGCGCGCCGAGCACGCCGAGGCGGGCGACCGTTGCCGCGCGGGCACGCAGACGCGCGACGGTGTCGGGTTCGAGCAGGCAGTCGGGATTGAGGATCAGCAGGAACTCGCCGCAGGCCAGCGGCGCCACGCGATTGACCCCGGCGCCGAAGCCGAGATTGGTTCCGTTGTGGACAATGCGCACACGCGGATCGGCGGCGAATTCGGCCGCAACCCTGGCCACGCTGCCGTCGCCGCTGGCGTTGTCGCTGATCAACAGTTCGACCGCAGCGCTGCTGGCGAGCGCGCGGCGTGCTGCGTCGAGCAGGCCGGCGCCGCTGTCGGCGGCGACGACGATGATGCTGGTCAGCGCCGGCAGCCGCATGCGGGCAACCGCGTCAGACGCCGGCCAGCAGCTTGTCGCCGGACTCGCGCGCGTGTTCCCACAGCTGCGGCCACGCGTCGTAGCTGTCGGCGAGTTCACCCAGTTCCTGGCGCAACGCTTGAGCGCAGGCGGCCGGATCGTATTCGTCGCTCCAGTCGCCCAGACGCGGCGGTGCCTTGGCGATCAATGCCCGGCCATTGGCGTCGATGATGCTGCGCACGTCGGCCTGCCAGTAGACCGGCGCGTCGGTCGCGCCCTCGAAGGTCTGCTGCAGGCGCTCGATGGCATCGGCACGCACGTAATTGAGGTATTCGCGCAGATGGGTGATGCGCGCGTTCTGATTCGCGCCGGCGAGATCGCGGAAGATGTTCGCCAGCAGTCCGAGGCGCTGCGACGGGTCGCTGGCCAGGAAATTGCCGAACTGGCGCTGGATATAGTCGGTCGCGAAATGGTTCACGCGCGGCGTACTTGCCTGCAGCGAGCGCGGCGAGCGGCGCCGGGTCTGTTCCTGCAGGTGGCCGACCGCGACCGGCAGCTCCAGCACCAGCGCATCCGGATGGCAGAAATGCGCCGCGGCGGAAAACAGTGCGTCTTCACCGCGGCCCAGTGAGTTCGTGCAGGGCAGCAGCCGGCTGTTATCGAACGAGAACGGCGTGAACCAGGAAATCGACCCGAGGCGCGCGCGCTGCGTGCCCTGCCAGATGTACTGTGCCTCGATGTTGCTGAGATAGGCATCGCGGTCAGTGCACAGGTCCGCGCGGCCGGCCGCGTCGAGGTGGTAGATCCAGGCGGCGCTTTCCGAGCGCGCGCTGCCGTAAGTCCCCTGCTGGGTCGCGAGCACGCGCGTATCGCTGTTGAGGTGCGCGAGCCGCGCGAGGTTCAGGCCGCGCAGGGATTCGCGATTGAGGCCGTATTCGCTGCGGCCGATCAGCTCGCCGAGGCCGATGCCGCAGACATCGAGATGCAGGTTGAACGGGTCGTCGCCGAGTTCGTCACCGGCGGCCAGCGCCTCTTCCATGTTGCGGTAGAAGCGTGCGAACGGCAGCTGGGTCGGGTTGAGATCCAGACCGTCGCGCGCGAGTTCGTGCCGGCGCAGCGGCAGGCGCTGGTCGTCGTCGAACATGACGAAGCGGTCGCCTGCCGACAGCAGCAGCGCCAGATTCCAGCCGCGCCCGCCACCGAAGCGCGTCGATCCAGCCTGCGGCAGCAACATCTGCTGCAGTGCCGCCTGGCGATTCGGAACGGCCTTGCCGAGCCGTTCGACGAGACGCTGGCGCTCGGCCGGCCCGACGTAGGTGACCTTGCAACCCAGGGTGCGGGCGAACTCGCGCAGCAGGTCACGGTGCCGGTCGATGTTGACGGCAAGCACGGAGTCGTCGAGCACGACGTAGTGGCGGCCGGCACGGTGGCGGCGTTCGTACTCGCTGATCGAGGCGAGCAGGCGCTCGAGCTGGGCCGGGCGGTCGCAGGCGCGCACGAAGATCGCGCGCAACGGAGCCCGGGCCGGTGTCGCACCGGATGCCAGTCGCTCGGTGAAACGGGTATCGGAGATCAGCAGGTCGCGCTCGATCAGGCTCTGCAGCACGCGGGTAACCGC
This sequence comes from Lysobacterales bacterium, assembly GCA_038207515.1. GTDB lineage: Bacteria > Pseudomonadota > Gammaproteobacteria > Xanthomonadales > Rhodanobacteraceae > Tahibacter. Next base: position 819 of record JBBQZR010000011.1, on the reverse strand, counting down.
CTCGCGTTGCTGATCCAGCCCCGGAACCGTGCTCTGGATGCGCGCGACATGTTCGTCCAGCGTGCGGAATTCGCGGCATTGGTCGAGCGCCTGCAACACCTGGAAGGTCATGACGTGGGCGTCGCCCGTACGTTTGACCTGGAATACGCACTCGTTGTTGGACAGCGACGCCACGAGCGCGTCTTCGGACGCGAACAACGGGGCATTCGGGTCGGGACGCGCGGGCGCGGCAGGCGCCGGCGTGGCGTCGAAGGTGTATTGGTATTGCAGGTTGTTGCTCATGTAGCCCTGTAGCCCTTGCCTGAGTCGGCGCGCGGCCGGCGGCCGTGGCGCGTATCGATGTCATCGGTGTCGTGCAAGCCGCGATGCGCCCGCTGGCCTTGCCTCAGTACGAACCGCCGGTCCAGCGGCGCCACCAGGATCGCCCTGATGGTTCGGCAACGCCGGCGGTCGGTCCGGATACGGCAGCGCGTTCCCGCCGCAGCGCGGCTTCGAGCTGAGCCTCCAGCTCGGCGATGCGCGCGCCGGCCGACATGTTCTTGCGGATTTCGTGATTGTAGTGCCGATAGACGGATTCGTCGCGATCGCCGAACCAGGACGTTGCCGGCAATGGCGGCAGCGGGCGCCGCGAGCAGACCGCGATGAAATACATCGGGGCGTAGACGAGGCCTTCCTCGACCTGGCCATCGCTGCCGCCGGTCGCGTAGTGGCCGGGCGTATCCAGGGCCGGCGGATCCAGTGACCAGATCGCCGACTGGAACAGCAGGCGCTGGGCATAGACGCGCACATGCGGGAAACGCGCGCGGAGCAGCTGTTCGA
>JBBQZR010000010.1:0-127878 GCA_038207515.1 Lysobacterales bacterium | reverse complement strand
AACGGCCTGCCGGGTTCCAACGCCGGTGTCCCCTCCACATCAGAGGCCGAGACTTTTCATCAGCGGCGCTCCCGCCAGCTTGAGCTTCTCCGGGTGAGCTCGTCGCACCTCAGCCTCAACCAGCAGAATCTGCTGGGGGGTCAACCAGGTGTCCGCAACCGGCATGACCGAGCGCAGCGCTTTTTTTGGCGCCGCGACCGATACAGCCGATCGATGGGGAACCATCGTCCGAAGTGCTGTCGTTGACTTCTTTCCGGGCTTCCTGAGCATGGGGGTAGCGTGCCTGAACCGAATCAATTTCAGCTTACGACCGTCCAACGATGCTCGCAAGCTCATGCGAAAGGCTCGTTCAGACCGCTTCGGACCTGCCTGGCCCACGCTTTTCCGCGGCGGTGCGGTTCGAAGCGTCCTCGTGCTTTGGGCGCGTGATCTTCTGCCGAGAAACTCAGAACGACGCAGAAACAGCGAGCATTCCGTTGCCGTTCCTGACCGGCCCAGCACGAGCGCGTGCTCCATTGCTGTCGGCGTGATTCCGAGACGTGGCGGCCGGCAAATGTGAAGTTCCGCAGAAACTTCGTTGTATGCGTGGAAGGCACAAGGTGTCCGATCACGCGGTGAACGGCGTGCGCGACGGCTCGATGCGGCGGCAACGAACGAGCGTGCGCCCAACGTGCCGAGGCACCCTCGTGGGTACCGGCGTGGGTACCGGCGTGGGTTGTGCCGATCACCGACAAGCGCTTTGGAGGATGCGATGGACGTACTGTGGGAAGAACTCGCCGCCGGATTTCCCGACGGACGCCAGCTTGCCCACGTCATCATCCGTTTGGTGGCTGCGGCGATGCTGGGCGCCATCGTTGGCTGGGAACGCAAGAGCGTGGGCAAATCCGCGGGCCTTAGAACCCACATGCTCGTCTCTCTGGGCTCGGCGCTGTTCGTGGTCGCCTGCGAAGGAAGCGGCATGTCGTCGGACGGCATCTCCCGCGTTGTCCAAGGCTTGACGACCGGCATCGGGTTCATCGGCGGCGGTGCCATCCTCAAACTCGCGTCCGAACGGGAAATCCACGGACTGACGACAGCGGCCGGAATCTGGATGACCGCGGCCATCGGTGTGACCGTCGGTCTGGGCGCCCTGGGGCTCGCGTTGCTGGCAACGGTCATCACCACCTTGACGCTCGGCGCCACCCGTCTTTCGGCGGCGTACGCGGAGCGCCGCTCGAACACGCCTGGGTCGAACCTGTAAAGCGCCGAGCGCGTGCCGGGCCAGGAAGGGCAGCCCTTGCACCCGGCCGACAGCAAGCGCCAAACGCGCGGTCGAAGCCGCACTCCAAGTGCAGATCTGCCGGTGATGTTTCCGTACCGCGTTGGATCGACGGCGGGGACATTCTCGATCAGCGTGCGTTACCGCCAGTGGCTATTTCGAAGCGCTCGCGACGAAGAACCGCCGTCCATTACTCACCTTGGTCCGAGCGACCTTTTTCTGCGTCGCCGCTGCGCTGAGCCGCCGCGAGCGCCGGTGCGTTCCACACTTCGATCCGACGCGACCGAAACGGTTGAACCAGCAGCGCGTTGCGCGCGGCGGTTTCGTCGCTGCGTTCCGGGTAGCGGACGATCACCCCGTCCGGGTGCGCGTTCGCCCACGCGCTGATGCCGTACTCCTCGATCGTTTCCACCGGTCTGTTGAGGCGCGCGAGAAAATGAAACTGGGCCTCGTAGCGGCCCACGTTCGCGATGGCTTGGCCGTTGGCTTCGGCGCGCGCCAGCACGGCCGCCACCGGCCGCAGGTCGAAGTGGTGGAACAGGGCGGACGCGAACAGCGTGTGCGCCGCGGTCGTTGCCACGAGCGTGGCCGCGGCAACCCGCTGGAGTTCGCGGCTCGGACTACCCAGAAGGACCACCAGGCTCAGCGCGGCGAAGACCACCGCGACCCACGGCGCAACCGCGTAGGCATCGGCGACCCAGTGGGGGACCTCCAGCGCGTGCGCACGCCAGATGGGCAACACCGCAAGAACCCCACCGGCACCGAGCAGGCCCAGCGCGATCGGCCACGCGCGCCAGCGGCGGCCACCGCCGGCCACGCGCGCTTGCTGCCGATGGAGGGCGGCTGCCAAGAGCATCATCGCGCCCGGGAGCAGCGGCAACAGGTAGTAGACCTGCTTGCCCGACACGAGGCAGAACACGGCGAAGGTTGGAACGACCCAAGCGATGGCGAAACGCTCGCTGTCGTTCAACGGGCCGCGCGCGGTCGCGACCGCGCGCCACACCCGGGGCCACGCGATCCACGGGAGGATCAGCACGCCGAGCATCGGCAGGTACCACAGCAGTGGGCGCGCGTGATCGAAGCTGTCGACCACGCGGCCGGCGGTCTGCATGTAGAAGAGCTCGCGACGGTAGTCGTCGCCGCCGGCGAACCCGGCGGGGATGGCCCACGCCAACAGCAGGGCAGTCCCCGCCGCCAACGCCACACCGCCCAGGCCGTACCACAGCCGGCGATCGGCCCGCGCGGCTTCGCTCCACCACGGCCCCAGGATCCACGGAAAGACGACGTGCAGGAGCATCACCGGTCCCTTGGCCAGGAGGCCCGCACCGACGGCCAGCGCAAACCAGCCCCACCGCGGCCGGCCCGTTAACGCGCACAGCGCGGCGGCCACGCACAGGGCCAGGAGCACCTCGTACATGATCTGCAGACCAAACAGGAACGGGTAGGGCAGGGCGATCAAGAGCCACGGCACCAGATGGGCTGCGGACGGCTTTCCGGCGGGTACCTGACGCGCCAGCCGTGCGGCCATCGCCAACCAGCCCGCACCGATCATCGCTTGAAGCACGCGCGGCCAAACGTCGTTGACGCCACCGACGGCCCACCCCGCGTGGATCAGCCAAAACAGCAGCGGTACCTTGTGGCTGTAGGGCTGCCCGTTGATGTGGGGCACGAGGAACTCAGCGTGGTTCCACATCTCCCACGCGACGCCAAGCGTGCGGGTCGAGTAGAGGGGAAGCGGGCCGTGCTGGAAGATGGCCCACAGCGCAGCGCCCAGCCAAAGGGCCAACCAGGCCGGAGGAAGAAAACGGTACGAAGCCGGTCGCATGGCTGTGGAGGTCGGTGAGGCGGCGCAGTGTAGGCAGGAGCTTGCTTACAACGGATTTACGCGCGGGGTTTACGATGGGGCGTCGGTGCTACAACGTCGCGCGCCGCGGTGATGCCGCGGGGCTGAATGAGGTCAGTACCGCCTCGGGTCGCCCCCCGCGAGAGCTCCGGACCCCGTGAAAGCAGCGGGCAGTGGCGAGTGCGGCGAAGTGGTGCTTGAGCGTGTTGAGCGTGAGGGCGCCGGAGTAGTCGGCCAGGTAGCGCGCGACGCTGTCGGCCGTCGTCGGCAGATGTTCACCCCAGTCGATTTCAAAATGCCGGGTCGCCGCGTCGTAGCTGCGGCGCGTATTGGCGCATTCGACGCGACTCATGAGCGCGCGCTCGACCGCCCGGCGACGGCGCGCTGGCGGCGCTTGGCCGTCACGGCAGAGGCCGCAGGTAGCTCGGCCGACGCCTGCAGATTCCCCAGGATCGCGCAGCCGCCGCATGCGCCGCCGGCGCAGGCCGCGATGGTCAGCGTCAGCTCATCGGCCATACGCCGCAGCTCCCGGATCCGGGCCTGGATACACACCAGATGCGCGCGCGCCAGACGGTCGACGTCGCCGCACGGCATGTTGGTTTGTTCAGCCAGGGCGAGCAGACTTTGGATCTCCTCCAGGCTGAATCCTAGGTCACGGCCGCGCGCGATGAAGCGCAGCTGTTGCACTTCGGCCGCGGTGTAGTCGCGATAGCCGTTGTCGCCGCGCGCGGCCTTGGGCAAGAGGCCGATGCGCTCGTAGTAGCGGATGGTTTCCAGATGGCAGCCGCTGGCGGTCGCGGCCTCGCTGATCTTCACGGGGGTTGACTCCGTAGCGACTACGGACTCTAGGCTAGCAGCCGTTGGACGTCCTCGCCAGTCGAGGGTCCGTAGGCGGGAGTTATCCACAATGCGGCATTTCATCGTTCGGTACGGGGCTTACCCGCAGGTCATGGGCGCGGTGATCGCCCTGGGCCTGGCGGTGCTCGGCGGCACGTTGCCGGCGTGGCCCGCGCTGCTGCTGACCGCCGCTGCCGGCATTGCCGCGGTGGCGCTGTTGGAGCGACTGCAGCCGTTTGAACCTGCCTGGCAGTTCGATCACGGCGACAGCCAGGCGGATGCGTGGCACGGCCTGATCAATTTGGGCCTGCTCGCGGCGACGGCCTATTTGCTGCACGCGCTGCGCGGCACGCTGCCGGTGGCCACCCTGTGGCCGGTGGGTTGGCCTGCGTGGCTGCAATGCGGGCTTGCCGGCGCCGTGCTCGATCTCGGGCTCTACGCGATGCATCGCGTCAGCCATCGCGTACCTTGGGCGTGGCGCCTGCACGCGATCCACCACAGCGCCGAGCGCCTCTACTGGCTCAACGGCGAGCGCCGGCATCCGCTGAGCGCGTTGCTGATGGCCGGGCCAGGGTTAGCAATCGTGGTCGCCCTGGGCGCGCCGCCGCTGATCGTGAGCACGTGGCTGGCCTTCCTGAGCGTGCATCTGGCGTTCCAGCACGCCAACCTCGATTACACGGTGGGGCCGCTGCGCCGCTGGGTCGGCACGGCGGAGATCCACCGCTGGCACCACAAACGCGACTACGAAGACGCGCAGGTCAACTTCGGCGAATTCTGGATGATGTGGGATCGTGTCTTCGGCACGTTCCTGGATGACCCCGAGCGCCTGGGCGCCACGGAGGTGGGTCTGCGCGACGAGGCGGTGCCGGCCGACTACGCCAGTCAGCTGGTGTGGCCCTTCCGACCGAGGTCAGCACGGACCGATGCGCGCGAGCACGCGTTCCGCGCCGCGCTGGCGGAGGGCGATCACGCTCTCGCTGCTGGCGATGTGTCGATCGCTTATGCCGCGTATGAACGCGCCCATGTACTCGGTCAGCCGCGCACACGATTGCACGTGCGCAGCCACGTGGCGTTCCTGAGCTGGGCGATCCATCAGCGCGACGGTCGCGAAATCCTCGGACAAGTCGCGCGCATCGTTGCGGCAGCGCTCTTCACCTGGCTATGGATGCCGCGCGGCAATACCGGCGGTGCCCGCGTCAGCGCGTTTGCGCGCATGACGATCCCCGCGGAACTGATCAACCTGACCCGAGAGACACCCCGATGAGTGATTGCGGTTGCCATGCTGAGGCGAACACGGCCGCCGAACGGCGCGTCCTGTGGATCGCGCTCGCTCTGAATGCGGCGATGGCCGTGATCGGCTCCATCGCCGGTTGGTGGGCACAGTCGACCGGCTTGTTGGCCGATGCGTTGGACATGCTGTCGGACGCGACGGCGTATGCGATCGGCCTGGCCGCGATCGGGCGCAGCGCGGTGTTCAAACAGCGTGCCGCGGGACTCAGCGGCAGCCTGTTGTTGCTCCTGGGGATCGGCGTGCTGGTCGAGGTCGGCCGCCGGGTGCTCTACGGCAGCGAGCCGATCGGTGTGCCGATCATCGCGACTGCGCTGCTGTCGCTGGCGGTCAACCTGACCGTACTGCGACTGCTGCGGCCGTTCCGCACCGGCGAAGTGCATTTGCGCGCAACGTGGATATTTACCCGAGCTGACGTGGTCGCCAATGTCGGTGTGCTGGTGTCGGGCGTTCTGATCCTGGCCACGGGATGGCGCTATCCCGATCTCGTGGTCGGTGCGTTGATCGGCTTGTACGTCTGCAAGGAAGCGCTGGAAATTCTGTCCGAGGCGCGCGAAGCGGGACGGTCGGCGTCGCCACCGGCGCAGCGCTCATGAGTGCGGGGTTGGCGGTTCATCGGAGAACGGCGATGTCCTATGTCGCGGGTTTGGGAAGGATCGTGGTCTGGAGCCTCTTGGCGGTCTTGCCGGCGCACGCGACCACGGCACCGGCACTCGATGCCGACGTGCGACAAATCTGGCAGCTGTTGGACTACGTCGGCGTTGACTACGGCGGCGCGGTGGCGAACCACGCCGTCGTGAGTGCGGCCGAGTATCAGGAAATGCAGGAGTTCGTGGCGACGGCGCGGACGCGGCTCGCCGCGCTGCCGGCGGGTACCGATCGTGACGCGCAGGTGGCGCAAGCCGACCAGTTGGTCGCCGCGGTCGCCGCGAAAGCCGATGCGATCGACGTGGCGCGCCAGGCACACGGCCTCGCTGACGCGCTGCTGGCCACTTACGGCATTGCGGTCGCTCCCCGCGCGGTACCCGACCTGGCGCGTGCGGAGGCGCTCTATGCGACCCAGTGCAGCAGCTGTCACGGGCTGACCGGTCACGCGGATGGCCCGGCCGCCGCGGCCCTCACGCCACCGCCCGTCGCGTTTACCGATGCGACCCGCGCGCGCGAGCGCAGCGTGTTTGCGTTGTACCAGGTCATCAGCCAGGGCGTGGCGGGAACCGCGATGCCCGCTTTCACGACGCTCTCGGACGACGAGCGCTGGGCGCTGGCATTGCGGGTCGGCACGCTGGCCTATCCGCCGGCGTTGCAGGACGAGGGCGCGCACCTGTGGCAGTCGACACCGTCGCTGCGTGTGCGCTTTCCCAACCTTGACGCCGTCACGCGCAGCACCGAAGCGGAACTCAGCACGATCGTGGGCGAGCAGCCCGCCCGCGCGGCGATGGCCTACCTGCGTACGCATCCTGAAGCCGTCACCGCGGGCCGTACGTCGGCAGCAAGTCTGGTCCTGGCACGCCAGCGGCTCGGGGAGAGTCAGGCCGCGTACGCCAGCGGCGATTCCGCGCGCGCGACGGCACTGGCCTTATCCGCCTATCTGGACGGTTTCGAGCCGGTCGAGCCCGCGCTGGCCCTGCGCAATCGGGGCCTGCTGGATCAGGTCGAGCACGCGATGGGTGAGTACCGGGCGCGCATCGGCCGTGGCGCACCGGTCGCCGAAGTCGCCGACCAAGCACGCGTCCTGCAATCGCTGATCGACACCGCGGACACCGCGCTCAATGCCTCAAGTGCGGATGCGACAGCTGCCTTTCTCGGCAGTTTGACGATCCTGCTGCGCGAAGGGCTCGAAGCCCTACTGATCGTGATTGCGATGATCGCGTTCCTGCGCAAAGCCGAGCGCGCGGACGTCTTGCCGTACGTCCACGCGGGCTGGGCCGGCGCACTGCTGGCCGGCCTCGTGACATGGGGCATCGCGACCTACGTCGTTGGTATCAGCGGCGCCGGTCGCGAGGTCACCGAAGGGCTATCGTCGTTGTTTGCCGCCGTGGTGCTCTTGGGCGTGGGCATTTGGATGCATCAGAAGAGCTTGGCCGGTCGCTGGCAGCAATACGTGCGTGAGAAGTTGTCGGCTGCGCTGACGCGCCGCTCGGCCTGGTTCCTGTTTGCTCTCGCGTTCATTTCGGTCTACCGCGAAGTGTTCGAAACGATCTTGTTCTACATCGCGCTGTGGAACGAGAACAACGGCCTTGCGCTGCTGGCGGGCCTCCTCACCGGGATCGTATTGCTGGGTGTGATCGCGGTCGTGCTGTTGCGCTACAGCAAGCGCCTGCCGATCGCGCAGTTTTTCAGTTGGAGCTCGCTCCTGATCGCCGTGCTGGCCGTGGTGCTGGCGGGCAAAGGTGTGGCCGCCCTGCAGGAAGCTGGCTGGATTGGGGTGCGTCCAATCGAGGGGCCGCGCCTGGCGCTCCTGGGCATCTACCCCTCGGTGCAGCCGCTGCTGGCTCAATTGGCGATCGGGTTCTTGGCGATCGCGGGGTTTGTTCTCAACCGGCGCAGCGGATCGAGGGTGCCTCGTCGCTGAGTCACTTGGTGCGCCGCAAGGGCACGTTGCAGTTCGTAGGGTCGATCAACACTCGCTCTGCCCGGATCGAGCGCGAGCGCGTCGGGCAGCTCGACCGTATGCAACCGTCGATAACGTTCGTGGCGAACCGCGGGGTGATCCACCCCTCCGTCTCGGACGGATCCAGCAAGGGATATGACGCTGCGGCGCACGACTTTGCGCGTTCGCCGCGTCAACGGTCCGCCAGCGAACTGCGGCCGTCGAAACGTGGAGGGACCGCGGGCGGCATGGGTGCCAAAGGCGGTGTGCTGCTGGTGTTGAGATTTTTCAGCAAGTGCGTTGTAAATGCTGAGGTCGGTCGTCTGTGGCGGGTGGTTCGCTCCAAACGAAACAACATAACGACTTCAGTCGCTTGCACGTTCTGTGATTGTCTAACGGCGCATCCGCACGCTACATTGCTGGGATGCCCCGTTCGTCCCCTGCACTCCTCAGCCTCCTTCGCCGCCATTTGCGCGTCGCCGCGATGTTGTTTGTGTGCCTGGTGATGGTGAAGACGGGCTTTGCTTCGGCGTGCGCCACCGATCAGCTCGCTGGGTCGCTCTCTTCCGCGGTAGCTGCGGCCGTCGCTGACCCGCACGCTGGCGAAGCGCAGGCCGTGGTGTCGGCCGAGTCGAGCACAGAGAGTTGTTGGCACGATGGCGCCGGCGGCTGCCACTGCGTGTGCATGCACGTCATGCCGATCTCCCCCCCAGCCTCGGTCGTGCATGCACTGAAGGCTGTTTCGCTGCGCTTCGATCCCGTGCCTGCCGCGTTCCGTCTCGCCCCGCGCGACGACCACCTGCGGCCGCCGATCGCCTGATCTCTCCGCGCCGGGCTTTCGCCCGGCACCAACACCGGATGCCGATGACCGCAAGCGGGCCAACTGCCCCGCAGCGGTAACGCACGCGCGCCGTTCCGTGCCGTGTTCTCGTTCGTCCGGTTGACACCCGCTCGCTGTGTCTGCGGATGCCTCGTGCCTTTGGCGCGCGGTGCCTGCGTCGGAGACGTCATTTCATGAAGGCTATTTTTGCGTACATCGCCCGCGACAGCGTCGCGGCGGTTGTCGATGCGCTGCGTGTTCTCAAGCTGCGCGATGTGAGCGTTGTGGAAATCAGGGCGGCGCTCTGGCCCGTCGTGGGTGAGGAGCGCTTCCATCTTCCTCAGCTGGGCAGTGCGAGCGTCGCCGACGCCAAACTTGAAATCCTCTGCGACGACGGTGCGTTGACCTCCGTGGTCGATGCCATCCACCGCATCGTCCACGGCCGAACGCTCGGCAACGGGAGCGTCTACGTGATGCCCGTCGAAGCCCTGCGCCGCACCGGCGATCCCGCGGTGTTCGTCGCGCCTCCCTGAGCGCAATTCGGCTCGGTTGAAGCCGCGGGTACGCCCGCACCGACTTTCAAGCAAGGAACTCCCATGAAAACCGACACGACACCGGCGCAGAAGACGACCGGACACCACGCCAACGACGGCCACGAACACGCTCACGGTTCCAACAGCTACGCCGAGGTGCTTCTGGCAGCTCTGGCCGGCTTGCTTCTGCTGGCCGGGTGGCTCGTCGAGCGGTCCGTCGGTGAGGGCGCACGCGCCGCGTGGATGCTCTACGTCGGGGCCTACGCCGCGGGCGGGTTCTTTGCAGTCCGGGAGGCCTGGGAAAATCTGCGCGCTCGGAAACTTCAGATCGACGCGTTGATGCTGGTCGCGGCCACCGGTGCCGCCGTGCTTGGGCAGTGGGCGGAAGGTGCCCTGCTGCTGTTCCTTTTCTCCCTCGGGCACGCGCTGGAGAGCTACGCCATGGGGCGTGCGCGACGTGCCATCGAAGCGTTGGGCGAGCTGCGGCCGGAAACCGCGCTCGTGCGCCGCGGAACCACGTTGGTCGAGTTGACCGTCGACGCCATCGAGATCGGCGACGTCGTCGTGGTCAAACCCGACGAGCGCGTGGCTGTCGATGGTTTTGTGATTCTGGGCTCCACCAGCATCGATCAGTCGGCCATCACCGGCGAAAGCGTTCCGGTTGACAAGCTCGCGGTGGCGAGCCGCGAAGAAGCCCGGCGCCGGGGCGATGCGCTGCCGGCGGAGCATCGGGTGTTTGCCGGAACGATCAACCGCGAACGGGCCATCGAGGTGGAGACAACCCGTCGCAGCGATCAGAGCACGTTGGCCCGGGTGGTCGAACTGGTGCGCTCCGCGCAGGCGCAGAAGTCGCCCACGCAACTGTTCACGGATCGCTTCCAACGCTATTTCGTGCCCGCCGTTCTCGCGCTGGCGGTGCTGTTGATGTTCGCCTGGGTGGTCATCGACGAACCGTTCAGCGCGTCCTTCTACCGCGCCATGGCCGTGCTGGTGGCCGCCAGCCCCTGCGCGTTGGCCATCTCCACACCCAGCGCCGTGCTCAGCGGCGTGGCCCGCGCTGCCCGCGGCGGCGTGCTGATCAAAGGCGGTGGCCCGCTCGAACGCCTGGGCGTTCTGCACGCGCTCGCGTTCGACAAGACCGGCACGTTGACCGAAGGCAAACCGCAAGTCACCGACGTCGCGCCGGCCGAGGGCATCAGCGAAATCGAACTGTTGCGCGTGGCGGTCGCCGTGGAGCGGTTGAGCGACCACCCCTTGGCCGCTGCCGTGGTGCGCGACGGGGCGCAGCGGCTGTCGGAAACGCCGATCCCTGTGGCCAGCGATCTGCAGAGCCTGACCGGCCGCGGCTTGCAAGCGAACGTCGAAGGCAAGACCGTCCACCTCGGAAAAAAAATGCTCTTCAGTGAGATCGAGGGTCCGGGTATCCCCGTCTCGCTCGCTGGCCGCATCGAAGCGTTGGAAAACCAGGGGCGCACCGTGTTCGCGCTGCGCCACGGCGATCGCTACCTCGGCGCCATCGGTCTGATGGACACGCCGCGCGAAGCCGCGCGTCACGCCATCGAGCGACTGCGTGCGCTGGGCATGAGCACCATGGTCATGCTCTCCGGCGACAACCAGCGCGTGGCCGATGCCATCGCAGCGAGCGTGGGGCTGGAGCGCGCCGTCGGCGACCTCATGCCCGAAGACAAGGTCGCCGAGATCAAGAAGCTGCGGGCCGTCGGCGAAGTCGCGATGGTGGGCGATGGCGTCAACGATGCGCCTGCGCTCGCTGCCGCTTCCGTGGGCATCGCGATGGGCGCGGCCGGGTCCGACGTGGCCTTGGAAACGGCCGACGTCGCGCTGATGGCCGACCGGCTCGAACACCTCCCGTTCGTCATCGGCCTGAGCCGGCAGTCGCGGCGAATCATCCGCCAGAACCTGTGGGCGAGCCTGGGCATGGTCGCCTTTCTGATCCCCGCGACGATGTTCGGCATGCAGATGGGCGTGGCCGTCCTGTTCCACGAGGGGTCCACTTTGCTGGTCGTCGCCAACGCCCTGCGTCTGCTCGCGTTCCGCGACCGCAAGGCGGCATGACTTTTTTTAGGGGCGCGCAAGCGCGCGTCCGAACCACATTTCCATTCGTACCGGAGTATCTATGTTTTTCCGATTTGCGTTCCGACGGTGGGCCGCTCTCGCTGCGGTCTGGCTGGTCGCGGCCACCCCCGTGATGGCTCAGGAATCCGGGCTGACGCTGCGCGATGCGCTGCAGCGCACCTTGGAATCCAACCCCGATTTGTCCGCGTATCAGTACGTACTGAAGGCTCAGGACGGCCGCATCACGCAGGTGGGGCTGAAACCCAACCCGACGCTGTCCGGGTCGTTGGAGAACGTGCTGGGGACCGGCGAGGTGCGGTCGTTCAAATCGGCCGAGCTCAGTCTGTCGTTGAGCCAGCTCATCGAACTGGGCGGCCTGCGCGACAAGCGCGTTGCGGTCGCCCGCAGCGAGCGGGAACTACTCGAAGTGGAGGGGCACGTGCGGCGGCTGGACGTCGTGGCGGAAACCGCGCGCCGGTTCGTGGCGGTGGTCAGCCAACAGGAGTTTCACACCCTGACGCATCTGGCGGTGGAACTGGCGGAAAGGACGTCCGCCGCGGTGGGTCGCCGCGTCAAGGCGGCCAAGTCGCCGGTGGCCGAGCAGGAGCGCGCCCTCGTCGCGCTGGAGCGCGCGCGCAACGACGACGCCCACGCGGAGCACGAGCTGAAGACCGCGCGGTACGAGCTGGCCGCGTCGTGGGGCGCGACCGAACCCGACTTTGAAACCCTCGCCGCGGACCTCTACGCGCTGCCGACCATCGGTGCCTACCCCTCGCTGCTGGCCGACCTGGAGAACACCCCGGACTTGACGCGCTACCTGAGCGAAGCCCGGTTGCGCGATTCCGAGATCACGTTGGCCATCGCCAACCGCCGGCCGGGCATCGAGGTCGGCGTGGGTCTGCGCCGCTTGCAGGCATCCGGCGACACCGCGCTGATGTTCTCGGTCGGCGTGCCGTTGGCCGTCTACAACCGCAACCAGGGAACGATCGCGGAAGCGGAGGCGCGGCGTTCGGGCGCCGACGCCGATCGCGTAGCCGCACTGGTGAAAGCGCGGACGGGGCTGTTCGGCTACTACCAGGAACTGGTCGACCGCCGCCGCGAAGTGGAAGCGCTGTCGGCCCGTGCGCTTCCAAGCGCTGAGTCGGCGTTGAATAGCACGGAATACGCCTACGAACGCGGACGCTACGGCTACATCGAGTTCGTGGACGCCCAGCGCGAGTTGCTCGCGGTCAAGCGCGACCGCATCGCCGCGGCCGCCCAGTACCACCTCACCCTGATCGAGATCGAGCGCCTCACCGGCACCGGTCTGAGCACCGCAAGGACCAACCCATGAAGCCGCTGCTGCGTTCCACCACCCTGCTGTTGATCGCCCTGAGCCTTGCTGCGTGCGGCGGCGCCGACAAAGCGCCCGCGACGCACACCGACGAGAAAGGGCACGCGCACGAGGACGCCAAGGGCCACGAGGCGGGCGACGTCCACGACGAGTCCGAAGGGCACAAGGAAGGCGACCGCCACGAAGCCGCCGGCAAAGCCGAACACGGCGAAGAAGGCGGTCATGCCGAGGCGATCAAGCTGACCCCGGAAGCCCGCAAGGCCGCCGGCCTGATCGTTGCGCCCGCAGGTCCCGCAACGTTGATCGAAAGCGTTCCGCTCTACGGCGTGGTCAAGCCGAACGCCGAGCGCATGCGCAGCGTCACAGCGCGGTTTCCTGGCGTGGTCCGGAGCGTCGCGGTGAAGGTGGGCGATGCCGTCCGACAGGGTCAGGCGCTGGCCAGCGTGGAAAGCAATGAGAGCCTCCAGGTCTACACGACGACGAGTCCGCTCGCCGGCGTCATCACCGAACGCCTGACCAACCCCGGCGAGCAGGCCGAGACCGCGCCGCTCTTCACCGTGGCGGATCTGAGCAGCGTGTGGGTGGAACTGTCGCTGTTTCCGCGCGACCGTGCCCGCGTCCGCATGGGGCAGGACGTGCGCGTGAGCGCCACCGACGGCGGCCTAACGGGCAACGGCAAGATCGTGTTCGTTTCGCCGCTGGGCACAGGCGCGACCCAGACCATCACCGCCCGCGTTCTGCTCGACAACGCGGAAGGTCAATGGGCACCGGGGCTCTTCGTGCGCGCCGAAGTTTCGGTCGGGAAGACCGACGTGCCGTTGGCAGTGCCGGTCGCCGCGCTCCAGGAACTGGATGAGGGCGGGCTGTCGGTGTTCGTCGACGACGCCGACGGACTGGAGCCTCGGCCGGTGAAGGCGGGCCGCAACGACGGACGCTTCGTGGAAATCCTGGAAGGCATCAGCATTGGCGACCCAGTGGTCGGCGAAGGCAGCTTTGTGCTCAAGGCCGAGCAGGGTAAGGGAGGGGCCGAACATGGTCACTAACCGAACCTCCTGCGGGCGTGCGTCGCAGGAATCGCGCTCATGATCGAGGCCATTCTTCGCGTCGCCATCGCACGCCGTGTTCTGGTCATGGTGGTGATGCTCGGGTTCATTGCCCTGGGCGTTTATCACTACGGCCGGTTGCCCATCGATGCCGTGCCCGACATCACCAACGTCCAAGTTCAGATCAACACGCAGGCCGACGGCTACACGCCGCTGGAGGTCGAACAGCGCATCACGGTGCCGATCGAAACCGCCATCACCGGACTGCCGCATCTGAGCTACCGCCGCTCGCTGTCGCGCTACGGCCTGTCCCAGGTCACCGTCGTCTTCGACGACGGCACCGACATCTACTTTGCGCGCAACCTCGTCAACGAGCGCCTGCAGCAGGCGCGCAGCCGGCTGCCGGAGGGCATCGAGCCCGCGATGGGTCCCATCGCCACGGGCTTGGGGGAAATCTTCCTCTACACGGTGGAAGCCGACGATGCGGCGCGCCAACCCGACGGCCGGCCGTGGGATCCGACGGCGTTGCGCAGTCTGCAGGACTGGGTCATTCGTCCGCAGCTGCTGCAGGTGCAGGGCGTCACGGAAATCAACAGCATCGGTGGCTGGGCCAAGCAGTACCACATCATGCCCGACCCGGCCCGGATGCTGGCTTACGGGCTGACGTTCGACCAGATCGCGGAGGCTGTTGAACGCAACAACGCCAACCAGGGCGCCGGCTACATCGAGCGCAACAAAGAGCAGCTGCTGGTGCGCGTGCCCGGCCAGGTTCGCACCGCCGAAGACCTGATGCGCATCGTCGTCGCCACGCGGGACGGTGTTCCGCTCACCGTCGGCACCGTAGCGGAAGTGGGCATCGGCAAGGAGCTGCGCACCGGGGCAGCCACACGCGACGGCCATGAAACGGTGCTGGGCACGGCGATCATGCTGATCGGAGGCAACAGCCGCACCGTGTCGGAAGCCGTGTCCAAACAGCTGGACATCGTCAACGACAGCTTGCCGGAAGGCGTCAAGGCGGTGCCGGTCTACGACCGCACGCAGCTGGTCGACAAGGCCATCGCCACCGTGCAGAAAAACCTCGTCGAAGGTGCGCTCCTGGTGGTCGTGATTTTGTTTCTGCTCCTGGGAAACCTGCGCGCCGCGTTGCTCACAGCCATGGTCATTCCGATTGCGATGCTGATGACCATTTCGGGCATGGTCGAGACCGGCGTGTCGGCGAACCTCATGAGCCTCGGCGCGCTGGACTTTGGCTTGATCGTCGATGGGGCGGTGATCATTGTGGAAAACTGCCTGCGCCGGCTGTCCGAGGCCAGTCATGGCAACGGCCAGCTGTCGGTGCAAGACCGCCTGCAACTGGTCTACGAGGCGACCGCGGAAGTCATTCGGCCGAGTCTTTTCGGCATCGGCATCATCACGGCGGTGTATCTGCCTATTTTTGCGCTCGAAGGTGTGGAAGGAAAAATGTTCCACCCGATGGCGCAGACGGTGGTGATGGCGCTCGTCGCGGCCCTGTTCCTGTCCATGACCCTGATTCCGGCGGGCGTCGCGTTGCTGTTCCGCGGTCCGGTGAAGGAACACGAAAGCATCTTCCTGCGCGCCATTCGCCGCGTGTACGAGCCCTTGCTGACGGTGGCTCTGCGTGCGCGGCTGATCTTCGTCGCGGCTGCCGCTGCGCTGGTCGTGCTGTGCGGCATGTTGGCCTCGCGCATGGGTACCGAGTTCGTGCCCAACCTCAACGAGGGCGATCTGGCGGTGCAGGCGCTGCGGATTCCGGCCACCGGCCTCACCCAGTCCGTCGAGTTCCAGAAGCAGATCGAGCGGCGCCTGATGGAGTTTCCCGAGGTGCTGACCACCTTCGCCCGCACGGGTACCGCCGAGGTGGCCACCGACGCCATGCCGCAGAACATTTCGGACGGCTACGTGATGCTCAAGCCGCAGGATCAGTGGCCCGACCCCAACAAGAGCAAAACCGCGTTGGCGACCGAAATCCAGGAAGCCTTGGAGCAGTTGCCGGGCAACGCCTACGAAATGAGCCAGCCGATCCAGCTGCGCTTCAACGAGCTGATCTCGGGCGTGCGGTCGGACTTCGCGGTGAAGGTGTACGGCGACGATCTGGATCAGCTGCTCGCCACGGGCAACGCGATCGCCGCTGTGCTCAAGGGCGTTCAAGGCAGCGCCGACCTGCGGGTGGAACAGGCCACAGGCCTGCCCGTTCTGTCGGTGGAACCCAAGCGCGACGCCTTGGCACGTCTGGGCATTTCGCTGGCCGACGTGCAGGCCGCCGTTGCCACGGCGATCGGCGGTCGCGAAGTCGGACAGGTGTTCGAAGGTGACGCGCGCTACGCCATCCAGATGCGGTTGCCGGAAGCCAGCCGCGAAGATTTGCGCGTGCTGGAGCGTCTACCGATTCCGCTGCCTCAGTCGGGCTACATCCCGCTCTCGGAGGTCGCCGACCTCCAGATCGCGCCCGGCCCCAACCAGGTCAGTCGCGAGAACGGCAAGCGTCGGCTGGTGGTAACGGCCAACGTGCGCGGCCGCGACCTGGGCGGCTTCGTGGCCGAGGCCCAGCAGGTGATCCGCAGCCAGGTCAAGTTGCCGACCGGCGTGTGGCTGGGCTACGGCGGCACCTTCGAGCAGCTGCAGTCGGCCAGCCAGCGTCTGATGATCGTCGTTCCCGTCACCCTGATCCTGATCCTGGGTCTGCTGGTGTTGGCCTTCGGGTCGTTCCGCGATGCGCTGGTCATTTTCAGCGGTGTGCCGCTGGCGCTGACCGGCGGTGTGCTCGCCCTGTGGTTGCGCGACATCCCCCTTTCGATTTCCGCCGGCGTGGGTTTCATCGCGCTGTCGGGTGTCGCGGTGCTCAACGGTCTGGTCATGGTGAGCTTCATCCGAAGCCTCATGCAGGCGGGCCGAAGCCTGGACGAGGCCATCACCGAAGGCGCGCTGACGCGGTTGCGGCCGGTGCTCATGACGGCCCTCGTGGCCAGTCTTGGCTTTGTGCCGATGGCGCTCAACACCGGCACGGGTGCTGAGGTGCAGCGTCCGCTGGCCACCGTCGTCATCGGCGGCATCGTGTCCTCGACGTTGCTCACGCTGCTGGTGCTGCCGGGCCTGTTCCGGATGGCCCACGGCCGGGCGGCGCGGCGCGATGAGGAACAGGAAGAGAAGATGGCCCGTCCATGACGCGTCCGGCGGTCGCGGCGCCTTGCCGCGATCGCCCCCGCGCTCTGCGCGTTGCCTCCGGCACATGCCCTTCCAAGTCGTCGTACTACCGGCGCTTCCCTACGCCTATCAGCGAGCCCACAGGCCCACTCCATGCGGATACTGGTGATTGAAGACGATGCCCGAGTCGGCCGCATCGTGGGCGAAGCGCTGGCGCGCGCGCAGCTCGATGCGGATGTGTTTCCCACCATGGCGCAGGGCAGCTACGCACTGAGCTTGCAGCACTACCACGGTGTCATTTTGGACCGGCAGTTGCCCGACGGCGATGGCTTGTCGTTGATTCGTCGCTGGCGCTGCGCCGGAAACCCCGTTCCGTGCCTTGTACTCACGGGCCGCGACACGGTGCACGACCGCGTCGACGGTCTGGAAGCTGGGGCGGACGATTACCTGACCAAGCCTTTCGCCGTCGATGAGTTGCTGGCGCGCGTGCGCGCGCTGTTGCGGCGTCCGCCTCAACTGGCTCAGCGGCTCCACGTGGTGGGCGAGCTGGTGATCGACGTCGAGGTGATGACGGCGACCCTGGCTGGCCGTCGCCTCGTGCTGACGGCGCGCGAGTTTCACGTGCTCCGATTGCTTGCTGAAGCGCAAGGACAGCTGGTTACCCGTCAGCGTCTCTTCGACCAGGTCTACGGCCACTGCTCCGACGTGGGCAAGGGCGGCCTCGATGTCACGCTGCACCGTTTGCGGCGAAAGTTGATCGAGGCCGACGCGAAGGTTTGCGTGACGAACCAGCCGAACGTGGGCTACCGCCTGAGCCTGCATGCCGATGCGTAGCCTCCGCCTTGGGTTGCTGCGCGACATCACGGTCGCCACAGCCTTCGCGGTGCTGTGCTACGTGCTCGCCGTCGCATGGGGCCCTTCCGCGTCCGATGAATCGCTCGGACGCGACGCGTTGCGCGGGCAGGCCGCCGCGGTCGAGCGTGCGTTGCGGCCGGTCGATGGAGGCGGCATCGCCATCGACCGGGAGGCACTGCGCGGGTGGTCCTACGAGGCCTACCCCGACAACCTGAAGTTTCGGCTGCTCGATGCGCACGGCCGCGTGCTGATGGCTTCCGATGCCGGTCGAACGGGGATGGGCGAGTCCGGAGTACCCGAGCGGCCCGCTGCCCGGTTTTCGCTGTGGACCGACAACGGTGAGCCGCTGCACGTGCTGACGCAGCCGGCGCGCGTCAACGGCGCCGACGTCTGGGTGCAGGTGGCGCGAAGTCATCGATGGGACGAACTGATGCGCCAGGCGACGGTTCCCGTTCGCATGGAGTCGGCCATCGGCGTGGGACTGCTGGCGTTGCTGTTCGTCTCCGTCGCCGTCGCACTGTATTTGCGCCGAGCATTCCTGCCGCTTCAGCGCGCGGTTGACGAAGCCCGCCGAATCAACCCGCGCGATCGCATTGGACGCCTGACGTTGTCCCGAGTGCCGCCGGAGTTCGCGTTGCTGCTGCGTGCGTTCAACGACGCGCTGTCGCGCGTGGAGCGTGCTCACCTCGGCGAGCAGCGGCTGCTTGCCAACGCGGTGCACGAGCTCAAGACGCCGCTCACGGTGCTGCGCGCCACGGTCGAGCTGCACGTACCGCCAGCGCAGCAGGCCCACGCGCTGCGCGAGATCGACTGCATGACGCGCGGTATCACCCAACTCTCCCAACTGGCCGAGCTGTCCCACGCCGATGCTTACCGCTTTCAGCACGTGCAGTTGTCGGACCTTGTCCGACAGGCCGTCGCGGCCTTGGCCAGCTTCGCCGATTTGCGCTGCGTGCAGATAGGGACCGAGTTCAAGCCGTCCGAAGAATCGATCGATGCGGACCCCTCGGCGGTCGTGATCGCGGTGCGCAACGTGGTGGAGAACGCCATCAAGTTCAGCGCGCCCGGGCAGGGCGTGCGCATTCACGTGGAAAGCCGCTGCGTCCGCGTGATGGACAACGGTCCGGGTCTGCCCGCGGTGGCCACGTCCCAACTGTTCGAACGGTTCTGGAAGGGGTCGTCCGTCCAGGACGGCATGGGTCTGGGGCTGTCGCTGGTGAAGGAGATCATGGACGCGCACGGCGGCTCCGTTGACGTGGAGCGCAACGCGACGGAAACCGTGTTCGCGCTCCATTTTCCCAGGCAGCGGGCGAGCGTCGAACCTTCGGCTGCGCGCCGGGGGAGACGCTCGTGAAGACGCGCGCGTTTTCGATGCGGCTGCAGAGCCTGTTTCCGGGGCGTCGGTCGTTGCGGCGGAGGACCGCCTGAGCACGCGCGCCGGGACGCACTGGTCGGGTGATCTGCTGGTCGGCGCCGGCTGGGCGCGGTTCGTGGGCAACGCTGGCTCCGCGCCTTCCGTGGCCTGCGCCTGTTCGCGCGTAGTGGTGGCGATGTGCAGCTGGGTCGTTGCATCGAGCACCGACGGGGCGGACGCGCGCCGGTTTGCCGGCGCCGTCGTTGCTTCGGACGCGCCGCTCGCCATCGATCGCCTCAGGCCGTACGCCCAGGTGCTGTTTCTGGACGCCCGGTTGGCCGCTGCGTACCGCCTACACCCCCGCCGCACCGCATCGATGGAAGCATTGGGACGCGACCGGGCTGCGCTCTGGCGACGGGCCATTTACGCCATCAGGCCAGAGAGCAGCATCCACGACGTCGTGCAAGCCCTGCTTCCGGGCCAGCGCGAAACGACGCCGGAGGAATCCCTGGAGGCGGAAAGCGCGAACGCGGCGGCGTTGCGCGATTGGGCGCGGGTCGGGCAGGTGGCCCGTGCGTGCCGCGCCGGTGTCGCCTTGAGCGACGCTGCACGCGAAAGCGGCATCGGTTCCGCACGTCAGTGCCAGATGCTGTTCCGACGGTTGTTCGGTCTGTCGGCCACCGAGCTTCTCGCGTTGTCCGACGACGGCGTTCGGCACCACCGCCGGTGACCGGATGAACGGCAGGAAGCTCGGTTGCCTTGGACGAGCGCGATGCAGCCGTGCTCGCATCGTCGCCCCCGATCCACGGATGGCCCTCCGGGGTTACGCGGGCCGTAAGCCGAACGTATTGCGACGTGGGCTGGCGTGGACGAAACGCCCGCAAACGTGCGTGGCGTGCCCCAGGCAGCGCGTTACGTCCCCGCGGGTGGCCGTCCGGTCGCTCCGACGAACGCGGCTGCAGGTGCCGCTGCAAGGATGCTTTGCATGACGATCTTTCGCACCGAGCGAACGGCATCAACTACCGCACCGCGGTTGACGGTGTCGTTGAGCGAGCACGTGATTCTGATCTTGGCCGTTCAAAGCGGCTCCGCGGTGGGCGGCTACCGGCTCACCTGCGCAGCAACGGGCCACCGGTAGTGGCTACTGCCCAATTGGCCACCCGTTCTTGTGTGGCCTGACCGCCAGTTCGTAGGAGCGCTGGCCGGGGTGGTGGGAAGGCCTCCGATTGAAAAGGAGCCCGAGCTGCTGCCATCGACTCCACCCGGGGGCGGGGCCGCGATTCGCGGCCCCGCGTGCTGCCCTAGACTTCCAATGAGCAGGGCTCGTGCGGCCTGTTTCACGATCAGCATTGCACGCGGCCGATCGGGGAGGCTGCTCTACCTGAGCGTCAGGCCTCGGCGTCGAAGACGCCGCGAACAACCTCGGCGATTTCGTCGGCAATATCGTCGATGGCGTGCGTCGTGGTGTTGCGCGCGACCTTGTCGGCCAGCGACGGGCTGTAAGCCATGACCTCGGCATGAGACAGCTTGTGCCAGATGGGCAACAGCACCTGCTCTTTCGAGACCGCCAGCGACACCATTCCGTCGAGTTCGTATCCGGTCCAACCTTTCGCGATGAAGGAAGGCGAGAGCACCACCAAGCCAAACCGGCTGCTGGCGAGGCCGCGGTCAATCTTCCGTCGCAGGCTGTCGCCAATGCGCAGCTCGAAGTCATCGAACCACACCTTGACGCCGCGTTCGCGCAGCGCTGCTGCAAGCGGCCGTGCGACCTCGTCCTTGTCTTCGGAAGCATGGGACACGAACACATCGAACACTTCGCCAGCGTCGTTGGGCACCAACGGTGCGGAACGCTGCGCAAGACCCGGAACGGTGGCGAGCGGTGCTTCACGCAGAGCGGGCAGCGGGCCCGGCATCGCTTGGATGGACGCATTGACGTTCCCGCGCAGACCCTGCATGTCCACCACGGCGTGCCAGCGACCGCTCCGGGGGATTTGAAGAACGCTTGGGGAGCGGATGGCACGTCCCATCACGCCCCGGTACGAACGCCCATTGCGGTAGTTGGAGAAGTTGGAGCTGTCGAGGAGGCGCACGTTGGCCGAACTGCCTTGGAGCGTGAACTGCACTCGGTCGCCTGCGCGGCGCTGGCCGAGGTCTGAATGGATGAACTTCATGATGGTCTCCGGCCCGGTTGGGCTTAGCCTTTCGGCGGGAAGGTGTCGTTGCCGTAGGAGTCGCGATCGCGGATGCGGCCGTTCTCGCCGTGGATCAGAATCTCGGTCTCATCCCGGCGTGCGCGGTCGCGGCCGGCATTGATGGCTTGCTCTTGGGTGCGGTGAACGGAAGTGGCGCGATCGTTGCCCTCGATCTTCACCGCCCACCCGTCCGAATGCGGCACTATGTGAACGTTCTTACCCATGTTTCAAATCCTTCTCTTAAGCTATGAAATGCTCCACGCCGGGCTCCAACAAAGGCGAGACACGACATGGGGTGCTGCTTCGGCCCAGGAGACACAATATCTTGGGGTCTGGCAGTCACGGCGCAAGAATGCCAAATATCAGTGTTGTCTGAAAACAGGTAAAGGAACTTTCAGTTATGGTTCGTTCATCTACGGCGTACGCGTATGGACGCGGCTGACGCGCAGGCGCCACGGTGGAGCCAGTTGCAGCGCTTCGCTTTCATCGAGCGCAGGCTGTATTGGGAAGGCACGCTCAGCCGGCAGGATCTGATAACCCGCTTTGGGATTTCCGCGCCTCAGGCGTCGATGGATGTGCAGCGATACGACGAGCTGGCGCCGGGTAATGTGGAGTTCGACCGCAGCCGAAAGGCTTACGTGGTACGGCCGGGGTTCACCCCGAAGTATTTCGAGCCCAGCGCGCGTAACTACCTCAGCCAACTGTTGCTTCGAAAAGATCAGGCTGTTCCAGCCTTCGAATCCTGGCTTGGAAAGGAACCTGACTTTGACGCCATACCGCGCGTGCGCAGGAAAATGGACGCTGAGACGTTGCGCCCCATCGTGACCTGCATCCACCAGCGTTTGGCCATTCAGGTCCTCTACCAGTCGATGACCTCCCCCGAGCCTACTTGGCGCGAGATAGCACCTCATGCGCTGGCCTACGACGGGGCGCGGTGGCACGCGCGCAGCTGGTGCTACAAGAAGTCGATGTTCACCGACTTCGTGCTGGCGCGCATGTTGGCGCTGCGGGGCACGCGCCCGTCAGGCATTGACCCAAGCCTGGACGGCGCGTGGAATCAGTGGTTCACCATGGAACTGGCGCCGCATCCGGATCTGCCCGAAGGTCAGAAGCGGGCGATTGAAATGGACTTCGGGATGACCGATGGGAAGGTGGGCATTGAGATGCGGTTATGCCTAACCGACTACTTCGAGCGTCACTATGGGTTGGACATTCCGCGGGAGGCTCTGCCGCCGTGGCGACGGCAGGTGGTGTTGAACAATCGAGAAAAGCTGACGGCTATGCGCGAAGAGTTCAGTGCTGCAGAGAAATCGGCATAGAAGGTGCCCTGTCCGCCAACTGAGAGCCGCTTGTTTTGAGCGGCGGTCATCCGTTCAAAACCACCCCAGCACAGGAGCCGCCGGTCGCCACCTTCCAGCTCGCCGGCTAGTTCGGTTCGCGTTCCGCCGTCGGAATCAGGCGTGTCGCCAAGGCCGATGGCCCGTGCCGCCGACGGTCGGCCCGGATCGCCCGTGTCCGCGCTAACGGAGGGGCTTAAGCGCTTCATTGACCCCGTGCTGTCGTCCCGTGGTTGCCCAGTACCTCCCGAAGCTCCCCGAGGATCGCCAGCAGCTCCGCCTGGTTTCGCGCCCCCAGCTTGTCGAACACCGACTTGAGCCGCGTGCGTGCCGTGGCCGCGGCGATGCCCAAGCCTGCCGCAGCCGCACCCAGGTCGCGATGCGTCGCGAGCGCCTCCGCCAAGACCGCCTCGCCCGCCGTCAAGCCGTAGGCGCCGGCCACGGCTTCCGCCAAGCCACCAGCGTCCTGGATCCCGGCGCTGGCGATCGGCCGCACGAACATCGCCACGTTGCCGCCCGTGCCGCCCCCTAGGCAGTGCACCGCCGCGTGAGCGGTGTGCACTCCGTTCGCTGCGCGCAGCAGGAACGCCTGAGCCGGCGGCGCGCCCCAGCGTGGGGCGGCGCCCGCCGCTGCCACGGCCCGCAACAAGGTCGTCTCCGAAGCGGGGTGGACCGCTGCCAGCTTCCCGCGCCGCACCCGCAGCCCTGAGCCGGCGGACAAGAACCGATCGGCTGCAGCGTTCGTACGCACGAGCAGGCCTTCTCCGTCGATCAAGAAGACGGCCAGCGCCATGTGATCCACGACCGCGGTCAACCGCCGGTGCTGGTCCGACAAGGCGTCGAACCGTTGTCGTAGGGCGCATGCGTTCGACCAATGCGGCGCCAACGCACGCAACAAACGTAGATCATCGGGCGAGTAGGCGCCGGCTTGCGGGGAGCGGAGCAGGGTCAAGCTACCGACCGCCCGGGCGTTGCTCAGGCCGATCAGTCCCGCGCCGTGCGCGACCCCGAGGTGGTGCAGGAAGTCCCGGTAGAACAGGGTCTGCTTTAGCTCCGCCAACGGAATGATGTCGTCCGAGCTCAGCACCATGCCGTCGTGCCGGTGCGCCGCCGCCCGAGCCGCGCGCCACGGGTTGTGGCCCGCGTAGCGCTGCTCGTACGCCAGCGCGGACGCGGTCTGCGCCCCGTAGAACGCCGGCAACGCGTCGCGCTTCAGCGTCAGATCGGTCACGACGAAGGCGCCGGAAGAACTGCGCGTTGCTCGGCACAGTCCGGCGAGGAACGCGTCCGACCACTCCGGGCCGTCAAGGTCGGCGTACAGAGCGCCGATCAAACCTGCCATGCCTTTTGCCCCGTTGTTGCCTTTGTCAAGTCTCATTTGAGGCTCCTGCCGTGAGAGCGGTTCTTCCACGCTGATTCCTGCCGCCAACCGGGCGGTCCACCCAGGGGTTGCCGTGATCGCTACCGTTGTTCGCACGACCCACGCGGTCGTCCTCGCAGCCTTGCTGCTCCTCGTTCCGGTTGTGGCCACCGCCGCCGAACCGGCCAGCCTCCGTCCCGATCGAGTCCGTGCCTTCGTCGTTGAAAACACCGGCAGCGTTCTGGTGCGCGAAGGACGCGAAACCGTCCGGCGCGTGCTGCTGGAAGGGGCGTGCGTGGGCCTGCCCACCGCCGCCCGCGTGGATTTCCAGATCGGCAGTGCGTTGCTGAGCACCGAGGAAATCGGCCGCGAGGTTCCCGTAGCTTTGAAGAACGCGCCGTCGGTCGTGTCCTCGACCACACCGCACCTGCATCTCGTCGCCTCCGAGGGCGACGAGCGCACCGCGTGCCCGGTGGCGCGCATCGAGGCCGCCACCTCCGCCGAGTTCGACGCCGCGGGTGGCCCAGGCGATCTGCGGGACCAGCGCCGCGATGCCGCCGGCCGCTGACGCCTCGGTGTACTTCGAAGTCCAACGGATCGCTGCGTTCGTTGCCGAAGCCGCCGCACCGCACACAACGGGCTTCGACCCAACCCCACGCTTGCGCGTCGAACTGCAGCGGGTGCTGCGGGACGTGCCAGAAGCCCGGATTCCTTCTGAACTGCGTGACGCGCTGCTCACCGGCGCAGTCCTCGGTTCCGAGGCCGCCCGATGGCTGCCCTCCATCCGCCGCTGGCTCGCCGAGGAATGCGCGCGCACCGGGGTGTGAACCCTTCCCCGGGCCAGCGGCCGCGGCATGGCGGTCGCTTTGGGAGCGCGGACGCGCTCCCCTTTTTGTGCGGCGGGTACTTTTCGCTGGTCAACGGCGGTGTCCGTGTGGCGGCTTCCGCCTTAGGATCGCGTACTCTATGAACAGGTACAAACACGCGTTTCGCATACACCGTCAACGGCTTCTAACCTGCCGGCCCCGCAAGGCCGACACAATGAAGCGCACGTCCCTCCACACTCCCGAATACGCGTCCCTCGTGGCGCTGCTGCGCGACCTGCGGCTGGAGGCCGGCCTGTCGCAAGCCGAGGCCGCGGTGAAGGTCGATCGCCCACAAACCTGGCTGTCCGCCCTCGAGGTCGGCGGCCGAGGTCTCGACATCCTCCATGTGCGCGAGCTCGTCGCGGTCTACGGGCTGGACTTCGCTGCTTTCGCGGTCCGATTGGAGGAAACGATCACGGCGCAGCCGTATCGACCGCCGCGCCGACGGCGGGTTGACGCCAAGTTGCCGGCCGTTCTGCCGAAGCCGGAGGAGTTGCCCGCCGCACCGGCGTCATCCTCGACGGGCAAGCCCGCGACCAAAGCCCCAGCGAAGCCCGCAACCAAGAAGGTGGCCAAGCCCGTGCCCAAAAAGCCCACGTCTAAAGCCACCGCAGCACGCACGAAGACGACCGGGCGCAAGCGGCGCGAGTAGACGAGGGCCGCTTGGCGGCCCTCGCAACGGCAGGCCTAAGCCGCGCGCTGGCTCTGACCCAAGTGCATGGGTTTCACCCATCCGCTTGAGCAAGGTCGTTCGCCACCCGCCTCTCTCGTTCCGCTTGCCAGTCTGGATCCTGATCCAGGCCCGCGCGGATCTCGTCGAACAGCGGCTGCACCGATTTCTTGAGCGGGAGTTCGACGGCGTCGGTCGGCGTCCAGTTCCGCCGCAGATGCACGGCCGCACGGCGGAACGATTCGCTGCGATCGGCAAGCACCCGCACGAGGTAAACCGCCTGGTCGTAGCGCCGCTCCAGCTGCGCGTGGCGCGCCTTGAGTTCGCGGTGCGCGCGGATCTCCGCGGTGAGCTGATCCACGGTTTCGTCCAACGCGTCCTGGTAGTTCCGGGAGGCCCGGCGGTGGGCGGTATCCGCGGCGTGGTGGGCGCGCTCGGTGGTGGCGCGGTTCATGAGCCAGGTGATGAGGGCCATCGACATGGAAGGCTCCCGACGGTCAGAGCGGCACGGAGAACGTGGCGAGCACGTTCGATCCGTCGAGCGCCGGGCTGCTGAGCAGCTTGATCTCCGCGTGGGTCAGGTTCGCCTGCAGCACCGAGCCTTTCGGTTCGACCGCATGCCAGTAGAGTTCCGCCTGCACCGCAAACGTTCCGTCGCCGGCGGCGCGCTTCGCCTCGATCCGGCGCGCCAGCGCTTCATCAGGCACGGGCAAAAAGCACTCCTTGGGACGCGGCGCGCCTGCGACGAAATCGAGGACCGGCATCGGATAAACCGACACGGTGCCGGTGTGCAGGCAGGACATCGGGAAACCCTTGCGTTCGAAATCGTACGGTTCGAGTCGGACCCCGGACGAGGCAGCCCAGACAAACCGAGGTTGGCGTTGGAAGTCGGCAGCCGTGCGCGGCATGTCCACCGGCACCGTGGAAGCCGACAGCCGGTAGTAGCGGTTTGCGCGGTAACCCTTGAGGCGCTCCACGACCGGCGCTCCCTCGCGCTCGACCCGCTCGCGCCGGGCGAAGGCGTCGTCCGTCGATGGCCCTTCCGGCAGCAAGGCGGCGACGTTTTTTTCCCCGAAGGGATCTTGAGAAAAAGCTGCGGCGATCTCGCGCAGCGCGTCCGGATCGGTGATCGCCACGTAGCGATCGAGCGGAACGGTCGGATCTGGCGTCGGAGCCGGCGGCTGTGCGGGCGCGGTCTCCGGCCGGGTCAACGCTTCGGGCGTCTGCGCGGCGGCCGATCCTGCGCGGTAGAACGTCACGGTTGCGGTGCCGCCGTCGGCCGCCGTCAGAACAAGCCGATCCGCGTCGGGCCGATGGCCGCGAATGGGCTTGCCATCTTCGCGCACCAAGTCGACGCGGTCGCCGGAAACCGTGAACGCGCCGCTGCCACCCGTCGAACGGTAGGTGCCTGGACCGGTGATCGTGAGGATGGCGCCGGTGGGCGCGCGGTAGCTGCCTTGCAGCGGCGGGAGAGCGGAGGCGGCGGTCGGCGGCACCGACGGTGCGCTCGGCGAGCAGCCCGCGCACGCCAGCAGCGCGACCGCGGCGAAGCACCGCAACAGCGCAGGAACGATCGTCCCTTTGATCGATAAGGCCATCATGATTTTCCCCAAATGTCCCCGGTCGGGGTAACCTAGTATCGCGGTAATTACCTGTCCATCGAATTAACACGGCGGCAAAACCCTCGCCGGGCTTTCGTGGGCGGGCTCGGGACGGTGCCGGCTGCCCGCCAGGGGGGGCGGCGGGTGCTTCAGCGCGCGGCGACGGCTTGGCTGAACGCCGCGATTTCCACCCTGGCGTTTGTTGCCATGTATACTGGCCGCGTTCGGGGGAGCATCACGACAAGGAGTTGGTTCATGGTTTTCGGCAAGTGGAAAACGTGGGTTGCGGTGGCCGTGCTCGGTGTCGCGGCGCAAGCCGCCCAAGCCACCACGGTCCAGTGCAGCAACTGCAACGAAGGGCAGATGCAGGCCAAGGCGAAGTCGCTCGGGGCCGGTAGCTCGCCGCACATCGTCTGGAACCCGGTCAACGGCGACGTGCGCCGCTACCGCGTCTACTGCGGCTCGGCCCCCAATGCGATCGGCGAGGGCGCGAAGGCGGGCGCGACGACTCAGGCTGGTTGCACCACGCAGACCGAGGATTTACAGGTGTCGGCCGATTTGGTGACGGTCGCCGGAGCCATGAGCCAGATCTGGAACCAGACCGGCGGCACGTTCAAGGCGCAGATCAACGCCAACGTTACCGGTCAGTCGTTTCCGGCCTACCTTCCGAGCAAGCCGAGCGCGCACGACTTCCAGCGCGATGCCCAACTGCGTTACGAGATTCTCAATCTGGCGAGCACCTCGCAGATCTTCCAGCTGTCCAACACGCCCCTCGCAGGCCCCGTCGTGCAGATCCTGGCCCACATCGACGCCTTCACGGCGATGACCCAAGGGGTGTTCGTTTCGGTGGACATCGTGTTCGCCGATGGCTCGAAGGTCACCGTCATGGTGAAGCTCAACGAGAACGCGACCTACGTGGCCAACAGCGCGGTGGACAGCAGCGGGCACACCCTCGTTGACCCGAACTACAGCACACCGGCGTACCCCGGCCGCTGGTATTTCCCGCCGGGCCAAGGACCGGATATGGCCGCGTTCATCGAATACATGCGCTCGCTGGGTGTAACGATCACGAGCGGATCGGCCAACGGCGGCGTCATCACCTGCAACTGGAACCCCACCAACAACACGACCACCTGCGTCGTCCCGAACTGACGCCGTCGGACTGACCTGGATGGCGGCGGGAGCTTCCCGCCGCTACGTCGGCTGGATTTGTGCCGTAGGAACCGCGCGATGCACCCTTACCGTTTTTCGATCGCAGCCGCCTGGGTTCTTGGCGGTATCGGCTGGTTGCTAGTCGGCCTGGCCTTCGTTCAACTCGGCATAGCGTTGATTGCTCCGCCGGACGCGATGTTCCGCCCGTCCAGCGCGCTGTATCTGTGGGGTGCCGTCACGAAGGCGGGCATGTCACTGGTGGCGGGTCTTGGCTTGGCCGTGTTCGGTGGGGTTGCTCGGGCGGTGGTTGCGATGGCGCGGTTGGCGGACGCTGGAAGCAGGAGCTGACAGCCGACCAGACAAGCTCGCTTTTTCGACTATCCGATGGCCGCACCGCGAATCTCGCGACACGTGGAGGGTGGGTGGCGTAGTAGCAGGCTGACGCGCGGTATTCATGCCTGCGGCTACCCGCCAGCGCTCGCCTGCTACGATGGGCAGTCCAGAAAGATAGGATATTCACTATGTCTCAAGTGAACCATCTGTCTGCTGTTTACCTTGATGGCATGATCACTGAGACCATTGAGCATGCGGCCATACTCGAAGAGCAGCAGTCGCCGCCGCCCTGGCGGCTGACGGAGCTCGCCGATGACATGTCCAGGGCCGGAAATCTGTTCACGCCGGACCTGAAGCAACGGCTGGAGTTCCGGAACGCAGCCTCGAACGGTAGCAGGATTCCGTGCTTCGCCTTGAAGGTCACGGCGGTTTCAAGAGCGCTGAAAATGCCTCCTGCATACCCCGTTTTTAGAAGTCCTGTGCACGATTTTCGAGTACAGCAGTTGTGTGACATGCTGAACGAACGGGCATCGTGGGACGTCGTGGTCGGCCCCTTCAAGAACGAGCAGACCGTGTTGGAGCTGAACGGTTACGTATGGACCATCGAAACCACCCGCATCTACTCACCGCGAGGTTGTGTCCGACACGACATCGTAGGCCAACAACTCGGAAACCGGCTGTTGCCGACCACTCCAGCTGTGGCCATCGAGGTGGTCAAAGGCCATTGGCCGTCGCAAGGTGCGTTCGACGACATGCTGCTTCAGTCTGCAACGTCAACGCTGGTAGTTATGTTTGATTTGGTCGACAAAAACAACACCGCGCTGAAGGTTTTTCCGTCGTTGGGCTTTATCAAGCCAGCGGTCTACATTGCTGACGGCTCTGTCTGTCGAAACGGCCAAAAGCTGCTCATTCGCGATAGGTCGAACTTGAACTCCAACGCGAACGCATACAAAGAAATCCTGACACCGGCGGAGCTGGAGATGCAGGTAGCTGCGGCAGTTGCCAAACTCACCCCTACTACGAACCAGCAGTTAGTGGATTTTTTAAATAAAAATCCGGTTTCGACGCTCTGACTTCGTTCCAGTAGTGCAGTTCGGTTTCTTCGCCAGAGATCCAGCGGCGCACAGATTCAAGTCCTCGGAAAAAGGCGCCACGCCCATGGTTCTTGAACGGAAACTCGTTGAGTTTTTTGATGGCCTTTTTGACGTCGAAACCTTCGAAGGAAGGGTTTTCCATCAATGCAGAAAGTTGAGCCACGTTCGCAGCATCGTGCTCAAAACGGTCGGCGCGTTCTCGGAAATCGTCCCGAACGAAATCGGACGGGGCTAGGGTTGCTTGGGCTCGAAGCCAGCCCACCCATTCCACTTGGAGACGGTAGAGATCGGAGAAGTTCATGGCGGTCTTGGTGGCGTGTGCGAGCCATCCAAACAGATCGCTTGGCGTTGTCAACTGGCCGTTGGTTGCGCTCCTCGGTTCACAACAACCCGCGATCAGCGCGTTGTGGGTTCCAACCGTTCCAACCGTTCCAACCGAGCGAAGCCCGCCTCCGGCCCTTCGTCGTGGTCCATCGCCAACGCACGGAACCCCGGCTCCTTGTTCAGCCGAGCCACCGGATCGGAGCGAGCTACGCGCAGCAAGGCGCGGGTCGCCATCTCAAGAAACGATTCGTACAACGCCGACCGCGCACCGTGCTTGCGGTGGTTCAGTAGGATGTTGGCGGCGTTGGACAGAATGAGGGGTACTTCCTCCCACTCGTCCTCCCAGGCTTCGTTTAGGTTGATGCCGTGGTAGCACCAGCCGCCAAAGCTCCAGTCGTCGTCCTGATCCCCTGCCTCGCGCTGTGCCTCGCGCGTGTTGAGGCAGACCAGCACTTGCCCATAGTCCGCATGGCAGTCGAAGCCCAGGCCGTAGAAGACCTCAGTGGGATGCTCGGCTGCGAACCGCTCGATGGTAGTGATGGCTAAGCGCACCAGCACGTTTTCCAGCTCGGCCCAGTCGATAGGGTCCGGTTCGTCCTGTTCACGCTCGTAAGAGGCTGAGGGCGTTTCAGACGACGTTAGCCAGCGTAGGAGGCTCTTCAACATGTGCAGTCAGCCCGTGTTGCGCCGAAGGCCGTGGCGGACTCTGGTTAGAGCGCGGCCTGCTCGAAGGGATTGGTCTCGATGACGGGATAACGCGCAAGCACCGCGTTCAGTCGGCCGCGAAGCTCATCGCGCAGGTCTGCAAGACACAACAGTCCCCAGTTCTTGTTCGCAAGGTCGTATTTGAGCAGCTTTTCGACCCCGAGCAGGGAGTAGTGCCGGATGGCCGTGTCAACCCTGAATCGGACGATCTCGGAAAAGTCATCGAGAGCGGCGGAATTTACCTCAATGCCTGCCGTTGAAATGCCGATGGCGTTTCCCGTGAACGCGAAATGCTCGGGGTTCTCAATCGCTAAAACATCGACACCGGAGCGGATCCGCGCGAGCAGCGCATGACGTTGTTCCTCGGACATCAGCAGTATGTTGTCGCAAAGAAGACCGGCCAACGTTGAATCGCTGTCGCTGCCGTAGTACAGCGATGTTTCTTCGGAGCATGGCCGGCTGGAGGACTCGCCGAAGACCCGACCCAACTCGTGGAAGTAGCGCGACACCAGCAGCCGGCAAGACGCCGGAACGCCGATGGACGTATGCCGCCCCGCCGAGAGAAAGCTGGGCTGTTCCCGGTGTTTCGGATGGTAGCGGTCACCGAAAAAGCCAGTGAGGCCACCGAGTAGTTCGCTCGCCAACTCTGACTTCAGTCCGGCGCCCGTGTCTCGGATGAGGTTGTCCACGATGCCCGGCGTGCTTTCCTTTCTCACAAGGGGCTGCATGCACGCGTGCGCACCGTCTCGGAACGCGCGGTATTCCGCCGTGTTCCAGAATACGTGCTCGATCGGCGAAAGGACGTTCAACACGAACATCTGGAGCTCTTCAACGGGGGTCCACCAAAGCTGGATGCTGTCGTTCCGGTCGGCACGGTAGACGTTCGCAACATCAACGCTCGATAGTTCCCACCGGGTGACTTCTTTCTCAGCAATGCTCACCGGTCAGGTCCGCCGCGCCGTGTGCACCAGGGGAGCGACGTTTTGGCTCCTGATTCGAAGTCGGGTCGTTCGAGCGTGAAAGCCGTTTCGATCGTCATCGGCTTTCCTTTGCCAAGCCAGTTCCCCCAATCGTAGACCTTGTACAGTGCGCCCGCGATGGCCTCACGGCCCGGCCGTGTTTGAGCGATCCGCAGTACGTCCGACGTGCGGTGCTTCCCCAGTGTCTTGGTTGCGTACTGCTCAGCGCCTTCGAGGACCAGGCGAACAGCGGCGATCTGCGAATGAATGGCGACGTGTTCGTGCAGCTTGATGCCGGCGGTGCGTTGAACCATGCCGCCGCACAAGTAAACCGGGATCGTGTGGTGCCCTTCTTCCTTTGACGCTGCGGTGGCAAGCGTTCCGACCAGCGCGTCAGCATCGTCCCCCGCCTGTGCTTTTGCGCGAAACTGCGTCACCGCCAAGGCGTCCCACACGCCGAACTGGCGCTGGTTGTTGGCCCGCGGCCGGGTCATGTGGTCGATGGTCAGCTTGGCGGCGACCGCCAGCACGGCGGCAATCCCGACAGCAGCGGCCTGCTGGCCCAGACCGGCCGCCGAGTGCCCCGTGGGATCGACGTTGTTCACCGGGTCTGCGTTGGCGTAGAGATACTTGTGCAGGCTGGCGGGCGCACGCTCGTTCCCCTGATAGCTGTCCATCTGGGTAAAGCGGCCGACCGTGGGGTCCATCCAGCGCGCCCGCAAATAGTAGAACCCCAGATTGGGGTCCAGACGTTCACCCCGATAGAGGTGCGTCGTCGGCGTGCTGCCGGTCTGACGTATCACCGTTCCCCAGGCGTCGTAGGCGTACGTATCGGTCACCGCGCCGCCGGTGTCGGTCAGCGCCCGCGTGTCACCGGAGCCATCCTGGATGACATACCGCGTTGTCCCGTCTCGGGTCTCGGACACCAGGCCGTCCCCGAAGATGTAGGTTGCCGAAACGCTGTAGTTCCCGTTGCCCTGCGCGTTGAGCTCCTCGATGCTCTGCGGAACATCACGGCTCAGATCCCAGACGTATTGCCAGCGCGTGACGTCACCGACCATCGGTGTCCACGTCTTGTGGATCAGCAGTCCATCGAAGTCGTAGTCATACTCCACCAGATCGCCGCCGGCCTGCACCTGGGTCAGACGGCCGGCGTCGTTGTAGGTGTAGTCGACATGCCCCACGGGGCCGTCTTTCGTCAGCACGTTGCCGGCGTCGTCGTGGGTGTAGGTGGTCGTTCCGGCGAGGGGGCCGCTTGCCGTCGTTTCGCTGGTCAGCCAGTCGTTGGCGTCATACTGGTACGTCGTGGTGATCCCGTTGACCGTTGCCAGCAAGCGATTTCCCGACCGGTCGTACTCGTAGTGCCCGCTGAAATCCAGCGTGCCGTTTCTGGTCTGCGTTTCCCCGGTCAGGCGTTTGACGCCGTCGTAGGTGTAGTTCACGACGGTGATGGCGCCGTCCGCCTCCGTCGCCTCCACCTTCGTGCGCAAGCCGGAAGGGTCGAGCGTGTAGTGGTAGTTGTGAAGCAAGACCCCACCCTTGCTGGCGTGCAGGTTGGTCAGGCGGTTTCTGCGGTCGTAGGTGTACAGAACAACGACCCCGTTCTTGTAGGTAGCGCTTTCGCGGTTGCCAACCCCGTCGTAGGTGTAGGCGACCTCGGGCGACGCGCTGGCAACGGCCGCCTGTTCCGCCTGCCGCAGAGGTTCCGTTGGGTCCTGCACCGGGTCCTGCGTTGGGTCGCGGTAGTTCCGCAGACCTGTGGGTACATGCGGCCCTGGCACCGCCGGCTGCATGCCGGGCGGGGCCGGATACGGCCCTCGGGGCTGGCCTGGCCCTGGGTTGGGCCGCTGCTGCGGTTGGGCCACCTGGTTGATACCGACGGCATGGACGGCCGTGGTGGCGAACACCAGTAAAGAAAGTACCCAACGTTTCATGCGACCTCCGTGTCTATGGGCAGCCGGCAGTCCACGAGTGTATCCGTGGATAAAGCAAACAGCCGGACGACGCCGTACGGACCGAAGGATTTTCAGGCGTCAATCCGTCGTGCCGCACCGGCCACGGGAATATCTGCCGCAAGAAAGCGGGACCTCGCACGCGGCCGCATGCAGGTCCCTGGCTCCGTCAGTGTTGCTGGCCCAAGGAATCCGGAAATGCTGCGCAGGAGCATCGGAATATTCCG
Organism: Lysobacterales bacterium; assembly: GCA_038207515.1. Lineage (GTDB taxonomy): Bacteria > Pseudomonadota > Gammaproteobacteria > Xanthomonadales > Rhodanobacteraceae > Tahibacter. The sequence goes on along the minus strand of JBBQZR010000010.1, from coordinate 94,117 downwards.
ACCGTTGGGTGGTAACGGGATGAAGGGGCGTCCGCGCGGCCCAGGAGTGCGCCCTGGGTGAGTAGCTTCGCCCCGCCGGCGGGCCGCGCAACACAGGTGTGCTCCACGTGGTTTCGCCGCTCCGCGTGCGCTTCCCTCGGTTCGACGGGGCTGCCGGAACCCGCCGGCGCACCCCTCGCGCCGCGAGGAGCAGACCATGGCCTTCACCCGCAAACCCGACGGCACCTACCGCTTCCAGCGCGTCCGCACCGCGATCCCCGAATCCCACATCCTGGCCGCGGCCGAAGACATCTTGAGGCTGCGGCTCGAACGGCAGGGCGACATCAAGACACCCCGCGATGCGGCCAGCTTCCTGCGCATGCGGATCGGGCACCACCCCCATGACTTGACGATCCTCCCTGTCGTCCGGGCGGCCGATCTCCCGCCGGATATGCGCACGCACGACTCCAGACTGCAGCTGGACCAGCACGCAACCGATGGCTCATCGGCGGCGCTCCGGCGTCTGAGCACCCCGCCGGCTGCTTTCAACAGAGACGTCCGCGACGCCGGAGAGCTTTTCTGAGATCCTTGGAGTTCCGGGACCACGGAGCACAGCGAGCACGGTAGAACGTGAGTACGGGAGCACCGCGAAATATGATAATCGGTTTCAAAAACATAGAATTAAGGCAAGTATTTGCGCGAAAAAATGCGGAAAACGCCCTACCGGTTGCATGGCCGCATTCGTTTGATGTACTTTCGACGTGCGACCCTGTGGTTGTTGTGCCCAGAGAGGGGCGCGGGTTAAGTGGTTGATCGATTGCTCCGAAAGGTTCATATTGCTTTTCAGATCAAGGTGTTCCAACAAAAGGTTTTGTAGGAAATGGCCAACGGCAAGCAATCGGAGGTCCGTCGCTTAAGGATGGCGGAGCGCGCGGAAAAACAGCGATTGCTGTATTTCCCCGGGGTGTCCGACGACGTGCTGTGGCACCGGAAAAGAAACGACGGTTACACGACCTTGCCCCGAGTCATGCCCATCGTGATGGAAGGCATTGATGGGTTGGAAAAAAACCATGCCGCCGGGCACGTGTATTTTTGCCTGTGGTGCCGGGCGCCGGACCATCCGCTCTTGGTGATCGATAACCCGATGACTTTTGCAGCAGAGGCCGGTTACCGCGGCGATCGAGCGGGCGACACGTGGCGGCGGCGGATGCGGGTTCTAAGGGATGCCGGGTTCATCCTGGCGAAGCAAGGCCCGTCCGGAGAGTTTCACTACGTGCTGCTGCTAAACCCGACCCAAGTCATGGTGAGGCTCCACGCGCTAGGACGGGTGCAGGACGCGGTGCACGCAAAGCTGGTGGACCGCAGCATGGAGGTGGGGAGCTACGGTGAGATTGAGACGGCCACGACGGCAATCGTTCCGCCGCCGCCGGCCCCGCCGGTCGCTGCGACGGTTCCGCCAGCCCCGTTGATGCCTATGCCACCCAGGGGGCCGATGCCGATGCCGCCGTCCGCCCCCGTGGCGGCTGGTGGAGCGCCGTCCCCGGCGAACCGGCCAGCAGCACCTCCGCCTCCAGCTGCGGCGGCGCGTAAAGCACCACCCCCTCCGCCGCGCGCGATGAGTCCAGGACCAGGGCCGTCAGCGCCGGTGCGGAAGGTGAAAGGGCAAGGAGCTAAGACGAAGGTTTAAGAGTTCAGTTCTCCAGCTCGGCGAAAGCCGAGCTGGAGAATACGAAGCAAAGGTGGAGCCGGGGGTCATAACCCCGACTCCCCACGCACCCTCCCGGAGGTGGTGCGCGGCGTGCGCCTTGGAAGCGCCCTTACAAGCTAACCGGCGATGCCGGCGCAAGCAAGTAGGGTGCGACGCCGCTTTGGCCTCCAAAACCATAGAGGCAAAGCCAATGACTGCTTATCAAGTAACGTGCATCGACAAGCCCAACCGTTCCAGCGCGTACGAGCACATCACCCACATCGGGAACCGTGCGTCCGGTTGGAAGCTGACCCGAGAGGACGCCATTCGCCGCATCGAATCGAAGCAGGACGCGTTCTATACGATCGATTCGAGATCGGGCGCGCGCGCCGAGATCGGTGTGGTCCGGCCCACGGATGGCCGCGCCCCCTTCCTGCGCACCTACGCCGACGGAACGTGGAACGACAACCTGCTGGCCTTGGCGGAATGCGGGTCCGCTTGCGCGGTCTCGTAGTACGGCGTGGTAGGTAACAACCGAAGCAGAGGGCGCCGCAAGGCGCCCTCTGCTTTTGAGGCGCTTGAGAGCTTCCTACGGGCAGCAACGATGCATTCGACCCTGGTCCCGCCGGATCCGAGCTTCCGCGACGTCACGCCGCTGTCGGCGTCGCGACCCCAGCCAGCCGCAAACGGCGTGCTAGTCCATGTGCTGAATATTGAAAGCTGAACGCAAACACAGTTCTGTCTCGTCGTATTCCTGCCTTCGTCTTTTGATAGCCGGTCAGCGATTGAGATTCACATGCGCAGCCAGGGTCTGCGCGATGACCTCGCCGAGCCGGACCGGCACGGCGTTGCCGATCAGGCGCCCCATTTTGTTGAACTTCGCGGCGGAACCAGCGGGCGTGAATCGGTAATCGGCCGGAAACGTCTGGAGCATCGCGGCCTCCCGAAGGGATATGGCTCGATCTTGCTCGGGATGCCCAAAACGCCCGTTCCCATACCCGAAGCACTGCGTGGTGATGGTCGGCGCCGGCCGGCCCCACTCCATGCGTCCGTAGACGCTGGGATAAGTAGCGCCCGACTTTCGGCGGTGGCACGCCGCCAGGAGACGATTGGGCCAGTCCCGCCAGGTGCCGCCCGGGCGAGACGCCCGGATGCGGGCCAAGTTCAACGGGCTCAGCGCTGGCGCGGAATGGAGTGGGTCTTCAGCGTCCCTCTGCCCCGCCGCCAGCTCCCGAAGGCCGCCGATCGTCTCCCCAACCGTTGTAGGTTCCTGGTGCGTCGGGGTCAACGCGAGACCTTGATCCCCAAGGCGCGAGGCGAGCAGGACCAACCGTTTCCGCGTCTGTGGGATGCCGAAATCGGAGCACTCGACGACCGACCACCACACGCTGTAGCCCAGCAGGCTTTCAACAAACCGATCGAAGACCTCGTGATCGGCCAGTTGCGGGACGTTTTCCATGGTGACCAGTTCCGGCCTCAGGTCCTGGATGAGCCTCCCGAACGCCAACACCAAGGGCCACTGCGACTCATACTGGCGGTTGCGTCCGCTTCGGCTGTAGGTCGAGAACGGCTGGCAGGGAGCGCACCCGGCCAGCAACCGCGTGGCTCCTTTCGGGTAGAGGGGCCGGATGTGGCTCGCCTTCAGCGCGCCGACGTCCCGCTCCAGGAAAACCGCGTCGTTGTTCGCTTCGAACGGATACCGACAGCTCGGGTCCACGTCCACTCCAGCGACGACCGGCACGCCCCCGCGGACCAGGCCGTGGGTGAGCCCGCCCACGCCGCAGAACAAATCGACGGCGCTGATGGTGGGGGAGGCCTTTTTCTTTCTCGGCTTCATGCGGGTCGCCGGTCTTCGGCAACGAACTCGTAGCCAGAGATGAACGTGTCGAAACGGGAAACGACCTGCCGCAGGTAGGCGGCCGTCATGTCCCTCAGTTCCACCAAGCGGGCAACCGTGGTCGTCTCCGCGCACTCAACGAACGAGATCGAGCCGTGGGCCAATCGGTTGCGCAGCACTTTGACCAAGGTGAGCGGCCCCATGTCGTCCTGGAACCGCCGCTTCACGGCGCTGTAAACCTCGGGTGGAGCGTTGATGGCCAATCCCAGTCGTTGGCAAACGTTCTCGATTACCGCGTCGTCCCAGTTCCCACCGCCACCTCTTTCGATCTCGAACTCAACCACCGGCAGCGCGGCCACTACATGGTCGAAAACTTCAACCGCTGTTGTGTAGCGACGGTCCGGATGGAGATCGGCATAGGGCTTCGCCTTGGCCCGGACCCATTCTTTGCGCAGATGAGCGCTGAGGTCGGCCGGTCGCCAGCGGCTGTCCGTCATGGTGGCTGCCGCCACAGCGTCGATGCACCGGGTCATTGAGGCTTCGACCAGGTTGTAGAGCTGCAGGTAGACGGTCGAGAAAAGGATCTTCTGCTGACTGGCCGTGATCGGATTGTCCGCCCCGTTCAGCCGGGGCGGACCGTTCTGAGCGGTCGCTTCGATCGACTTCAGGAAGTCGAGATACACGTCCACTTCTGCAAGGCGTTCTTCGAAGGAGGCGATGAGGGTTTCCATCACCGACCCAGCAACTTGTCCCGGACGAAATGCATGCGCTGCTCAAGGCGCGACCGGGCGTTGGCGCCGTCCGAACCGGTTCGGTCTTTGAAGGCGTCGCTGTTGAGCCAGTCGATGACCCCGGGGACCTGATCGGGGGAGAGGTGAGGGTTTTCTTCAAGGGCCAACCAAGCGCCTATGGCGATCGCTTCGAAACGTGCGCGCGGCGTCGCTTTACCCGTAGCGGCCCGCCGGAACCCGTGGGGGAACACGGCTTGAACGAACCCCATCGTGGTGTTGAACCGACCACGGTAGTCGTCAACCTTCCCCGGGGCGGCCTCCACCTCATGGTTCATTTTCTTGACGTAGTCGAACAAGAACGCCGATGGCCGATCCCTGTAACCTTCTAATCCGTCGCCGTAGGCGAAAAACCGAGTGATCAGCTCTTCCCGCTCGCGCTCGTCCGCGTCCTTCTTTGAGACCGGGGCCAGTGCGGCAAACTCGGGCTTCTTGGCCAGTTCCAGAATAAGCTCCATGAACGGACCGGTCAGAGCACCGCGCCGGACTTCTGCCTTGTTAGCGAGCTTGCTGCCCGTGTTGATGCGCTCGAACATGTCGAAGCGGGCCTGCTCGTCGGCGTGCTCGTTCAGGACGATGCCGCGGATCGACCGGTTGCCCAGCTTTCGCTGTCGGGAGAAGGGAAGATCCTTGAAGGTGAACCCCGAGACTGCGGTCAGGCTCTCGAGTTCGGTAAGCCTGAGTCCGCGATGCACAAACTCTTCGAGGGTTCTGAGGCGTTGCGAACCGTCCACGATTTCGAGCTTTCCGTCCGGCATCTCCCAGAAAAACAGGAAAGGGACAGGAAGACCGATCAGCACGGACTCTATGAATCGGGACTTCCGTTCCGGCTCCCAGGTGAACTCACGCTGGTAGGACGGGACCACGAACTCGCCCTGGTGCATTTTCTGGGCTAAGAGCTCCACCGAATATTCGGTAAGGTAGAACTCGATCCGTTTCGACAGCTCAACAATCTGCGCCTCGGCGGACTCTTTCTCCTGCTCGGTCTTCTCGGGTATCGGTGGCGTCTTCTTCATGTTTTTCCTGAGCCCGAAAGGATCGTGACGCAGTTTGGATGGTAGCGCCTGCCTACCGACAAACCCAGCTATCTCAGCGCCCCCATGCATGCCATCCGCCGAGAAATGCACGACCGAATCGTTTCGGTCGTTCAAACACGAGGCGCCGCACGGCGCCCCGTGCCTGAGTCAGATCGGGTCCCGGCTAGGGCAGGGCCAGCTCGCCTTCCATGGTGAAATACCAGTCGTCCTGGGCGGCCTCGTGCCAGCCCATCGCGTGGTCCGGTACGCACGCCGGCCGATACCAACCCAGGCCCCAACCGACCACGAAAAACGCAACGTCGAAGTCGATCCCGGCCGGTGTCCGGACTCGGAGTTCGCCCAGGTGGATGCGGTCGCCCGCCTCGTAGCCCATTTCGCCGAACACGCGTAGGACCGTCTGCGCCGCGCTCATGTCGTTGTTCGAAAACATGTAAAGCCTCCTCTGCTGTGCAGCCCGGTGGATGCCGAGCGGCTGAGAAGAGGCGGCCGTTGAAGGCTCGTATCTCCCCAGCGGTCGCAGAACGCTTGAGGGGCCGTTTCATGCTGGTCGGCCGGGAGATTTTTTCGAGTGACCGACAAGAGGGGCGGAAATCGGCGGCGTGGATTCGCTAGCGGCGGCGGACCTCAGCCAGCAACGGCAGCCCTCACGCTCGGCTTCCTCGGTCAAGCCCCCGTCGCCGGCCCGTGTCGTCGGTCGTTCCTCCCTCCAGCCCGCGCCAGCCGGCTCCGTTTCGCTGCGCTCACGCTGGACCGCGCCTCCCTCCGGGCAGGGGTTCGCCCATACCGGGCATCGGGACCCCGATGCCCGGGACCGGGCCACAGGAGACAGAGCGTGAACGAGCAAGGTTTTGATCTGGTGTTCAGCTACACGAGGCGAGAGGCCATCGACGACGGTGTGTTGATGGACGCCGGTGCGATGGCGCAGGAAGCCGGCTTCAAGGTGTCGGTGGCGCTGTCGGCGCGGGTGTGGGCAACGTGCGTCGGCTGGAGCCCGGAAGAGAGAGCGCCGCAGGACGAATCGGGACGTTTGTGGGACGTGCTGTGGATGGCGTCGCTGGCGGCACGAGCGGCGGCCCGCCGAGGCGACAACGGGCGGGTCGCGTTCGAGGTTCGGGTTGTGCCACACGGCGGTCGCCGCCCGCGGTTGACGCGGTTGGCCCTGCTACTGGGGCCGGGCGACCAGGGCGAATGCGTCGCCACCATTCTGATGCCGGACGAGGACTGAATGGGAAGAACCGGCGGGGCGCATGGCCCCTACCGAGGACGGAAGCGCGGCGGCTTCCCTCCTTCAGGAGCGCCCTGCTAGGATCCCGCCGCTCGCACACATCGCCCGCACACATCGGCGCGGAGGGTGGGGCGGGGAAGGCTTAGCGTGGCTGGGAGTCCGGACTGTACTCAACGTCCTAGTCTCCCAGCCATACGAAAAAGCCCCCGAGAAATCGGGGGCTTTTTTGTTTTTGGGCTTTGTAACGACCCAGCTTTTTTAGCGCAGGTCACGCCGCAAATTGACGACTGTGTGTGTGGTATGGCGCCCTCGTGCACAACCATAAGGCCTGGCAACTTGAAAGTCAGCCTGAGCGCATGCTACTCAGCTTGCGCGAGAGCCGGGAATTCTGAGGTCAACTCAGCGTGCAGGAAGCGATGTTGGCCCATTCGTGTGGTCGGGCAACTGAAAGGCGCCCGACGGGTTCCTGCGTCAAGGCACTAGCACGAAGTCGAACGCGTTCAAGCGTGCGGCAGAACTCGTTGAGGAGCCGCCGTATTCTTCCTGGCCGACTATCAATCGTGGATCGTTTCGGCGCATGAGTCAGACAGCGCGAGAACACCGTCGCCGTTTTCAACTCTCTTGCCCGCGCTCTGCCGCAGGCTCCCGAAAGCATTGCGCGCTGTTGAACCAAATCGAGCGCCGGTCCTACTTCAATCCCATGAAATCCCGCTTGCCGATTTCCACGCCGTTGTGTCGCAGCAGCGCGTAGGCCGTGGTGACGTGGAAGAAGAACTGCGGCAGTCCGTAGGTGAGGAGGTAACTGCTGCCGCTGAAGCGCTTCTCTTTCGGCGTGCCGGGGCGGGTGACGATTTCGCGTTCTTCGCCGCCTTCGAACTGGGCGGGCGCTAGGCTGGCGATGAAGGCCTGGGTCTGCGAGATCAGGGCCTGCAGTTCCTCGAAGGACGTTTCCTTGTCATCATATTTCGGTACCTCGACGTCGGCCAGCCGCGCCGACACGCCGCGGGCGAAATCGCAGGCGATCTGCACTTGCCGGGTCAGCGGGAACATGTCCGGAAACAGGCGGGTCTGCAGCAGCGCCGCCGGTTCGATCTTCTTCTCGGTCGCATGGGTCTGCGATTTGGCGAGCAGGTCGCCGAGGCTGCCGAGCATCTGCTGGAACACGGGGACGGAGGCGGTGTAGAGGGATACGGTCATGGGAGTTCCTGGCGTTGGATAGAGCGGCGGTGAGACGGTGAATCGGCAACGATGACAGCGCACTGGCCGGATCGCAACGAGGTGACGCGGTGACTACCCATCGCGAGGCGGTGTCACCGCGCACGCACGATGAGTGAATGCAGAGCCATCGTGCCGTTCGCGACAGGCGGCATGGCTCATCGATACGTTGAGCCCATCCGAAACAAATGCAAACCCGGCCGCTCGCATGTAAAAATTGTCGCGTCCTCGGCAACGGCGCCGAGCTTGCCGAGCGTGTTCGCCTCCATGCAAAAGTCCCTGATTCCGTTCTATCTCGTCACTACCCTGGCGTGTCTGGCCGGGTGCGTGTTGATCCTGCACGTTGGCGCGGGTCTGGAGCATCTGGCGCCCGCGGCGGCGGCGGCCGCCGCCGACGCGAACCCCTGGGTCGGCTTCGTCGCCAATCTGCGTCATCCGCTGGCGGTGCTCCTGCTGCAGCTCATCGTCGTGATCAGTGCGGCGAAGCTGCTCGGCCTTGTGTTCCAGTGTTTCAAGCAGCCGGCCGTGATCGGCGAAATGCTGGCCGGCATCCTGCTCGGTCCCTCGTTGCTGGGGGCCACGTTGCCGGAGGTAAAGGGCTTCCTGTTCCCGACCGCATCGCTGGGATCGCTGCAGTTGCTCGCCCAGGTCGGCGTCATCCTCTTCATGTTCTGCATTGGTATCGAGCTGGACCTGGCCGGCATGCGCAAGCGCGCAAAAGCGGCGGTCGCCGTCAGCCATATCAGCATCGTCGCGCCGTTCGTGTTCGGCTGCGCCGTCGCGCTCGGCGTGTATTCGACGCTGGCGCCGCAAGGTGTGGCATTCGCGCCGTTCGCCCTGTTCATGGGCATTGCCATGAGCATCACGGCGTTTCCGGTGCTCGCGCGCATCCTCAAGGAGCGCGGCCTGAGCAACACGCCGCTGGGCAACATCGCGATCGCCTGCGCTGCGGTCGACGACGTCACGGCCTGGTGCATCCTCGCCGTGGTGGTCGCGATCGGCAAGGCAAACGGTTTCGGCGGTGCGGCATTGACGATCGCGCTGGCCGTGGCGTTCTCCCTCCTGATGCTGCTGCTCGTGCGGCCACGGCTGGAGCGGCTGGCACTGCGCGAACCCGCCGACGAGACGGGCCGCAATCGCGCCGTGGTCGCTGCTCTCGTGTTCGCGTTCCTCGCTGCCCTGTGCACCGAAACCATCGGCATCCACGCCCTGTTTGGCGCGTTCCTCGCCGGTGCGCTGGTGCCGACTGAGTCGCCGCTGGGGCGCTTGCTGCGCGAGCGCATCGAGACGTTCGCCGGGGCGTTCCTGCTGCCGCTGTTCTTTGCCTTCACCGGACTGCGCACGCAGATCGGCATGCTCGACAGCGCCTACGACTGGCTGATCTGCGCGGGCATCATCGCGGTAGCCATCGCCGGCAAGTTCGGTGGCAGCCTGTTTGCCGCGCGCTTCACCGGGATGAGCTGGCGTGACTCCGCCTCGCTCGGCGCGCTGATGAATACGCGTGGCCTGATGGAGCTGATCGTGCTCAACATCGGCTACGACATGGGCATCCTGTCGCCGCGCCTGTTCGCGATGATGGTCATCATGGCGCTGGTCACGACGATGATGACCGGTCCAATTCTGACCCTGATCGAGCGCTGGAAGGTCCAACCGGCCCGGGTGCCGTCGGGCCTGTAGACCGATCACCGAAAGCCGAGGCTCGCCCGCGTGGTGCATGTACGCGGGCCAGGCATGGCGTGCGCGCAGTGCGGTCGCGGGTGATCGGCGTACCGACTTGCCGGCGGCAAGCCGACACACCGACCGTGCAGGATCAGGCAAGAAGGCCGCAGAAACGCGATATCGCCTCGCGCGTGCGCGAGGGGATGATGCAGGCCCGATCCGACCTGCAAGGAACACCTCATGGCTAGTGCAAAAGGCTACGCGGCATCCGAGGCCAAAGCGGCGCTTGCGCCGTTCACGTTCGAGCGGCGCGAGCCGAATGACGACGACGTCGTCATCGCGATCCGCTACTGCGGCATCTGCCACTCCGACATCCACATGGTCGACAACGGCTGGGGCAACAGCGTGTTTCCGCTGGTGCCGGGCCATGAGATCGCCGGCGTAGCGACGGCGGTCGGCGCGAAGGTCACGAAATTCAAGCCCGGCGATCACGTCGGCGTCGGTTGCTTCGTCGACTCGTGCACGACCTGCGCACAGCGCGACGTCGATCGCGAGCAGTACATGCCCGGCCTCGTGCTGACCTACAGCGGCTTCGAGCCGGGCAGCAGCACGCCGACCTACGGCGGCTATTCCGATTCCATCGTGGTCAAGGAGGGCTATGTGCTATCGATCCCGGCCAACCTGCCGCTGGACGCAGCCGCGCCGTTGCTGTGCGCCGGCATCACGCTGTACTCGCCGTTGCGTCACTGGAATGCCGGACCGGGCAAGAAGGTCGCGATCGTCGGCATGGGCGGCCTCGGCCACATGGGCGTCAAGCTCGCGCATGCGATGGGCGCCGAGGTCACCGTGCTGAGCCAGTCGGTGGCGAAAAAAGACGACGGACTGCGTCTCGGCGCGACGCACTACCATGCGACCAACGATGCGGCGACGTTCGCGACGCTGGCCGGAACCTTCGATCTGATCATCTGTACGGTGTCTTCGCCGATCGACTGGAACGCCTACCTTGGCCTGCTGCGGATCGACGGCACCTTCGTCGTCGTCGGCGCGCCGGAGCAGCCCGTACCGGTGCATGCCTTCGCGGTGATTCCGCATCGCCGCTCGCTGGCCGGTTCGATGATCGGTTCGATCAAGGAAACCCAGGAGATGCTCGATTTCTGCGGCGCGAACGACATCGTCGCCGATATCGAGACCATCGCCATGGACAGGGTCAACGAGGCGTACGAGCGCATCGCGAAGAGCGACGTGCGTTATCGCTTCGTCATCGACATGGCGACGCTGGCCTGATTCGCGGTTCGCCGTCGGACCACGCAACCTGCGTGGCCGACGGTGACCGGGCTTCGCGGCAACACGATGGTTTTTTCGTTACACGGCAGGGCCAATCTGCCGCTGCAGTTCACGCCGCCGGCGTTGCAGCTCAGCGACGCGCCAGTGCGCCTGCATCAAAGCGCCGAAAGCGATGACGAGCAGGCTAGCGCCGACGCTGGCCGCCGCATGCCAGGTCGCGCTGCCCGTGCTCGCACCCAGCGCGAGCGCACCGGCGAAGAACACGCCGGTGAAGGCGACGGCCATGCGTCCGGCGACGACCCGATGCTGTCCCAGCAGCGGCCGCCGCTGGCGCAGCACCCAGGTCGCATAAGCGATCCAGCCGATACCGATCGACAACAGCACCGCCAGCGCTGCCTGGGTACGTCCCGGCAGCGCCGGTTCGGTCGCGAGCAGCGCGGCCAACAGCACGGACATCAACGTGGCGGCGAGCAGCAGCGCGACGTGGCCATAGCGCGCGAGCGGCGATAACGCGCCGGCGGTCAGGCGCTGCAGTTCGAGTTCGAGGGCAACCGTAGCGGGATCAGCGGACATGGCAATTCTCCGGGGCAGTGAGTCGTTGGCGCAGCAGATGGCGCGCCCGGAACAGGCGCGATTTGACCGTCCCCGGCGGAATCGCGAGCACGCTCGCGATCTCGGTGAGCGGCAGTTCTTCGAGGTAGAACAAGGTCAGCACCTCGCGCTCCGCCAGCGGCAGCAGCGACAGGCTGCCGACGAGGTGCGCGATGTCCGCGTCGTCGCTGTCCGTTTCGACCGCGAGCGTGTCGAGCGTATCGGTCGACTCCAGCGGCATCGCATAGCGCGAGCGCAACCGGTCCATGGCCACGCGATGCGCGATGCCGAACAGCCAGGCACGGAATTGCGCCGCATCGCGCAAACGCGCTAGGCCCTGAATCGCTCGCAGCCAGACATCCTGGGTCAGATCGCGTGCCAGATCCGCATCGTCGGCGAGGCGACGCGCGTAGCGGTGCAACGGGCCGGCCCAGCGCCGCACCAGCGCGTCGAACGCGGCGCGTTCGCCGAGTTGGCAACGCACGACCAGCAACTGGTCGTCAAGGGCAAGGGCTGCGGCATCGGCTTTCACGCGGGGTATCTCCTTCGTGTCGCCGAGGTAGTCGGAGGGAGGCGCGCAAAGGTTCACGCAATCGGTCGTGCCGCGCGCGAATTTTGCTGTCCCTCGCCCGGACGGTTCCGGCCGCGCATCGCGGCAACGCTTGATGACGCGTTCATGCCAAAAGTCGTGCAGGGTGTCTACGCGGTGATCCGGCAACCGTAGCGCGGCCATTGCCGCGCCGGTTCGAGAACGTGATGGAACATACCGGCGCGAATGTCCGGTTGTCTCCGCCGCCCCGGCGATTGTTGCGGGGCCTTTGCCGCGAACGCGGCGACGCACAGCCAGCAAAGGAGAGCTCGACATGAATCTGCCCAAGGCAGTGGCGGCGCTATGGCGCTGGATCGAGTGTGAGCGGATGCGGCCCGGTCATGCGGTATTCGAACAGGATGACGTGTCGCAGCGGCGCTTGCTGGCGTTCGGGGATACGAAGGTGTCGCATCTCGTCGGCATGGATGCGGTGCGCGGCCTGCCGCGCGCGCAGCCGCCGGATACCGGCAGACGCGTGCTGGAATTCGCGGCCGCCGAATCGCTGCAGCTCGAACTCGGCGAGCCGATTGCCGCGGATTCGCCGCGTATCAATCTGATCGGCTGTGTCGGAGTAGCGGAGTCCGGTCTCGTACTCTGCGCGCTCGGCGGCGTGGACCGCTGGGGTGAAGTGCCGGAGTATTTCCATCTGACGAGCTGGAAGCCGCTGGGATTGACCTATCCCGGCGTGCTCGACGCACTGTGGTTTGCGCAGTGGCAACTGGCGTACCGCGACCACGACGGAAAGAACCTGCGTCTGCTTGGAACTCCGGCCACCTTCGGCGTGCAAGCCTAGCGGTCAGTCGTCCCCTATGGCGGGCGTTTGCGCGCGACACAGGTGTCGCGAGCGCCCGGCGTTTCGGCATAGCCGGTCTTGCGTGGATTGCCGCTGCAGCGCCGAAATCATTCCGGTTGCATTGTGGATCTTGTGTAATCGCAGTGTGGCCAGGGAGGCGGGCGCACCGGACGTGGCGTATCCGGCGCGCCTTTCCTATGCCGCAACCGCGGAGTCGGTGCCGACCGGTTCGGCGATAGCACCGGCATTCGCACCGAGGGCGAAACCGTAGAGGCGGGCATTGGGCACCCAGCCGTCCGCGTCGTTCGCCAGCGCATCGTCGCGACCCGGATGGAGCAGATAGTCCAGCGCGTTGATCACGATCTGGTGCGTCACGAGCAGCACGCGCTCGCCGGCGGAGCGTTCGATCAGATCGGCAAGAAAGCGGTGGACGCGCATCACCACGTCGCAGCGTGATTCACCGCCGGGCGGGCGGAAATGGAAGCGGCCGACGCGTTCGCGCTGCGCGGCCAGTTGCGGATAGCGTTCGGCCACGCCGGCGCGCGTCAATCCTGCGAGTACGCCGAATGCCTTCGGCATCAGGCGCGCGTCCAGCGAGAACGCGATGCGGCAATTGGCGAAGCCTTGGCGGACGATGCCGTCGGCGGTTTCCAGCGTACGCCGGTGCGGCGAACAGATGATGCGCGTCGGCCGCTGCGACGGCGGCAGCGCCGCGATCTGGCGGCCCAGCCACGCGGCCTGCTCGTGACCCAGGTCGGTGAGCGGCAATTCCGCGTCGGACAGGCCGATGCCCACATCGGACAGTCCGCGCGCTTCGGCATCGGCGCGCGCGGCGTTGCCGAGACTCTGGCCGTGACGGCAGGCCAGCAGGGTCGTGGTGGAATCGAACGCGATCATTGCTGCTCCTTGGGGGCTGAATCGGCGGTTCCTCCGCCGACCAGGGACGTTTCTGCGTCTGTCGCCAGCGCAGAGCAACTCCCATGCCATGACGCGGCAGCGCGGAATTCCTCGCATCTGCCGCATTGCCGCGCCGCGCGCGCTGCAATCTGCAAGCAGGCGCGGCCACGCAGCGTGCAGCTCGCGGCTGCGCGTCTGCGCGGATGTGAAACGATCGCGAAACCCTGGGACGTCAGTTGATCAGGTTCGCCTGCTGGATCGACGTGAACCAGAGCAGCTGGTAGTGGTAGTAGGGGTAGGTATAGCTCGCGTTCTCTCCGGCGATCGACGAGCTGTGGACGCCGTAGACAAGACAGGTGCCGGTCGAACAGACGATTTCGTCGACGTACGACTTGATCGAGTATTCGCGGGCACCCAGACGCTTGGCGTAGATACCGTTGAGCAGTGGGCTGGATACCGACAGTCCGCTGCTGCCGCAGGTCGCCGCGGGCACGTTGAACGGATACATGCCGCAGCTCCACAAGCCGCGGTACCCGCCGGCGATGCCGACGAAGCTCTCGACCTTGTTCGCCAGGCCGAGCTTGATGATCTCGCGCGCGGCAAGCGTCACGCCCATGGAATGCCCGATCACGTCGATCCTGCCCGTGCAGGACGAGGCGATGGCGCTGTTCAAGGCGTTCGCGACCGGCGTCTCCTCGCTGCCGCTGTGATCGTTGCAGGCCGGGCAGGTCTTGCTGCCCCAGTCCGGCAGGAAGATCTGCGCGTCGGTGTAGCCGCGGGCGCGCAGTTCCACGTAGGTGTTGTCGAAGTCGACCGGCGAACCGCTGTTGCCGTGCACGAGCACGGCGTTGTCGACACACGCGGCTTGCAACCGCATGGCGGCGAATGACAGCGCGATGACCGATGCCACACGGATGAGCTGATGCATGACGAACCCTCCCCAAGGTGGGTCGCAGCGTAGTCTCCGGCGCCGTGGAGTGGATCTGTACCAAAGTACAGGGGCCGTGGCTGACCACGTGACGCGTGCGCGCCACGCGGACCGTCGCACCACCTGTGACCGCGGTCACAGGCCCGGCTTCGACCTAAGTCGAAGCCGCCGCGGATCGTGTGCATTTCGTCGGCCGTATCGGTCCGTTCGCGCGTGATGCCGCTCGTGCGACGCATCCGCCGGCTATCGTCGATCCCTGTCGCCGCCGCGCGCGTCTTCGTGGGGAAGCGTGCCGAAGTGCCAAGCGACTCGTGACGACGGAGCGATGGCGTGAATCATCAGAAGATCCTGCTGGCCGCCAACGCGGCCGGCCTGTTGCTGTTTTCGGTCGGTGCGCCCGCATCTGACGCGGCGGTCTCCGGCACTGCGCCGGTCTATGCACCGCTGTTCACGACCACGTATACGCCCGCGCAATCGGTGAACTGGCGTGTGGAACCCGACGGCACCATCGTCACTTTCGGCAGCGGGCGCGCGCGTTCGCGTCACGAGTCCGAGAATATTTTCTATACCTTTCCTGTGCGCTACCACGAGCACCGCACGTTCGGTTTCGAGATCCATGATCATGTCGCCGCCGGCGGCAATTCGATCGAGATCTTCTATTCGCCGCAGTACGCGCATTGGCGCCAGCCCGAGTGCCGCTCGGCTTACAGCAATCCCTACCGCGCCGCGTTCAACAACAACGCCACCTTCAATCCAACACCGGTGGCCGTGGCCAGTCCGGACGGTACGGGCCAGAAGTGGGTTTGCCGCATCACGCGCAACGCGCATACCGGCAGCGACGGCGTGCTGCGCGTCGGCGACTGGATGGAAGTGGAGTTCCAGCAGTTTCTGGGTGTGTTCCAGGGCGATCCGGTCGTGCAGGGGCAGACGGTTTACTACACCGATACCTATCGTTTCCGCATCGGCTCGCCCGGGCTTTACATCGACGGCAACGAAGTATTGAACACGCGCCTCAGTGCCGGCGGCGCGGCAACCGCGCCGTTCGTGCGCGCCGGCGATACCGTTGCGCCGGCAGACGTGGTGTCGCAGCAAGGCAACCTGCTGACGTATCGCAACGACGCGAACCAGGTCGTCACTCACGCGATTCTCGATGGTCTCGGCAACTACAACACCTACGTCGTCGACAGCGGCACGACCGACTACACGACGTTCTTCCGTGAGGCGCTGAACATCCGCTGGCCTACGCACAACGACTTCCTGAATGGCCGGCGACTGTTCCACAGTTCGTTCAAGACCGGCGCGCACTTCGAACCGGGCAATCCGGCGCATACCGGCATCAGTGGCCTCGCGAACGGACTGACCGTGCAGGAGTCGTGCATTGCCTGCCATGTGCACAACGGCCGTGGCAGCGCGCCCGTAGCAGGACAGCCGCTGCAGACTACGGTCATGAAGGTTTCCTCCGGCGTGCTCGATGCGAACGGCGTGCCGCTGCCGCATCCGCAGTTCGGCAGCACGCTGCAGCCGCGCTCGCTCAACCCCGGCGTGCCGCCGGAACCGGCGTCGAGAATGACCTTCAGCGATGAACCCGGCAGCTATGGCGACGGCCAGGCTTTCGTGCTGCAACGGCCGGTACATGCCTTTTCCGGCGGCGACGACCGCATCTTCGCGTCGGCGTTCCAGTTGAACGACGTGCCGGGAATCAGCCTCGCGTTCCGGTCGGCGCGCATGCCGCAGACGATCGCCGGCCTCGGCCTGCTCGAGGCGCTGGACGAGGAAACCCTGCTGCAGCGGCACGATCCCGACGATCTGGATGCCGATGGCATCTCCGGTCGCGTGGCTCTGGTGCCGGCGTCCGACGGCCTGCCGCAGATCGGCCGCTTCGGCTGGAAGGCGGACAAGTCCAGTCTGCGCCAGTTCGCCGCGACCGCGCTGCGCAACGAGATCGGCGTGAAGACCTCGCTATTGCCGCAACTCGACTGCGCACCGTCGCAGACCGCGTGCGCGCAGCAGGCGCAGTCCGCAGCCACGCTGAGCGACAGCGACCTCGCGTTGATCACGACCTACGTGCAGATGACCGGCGCACCCTCGCGACGGCCCGACACGGTGAACCTGCCGAACGTGACGGCCGGTGAAGCGGTGTTCCAGCAACTCGGCTGCGGCGGCTGCCACGTCGCGAACCTCGTCAGCGGCTATCGTCATCCGCTCGCGGAGCTGCGCGGCCAGCCCGTCCACGCGTATACCGATCTGCTGCTGCACGATCTGGGTGAAGGGCTTGCCGATGCGCTCAGCCCTTCGGCGGCGGCCAATCGCGAATGGCGCACACCGCCGCTGTGGGGGATCGGACTGCGGCAGGCGGTCAACGGTCATGGCCGGCTGCTGCATGACGGCCGTGCGCGCGACCTGCCCGAAGCGATCCTGTGGCATGGCGGCGAAGCGGCGGCGAGCCGCGAAGCGTTCCGCCAACTGCCCGCAAGCAGTCGTGCGGCGCTCGTGGCCTTCCTTGATTCGTTATAGGCTCGGCAGGGACCGGGACTGCCGCGGAGAACCGCGCAGCCTTACGCTCAACCGCTGCTGGCTCTTCTGTGCCGGCTGCGGAGCCGGCGCCCGATCGGCGGCAGGACCAGCGCGGCGGCGGTCCGCCGCGTTGCCGCGCCGCCTCGTGCATCAGCCCCGCCGACGCCACGCCCACCAGCGCAGGCCCAGCCCGATCGCCGGACCGATCACGAACAGGTGCATCAGCAGATTGGTGGCCTGCGCCAGCGTCCATCCCGTGTTCGCACCGACGTCGACGGCCGACAGCGGCACGATGACAAAACGCATCGTTATATAAATTGCAGCACCGTACATAATGCCGGCGACGGCGGCCTGGCGTACGAGCCACGTCAGGCGCCGGCTGGCGGCCAGGTACAGTCCTGCCGCGACGATCAGGATGAAGTAATGCGCGGCCGCGCCGATTGCGGCGCTCGCGTAGCCGCCCTGGAACGCGGCGGTGCCCTGCAGACCGCTGGCAATGTACTGCAGGATGCGTTCGGGGCTGACGCCGCGCAGGCCGTGGAATACGAAGACGTAGAGCAGGTCCAGGCTGCCGGCGAGCAGGCCGGCGTAGACGCAGGCGGCGAACGGGCGGCGGGGACGGGATTCGGCGATCGGCAGCATGGGCAGGTTCCTGCGGGAGCGCGCGCACGATACGCCGCGGCCGTAGGCCAACGCCGGCGGCACGCGGCAACGCGCAAGACGCGCAACGGCAGCGGCCCGTCGTGAGCAGCAATTGAACGCACGACGCCGCCGAACGCTGTTTATTCCGACGCCGCAGCCTCGACGACAGGCGCAGGTCGCGGCTTCAGGTGCGGCAGCCGCCGGCGGAATTCCCGCTGCAGCAGCAGGTAGCTGACGATCGCCTGCAGCGTCATCGTCGCCACCGACAACCACCACAGGTGGCGTAGCTGGAAGCCCGGCTGCGTCGACAGCCACATCGCCGGCACCACAAAGGTGACGAGGCGAGTCGCGCTGCTGACGAAGGCCGGAATCGTATTGCCCAGCGCCTGAAACATGCCCGAGGCGCTGAAGATCAGTCCCGACGCGACGAAGTTCCACGAGATCACCGCCAGGAATTCGGCGGCCACGGCGACGACGTCCGGCTCGCTCGTAAAGGGCATCACGAATACCTGCGGATGCCACTGGCAGACCAGGGTCAGCGCGAACATCAGGACCACGCCGATCAACGCCGCCGAGCGGAAGGTTTCGCGCACGCGCTCGCCATGACCGGCGCCGACGTTCTGTCCCGCGACCGGCGCGGTCGCGAACGCGATCGCCATCGCGGGCAGGAAAATCGCCTGCATCACGCGCGAGCCGATGCCGAAACCGGCCTGCGCGGCTGCGCCGAAATCGCGGATCAGCCAATACATCACGCCCAGGAAGACGAACATCAGCGCGAACTCGCCGCCGGTCGGCAGACCGATCGCGAGGATGCGCTTCCACACCGGCAGCTGCGGCGCGAGCAGCTTCGTATCGAAATGCACATAGTGCTCGAGACGCACGAAGTACCAGGTCATCATGACCACGCCGGCGGCGACGGCGATCGTGCTCGCGAGTCCGGCACCGGCGACGCCGAGCGGCTTGCCCGTGAACCAGCCCGCGATCAGGATCGGCGCGAGCACGGCGTTGAGTATGACGGTCAGCACCTGCACGATCATGGTCGGCTTCGCGATGCCGGTGCCGCGCAGGGCCGAGCCCATGCCGACCAGCGCGAACTGCAGCGCCATCCCCGGCAGGAACCAATGCAGATAGTCGAGGCCGGCTGCGAGCGTCGCCGCGTCCGCCGCGATCGTGCCAAGGTACAGGTCGGCGACGCCGTAGCCGCCGATCAAGGTCAGCACACCGCAGAGCAGCGCGAGCAGCAGGCTCTGGTTGAACACGAGGTTCGCGTCCGTCTGATCCTTGCGTCCGGCGGCCTGTGCGATCAGCGCCATCGTGCCGACGCCGAGCACCTGGGTCACGGCCATGATGATGAATTGCACGTTGCTGGCCGTTACCACGCCGGCGATCGCCGCGTCGCCGAGACGCGCGACGAAGTAGAGATCGATCAGCACGTACAGCATCTGGAACAGCATGCCGATCGCGATCGGCGCGGCCATGCGCAGCAGATGGCGTGTAATCGAGCCTTGCGTCAGGTCTTGCATCGGGGCTTTCCGTCGGCACTGAGGTGGCGGACGGTAGCGCGCGCCCGGCGAGATTGCCAGGACTGCCGGGACACGCGATAAAATGGTTCCTGTCGGGCCTCTACGCGTGTTTTCGCGCTTTCATGCCCGCTTGCCGCTGCGGTAATCCTTTCGTTTTCATCGCGATCCGTATGCATGTCCGTATGGAGTCGGCGACGCGTGCCGGCCGTTAGTGTCTCGCGACGGTGCGAGTCTCAGTCGCATGACCTGACACGGGTCGTGGTAGGTGCAGGTTGACGCCACTGTGCGTCGACCGCCGCTGCGCACGACGCCCCGCCGTTTCCCGCATGTGCCGAGGCTACCGGCCGTCGAGCAGCGAACGCCGCGCGGGTTTCAGGCGCAAGGTCTCGCTGGTGCGCGCCAGATATGGCTGCAGCTCCGCATCCAGCGCCGTCCAGGCGGGCGAAGTCGCACGCGCGGCCTGGAAGCGGCGATGCCCTGCCTCGTCATCGAATGCGGCGAAGATCACGAGCACCGATTCGCCGAGACGCACCGGCAGCGCGGGAAACGTGTTCGGCGCCGTCTCGGTCACGAAACTCGCGAGCGGCCGGGCACCGGCTTCTCGCAGCTGCGGCTCGATGCGTGTACGCAGCAGGCGCAACAGCACGGGCGTAGCCGGCTCGCGCAGGTAGTGGATCGATGCGACGACCAGACCGGTGTCCGCGGTGTCGGCGTCGAGCGCGGGTCGCGTGTGACTATCCAGGGCAAAGCGCGCATCCGTCTGCGTGGGCCGCAGCAGCAAGACGTTGTCCGAATCGATCATGGTGGCGTTGGCCGCTTCGCGATGTGCTTTCCACACCGGTCCGCCGTAGAAACGTTCCAGCGCGGCCTTGCGCGCCGGCATGCTGTCGAAACTGCGCAGCCAGACGAAGCGGTCGGGATTGTCGAGGTCGCGGAACTGGCCGATCACGCGCAGGCCGGCCTGCTCCTGCGCTTCGATGAAGTGCTGCTCGAACAGATCGATCAAGGTGTCGCGTCGGCCCGGATGCAGCGTGTACTGGCGCAGTTCGACGACAGCCTGCGTATCGCCGGCGACGATCGGGGCTGCGTTCGCAGAAGTCGTAGCGGTCGCCGATGCGGCAGCGATCAACCCCAGTGCGCGCAGCAGTCGCGCGACGCGGGGACGCAGCCGGATGCGCGAGCGTTCGCTGCACGCATCGATGTACGTACGCAGGCGCAGCCCGTGGTAGCTGGGTAGTCCGTGCCGCGTGTCGCAGGCGGGGTCGAGGGGCATGGCGCAGATCCTTGGCGGTCGTCGACGAAATTCGACCGCGCGAGCGTGCGCGTGAATCAGGGCGATTCGCGTCCGGATTCCTGCGTGTCTGCCTGCGCAGGCGCAACGCATGACGAAGGCGCAACGACGGCAACGCGTGCTTTCTGGAGGTGCAGCGCCAGCGGCGCCGAGCCGCTACATGTCGAACTTCTTGAGCTCGAAGCCGGCGTGCTTATAGGTCTTCCAGCGTTCGCGCGAGCCGAGCCGTTGTTCTTCCTCGGCCGGCACGACCTCGAGCACGCGTTCGAACAGCCCCGGCGCACAGTCGTCGCGCAGGTTGATGACCAGCGCCCGGTCCGCCGTCTGCACGCCGGGCGCGGCGATCAGCACGGGCGTGATCTCGTCGTCCTCGTCGCCGGCGATCTGGTGCGGGATGAACGCGTCCTCGTCGAACTCCCAGAGCTTGCCGTCGATTTCCTCGGCCTGGTCCAGCGAACGCGCGAGGATCAGCGTCGGCTGGCCGCTGGCATAGGCGCGCTTGGCCAGCTCGCAGACCAGCAGCAGCGGGTCGGCGCGGAAACGCGGCTTGTCGATCAGGTAGAAATCGGCGCGGGGCATGGGGTTCGTCGCCCGCTCGCTCAGCAACGATCCAGCAGATACTGCACCAGCAGCGGCACCGGCCGTCCGGTCGCCAGTCCCTTGCGCCCTTCGTCCCACGCCGTGCCGGCAACGTCGAGATGCGCCCAGCGCTGGCCTTCGGTGAAGCGCGCGAGGAAGCAGCCGGCAGTGATCGCACCGGCGTTCTTGCCGCCGATGTTCGCCACGTCGGCGAAGCCCGAATCGAGCTGGCTCTGGTAGTCGTCCCACAGCGGCAGGCGCCAGGCGCGATCGAGGCTCGCATTGCCGGCAGCCAGCAGCTGCTCGGCGAGTTCATCGTCCTTGCTCATGAGGCCGGAGGCATGCTTGCCCAGCGCGATCACGCAGGCGCCGGTCAAGGTTGCCGCGTCGATGATGACTTGCGGGCTGAACTTCTGCGCGTAGGTCAGCGCGTCGCAGAGGATCAGGCGGCCTTCCGCGTCGGTGTTGAGCACTTCGATGGTGAGCCCGGACATGCTGGTCAGCACGTCGCTGGGGCGGTAGGCGTTGCCGTCGGGCATGTTCTCGACCGCGGCCAGGATGCACACCAGGTTCAGTGGCAGCTTCAGCGTCGCCGCCGCGACGAAGGCGCCGAACATGCCGGCCGCGCCGCACATGTCGAACTTCATTTCCTCCATGCCCGGGCCGGGCTTGAGCGAAATGCCGCCGGTGTCGAAGGTAATGCCCTTGCCGACGAAAACATAAGGCTTGGCGTTGCCGCCGCCGTTCCAGCGCAACACCACGAGCTTGGGCGGATTGGCCGAACCCTGCGCCACGCCGAGCAGCGAACCCATGCCGAGTTCCAGCATCTGTTCGCGTTCCAGCACTTCGCAGCTGACGCCCTCGGTCGCCTCGGCGAACTTCTGCGCCTGCGTGGCGACATAGGCCGGATTGCAGATGTTCGGCGGCAGGTTGCCGAGTTCGCGCGCGTGGCGCACGCCGGCGGCGATTGCGGTGGCCTGATCCAGTCCGGCCTGCGCCGATGCGTCGGCGGCAAAGACGATCGTGCCGAAGCTGTCGCCGCGCGGCTTGTCCTTGGGCTTGAACGTGGCGGTGTACTTGTAGGCCGCATGGTCGGTCGCGAGCGCGGCGGTGCGCAGCTTCCACTGCAGGTCGCGGCCCGGCACTTCGATTTCGGCGAGGAACGACGTCGCGCGCGCGATCGGCAGTCCCTTGAGCACGCGGGCGGCGTCGGTCGATATGCGCTGGAAGCGCGCGCCGTCGAGTTTCTTCTGCTCGCCCAGGCCCACGATGAGCACGCGCGTCGCAGCCACGCCGGACAGGCCGAACAGTACATGGCTGCTGCCGAGCTTGCCGCTGATGTCGCCGGAATCCACGAGGCGCTTGATCGCGCCGCCGGAAGCTTCGTCGATGAGCGCCGCGGCGCTGGTCAACATCTTTTCTTCATAGACGCCGATGACGGCGCAGGGCGTGGCTTCGGTTTCGGGAGTGGCGCTGGCTAGGGAGAACTGGATCGTCATGAACGGGCACCGGACGAAAGTGGCCCGACCCGGGACGCGATGCCGCGTCGTAGGGCCTGGCCGGTTAGACTTTGGGGAATGTTCTTGTGCGGCGACTGGCACAAGCCTCCGGATTATCGCACAAGCCCTTGGCAATGCTCAGAATCATCGATCGTTATCTGTTGCGCGAACTGGCTTTCGGCTGCTTCGCCAGCACCGTGGTGCTGCTGGTCGTCACGCTGGGCGGCACCATCACCGACGTGCTGAGCAAGGTCGCACGCGGCCGGCTGCCGGGCAATCTCGTGTTTGAAATCCTGGGCTTGCGCACGCTGGATGCGTTGACCGTGCTGGTCCCGCTGGCCGTGTTCATCGGCGTGCTGATGGCCTATGGACGGCTCTGGCGCGACAACGAGATGGCCGTGCTGCAAGGCGCCGGCATGCCCCTGACCAATCTGCTGCGCCCGCTGGCGTGGCTCGCGGTGCCGGTCATCCTGCTCGTCGCGATGATCTCGTTCTGGCTCGGGCCCGCGGCGACCCGCCTGTCGCACGGCCTGGTCGAGGAAGCCAACCGGTCGCTGGTCGTGGCGGGACTCGAAGCCGGCCGTTTCGTGCAGCTGCCGGGCCGCGGCGGCGTGATCTATGTCGGTGCCATGAACGACAAGGGCTCGCAGTTCGAGCGCATGTTCGTGGAAACCGAGCGGCCCGACGGCGAGGACACGCGCATCGACGTGATCACGGCCGAACGCGGCGAACTGCGCCGCGAGAGCGACGGCGAGGGACGCTTCCTCTCGCTCAAGGACGGCTTCCGCGTCGAAGGCCGCATCGGCCACGACGATTTCCGTCTGCTGCGCTTCAAAGGCAACGACATCGCCCTGGCGAAGAGCGAATCCGACGACACGCCCGAAGCGCTCAAGCGCGCCGCGCCGCTGCCGGAACTGCTCGCGAGCAACGAACCGCTGCAGCGTGCCGAGGTGCACTGGCGGCTGGCCGCGCCGCTGTCCATCGTGATCCTCGTAGTGCTCGCCGTGCCGCTGTCACGCACGCGGCCGCGCGAGGCGCGCTATGCCAGCCTGCTCGTCGCCTTGCTGTGCTATCTGATCTATCTGGGCTGGCTCGGTGTCGCGCGATCGATGATCGAGCAGGGCAGGATTCCGCCGTTCCTCGGCCTGTGGTGGGTGCATCTGCCGGTCGCGGCCGTCGCGCTATGGCTGTTGCTGCGCAGCGACCGCCTGCCGCGACCCGCCGCCGACGAGGCGCATCCGGCGCACGAGCGCAAGCGCAAGAACAAGTCGCGGCGCGGAGAACGCGCATGAACTGGCGCATCAAGCAGGTCGACCGCCTGGTCGCCTACACCACAGTGTCCGCGGTATTCGCGACCTGGCTGCTGCTGGTCGGCGTGGATGCGGCCCGTGCCTTCGTCAACGAAGCCGTCGACATCGGCAAGGGCAACTACGGCATCGGCTCGGTCCTGCTCCAGACCCTGCTGACCGTGCCGCGACGCGGGTACGAATGGTTTGGCAATTCGGCACTGATCGGCTCGCTGCTGGGCATGGGCACGCTGGCCAGCAGCGGCGAGCTGACTGCGCTGCGCGCTGCGGGATTGTCGAAGCTGCGCATCTGCGTATCGGCGGCGCTGTCGCTCGCCGCGGTGACCTTCCTGGTGGCGGCCATGGGCGAGCTGGTCGCGCCGGCGGCTGAACAGCAGGCGCAGTCGCTGGCATTGCAAGCCAAGTCCAACAACATCGCGATCGGCCGGCGCAGCGGCGGCATCTGGGCGCGCGACGGAGATACCTTCATCAACGCCAAGCAGGGCACGACGCGCCAGGTCGAGGGACTGCGCGAAGTGCGGCTGGCCGACATACGCGTGTTCGAGTTCACGCCTAAAGGGCAACTGCTGTCCATCGCCATCGCCGAAACCGCAGTGCACAGCGCCGGTGCGTGGACAATGGAAAAAGTTCGCAAGACCGAATTCGGCGAAGCGCAAGCCAAGAGCACGACCGAGGCGACGACGCATTGGAAATCGGGCCTCGACCCGCGCATGCTGGCCTTGTCGATCGTGCAGCCGGCCTATCTGTCGGTCAGCGACCTGCGCAAGAACATCCGCTATCTCAAGCGCAACCAGCAGGACGCGACCGGTTTCGAGATCGCCTATTGGGACCGGCTGTTCTGGCCGCTCAACGTGCTCGTGCTCGTGGTCTGCGCGCTGCCGTTCGCGTTCGGTGCTTTGCGCAGCGGCGGCATGGGCAAGCGCATCTTCATTGGCATGGTGCTCGCTATCGCGTTCAACTTCCTGCAGCGTTCGCTCGTCAATGTCGGCGCGGTCTACGGCCTGAATCTCGCACTGTCTACCGTGCTGCCGGCCTTGCTGATGATGGCGGCGGCATTGTGGTATTTCCGCCGCACGAGTTGAGGGCGCGCGCGATCAGGCGAAACTCAGTCTGATCGCCGCGATCAGGAAACACACGCCGGCCAGGCCGATGCCGGTCAGCGGCGTGCGGAACCAGTAGCGCCAGCCCACGGCGAACCAGGCCGCCGCATTCGCGAACGCGAGCCAGGCGAACGCGGGATTGCCGCGCAGAAAATCCATATGGCGCAGCGCGAGCAGCAGCACGAACGCGGCGAACACCATCGCACCGAGGCTGTGGCTGCCGTTGAAACCGATCCAGGCCTGCCACATCGTCGTCCGGCGCGAAATCACCGGCGAGGTGGCCTGCATCGCCACGCGCGTGGCCGCATCGCGCGGGTCGAACTTGTTGCCCACGAACGTATAGACCAGATGGATGCTGCCAAGCACGCCGAAGATCAGCGCGCCGGTCACGAGCAAAGCCTGTTCCAACATGGCGGATCCTTAGCGTTTCGGCAGACGAAGTATGCGCGTGCCGCTGGCCAGGTCGTGCCAGCCGCGCCGCTCGCGTTCGAACAGGCACCAGAGAAAACCCAGGCACGCCAACGCGAGCGAAATCTGCGCGACAAAAAACCGCAGTACACAGGCGCCCCAACCCGGCGAGGCGCCGTTGCGGTCGACGACGCGCAGCCGCCACGCGCGCATGCCGATCGTCTGACCGCCATAGCGCCACGACAGCACGTAGTAGCCGGTGGTCACCGACAGCAGCAGCAGGCGATACCACCAGACGTGATAGTCGAGCGTGCCGCGCGTCACCGCGATCGCGGCGGCACCGGTCGCCATCCACAGGGCGAGCAGCGGGAACAGGTCGTAGATCGCGGCGGCGATGCGCCAGCCCAGGTGGGCCGGCCGGGGCGTTGCGTCGGTCATTCGCGGATCCGGTGTATGAAAAGCAGGGCGTAGGAAAAAAGCGGCGCAAGCATGAGGCCATTCGCCGGGGCTGTCATCCGCCCTGCCGGTTTCGGCTACCCTGCGAACCTCCACGCCGATGTGCCGCATGACTGCGATCGAAACCCCGCCACTGAACGACGTCGACCGCGCGGCCATCGATCGCTTCGTCGAGCAGGCATGGTCCGAATTCGGCCTGGCCGAGAACACGCTCGCGAGCTACCGCAGCGATCTCACCGGTTTCGCGCGCTGGCTCGGCGGGCACGGCAACTCGCTGGCCAGCGCTTCGCGGGAATTGCTGTATCGCTATCTCGCCGTACGCGCAGCGGCGAAATACACGGCACGCTCCAACGCCAGGCTGCTGTCCACATTGCGGCGTTATTACAAACTCATGCGGCGCATCGGCGCGGTGGAGCAGGATCCGACCCTGCTGCTCGACGCGCCCACGCTGCCGCGTTCCCTGCCCAAGGCGCTCAGCGAGCGTGAAGTGGAAGGACTGATCCGCGCCCCCGACGTGACCGCGCCGCGGGGCCTGCGCGACCGCGCGATGCTGGAACTCCTGTACGCGACCGGTCTGCGCGTCAGTGAACTGGTCAGCCTGCGCGCCGACCAGATCAATCTGCGTCAGGGCGTGCTCCGCGTGACCGGCAAGGGCGGCAAGGACCGCCTCGTGCCGCTCGGGGAGGAAGCCCAGGACTGGCTGGAACGCTACGTCGCCCAGGCGCGGCCGTTGCTGATGCGAGGCCGCATCACCGACGCCATCTTCGTCACTGCGCGCGCCGCCGGCATGACCCGGCAGATGTTCTGGGTCATGGTGAAAAAGCACGGCCAGTCATCCGGCATCGCGAGCCAGCGCATCTCGCCGCACGTACTGCGCCATTCCTTCGCGACTCATCTGCTCAACCACGGCGCCGATCTGCGCGCGCTGCAATTGCTGCTGGGCCACAGCTCGCTGTCGACCACGCAGATCTACACCCATGTCGCGCGCGAAGGGCTCAAACGCCTGCACGCCCAGCACCATCCGCGCGGCTGAGGCCGCGCACGATCGCGCCGGACGCCACCCGAACTCCATTGCCCCGCTGCGGAGCCACGCCTACAATCCGCTCCCTGCGCCGACTTAGCTCAGTTGGTAGAGCAACTGATTTGTAATCAGTAGGTCGTCGGTTCGATTCCGACAGTCGGCATACCTCGCAGATCCGGCGGCATTCGCCAACGTCCGGAAACCCGCATCCAACCGCGCTTCTCCAGACATGTGCCGCCGTGGGATCAACTGCGTTCGCGAGCGTTGTTACCGCGTGCCACGCGGCACTGTGCACTCAGAGCAACGTTCTACAGCGGGCATCGCAGCCGATAGCGCTGGATCCGTGCGATACGCATCGTTGCGCGGGCGCGGCATTTCGTTTTGCAATCCCGAACGACGTGATAGCTCGCGTTGACAACGGCTGAACGCTGGCACAGCGATTGCCAATACGGTTATGGCGCGGACCTTCGCGTCCACAACACGGACCGTTCACATGTCGAACCCGATCACGCAGGCAATCACGGATCCGCGAAACGGCTTGCCGCAGGGCGGCACTGCCGGGCTCGCTCAGGCGGCGTCCACGCGCAGCGCAGGCGATTGGACTGGCCCGAAGCGGCTATGGTCGCGAACGAGCTTTTCCCCGTTGACGGCAGGCCGGGACTTCGGTCACCACAATCCCACGGCCCGCGCCCATAGCGATGTGTCTACGCAACTTTGACAGGTGTTGCGTTCGCGTCTCGGCGAGCTCATGGACATGGGTGCGCAGCGCGGTCGAGGCCGGCGTGCGCCTGCGCCGGCCGAGCGAGCCCGTCTATCACGCGGAACGTGGTGAGGCTCGCTCCCGTTGCGGGCTCCCCGTTGGTGGCTGTCCACAAAGTGTCGATTGTGTCTGCCACCATTCATCCCGCCACCATTGATCCCGAAGGCGCGGCAAGGAGTAGCCGGGTATGAGGTGGCCCGAGGGCGATGCCGACAGTTCGCCACGCGCAGACGGAAGCATCCGCCGGAGCCCCGAAACCCCTGAGTTTCCTTTGTTTCCGCGTACTTGGATATTCATCGGCGTCCAAGGGCAGGGCGCGGGAGCGCGACGTGTGAAGGGCAATTCAGACGGGTCCGGCAACGCGGTCAGTCGTTATAGCTGGCGCTGTATGTATTGCAGGCGCCCGGCGCTGCCTGTACCCAGCTGCCGGCGCTCGCCGACCCGCAGTGCATCACGATGGACGATGACGGCGCCTCCAATGCGACCGAGACCGTCACGTTCAATGCCGTCGCCGGCACCCAGTACTTCGTCATCATCGACGGATTCAATGCCGCGACCGGCACGTTCGACCTGACCGTGACCCATGCCGGTTGCAACCTGGTACCCGTGGGTGTGTAGAAGTTTTCGATCGACTGATACCGCCGCGACGCAAAATCGCCGGCCGGCGGATGGTCAGGCGGACCGTCCGCCGGCCGCGCGCGTTTCAGGGGATTATTTCCCTTCGAATCATTGTGCACCCGCCTGGCTTCCTGCCGGCTTTGCCTGCGCCTGCGGCGCCACGCGCCGCGTGGCCAGAAAAGAGAAGCCCGAAAAGCAGAAACCCGGCCGAAGCCGGGTGTCTGGGGCAGAGCGATCGCTACGCGATTCAGTTCACATCGAACGACTGCAGCATCACGGGGACGCTGCTGTTGCCGCGCAGTACGAGCGAGGTGCGGGTGTCGGTGATGCCGGTGAAGGTGCGCAGATCGCCGGGTACGAAGTTGAAATTGGTGCCGCCGGACGCGTTGCGGTAAAAACCATTGCCGGCATTGACGGCGCTGGTGCCTACGGCCTGCGCGCCGTTGATGCTGAGCGGGGTGGTCAGGTTGGGGTCGTCAGCCAGACCTGCGCCCGTATCGCTCTGGAAGTTGACCGCGAAGCCCTTGTTCGTAAGGCTGTTAAGGCGCACCGGCGACGGCAGGTTGATCGTCAGCGTGGTGACCGTATTGATGACCGTGTTGATCGGACCGGTATCGGCGGTGATGACCGCCCCGGCCGGAGCGGAAAAAATCGGCGTGCCGGCAGCCGTGTAGGTATCCCAGAACTGGATGCGCGCGCGGACATTGGTATAGGTTCCGGCCGCCGTGGCGGCCATGAACACGTCAATGCTCGTGATATCGACCTGCGGGCCGGCGCCGACGATATTTGCCGCGCCGCCGATGTACGCACGCGGCACACCGGTCGTGGTCGTGAAGGATCCACCGGTCGAGTTATAGACCACCGGATCGCCTACGCCGCGCGGAATGCCGATCTGCAGATGCTGCCCGGCTTGCAACGTAACCGTCGGAGTTTCGGCGTGAGCCACGCCGCCGGCGAAGAGAAGTGCGGCAAGCGCAATCAGTTTCTTGCTGTAGTTCATGGAATTTTCCCCCAAAGGAAAGTAGGCGCTTCGGACAAACAGGCGTCGAACGCTAGCACGACCGCTCGCTTGCGCAGAAGTGTCTAGCCGTACTTTCTTCAAGTTACAACCGTATGTTTGTGTGCGTAAAGCCGAGCCGGACAGTTGTTCGCGCGCGGGTTGGGAACGAACTGAGCCACATAATTGCTGTAGACGACTTCGCGGCTGAAGGTCGGATCGTCGAAACCGTTGTTGAGGTTCAGGCTGTCGTAGCCCAGGAGTTCCTGATCGGCATCGACGAAGTGCATGTCTACCTTGGCGAGAACTTGTCCGAACCGGCCGGCAGCGCCCTATACGAGGTATTGCCGCGGATGCGTACACCGACGCTGAGATAGGTCACACCGTCGACGGTGAGGTCGGCGAGGATGTTCGTCTCGGACGCATAGTTCTGCCGCAGCAGGGTCAGCCAGTTCGCGTCGTGGAACACGAGGTTGAAAGTGCGCAGTGTGGCCGGATCGTACAAATCCTGCGCCTGTGCGCTCCAGTGCATCACACACAGCAGCAGCGCACAGACAAGCAGGCGGCGCACGAGATTCATGGAAGACTCCGATCGGGATTGCGGAACCCGCGCGCGGACGGCGTGGTCAGGCGCAGAGAATACGTGGGCACGTTGCCGGATCTAGCAGAAATCCAGCAATTACTGTCGAGAGTTCCCGCAATGGACGCAGCGGCGGTGATGAGCGGCGCACGGCATGCCCTGTCGGCTCATCGTGCCCGACGCGTCGTCGCCACGCGGCGAAATGCCCAGCGGCGGATCGTGTTTATGCACCTTTGCGGCGAACTCGTCCGATGGCACGGGGCTTGCGGTATACAAGAGCGCATTCGCGCAGCTCACCCGCAAGGAGAGATCGATGCCGAACACCCCGAATAGCCCCAATCCGAATACGAACGTGCAGAACCCGAAAGACGAAGGCCAGAGCGCCAAGCAGGGCCAGCAGCGCCAGGCTCAATATGAAACCGAGCGCAGCAACGCCAAGCCGAGCGGCAACGAAGTGAACAACGAAGAAAATCGCGTCAGCCAGCGCAACCGCGTATCGGACAAGGACGCGGACAATCCGCGCAGCAACAAGAACGACTGAGAGAAGTTTCAGTCGACTGGCTCAGCAGCCCCGCCGGAAACGGCGGGGCTGCTGTCGTTTGTGCGCGCGTTGGCTACCGGGTCAATGGTCCGGAGAGTTGTCCCGACGCGGCGCTGGTCACTCGACATAAATACTGTCCAATTGGCGCGAAACCGCAGCGGCTATCCGTGTTTCCGCCGGCACTCCGGCAAGATGTTGCCGGTAGTACTCGCAGTGAGCGCGCCATACGTGGTCATCGATCGCGGCGCGTATCGGCTCGTGCAACTCGCGCAACGTGCGCAGCCGCCGCGCGAGACCGGCGGTTTCCAGACGTGCGGCGTGGTCGAACTGGTCGTAGTCCAGCGGCATGACGAGCGCAGGCAGGCCGAGGCTCAGGCAGTGGTAGAGGATGCCGGCGCCGCCGTGGTGGACGACGAGATCGTACTGCGGCAGGTCGCGGGCGTAGGAGACGTAGGCGAGCTCCTGGTAGTTGCCGTCGCGCTGGCCGGTATTGCGCGTGGCGTCGCCGTGGCTGAAATGAAATTCGACGTCGGGCAGTTCGCGCGCGGCGGCGCGCACGGCCTGCGCGGCGGCGGCCTTGTGTCCGTGCAGATGCGTGCCCAGCGTGACGAGGACATGGCGGCGGCCCGGCACGAATGCGGGGGCCGGGCCGTCGTAAGGCGGCGTATAGAGCAGTGGCCCGGTGAACTCCACCGCGGCCGGCCACTCGCGCGCGTATTCGAATTCGCGCAGGCCGAGGGCGAGTATGCGTTCGGGTGAGTAGACCGCCTCGCTGCCGTCGGCGCGATACAGGTTGTCGATGCCGAGCGCGGCGAGTTCGCGCCGGTAAAGCCAGCCCACGCTGCGCTTGAACGCGCGCACCGCCACGCGGCCGAGTGCGTCGCGCAGGCGGCCCCAGGCGTCGTTGCGCGGCAACCAGCCGCCAAGATACGCCGGCGGTCCGCCGGGTGCTTCGAGCACGCAGGGCGAGGGCAGGCTGGTCCACCAGGGAATCTGCCGCTGGCGCGCGACGCTGCCGGCGACCGGCAGCGTGAAGTCGGCGATGACGAGTTGCGGCGTCCATGTGCCCAGTGCTGCATCGAGTTCGTTGCGGAAGCGCCGCATCAGCGCGAGGTTCGCTCGCAGTTGCGCATGCAGGCGCAGCGGATGGCTGCCGGCGCGCCGCGGCGGATCGGCGATCGCCGCGATGGCGTCGTCGCAACCGGCGAGGAGGACCGCGCCCTGCAGCTGAGCCGCAGCGACGGCCGGCTGCGCCGCGGCACTACTGAAGACGCGCACGTCGGCGATGTCACGCAATGCGCGCCCCAGGCCGAGCAGCGGATGCAGGTGGCCGCTGAAAGGAGGCGCAACTAGTGCGATGCGCGGGCGGTTCATGCGTTGGCCTGCAGGTGCGTGAACCACGCGCGGCAATGCTGCAGCACGATCCCGCTATCCAGATAGTTCATGTGCCCGGCGTCGACGCGAATGTCGACGCGCGGGAAGTACCAGCGTGACAGCGCGTCGTACCGGCCCTGCAGCAGCCGGTTGTCACAGTCGGGCCGGCGCCGCGCGACCGGGCCGTAGGCGAACACGGCGCAGCGGTCGAGCTGCGCGCGCGACAAATCTATATTGTTGAAAAGTTCCAGGCCGCAGCTGCCGGCCAGGAGCAGCGTGCGTTCGCTGCGGGCGAGCAGCGCGTCCATTGCGGGCCGACACGCGTCGCGGAACCCGGGCCGGCGCGATTGCAGATACTGGCGCGCGTTGTTGAAACTCGCGCGCAGCAGCGGCGTCGGGCGAAATTCGCGCGTCGACGCGGCGTAGGGAAAATTGCCGTCGACGGTCACCGGTGCGGCAAGGCCCTCGAGAAAGCGCCGCTGCACCGGGCTCAGCGCGCAGCTCAGCGGATCGCTTTGCCCGGTCAGAAAAGCCACCTGCCAGCGCACACGCATCAGACCGGCTCGAAATCGTCGTTGGCGCGTACGCGGTAGTGCCGCGTGCGCCAGCGGATACGCCGCTGCAGCAGCGCGTGTACAGCGTGTACCGGTTGCAGCAGTTCGGCCAGCAGCGACAGGCCGAACGCATGGCGCTGCAGGCCCGTCAGGCGGCGCTGGATCGTATGGAGCAGGCCGCTGCGCAGCGCGAGCAGTGCGGCGACTGCGGCCAACGCCACGGCCTGCCACGCCAGCGCCGCGGTCGTCAGGGCGGCGAGCAACAGCAGGGGCGGCAGGCCGTGCAGCGCGAGGATGCTCGCGCGCAGCGCCCACGACTGGCTGTGCAGCAGCAGCAGCGCGAACAGGAACCACCGATGCATCACCTGCGTGTAGTGGCACACATCGCGCACGCTGGTGCGCACGAACAGCGGCGCCGTGCTCTGGTGGATGCGTCC
The DNA here is from genome assembly GCA_038207515.1 of Lysobacterales bacterium. Classification (GTDB taxonomy): domain Bacteria; phylum Pseudomonadota; class Gammaproteobacteria; order Xanthomonadales; family Rhodanobacteraceae; genus Tahibacter. The sequence goes on along the minus strand of JBBQZR010000010.1, from coordinate 61,407 downwards.
GCCGCTGGCGCGCAGCCGTTCCGCGACGGCGAGATCGTCGGCGAGCAGCGTCGTCAACGGTGCAAAGCCACCCATGCGTGCGAGCGTGTCGGCGCGCAGCGTGTAGCACATGCCGTTGATACTCGGCGGCGGCCAGACATTCAGCAGCGGCAGATAGGTCAGGGCCGCGTTGTTGTTGACGAATTGCGCCAGCAGGCGCGAGGCGAAGCGGCCGTCGTCGAGATAGCACGGCAGGCCGGTCGCGAGATCGCAGGTGTCCAGTCGTGCGAGCAGCTCGGCGAGGCTCGCGGCCGGCAGCGTCGTGTCGTCGTCGAGCACGAGCAGGTGCGTGGTGCGCACCTGTGCCGCGGCAATTGCTAGCTTGTGCATTTTGGGATTGTGGCCCGCGGGCGCGGGCGGCAACACCAGGCAATCGATGGCTATGTCGGGATGGCGTGTGCACAGTTGCGCCGTCACGGCCTGTGCGTGCGCGTCGTCCTCGTCGAGCAGCCAGAGGAAACGACAATGCGGCAATGCGCGCAGGTTGGTCGCGAGCACCTCGGCCAGCGCCGGGTCGCCGCTGAGGATAGGCTGCAGGATCGTGGTCGGTGCGGGCGTCGCACGGGCCGGCGGCGCCTGCGCGCGCGCCACGCGCAGGGCCAGGACGAACTTGAGCAGCAACAGTGCGGCGTAGCTCGCACACAGCAACAGGCAGGCGCTCAGCATTGCGTGCGCTGCCAGGCGATGAAGCGATCGACGCCATCGGCCAGCGAGACCGACGGCGGGCCGAGATCGCGCAGCATGCGGCTTGCGTCGAAGGTCTTGGACTGCGTGAACACGCCGACGCCGAAGCGCGTGATCGGCGGTTCGCCGGGCAGGCGCAGCCAGCGGTAGACGAATTCGCCCATCGTTGCCGCGGTGCGGGCGAGACGCAATGACACGCGGCGCTGCGGCCGCGGCAGGCCCAGGCGCGCGAACGCATCGAGCAGGAAGTCCTGGATCGCGACGGGTTCGTTGTTGGTCAGGTTGTAGCTGCCGCGCAACTCGTCGCGCAGCGCAAGCGCCAGCAGGTAGTCGCACAGCGTTTCGATGTAGATCAGGTCGCCGACCGCCGGCGCGCGCCCGGTATCGATCAGCGGAAGCCGTCCGCGCCGCGCGGCGCGGATGATGCGGGGGAACAGTACCGTGTCGCCCGGACCGAACACCGCGCGTGGCCGCGCGATGACCCAGCTGCCTTCGTACGCGGCGACGAGCTGCTCACCGGCATATTTCGTGGCGGCATAGTCGTTGACGAAGGCCGGGCCGATCGGGCTGTCTTCGGTCAGGCCGAGCTGGTCGGTGTCGCGGTAGAACACCGAACTCGAGGACACGTACACCACGCGCGGCAGCCCGTTGCGACGGCACCAGGCTAGCAGTTCGCGCGTGGCCTCGACGTTGTGGCGCTCGTAGTCGGCGCGCATGCCCCAGGGTGAGGATCGCGCGGCGCCGTGGATGACGACGTCGGGCCGGAAGGCGAGGTCGAAGGGTCGGGAAATATCGAGCGCGGTGTAGTTGTCCTGCGCGAGCGGGCGACGGCCGACGCCGTGCAGGCGCAGATCCGCGCGCGCCGCGAAGCGTTGCAGGAAGGCGCTGCCGATGAAGCCCGAGGCACCGGTGAACAGCAGGCGTCGCGGCGCAGCGCTCATGCGGCGATACCGTGCGTGGCCGGTGCAAAGCCGGCCAGGGTTTCGACGCAGTGCGACGGCACGATCAGCAGTTCGGGCTGGCGCTGCGCGACAGCCAGCAGCCCGGCCAGCGTTGCGCGATAGGCTTGCCAGTCGTGCATCAGCGGGCGAGCCAGCAGCGACGGCATGCGCTGTTCGCGCCAGGCGCGCGCGGACCAGCAGGCGTCGGCCGCCAGCAGCACCGGACGATCATGCTGATCGCGCAACAGCAGGCCCATCTGCGCGCTGCTGTGGCCGGGCAGCGGCACGGCGATCAGGCTGCCGTCGCCGAACAGGTCAAAGCCGTGGGCGAACGGCGACCACAGCGGCCCGAGTTCGCGCAGCGGCGCGTCGTCGGCGTAGTCCAGGCGCGCCGCGAAGTCCTCTGGCAGCAGCGCCGGCAGCAGCGCATGGGTCAGCGCGCGCAGGCGGCCCCGCCGCGCGAGCTGGGCGATTTCCGCGCGCAAGGCCGTGAAGCGCGCGCGCGGCAGATCGCGCAGGCCGGCGACATGGTCCGCGTGCAAATGCGAGATCAGCACGCGGGCTATGTCGGTCAGCGCGAGGCCGCGCCGCGCGAGCTGCCGCGCGAGGGTGTGTTCCGGCGCCAGCCGTACCGGCGTGATCCAGCGGTACAGGCGTTCCGGGAAAGGCTTTGTGGCCTCATCGAAGTGCGTGGCGTAGCCGGTGTCGTAGAGCAGCGCGCCGCGGCTCGGATGGATCAGCAGCGCGCTGAGCGACGGAAACTCCGCCGCGGACCAGCGTCCGCCGCGCAGCGTGATCCACTCCGGATGGCGACATTGGCCAACCTGCAACAAGTGGACTTCGATACGAGGCGCGGTTTTCATTTGCGCGCCCATCAGCAGCGCAGCACCAGGCCGCCGAAACTGACGCCGGCGCCGGTGCCGATCAGCAGCGCGGTTGCGCCGGGCTGCAGGCGACCCGTCGCGATGGCGTGATGCAGCGCGCTGGGCAGCGAAGCGGCGACCTGGTTGCCGTGCGTGGCGAAGATGTCGACTACGCGCTCGCGCGGCAGGCGCAGCAGCCGTCTGAGGAAATCCAGCCCATGCCGGCTGGCCTGATGCGGCACGACGACATCGATATCGGCCAGCGTGAGCCCGGCCTGTGCCAGCAGCCCGTCGATGAATCCGCCGAGGTGGCGCGCGGCGAGACGGAACACGGCCTGGCCATCCATGCGGAATGTCGTCAGTGGCGCGAACGGTTCGCTGATGCGGCTCGGGTGGTAGCGCGAACCGCCGGCGCGGATCTCGCAGTAGTGCGCGCCTTCGCTGTAGGTCGCGAACGCGGCGGCGAGCAGCCCGACACCCTGCGGATCACTGCCGGCCTCGACGATGACCGCGGCGGCGCCGTCGCCGAAGATCGCGCTGGATTCGAGATGGTCCCAGTCCAGGCCGCAGGAGGCAATGTCGGCCGCGACGACGAGCATGCGACCGTAGCGTCCGGCCGCGATCAGCGCGGCGGCGGTGTCGAGCGCGACCAGAAATCCGAGACAGCTCGCGCCGACGTCGAACGCCGGGATACCGCGCTCGCTCAGGCCCAGTTCGCGATGGATCAGCGCGGCGTTGCAGGGCATGGCCTGATCCATCGTCGCGCTCGCGGCGACGACGGCGTCGATATGCGACAGGTCCAGTCCCGCGTGCGCCAGCGCCGCGCGTGCCGCGTCGGCACCGAGTTCGGCCGCGCTGCGCCGCGTTTCCACACGGCGCGTGCGCACGCCACTGCGTTTTTCCACGCTGCCGGCGGGCAGGCCCAGGCGTGCATCGATGGCGCTGCTGGGCAGCGCTTCGATCGCGGCCGCCACGCCGCTGCCGAGCAGGCGCAGCGGCCGGCAGGACGCGGCCGACGGCCGCGCGACCGCGGCGCGCAACGGGAGAACAGGCGTCATGAAACTCATGCGGAACTTACCTGCGCAGATGTCGGTGGGGCTGGCCGAAGACTGCCGCAGCGCCGGGCGCAGGCGCAAATCCTTGTGCGGCGGCTATACCTGTTGTCTCATCCGGTATCGCATTGTTATACCCGAGGCCGAGACATGAGCGCCGGACAGACCCTGGTGCGCAATATCCGCAGCGTATTGCGTCAGCGCGGCATCACCTACAAACAGCTCGCGCTGTTGCTGGATCTCAGCGAGCCGACGATCAAGCGCGACCTCAGCCGCGGCGACTTCTCCCTGGGCCGGCTCGACCGCATCTGCGAGGTGCTGGAACTGAGCCTGTCCGATCTCGTCGACGGCGGCCAGGTAAGCACCAGCCTGCAGGAACTCAGCGATGCGCAGGAGCGCACCCTCGTACGCGATCCGGAATTGCTGCTGCTGACTTATCTGCTGGTCAACGACTGGAAATTCGGTGAGATCACCGCGACCTACGAATTCGACGAAGCCCGCCTGGTCAGCCTGCTGCTGCGGCTCGACGAACTGGGCATCGTCGACTACCGCCCGCCGCGACGGATCAAGAAGCTGACCGCGCGCAATTTCGCCTGGCGCCGGGACGGGCCGGTGCACGAGTTCTTCCTCGCGCGCGTCGCTGGCGAATTCCTGCGTGGCGCGTTCGACGGCATCGGCGACGAGTTCCGTTTCCTCAGCGGCATGCTGTCGATGAGTTCGCGCACGCGCATGAAGACCGCGATGGTGCGGCTGGCGCAGGAATTCGACGAACTGGCGCGGCAGGACGCGCGCCTGCCGCTGGTCGACCGCGACGGTTTCAGCCTGATGCTGGGTTTGCGCCAATGGGAGTTTTCCGAGTTCACGCGGCTTCGACGCGCGCGAAAGTCATGATGACGGCGATCGCGACAGCCGCCGGAAGCGGCAAGGACGCGGGCACTACCAGAATCTTGCGGTCGCGGGACCTCTGCGCCGTACGTACGCCGCTTCAGGAAATCATGGATATGAAAACGACACTTCGCTGCTTGCCCGCCTTGTTGATCGCCGCGCTGGCCGCGCCGCTTGCCCACGCCGAAACGCCGATGGCGCTGGACCGCATCTATTTCTCCGTCGGCGCCTACCAGGCCGACAGCGACGCGGATGCGCGCATCGACGGCGCCAACGGCGTCATCGGCAGCGACGTCAACTTCGAGGACGATTTCGGCCTGACCGAGAACCGCGTCGTCGGTCGCGCGCGCTTCGGCTTCCTCGTCGGCGACAGTCAAGGCATCGAGGTCGACGGCTATCGTTTCCACCGCAGCGCGAGCAAGATGCTGGACCGCACGATCAATTACGACGGCAGCACGTTCAACGTGAATGCGCAGGTCAAGGGCTCGCTCGACATGGACTTCGCGAGCGTCGCCTGGCGCTGGTGGATTCCGGCCGGCGAACGCGATGTCTGGGGCATCGGCCTCGGCGGCGGTTTCTACCGCGTCGCGGGTGAACTCAGCGGACAGGGTTCGCTCAACGGCAACACGCAGCAACTCAACCTGCGCGAAAGCGCGTCGGCCTGGGCGCCGCTGGTCGAACTCGGCTGGCGTCACGCCTTCAGCGAGAACGCCCGTCTATACGCCGACATTTCCGGCGTGCGCAAAAACAGCGGTTCGCTGACCGGCCACATCTACAACCTGTCGGCAGGTTTCGAATATTTCCCCTGGCAGCATCTCGGCTTCGGTGCCGAATACGGCTGGCAGCGCATCAAGATCGAGGCCGAAAAGCGCGACTTCGACGGCGAGCTCAATATCCGCCTGAGCGGACCTTCGGTGTTCATCAAGGCGCGCTACTGAGTCAGGGCAATACGTGAGTTGGACGGTCAAAGCCCTGCGTCGATGCGAGCGCATCTGCGCCGGGCTTTTGCGTTACGCGTACATCCGTGCCGCAGCATCCGGTCGCTAATGTCGAAAGAGTCCGGCACCGCCAGTCAATGCGGTTGCGGTTCTTCGAGCCGGTCCGCAGCAACAAACCTCAGCGTGTCGCTGCGCAATCCGAACCCAGATCGCCGGTGATCCGCAGTTGCGCCGGCGGCGTCAGGAACAGCAGGCGGCGCTGCATGGCCGGCGTCATCCAGACCATGCCGTCCTCGCCGACCAGCACGACGCAGGCGACGCCGAGCGAGCGTGCGATGCGCTCCAGATCGGTCGACCCGGCCACCATCAGCGCGGTCGATGCGACGTCGGCGGTGACCGCGTCGCCATGGATGATGCTGACCGCCGCCACGCCGCGTGCCGGCTGTCCGCTGCGCGGATCCAGCACATGGCCCCAGCGCTGGCCGTCTGCTTCGCGGAACTTGTTGTAGTTGCCCGAGGAAAACAGCGCCTCGTGGCCGCGCAATTCGGCGCCGGCGAACGTTTCGTGCTGCGGCGAGCGGATGCCGACGCGCCAGGGGCGATCGTCCGCCTGTCCGAGCGCGAGCACGTCACCGCCGACGTTGATCAGCGCATTGGCGATGCCGCGCTCGCGCAGCAGCCCGGCGATCTGTTCGGCGGCATAGCCTTCGGCCAGGCCGTTGAGGTCGAGCTGTATCGCGCGGTTGCGCGAAGCGACGGTGCCGTCGTCGGCGATGACCAGGTCATCCATGCGCGGCTGCGTCGCCAGCGTCGCGGCGATGTTCTGCGCCGGCGGCGGCGGCGCGGTGATCGGATAGTCGCTGGTGTGAAAGCCCCACAGGTCGACGAGGCTGCCGATGGCCGCGTTGAACAGGCCGTCGCTGGCGACGTAGGCCTGCTGCGCCTGATGCAGCAGCCCGCTGAGTTCGGCCGAGGTCTGGTAGGGCTCGCCCTGGGCGATGGCCGCATTGAGACGCATCAGGTCGCTCATTTCCCACGGATGCCACGCCCGCTGGTCGCGTTGCAGCAGTTCGCCGATCGCGCCGAATGCGGCGGCGGCATCGGCTTCGGAAACCCCGCGCAGTTCGACATCGGTCAGGCCGCCGAAGATCACGAAGCTGGCCCTGCGCGGCGCGTCCGCCTGTTGCTCGCGATAGAGCCAGACCGCACCCAGGATCAGCGCTGCGGCGAGCGCCGCAAAAAACAGAGGGCGTCGCATGGCCCGGCTTATTCCCAGTGCTGCCGGCCGCGGTCCAGCCAGCCTTGCACCAGGGCGTGATCTTCCGGGCTCAGGTCGATGAAGCGCAGGCCTATCCAGTGCTGGCCCGGCACGGCGGCCTGTTCGGTCCATTGTTCGTGCATGCCGATCTCGACGTGTTGCAGCCGGCCGCGTTCGTCGGGCAACTGGAATGACAACTGATACAGCGCGTCTTCGCGCGCCGGGCGATGGCTGGCCAGCATCATGCCGTCGATCGACAGGTTGACGAGTTGCCCGGCCGCCTCGCCGGTGATCGCATTGGTGACCTGGATGACTTCGTCGGCGCGGCGGCGCGGCGCCCGGCGGTGTTCGACCATGGCAGTTTCCTCAGGTGGCGGACTGCGGCGCGGGTTTGCCCGAGAATTGCTTGAGCGTGCCGACGATGGCGCCCCAGGCGCGGTCGATCAGCGATTCGCGCTCCTCGGTGACGATATGCGCCTGCTTGCGGACGATGTCGCGCGCCAGTTGCTGCAGCGTGCGTTCCTCGGTGCGCGCGCCGCGTTGGTTCACGAACAGGCAGCGGCCGGTCAGCGTCGAAAACCAGGACAGCTTGCGCCGCACGGTTTCGCCCTGCTGGTTGACGTGAAACTCGAACCAGGTGCCGTAAGGCACGGTCTTGAGGCGTTCGAGGGTCTGGCGTTCTTCTGCATTCAGTACCAGCGGCTCGGCGGCACCGGGTCGCGCAGGACTGACGGTCGAGCCGGATCGCGCGGTTTCGGCCGCGGCGTCGGGGGCAGCTGCGGTCGGGGCCGCGGCCGACGGCTGGGTCTCTTCGCCGAGGCGGGTCTTGGCCTTGAGCTTGAGCGCGAGCTCGGTGCGGGTCGCGGTGCTGTCGTCCTTCGGCGTTTCACTGTCGCCGAGGAGCTGCAGCAGCATGCCCTGCACCTCGTCGGGGTGGAAACCGACCTGGCTCAGTCCCTGCTCGATGTCGCCGCGCAGTGCGGTGGTGTCCGCGGTGGGTCCGGCGACGAGCTGGTCGACCACGCCGATGCGGCGGCGGTAGGCGTCGGATTCGTCGCCCTGGCGCAGGATGGTCAGCGCGAGCACGTCGGTCCAGGCCTGTTCCAGCAAGGCGCGTACGAGCCGCGGGACTTTCTTGTCCTGCAGCCGCTCGGCGACCGCCTGCACGGCGCGTTCGCGCGCGATGTCCAGGCGCTCGCGACCCTTGGCCGCATCGACATGGCGGCGCTCGGCCACTTCGGCCTTGCGCGCCAAGGTGCCCATATGGCGGCTGAGGTCGGTCAGCAGCTCGTCGAACAGATCGTCGCGGCCGTCGAACTCGGTGCCGACGCGATCGACCACGAGCTGCATCTTCTCGACCAGCAGCCGATCGGTTTCGCCTTCGTTTTCGTCGATCCAGTATTGGCCGGTCTCGGCGACCGCGTTGAGCAACTGCCGCGCCGGATGGCTGCGGCGGGTGAAAAAGCTCTTGTCGCGCAGCGCCACGCGCAGCACCGGCACCTGCAGCTTGGTCAGCAGCGACTGGGTCGCGCCGGTCGGACGCATGTCCTTGGCGATGAAGTCGAACAGCATGCCGACGAGATCGAGGGTGTCAGTGTCGACTTCGCTGATCTGCGGCGGACGGCCGTCCGGCGTGAACTGGCGCAGCTGGTTGAGCAGATCCTGTTTCAGATGCGTGATGGTGCGCTGGACCAGACGGCCGCCGAGCACCATCGGCGCGGCGGGCTTGGTCTGCAGGCTGCCGAGCACCGACTGCAGGTCCTCATTGCTGGCCACGTAGTCCGACAGCGAAGCGGCGTTGGCGGGCATCTGCGCGCGCACCTGGCGTCGTCCGGCCAGCAGTTCGCGCAGCGTATGGAACAGCTCCGAGTCGCGTGCGTCCTCGGCGGTTGGCGCACTGGCCGGCATGCGAGACATGGCGTCAGGCGCCGATGCGGCGGGTATCGCGCCGGTGCGCGGCGGTGCCGGCCTGGTTGCTGCAGGTGCATCCGCCTGGCTCGGCTGCGGTGGCGCAATGCCGTGGCGCGAACCGGCCTGCAGATGGCGCAGGATGCGTTTTTCGATCAGATAGTCGTTGACCGCGCCGAACAGGATGCCGGCTTCGACCATGCCGAGGCGATCGAACTGGCGGTACAGCAGCAGGCGATGCTCGATCGCGATGCCGAGGCAGGCCGTGGCATAGCGCAGCGCCTGGCAGATCTGGTGCGGGCCGACCGGCAGGCTTTCCGCATCGAGCGCCGGCGCGCCGGCAAGGACGCCGAAACGGTGGCCCAGCGCATACAGCAGCTGGCTGTGGCGGATCTCGGCCTTGGTCGCGATTTCCTGCAGCGCGATGTGTTCCTCGAGATCGCGCGTCTCGACGAGGGCGAGTTCCTGGAAACGACGAACCGGCGGCGCGGAGCCGGTGGCTTGCTTGCCGTCGAACTGGGCCAATGCCGATTCGAGCGACAGCATGAAGCGTGGCGCGACATCGGCGCGGCCACGCTTGACCTCGCGCAGCGACTCGAACACGGCGTGCTGTTCATTGCTGCTGCGGGCCTTCTCGGCGAGCTTGAACAACTGCTGCTCGTGCTCGTTCAGCGCCATCGACAGCCAGCGTTCGAGCATGCCGCCGGCCAGCGACAGCACGCCTTCGAGCAGCGTACGGACGCGCGGCGCCAGCACCTGCCGCGAGCCGAGACTGATCAGCCGCACTTCACCGTTCGGTCGTGGCACCGATGCCGCATCCGTGAGTTGCATAGCGGGCCCCTGATTCCCCCCCAATGCCTCGATTGTATGCCCGGCTTCGTCGCGCCAGCCATAGCGGGAATGCCTATGGTGCGCGCGGGAAATTCCTGCTCAGTCGTGGTCGCGGCGCGTACTGACGCCGATCAGTTCGTCCTGGGCATCGACGCGCACGCTGACCGAAATCGGCTTGCAGCAGACCGCGCAGTCTTCTGTGTAGTCCTGATCGCCGCCGGACAGGTCGATGCTGGAGTCGAAGGACTCGCCGCAATACGGGCAGTGCAGCTGGATGAATTCGAGCATCGGAACCTCCGGGCGGAAACAGTGAACAAGCGTGTCACGGCAGGAACAGGCCGATCACGTCGTTGAGGAATCGCTTGCCGAGTTCGGTCGGCCACACCCGTTCGGGGTCGCTGACCAGCCAGCCGCGCCGCTGCGCCTCGGCCAGCGGCACGGCGATCTGCGCGTCGTCCAGGCCGGTGCGCGCGGCGAATATATCGCGCGGATAGCCGTGCTCCAGGCGCAGCGCGTTGAGCATGAACTCGAACGGCAGCTGTTCGGCCGCAATCGGATCGTCGCCGCCGATGCCGCGCGGTGTGCCGGCGTGGGCCAGGTAGGCATTCGGTGCGCGCACTTTCCAGCGTCGCCGCGGCGTGGCGGCGGAGCCGCCGAGCTTGGCGTGGGCGCCGGCGCCGATGCCGAGATAGTCGCCAAATTGCCAATAGTTCACATTGTGTGTACTGCGGAATCCGGGCCGCGCGTAGGCCGAGGTTTCGTAGTGGTCGAAGCCCGCCGCGGCCAGGCGCTGCTGACAGGCTTCCTGCATGTCCCAGGCGAGGTCATCGTCGGGCAGCGGCGGCGGCCTGCGTGCGAACGCGGTGTTCGGTTCGAGCGTCAGCTGGTAGTGCGAGACGTGGCTCGGAGCCAGCGCCAGCGCGTGCTCGACGTCGGCCAGCGCCTGCGCCAGATCCTGCTGCGGCAGCGCGTACATCAGGTCGAGGTTGAAGTTGTCGAAGCCGGTCGCGCGACCGAGCCGCACGGCCTGACGGACTTCATCCGCGCTGTGGATGCGCCCCAGCGCGGCGAGCTTGGCGTCGTCGAAGCTCTGCACGCCGAAGCTCAGTCGATTCACGCCGGCGCGCCGGTAATCTTCGAAGCGCCCGTGTTCGACCGTGCCGGGGTTGGTTTCCAGCGTGATCTCGGCGGCGTCGGCGAAGTCCAGCCGCTGTCGCGCGCCGTCGAGGATGGCGCCGATCGCCGCGGCCGAGAACAGGCTCGGCGTGCCGCCGCCGAAGAACACGCTGACGATGGAGCGGCCGGCCAGCACGCTGCCGTAGTCGCGCAGATCCTGGTCGAGGTCGGCCATCAACGCGGCCACATAGGCGTTTTCAGGCAGGCCGGCCGGTGCGGTATGCGAATTGAAGTCGCAGTACGGGCATTTGCGCACGCACCACGGAATGTGCACGTACAGCGCGAGCGGCGATTCGTTCACGGCGTCGTGTGCGTGCGCAGCAGCTCGCGCCGCAGGTCCGTCATCAGCGCGGCGACGGCCTGGCCGCGATGACTGCGCCGGTTCTTCTCGATCGGTTCCAGTTCCGCGGCGGAACCGGCGAAGTCGTGCGGCTGGAACAGCGGGTCGTAGCCGAAGCCGCCATCGCCGCGCGGCCGGGTCAGCACACGTCCGTGCCAACGGCCTTCGGCGAGGAGCGGCGACGGATCCTCGGCGTGGCGCAGCAGCACGAGACAACAATAGAAGTACGCGCCGCGCTGCGTTTCCGGCAAGTCGCCGAGTTCGGCCAGCAGGCGCGCGTTGTTGGCCGCGTCGTCGCCGTGGCGGCCGGCATAGCGTGCCGAATACAGGCCCGGCGCGCCGGCCAGCGCGTCGACACAGATGCCGGAATCGTCGGCCAGCGCGGGCAGGCCGGTCGCACGCGCCGCGTGGCGCGCCTTGATCAGCGCATTTTCCACAAAGGTGAGACCGGTCTCGTCCGCGTCACCGACGCCGAGCGTGCCCTGCGCGACCACATCGAGTTCCAGCGTCGCGAACATCTCGCCGAGTTCGGCCAGTTTGCCGCGGTTGCCGCTGGCCAGCACAATGGTCTTCACCGCGTGCTCAGTCCACCAGCGCCGCGCGCTGCGCCGCGATGAGTTCGGTCACGCCCTTGCCGGCCAGGGCCAGCATCTGCTGCAGTTCGTCGCTGCGGAAAGCGTGGCCTTCGGCCGTGCCTTGCAGTTCGATGAAACCACCGCCATCGTTCATTACGACGTTCATGTCGGTGTCGCAGCCGGAATCCTCGACATAATCCAGGTCCAGCACCGGCACGCCCTTGACGATGCCGACCGACACCGCGGCGATCGCGCCGAAGACCGGATCTTTCTTGATCAGCCGCCGCGCCTGCAGCGAACGTATCGCGTCGACCAGCGCGACATAGGCGCCAGTGATCGCGGCGCAGCGCGTGCCGCCGTCGGCCTGGAGCACGTCGCAATCCAGCGTGATGGTGCGTTCGCCGAGCGCGCTGCGGTCGACGCAGGCGCGTAGGCTGCGCCCGATCAGGCGCTGGATTTCCATGGTGCGGCCGCCCTGGCCGCCGCGTGCCGCTTCGCGCTGAGTACGCTCCTTGGTCGCGCGCGGCAGCATGCCGTATTCGGCGGTGATCCAGCCTTCGCCCTTGCCACGCAGGAACGGCGGAACTTTTTCCTCGACGCTGGCGGTGCACAGCACGCGCGTATTGCCGCAGGAAATCAGTACGGAACCTTCCGCGTGGCAGGTATAGCGGCGCTGCAGGGTGAGCGGGCGCAGCTGGTCGGACGCGCGACCGTCGGGGCGCAGAACTGGGGTCATGGGCGGGAACTTGGGGAAAGCGGGCGGCGAGTTTACCATTGCGGCCCTTTTCCCGACCGGGACCGACATGATCCGTAGCATGACTGCGTACGCCAGCGCCGAGAGCGTCACCCCGCTGGGCTTGTTGTCGTGCGAGCTGCGCTCGGTCAACCACCGCTACCTCGAGCTCAGCCCGCGCCTGCCCGAAGAACTGCGCACCCTGGAGTCGCAGTTGCGCGAACGGGTTGCGGCCAAGCTCACCCGCGGCAAGGTCGACCTCGGCATGCGCCTGCGCAGCAACGGTTCGGCGGCGACTGGACTGGAATTGAACGAAAGCCTGCTGGCGCAGCTGCAAGAGGCGGCTGCGCGCCTGGCGCCGCGTTTTCCCGGACTGAGCACGGATTTCGTCGGCCTGCTCGGCATCGACGGCGTGATGGTCAAGCCCGAAGTGGATCAGACCGAGTTGCAGACCGCCGCGCTGGCACTGCTCGATGAGGCGCTGGACGACATGGTCGCGACGCGGCTGCGCGAAGGTGAGCGCCTCGCCGGATTCATTGCCGAGCGCCTCGACGGCATCGCCGCCGCGGTCGCGCAGGTACGCGGCTGGCTGCCGGAGATCCGCGTCGTGCTGCGCCAGAAGCTCGAGACCAAGCTCGCCGATTTCCGCCAGGGCACGGATCAGACCCGGCTGGAGCAGGAACTGGTCCTGCAGCTGTCGCGTATCGACGTGGACGAGGAGCTGGACCGCCTCACCGCTCATCTGGCCGAGGCGCGGCGCATCCTCAAGCTCAACGACGCGAACGGTCGCCGCCTCGATTTCCTCATGCAGGAATTCAACCGCGAAGCGAATACGCTGGGTTCGAAGTCGGTCGACCAGCGCACGACTCAGGCCGCCGTCGAGCTCAAGGTGCTGATCGAGCAGATGCGCGAGCAAGTGCAGAACATCGAGTAGACGACCATGCCCGGCACCTTGTTCATCGTCGCGGCCCCTTCCGGCGCAGGCAAGTCCAGCCTGGTCAATGCGCTGCTCGAGCGCGAGCCCGGCATCGTGCTGTCCATCTCGCACACGACGCGGCAGCCGCGGCCGGCCGACAAGGACGGCGTGCACTATCATTTCGTCAAGCGCGCCGAGTTCGAGCTGCTGATCGAGAAGGACGCGTTTCTCGAGCACGCCGAAGTATTCGGCAATCTCTACGGTACCTCGCGCGCGACGGTCGCCGAACGTTTCGCCGCCGGCCGCGACGTGCTGCTGGAGATCGACTGGCAGGGCGCGCAGCAGGTGCGCCGGAAACTGCCGTGCGTCAGCATCTTCATCCTGCCGCCGTCGCGCGAGGAACTGTTGCGGCGCCTGCGCACGCGCGGTTCCGACAGCGAGACGGTGATAGCGCGACGAACCGCCGAGGCTCGCGTCGAGATGGCTCACTGCCGCGAATTCGACTACATCATCGTGAATGATGATTTCGCGACGGCTCTGGCGGACCTGCGCGCGATCGTGACCAGCCAGCGCCTGCGCTGCGACAAGCAGCTGGCGCGCCATGAGGCGCAGATCGCGGATCTTCTGAAAGCGGACTGAACGTGCGCGCTTCCGCCGGAGCCGGGCATGGCTTAAGGTAGCCGGGCTTTGCGGTGCGAATCCCCTGCGTCATCGCCCTGCTTCATCCCCCATTGCTCCCGGCGCCATCGATGAGTGCAGTTTCCACATCGCATACAGATGCACTTGTTCGCATCCGCGGGCTGCGTACGCAGCTCGGACCCAAGGTCATCTTCGACGGCGTCGACCTGGACATCCCGCGCGGCAGGGTCACGGCCATCATGGGGCCCAGCGGCACCGGCAAGACCACGCTGCTGCGGCACATCACCGGCCAGCTCGTGCCGGATGCGGGCGAGGTCGTCGTCGACGGCCACGATCTCGCGAAGCTCGACCGCAACGCACTGTTCGACCTGCGCGAGCGCATCGGCTACCTGTTCCAGAACTCGGCGCTGCTGACCGATTTCAGCGTATTCGAGAATGTCGCGTTTCCGCTGCGCCAGCATGCGCGCCTGCCGGAAGAACTGATCCGCAACATCGTGCTGATGAAGCTGCAGGCAGTCGGCCTGCGCGGCGCCGCGGAGCTGATGCCGGCGGAGCTGTCCGGTGGCATGGCGCGGCGCGTGGCGCTGGCCAGGGCGATTGTGCGCGATCCGATGCTGCTGATCTACGACGAGCCCTTCGTCGGCCTCGATCCGATCGCGCTGAACCAGGTGGTCAAACTCATTCGCGTGCTCAACGAGACGCTGGGGTTGACCAGCATCGTCGTCGCGCACGAGCTGTCCGCGATCAGCCGCGTTTCCGACGAGATCTACCTGCTCGCCGCCGGGCGCGTGGCCGCGCACGGCGCGCCGCAGGAGCTCGTGCGCGGCGCCACCGACTGGACGCGCCAGTTCTTCGGCGGCGAAGCCGACGGCCCGGTCCCGTTCCACTATCCGGCGCGCGACTACGCGGCCGACCTCGGCTTTGCGCAGGTGCGCCCATGAGCGAAAAACGCGACCGCGGCAGCCTGATCGGCGATGGACTCGCCCAGGTCGGGGCGCTCGGCCTGTTCCTGCTGCAGGTGCTCGCCGCGATTCCGCGCAGCCTGCGCTATGTCGCCGAGACCGTACGCCAGATCTTCTTCGTGGGCGCGATGAGCCTCGTCATCATCATCACCTGCGGTTTGTTCATCGGTCTGGTGCTTGGCCTGCAGCTGTACGAGGTGCTGTCGCGCTTCGGCAGTACCGCGTCGGTCGGAACGGTGGTCGCGATCGCGCTGTACCGCGAGCTGGGTCCGGTCGTCACCGCGCTGCTGTTCGCCGGCCGCGCCGGTACCTCGATCACGGCCGAAATCGGCCTGATGCGTGCCACCGACCAGCTCGCGGCGATGGAGATGATGGCGGTCGACCCGATGGCCTACGTCGTGGCGCCGCGCTTCCTCGCCGGCATCATCGCGATGCCGCTGCTGGCCTGCGTCTTCAATGCGCTGGCGATTTTCGGCGCGCACACGGTTGCGGTGAGCTGGCTCGGACTCGACAACGGCACGTTCTGGTCGAACATGACCGGCGCGGTCGATGTCTGGACTGACGTCATGAACGGTGTCTGGAAGAGCGCCGTATTCGGCGCCGTCATCACCCTCGTCGCGACGTTCCAGGGCTATACCACGGCACCGACCAGCGAAGGCGTGGCTTATGCGACCACGCGCACGGTGGTCTATTCCTCGATTCTTACCCTCGCCATCGATTTCCTGATGACGGCGTTCCTGATGTGATGCGGCGCGAGTGATGCCATGACCCAACGACGTTCCCACCAGATCGGTACCGGCCTTTTCATCCTGCTGGGCTTTACCGCGCTCGGCTACCTGGCGACCCAGACGACGAGCCTGGCGAACTATCGCCAGGGGCCAACCTATGCGCTGAAGGCGCGTTTCACCAACATCGGCCAGCTCAAACTGCGCGCGCCCGTGAAGGTCGCCGGCGTGCGCATCGGCAGCGTGACCGACATCCAGCTCGAACCGGACCGCCTCGAAGCACTCGTGACCCTGGCGGTCGACAAGCGCTTCAACCAGCTGCCCGACGATTCGGCTGCGTCCGTGTTCACCAGTGGTTTATTGGGCGATCAGTACGTTGCGCTGAAGCCGGGCGGCTCGCCGGACATGTTCAAGGACGGCGACGAGATCATCCTCACGCAAAGCTCGGTACAGCTCGAAGAACTGATCGGCAAATACCTCGTCGGCAGCGGCGACACTCCCGCCAAGAAGCCCGAAGACGCCAAGCCTGCCGACCCCAGGCCCGCCGACCCCGCGCCCGCAACCCCTGATCCCGCGACCCATTGAGGCTTAGACCCATGAGCGTAATCCGCAAACTGCTGCCTCTGCTGGCCGTGCTGCTGCTCGCCGCCGTGCCGACCGTGCAGGCGGCGTCCGGCGACCCGAACGCGGTCGTGCAGGGCATCGCCGACGATCTCGGCAAGGCGCTCGAAGGACGCAAGGAAGAGCTGCGCAGCGACCGCGACAATCTGATCAAGCTCATCGACGGCATCGTGCTGCCGCACTTCGACATCGACTACGCGTCCATCCTCGTCCTCGGCCAGAACGCCCGCAGCGCGACACCGGAACAGCGCACGCGCTTTGCCAAGGCGTTCTACAACTCCATCGCCCACCGCTACGCCGAAGGCCTGCTCAACTACACGCGCGGACGCATCGACATCGCCCCCTACAAGGGCGAACTCAACGACAAGCGCTCGCTCGTGCGCACCGAAGTCATTCTCGACGACGGCAAGCGCGTCCCGGTCGACTACGCGTTCCGTAAGACGAAGGACGGCGACTGGAAGGCCTACGACGTGATCATCGAAGGCATTTCCTACGTGACGAACTACCGCAACCAGGTTTCGGCCGAAATCGCGAAGTCCAGCCTCGACGAACTGATCACGCGCCTGGAAACCCAGGGCGAGAAGGCGCTGGAAAGTCTGGAAAAGACGCCCAAGTAATGACGACCGCCGCGCAACTGACGTTGTCGGTACCGGCGCCGGGCATCCTCGCGATGTCCGGCGCGCTCGTGTTCGCGACCGCCGCAAAGGCCCTGGCCGACGCGCGGCCGGCTGTCGCGCGCGGCGAGGTCACTACGCTGGATCTCGCCGGCGTGACGGCCAGCGACAGCGCGGGGCTTGCGGTACTGCTCGCGCTGCGCCGGGCCGCGCAGACGCGCGGCGTAGCGATGGGGATCACATCGCTGCCGGCGACCTTGCGGGCGCTGGCGCAGTTGGGCGAGGTCGAAGACCTGCTCGGTATCCGCGCCTAGCGCAATCGTCGAATGCCGTGGTTCAGCGTCGCGGCGATGATGCGCTTTCGTCGTCCGTTGCAGGCTTGCCGCCGTCCGGCGGCAGCGGCTTGTTGATGCTGCGCTGCTCTTCGAGCAGTTCTTCCGGATCGAAATCCTCGCCGACGCCCTGCAGCAACTCGATGACCTCGACCGGCGGATTGCCGTCGTAGATCTTGTAGACGCGCTGCTGGCGATATGCATCGCGGTAGAACACGTAGGGATCGTAGACGCCTTCGAGCAGGCCTTCGGCCTCGATGCCGCGGGAACGCAGGGTGACCAGGAACAGCCAGCTCGGCATGTACTGGGCCTGGAACCGCAGGTCGCGGTCCTTGGCATAGATGGCGAGCGGGTCGAAGAAGCGGTCGACCGGGAAGCGGAACACATCGCGCGCCGTGGTCGAGCCGAGCAGCGGGAGCACCAGATAAGGGCCGTCCGGTATGCCCCATTTCGCGAGCGTGGTGCCGAAATCCTGCTCCTGCAGCTTCAGACCCATCTGGCTGGCCGGATCGAAAAAGCCGACGAGGCCCAGCGTGGTATTGACGAGGAAGCGGCCGGTGCTGCGGGTGAAGTCCTTCGGACGGCCCTGCAGCAGGTTGTTGACCATCGTGATCGGCATGCGCACGTTGCTGAAGAAATTGCTCAGCACGCGGCGCATGTTCGGCGTCGTGATCTTGCGATAGCCCACCGCGACCGGCCGGATCACGGCGCGATCGGCGGCGTCGTTGATGGCGTAGGCCTTGCGGTTGAAACGTTCCCAGGGGTCGTCGGTACGCGGCTTGGCGATGGTGCAGCCCGCCAGCAGGACGCTGAAGGCGACCAGGGTCAGATTCTTCAGCGGCTTCCAGCGCTTTGGGGATTGCATGCGTACGGCTTCCTGCGGCGAGCGGGGCGCGGTCGGGCGACGTGAAGCCAATCTTTGCAGATTCAAGCTCGCTGTGGCACCGCCGGCAGCCGCGTGAATCGCGGCGGTTCAGGCGGCCCGGCCCGGGCGCGAACTGCCAAGTTTACACCGCCGGCGCCGGGATGGTCCAAGCCCGGTTTGCGCGGCGGCGGACCCGGCGGCTACAATGCGGTCATACAAGCGTCTGATTTTTTTTGATTTTGAGGTTCACATGGCACGAGTAACCGTAGAAGATTGCCTGCAGGTCGTCGACAACCGCTTCGAACTGGTGTTGATGGCGACCAAGCGTGCGCGCCAGCTGGCCAAGGGCGCGGATTCGCTGGTCAGCGGCGAGAACGACAAACCGACCGTGCTCGCGCTGCGCGAGATCGCCGAAGGCAAGGTCGACCTTGCTCTCATCGAACAGGTCGACAAGCTCGAGCGCGAACGCGCCGAGCGTGAAGCGCTGGAATGGGCTGCGGCCGAAGTCGACGACGACCTCAAGGGCGGCGGCGACGATTTGTAATACCTCTACCACCGGCTGGTGCCCCGCGCCAGCCTGACCCCCGGCGGAGTAACCCGTGGATACGGCCCTGGTCTCGCAGCAGGCGCCGGCGTTGAGCGATCCTCCCGCCTACGTTCGCGCGCTGGAAGAGAAGCTTCAGAGCTACCTGCCTCTCGCGCAGGTTGCTCTGGTGCGCCGCGCCTACGAGGTCGGTGCGCACGCCCACCGGGAGCAGAAACGCAAGAGCGGCGAACCCTACATCACGCATCCGGTCGCCGTGGCCTCGATCATGGCGGACCTGTGTCTCGACCACGAGACCATCATCGCGGCGATTCTCCACGACACGCTGGAAGACACCGACCTGACACGGGCCGAACTGGCCGCGGAGTTCGGTGAGCCGGTCGCGGAACTCGTGGACGGCGTGACCAAGCTCGACAAGCTTCATTTCAAGAGCCGCCAGGAAGCCGCCGCGGAGAGTTTCCGCAAGATGCTGCTCGCGATGGCGCGCGATCTGCGCGTGATCCTGATCAAGCTCGCCGATCGCCTGCACAACATGCGCACGCTCGGGGCGATGGAACCGGCGTCGCGCCGCCGCATCGCGCGCGAGACGCTCGAAATCTACGCGCCGATCGCGCAGCGCCTGGGCATGAACCGCTTCAAGGGCGAGCTGCAGGAACTGGGCTTTCGCGCGATGTATCCGGACCGGCACCGGGTCATCGAAACGCGCATCAAGAGCGCGCTGGGCAACCGGCGCGAGGCGATGGCCAAGATCGAATCGGCCATCGCCGCCCGGCTGGCTTCCGAGGGCATCGTCGCTCGGGTGGTCAGCCGCATCAAATCGCCGTTCAGCATCTATACCAAGATGCGCAACGAGCACAAATCGTTCGTGCAGGTCATGGACGTATACGGGTTCCGCGTCGTCACCGACAGCGTGATGCGCTGCTATCACGCGCTCGGTGCGGTACACGGCCTGTACAAGCCGATGGATACGCGCTTCCGCGACTTCATCGCGATCCCCAAGGTCAACGGCTACCAGTCGCTGCATACCGTCGTGTTCGGCCCGTTCGGCGCGCCGATCGAAATCCAGATCCGCACTGAGGAAATGGATTCGGTCGCCGAGCGCGGCGTGGCCGCGCACTGGGCCTACAAGGCCGGCGGCAGCAAAGGCAACGCGGCGCAGTCGCGCGCGCGCGAGTGGGTCGAGGGACTCGTCGACAGCCAGTCGCGCACGGCCTCGTCGCTGGAATTCATCGAGAACGTCAAGGTCGACCTGTTCCCCGACGATGTATACCTGTTCACACCGAAGGGTCGCATCCTCGCGCTGCCGCGCAACGCGACGGCGCTGGATTTCGCCTATGCCGTGCACAGCGAAGTCGGTCAGCACGCGGTGGCCGCGCGCGTCGAGAAGAAACTCGCGCCGCTGCGCACGCGCCTGGTCAGCGGACAGACCGTGGAGATCATCACCGCGCCGTCGGCACAGCCGCATCCGCAGTGGCTGGAGTGGGTGGTGTCGGCCAAGGCGCGCACCGCGATCCGCCACCACCTCAAGCGCCTGCAGCACGAGGACGCGGTGGAGCTCGGCCATCGCATGCTCGACCGTGCGCTGGACCAGGTCGGCATCTCGCTCGAAGGCATTCCCGGCGACGTGCTCGACAGCTATCTGGCGGAGCAAAAATTCCGCCGCCTCGAAGAACTGCTCGCCGACATCGCGCTCGGCAATCGCGTCGCGGATCACGTCGCGACCCAGTTGCTGCGCCTGAAAGGCGGCAAGACACGCCTGCGCGTCTCTCGCACGGCCGAGAGCATCCGCATCACCGGTGCGGAGCGCGGCGTGCTGACGTTCGCGAACTGCTGCCATCCGCTGCCCGGTGACGACATCATGGGCTTCATGTCCGCCGGCAAGGGCGTCGTCGTGCACCGGCTCGAATGTCCCAATGTGCAGGAATTCCGCAAATTGCCGGAGCGCTGCATCGCGATGGAATGGGATCGCGACGTCAGCGGCGACTACAAGTGCGAGCTGCGCGTCGACATTCAGAACAAGCCCGGCGTGCTCGCGTCCGTCGCCGCGGCGATTGCCGAGAGCAATTCCAACATCGAGAACGTCGAATACCAGGACCGCGGCGTGATGTCGGCGATCATCGTGTTCACGATCGAGGTGCGCAACCGCAAGCATCTGGCCGACGTGATGCGCCGCGTGCGCCGGCTCGGCGTAGTGCACGGCGTTTACAGACACCCGATCTGATACCGGCCCCGATCTGATCGATCCGTCGAGCGCATCGCCGGCAGGCTGGCGAGAAACAACCTGCCGGAGAACGCGGGCAAGCTGCGCTTGCAGCGTTCGATGGAGAAAGAGGCTTTTCCGCTTTCTCAACCATCGGCTCGCGCGCGGTGATCGCGGACGTGGGGCGAGCCGGTAGAATCGCCGGCCACCCCATCGATCGAGGATGAGCCCATGTCCCGCACCATCGTCGCCAGCGACAACGCTCCCAAGGCCATCGGCCCGTACTCCCAGGCCGTGCAGGTCGGCAACACGATCTACACATCGGGCCAGATTCCGCTCGATCCGGCCACCGGCGAGCTGATCGCGGGCGATATCGATGCCCAGGCGCGGCGCGTGTTCGAAAACCTGCGCGCGGTGATCGAGGCCGCCGGCGCGGGTTTTGCCGATGTCGCGCGGGTCGGCATCTACCTCACGGACCTGTCCAATTTCGCCGCGGTCAATGCGGTCATGGCGGAATATTTTCAGCAGCCCTACCCGGCACGTTCGACGATCGGCGTCGCTGCATTGCCGCGCGGTGCGCAGGTCGAGATCGACCTCGTGCTGGTGCGCGGCTGACGCCCGCGCCGACGTAGCGCATCAGGATGCCGCCGGATGCGGGGCTGCAGCCGCTGACCGACCTGCCGGGCGTGGGGCCGTCGCTGCGTGAATGTCTGGCGCGACTGGGCATGGCGGTATTGCAGGATCTCTGGTTCCACCTGCCGCTGCGCTACGAAGATCGCACGCGGCTGGTGCCGATCGCCGATCTGATCGTCGGCGAAGCGGCCCAGGTCGAAGGCGTCATCGATGTCGTCGAGCGCGGATTTCGCGGCCGCCCGCAACTGCGCGTGGCGATCAGCGACGGTTCGCAGGCAACGCTGGTCTTGCGCTTTTTCCACTTCAACGGCGCGCAGGCGCAGCAGCTCAAGGCCGGTGCGCGCCTGCGCTGCTACGGAGACGTGCGTCATGGCCAGCACAGCCTGGAAATGGTGCACCCGCAGTACCAGCGGCTGACCGGGGATGATCCGACGGCGGTCGAGGAAACACTGACGCCGGTCTATCCCACCACTGAAGGACTGGGGCAGAAACGCATCGGCACGCTGATCCAGCTCGCGCTGCAGCGCCTGCCCGACGACGAGCAGTTGGAACTGATTCCGCGCGAACTGCGGGCGGGCCTGAGGCTTGCGTCGCTGCGCAAGGCTTTGCTGTTCGTGCACCGGCCGCCGCCGGACGCGGACGTCGCCCAGCTCCTCGCCGGCGTGCATCCGGCGCAGCAGCGTCTCGCGTTCGAGGAGCTGCTGAGCCATCACCTGAGCCTCAAGCAATTACGCAACGCGGTACGCCGCCACGCCGCGCCGGTGCTGCGCGGCAGGGGCGCGTTACGCGGCCGTCTGCTGCGCGCATTGCCGTATGCACTGACCGCGGCCCAGGCGCGCGTCGGTGCCGAGATCGACTCCGACCTGCAGACCGCGCAGCCGATGCTGCGGCTGGTGCAGGGCGATGTGGGTTCGGGCAAGACCGTCGTGGCCGCGCTGGCTGCGCTCGCGGCTGTCGAAGCCGGCCATCAGGCCGCGCTGATGGCGCCGACGGAGCTGCTGGCCGAACAGCATCTGCGCACCTTGCGCGGCTGGCTCGATCCGCTGGGCGTCGACGTGGTCTGGCTTGCCGGCAAGGTGCAGGGCCGCGCGCGCAAGGCCGCACTGGAGGCCGTCGCCGGCGGTGCCGGCGTCGTCGTCGGCACGCATGCGCTGATGCAGGAAGGCGTGGTGTTCCGCGCGCTGGGCCTGGCCATCATCGACGAGCAGCATCGCTTCGGCGTGCACCAGCGCCTTGCGCTGCGCGACAAGGGGCGCGAAGGCGAACGCAGCCCGCATCAGCTCGTGCTCACCGCCACGCCGATTCCGCGCACGCTCGCGATGACGGCGTATGCGGATCTCGACGTCTCGGTCATCGACGAACTGCCGCCGGGCCGTACGCCGGTGACCACGGTCGTCGTATCCAACACGCGCCGCGCGGAGATGATCGCGCGTATCCGCGCGGCCTGCCTCGAAGGCCGCCAGGCCTACTGGGTCTGCACGCTGATCGAGGAGACCGAGCTGCTGCAGGCACAGGCCGCCGAGGTGACCCATGTCGAACTCAGCGCGGTGCTGCCGGAACTGAAGATCGGCCTCGTGCATGGCCGCCTCAAGTCCAAGGAAAAAAGCGCGATCATGGATGCGTTCAAGGCCGGCGAGATCGCTGTGCTCGTTGCGACCACGGTGATCGAAGTGGGTGTCGACGTGCCCAATGCCAGTGTCATGGTCATCGAGAACGCCGAACGGCTGGGTCTGGCTCAACTGCACCAGCTGCGCGGCCGCGTCGGTCGCGGCAGCGTCGCTTCGAGCTGCGCACTGCTGTACCAGCCGCCGCTGTCGCAACTGGCCAAGGCGCGTCTCAATGTCATGCGCGAGACCAACGACGGGTTCCGCATCGCCGAAAAGGATCTCGAACTGCGCGGTCCCGGCGAAATGCTGGGTACGCGCCAGACCGGGCGGCTCGAATTCCGCATCGCCGACATCCAGCGTGATTCGGCCCTGCTGCCCAGCGTGCAGCGCGTCGGCGAGGCCTTGCTCGACGGCCATCCCATGCTCGCCGAACGCATCGTCGCGCGTTGGATCGGCGCCTCGGCCCGCTACGCCGGCGCCTGAGCCGACCTGCGGTTGCAGGATTGCGACGGCCGTCCGCTTCCGCCCGCTATGGCCCCAGCGGCACCGCGGTATAGTGCCGCCGTCCACCAGGAGCGACCGTCATGCAGGCTCTCGCCAGTCTTCTTCTCGCCGCGGCATGGATGGAACCGCTGCCGCCCCCGCTCGCCACGCTGCGCAATCCTGATTTCGACACCGATCCGGTCACGGCACCCGCGCCGACGAACTGGCGTTGGTACCTCGACAGCGGCACCGGTGGCGAGCTGTTCTGGGATGCAGCGGTCGGTTCTCCGACCGTCGGCAGCGGACGCGTACGCAACTACCGCAGCGGTGCGCGCGAGGATTTCTGGGGACAGTGCGTGAAGATGGCACCGGGTCCGTTCACGCTGCGCGCAGCGGTGTCGTCACAGCTCAAGGAAAACGCGTCCTGCGAGCTGCGCATCGAGGTGCTGAACAAGCCCGACTGCAATACTACGGCCGGCCTATTGCTGACCGCGAGCGTCGCGAACACGGCCAACAATGCGGGTTTCGAGACGCTGGAAATCGCGCGCACCGCGCCGACCCGCAGCGGCGCCGCCTGGGTATCGCTGATCCATCGCCAGACCAGCGCGGCCACCCCAGGTTACAGCTACTGCCATTTCGACCATGTGGAATGGGACAGCACCCTGCTGTTCTCCGCGTCGTTCGAATGAGAGCGCCTGCGCCGCGTCGGACGCGGCGCGGCGGCGGTACGGAGTTGCGGGGCGCTCAGGGCGATCGCCGCAACTTCGCGGTTCATCGGTGCGATCCCGTTTCTATCTAGCACGCCCCACGTAGCACACCCGCGTAGCACGCCGGACGGACGATTCGTGCCCTGCCGGCGCGGCGCGGATTCGCTATGCTGATCAGTCACCGCCGCGCAGACCCGCGCGGTCCGTTGCTGACCAGGGTAGAAAAAACGATGGAACAGATCCTGCTGATCGACACCGATCCCGGTGTCGACGATGCGCTCGCGTTGCTGATGGCCTACGCGCACGCCGACGTCGCCGCGCTGACGATCGCGGCCGGCAATGTCGGTCTGGCGCATACCGTGACCAACGCGCTGCGCCTGACCGAACTCGTGGGCCAGGACACGCCGGTCTTCGCCGGATGTGCCGAACCGCTGGTGCTGCCGGCTGCGGACGCGGCATTCGTCCATGGTGAAGACGGGTTCGGCGACGCGGATCTGCCGCTGCCGCAGCGAAGCGCGGAAACCGAGCACGCAGCGCTCGCGCTGATCCGCCTGACCCGGGAACGGCCGGGTGCCCTGACCCTGGTCGCGCTGGGGCCGCTGACGAATCTCGCCCTGGCCCTGCGCCTCGACCCCTCGCTGCCGCAGCGCGTCGCGCGTCTCGTCATAATGGGCGGCGCGGTCACCGGTCGCGGCAATACGTCGGTGCCGGCCGAATTCAATATCGGCTTCGATCCGGAGGCCGCGCACATCGTGTTCTCGAGCTGGCCGCAGTTCGAACTCGTCGACTGGGAAGCGACCCTTCGCCACGGCATCGCGATGGAGCGCTTCGAGGCGTTGCTCGCCGCCGGCGATGCGCGCGCGCGCCTCTACGATGCGATCTCGCGCAAGATCCGCGTGTTCATGCGTGAGCGCGGACGTCCGGGCCTCGTGCTCGCCGATGCGCTGGCGATGGCGGTCGTGCTCGAACCGGACTGCATCACGCGTGCCGAGCATCGCCATGTCGCGATCGAACTCGGCGGAAACCTGACGCGCGGCGCGACCGTCGTCGACTGGGACGGTCGCAGCGGCAAGGCGCCGAATGCGCGCATCGTGCTGGAACTCGACCAGTCGCGTTTCGAATCCCTGATCGCCGCGTCGCTGGGCGTTGCCTGAAACACCGGTGCGGCGGCGCGTGATCCGCCGCCGCGCCGGTCAGTTCGTGTCGGGCACGGCCGGTGCTTCGGCGGCCGGCGGCTTTGCCGCCTCGCGCAGGAACACTTCCATCTGCGGCGTCAGTGAGATCGGGATGTTGCGCGCGCGGAATTCACGCAGGATGCTGCTGTGCAGGTCATTGCGCACCGAACTGCGTTCCAGCGTCAGGCCGACGAAGACACGCAGTTCGAAGTCGAGCGAACTCGCGCCGAGCGCGACGCACCAGCAGTTCGGTGCCGGTTCCTTCAACACCTTCGGATGCGCGCGCGCCAGTTCCAGCAGCAGCGCGCGCACCTGTTCCGGATCGTTCGCATAGGCCACACCGACCTTGATCACGACGCGCGTGACGGTGTCCGACAGCGTCCAGTTGGTCAGCTGGTCGGTGATGAAGGTCTTGTTCGGGATCACGATCTCGCGGTTGTCCCAGTCGACGATCGTGGTCGCGCGCGTGCGTATGCGCGTGACCGTGCCTTCGACGCCGCGGATCGTGATGATGTCGCCGACGCGGATCGGACGCTCGAACAGCACGATCAGGCCGGACACGAAGTTGGCGAAGATCTCCTGCAGACCGAAGCCCAGGCCCACGGTCAGTGCCGCCGCCATCCATTGCAGTTGACCCCAGCGCAGGCCCAGCAGGGAGAGGCCCAGCACCGTGCCGACGATGGCGAGCGCATAACGCGCGACTGCGGTGATCGCGTAGCGCGTCGGCGCGTCGACGTCGAGCCGGCGCAGCACGCCGATTTCGAGCAGGCCGGGAATATTGCGCGTCGCGACCCAGGTCAGCATCAGCGCGACAGCGGCGAACAGCAGCGAGCGCAGCGTGACCTCGATCGTGACGCTCTTACCGTCGGCGGTATAGCTGGTCTTCCAGGCGCCGATGTCGCCGAGATAGGCAAGCGCCGGCGTGACGTCGGACCACACCCACAACAGCACGCCGGCCAGCACGACGAAGGTCAGTGCGCGCAGCAGGCGGCGGGTCTGCTGGTTGATGCTCGCCAGCGTGATCTGCTCGGCCTCGGCGGCGAATTCGGGGCGCGATTCGAGGTCGGGGTCGTCGCGCGCGACCTGATCGTCACGCTTGTCCTCCATACGCTTGAGGGCGAGGCGCCGTTCGCCGAGCGCGAGCCAGCGCAGGGCCATGCCGTTGAGCACACTGATGCCGAGGAACGCGATGGCCGACTCGATGAGATGCGTCGCCAGCGCCATCGCGGTGAGGAAATAGCCCGCCGCCGCCAGCAGCGCGAGTCCCAGCGAATGGGCGGTGAGCAGCAGGCGCAGCAGCTGACGCAGGCGCACCGGTTCGTTCTGCCCGCTGCGCTGCGACCACAATGTGCCGGGCGCGAGCATGCGCCAGCACAACCAGCTCAGCATGAGGCTGGCCACGATGAACACCACGCGCGCGAGATCAGCATTGGCGAGCTGTTCGCCATAGTAGAAATACAGAAAAAGGAAGAATTGCACTGGCAGGAACGCCGCCGTCATCCAGCGCCGCAAGAGGTCCAGCGCCTGACGCCGGCCCTGGGACCAGCGGAAGTGGGCCATGGCCAATCCCTTGTCCACGGTCAGCCAGCGCAGGAACTCCAGCGCGTACAGCGGTGCGACGAGCTCCCCGAACGCGGAACCCAGGGCGTCGGCGAACGGATAGCCGGTTTCGCCGGCGCGCGCGAGCAGGCGCGAGATCACCCAGGCCAGCATCGGCCAGGGCAGGGCGCTGGCCAGGCTCAGCAGCAAAGCCTGGCCGGTCAGGCGATATCGATCGGTGCGGATGCGGCGAGTCGGCTGCGCGAGCACTTCGAGGCGCGCCGGTACGCGCCGGCGCCACAGCCACAGGCCGGCGAACAGGACGACGCCCAGCGCAAACGGCCAGGGCTTGGTCCATGCCACGCGCGCGGTCTGGCGCAGGGTGTCCCACCAGCGGCCGGGCTGCACCATGTCGAGCGCGCCGCTGGCGACTTCCTGCACGACGCGCCGGTCCAGCGGCGCGTGGCTCGGCGTCCATAGCAGACGGGCATCCAGAAGGTCGCGCAATGCAGCGGTGTCCTTGCTCAAGCCGGCGAGTTCCTGCTCCGCATCGGCAAGGCTTTCGGCCAGGCGGTTCTGCACCAGGCTCAGTTGCGGCACGACTTCGGCGCGCGTCGCGAACAGTCGGTAGAGGGTCTGGCGCAGCACGCCGCCGGCGGCGGCATCGTCGGGCGGCAGGCGTTTGAGTTCGGCCGCCACCGGCACGGAGGGGTCGGCCAGCAGGTCGGCGGTCTCGCGCAGTTCGATCAGCGCGATGCGCGTCTGCGCCAGCTCCGTCTGCAGTGCGGCGAGCTTGCGCTTGAGCACGGCCACCGGCTGCAGTTTGCGCCGCTCGGCCAGCAGGATCAGGCCGACCGCCTCGCTGACGCCGCTGTATTTCACGCGCTCGGTCGTGTTCTTGAGCGCCAGCGCGGTTTCATGGCGCAGGCGCGCATAGTTGTCGCGGCTTTCACGCACTTCGGCCAGATGGGCAACGCGCTGCACCAGTTCGAGGCCGTACGCCGCGTTCTGCCGCGCCACGTCGCGCAGCACGCCGTTGTCGTCGGCAAGATCGGCGGCTTCTTCGTGCAGGCGCGAACTCAAGGACAGAGCCATGGCGCGCGTGCGGTCGAGGATCAGGCTCTGCAGCGCATCGACCTTCTGCTGGCGCTCGCTGACGTCGCGCTGGCGCTGGCGCAAATGCGCCGATTCCAGACGCACGCGCGGTTCGTAGCTGCGCAGCTCCTCCTCGAGCAGCGCGATGCGTACCAGCGCGAGCCGCAGTGTGGCCTGGCGCCGCAGGCGGTTGGCTTCGGCCAGCACGCCGGTCATTTCCTTTTCCGCAGCGGGCGGTTCGCGCGTCCTTTCAGCGTCGGCCTGGGCCTGCTTGAGTTCGTCGCGGATCTGCGCCGGACGTTCGTGCTGGCCGGACACGCGCACCTGCAGTTGCGCGACGTCGGCCTGGGCATCGGCCAGCGCGGCGCGTTCCTCGCTGCGCTGGGTTTCGAGCTGGGCGACGCTGGCACGCTCGGACAGGCTCGCCCGCCAGGCGAGCAGGGACGCCGTGTTGTCGCGCAGCAACTCCTGTTCCAGCGCTTCCGCTTCGCCGGCGGCAGTCACCGCGCTCGCGCGCAGCGCACGCAATTCCTCGATCAGCGTGCTGGCACGCTCGTCGTCGGCCAGGGCTGCATCGAGCAGGGTCTTGACGGCCTCCATCTGCAGCGCGTCGCCGCTCTTGGCGTCGGCCGCCGCCTGGCGCGCGACCTTGATCGCGGGAGCAAGCGCTGGCGGCAGCGAATCCGCGGTCGTTGCGCTGCTGCTGCCGGCGTTGGGCAGCAGGTCCTTGAGCCAGCGCTGGCGCAGGCGCGTTTCGTCGGCGACGTCGATGTCGGCCAGGGCCGCGTCGAGGATCTGCTTGAGTTCCGGCCAATCCTTGCGGATCGCAAAGCCGAGCGCTTCGTCGGCGCCGATCTGGCCGAGCACGATGAGCTGGTCGCGCACGCCGCTGCGGTTCGCGGCGGCCTGTGCAGTGACGAGGTCGCCGACGAGCACGTCAGCCTTGCCCCGGACCAGCGCCGCCAGTGCCTTGGCGGTCGACGGATAGGCCTGGATGTCCGCTTTCGGTGCCAGCGCGACCAGGGCTTCGTGACAGACGTGCTGTTCGGCAACGGCGATGCGGTGAGTCTCGATCTGGTCGAGCCGTTCGATACCGGTGACGCGGCGCACGAAGGCCGCGCAGGGCAGGCGCAGGTAGGCGGCACTGAACAAGGCTATCTCGGCGCGCTCCGGCGACGCGAACGCGCTCGACAGCATGTCGACGCGCTGTTCGCGCAAGGCCTGCAGCGCGTCCTTCCAGCTTTTCACCGGCACGATGCGGAAACGCAGGCCGGAGCGTTCGGCGACGAGGCGCAGATAATCCGCGGCGAGGCCGGTCTGCTGGCCGCTGCCGTCCACGCTGTCGATGGGAGCGAATTCCGGATCCGGCGCGACCCGGATTTCGCTGTGCTGGTCGCGCCACGCCTGCAGGGACTCCTGGCCCTGGGCGGTTCCCGCCAGCAGGCCCAGGATCAGTAGCGATGCAAACAGGCGCGGCCACATGCTCATCGGCAGGCGAAACTCCATCAGGGGGCGGAGGATTATGCCGCAGCGCCCGCGCGAGGCCGGCAAACGGCCGAACGGCGCTGGGGCTGCGTTTACCTTCGAATCAATCGCTTGCCGGCTCTGGTGTACAGCGTCGTGCGGGCGTCGGGAGATAAACGACGAAGCACGGCATCTCCGGATCCGGAGATGCCGGGGACTTCCCACGACGGACTTGCGCAGAGGGCGGTCCGGACGTACCATGCCGCTCTTTTCCGCCGACGTTTCCTCTGGAGCCACCATGAAAGCCGACATTCATCCCAAGTACCACTCGGTGGTGTTCCAGGATGTCACCACCGATTTTTCGTTCCTGACTCGCTCCACCATGACGAGCAAGGAAAAGATCAAGTGGGAAGACGGCGAGGAATATCCGCTCGTCAAGATCGATATTTCCAGCGCCTCGCATCCGTTCTACACCGGCAAGCACAAGATCATCGACACCGGTGGCCGCGTGGACAAGTTCAACCGCCGCTACGCCGCCAAGAAGTAATTCCGGCCGGACCTTCTCCGGTCCCGGCAGACGAAACGCCGACCTCCGGGTCGGCGTTTTCGTTTGTGTCGCCGTCATGCCCTCGACACACAGGCGGACGGGCCGGCGCGACTGGACCAAAGTCGCAATGCCACGCGTGCGCGACCGCGTCGCGCCCCGGTTTCCGATTCAAACGCCTGTGCGATAATTGCGCATTACCCCGCGCACTCCGGCACCGCCGGCTGCGCGCCCGCCAGCGACGGAGAGCACCGCGCCGGCCCGTTCTGCGACCAGGAGCTTGCCCGTGTCCGAGAAGACCGTTGTCCTCACCGATGCTGCGTCCAACCGTTCGACCGCGCTGCCGGTCGTCACCGGAACGCTGGGCGATCCCGCGTTCGACATCGGCAAGTTGAACAAGGACACCGGCTATTTCACCTACGACCCGGGCTTCATGTCGACCGCCGCCACCAAGAGCGCAGTCACGTTCATCGACGGGGACGAGGGCATCCTGCTGTACCGCGGCTATCCGATCGAGCAACTGGCGAAACATTCCAATTTTCTTGAAGTTGCCTATTTGCTGATCAACGGCGAACTGCCCAAGACCGACGAATTTGCCAAGTTCGACCACGAAGTGACGCATCACACGATGATGCGCGAATCGCTGAAGAACTTCTTCCAGGGCTTCCACTACGACGCGCACCCGATGGCCATGTGCATGGCCGCGGTGGGTTCGCTGGCCGCGTTCTACCACGACTCCCTCGACATCAACGATCCGGCCCAGCGCAAGCTCGCGGCGATCCGCCTGATCGCCAAGATGCCGACGATCGCGGCCGCTGCCTACCGCTATTCGATCGGCTGGCCGATCCGCTATCCGCGCAACAACCTCGAATACTGCTCGCGCTTCCTGCACATGATGTTCGAAGTGCCGAGCGAGCCGCTGCAGATGAATCCGGTCGCGGCCAAGGCGCTGGACCTGCTGTTCATCCTGCATGCCGACCACGAACAGAACGCCTCGACCTCGACCGTGCGTCTGGTCGGTTCCACCGGCGCAAACCCGTATGCCTGCGTCGCTGCTGGCATCGCTGCGCTGTGGGGGCCCGCTCACGGCGGCGCCAACGAGGCGGTGCTCAAGATGCTGGCCGAGATCGGCGACGCGAAGAACGTCAGCAAGGCGGTCGAGCGCGCCAAGGACAAGAATTCGGGCTTCCGCCTCATGGGCTTCGGCCATCGCGTCTACAAGAACTTCGATCCGCGTGCGACCATCATCCGCGAGATGTGCCACAAGGTGCTCGGCGAGCTCGGCGTCAACGATCCGATGCTCGACGTCGCGATGGAACTGGAGCAGGCGGCGCTGAAGGATTCCTACTTCGTCGAACGCAAGCTCTATCCGAACGTCGATTTCTACTCCGGCATCATCTACAAGGCGCTGGGTATTCCGACCGAGATGTTCACCGTGATGTTCGCGATCGCGCGCACCGCCGGCTGGGTCGCGCATTGGCTGGAGCAGCATGAGACGGCGGATGCCAAGATCGGTCGTCCGCGTCAGATCTATATCGGCGCGGCGAACCGCGACTACGTCGATCCTGCCAACCGCTGATCGCCCGAGGATGCGTACGAGATAACCCGGCTGCGGCCGGGTTTTCTCGTTTATGGCACGCGCGCCGAATGGTCTTTGCGATGCGGCGCTCCGCTTGCGCCATTAGCTTGAGAAAGGAGCTTTTGTTCCTTTCTCAACAACTTGTCAGTAGTGCCGGGCCGATGGTGGTGCGCAAAGGATATTCCGGCGCGCTCCCTATCTGATTGCATCGCCGCAAGCGGAAAAGAATCTACGACGCCGGCTGCGCCGGATCCTCGGATTCCTGCAACAGCAACTGCGCCGCGGCGAGATTGGCGCGCCGCATGGGCTTGCCGTCGATGCGGTCCAGCGGTGCCTGGCGCAGCGCGCCACGTGGCAGCAGGGTGAGATCGACCGGAACATCGTCCGCGCTGAATCGATACGCATCGAAGCGTTCGGTTTCCGCAGCGGACCAGCGCAGCTGGCGCTCGATCTGGTCGTAGGGAATGCCGTGTACGGCCAGGAATTGCGGCAGGCTGTCGCGATCGTCGCTGTGCAGGTGCAGGCTGACGGCCGAGTGCAGGTCGGCCGTGCCGTCGAGAACCGCACCGACGAGTCGCGGTTCGAACGCCTGGAAGAAGCGCAGCGCCTCTACCGCGGTTTCGCGCAGGCGTTTCAGGTACTCGAGGCGTTCCTCGCCGCCGAACAGGCGCTGGTATTCGCGCAACGCGGTTTCGATCTCGCTGTTGCGCGGCAGGTGGCGCTCATCCTGTATGCCCAGACGCTGCGCCGCGCGCAGCTTGGCCTGGTGGTAGTCGCGCAACCCCAGTTCGCTGATCAGCCGCGCCGCCTCGGCAGCGATGCGCTGACGCTGGTCGTCGCGCCGGTCATCGGCTCCGCGACGGTCCCGCTGGCGTGGATCAGTCATCAGAAAATGTCGTACGCCTCGCCCTGCTGGCCTTCGTCCAGCGCCGCGTCGGGCGGCGGTGCGCTGAGCCGCTCGATGTCTTCGCTCTTGAAGATCTCGAGCATGGAACTGCTGTCGTCGCTCGAGGCGAGATAACCGGTTGAGGGGTCGATGCGCGCGGTGCTGATGCCCGGTGGTGGCACGAACGGCGTCTCCGCCCTGCCGTCCAGCGCAACGCGCATATAGTTGATCCAGATCGGCAGCGCAGCCTTGGCGCCGAATTCGCCGCGGCCGAGCGAGCTGAAATCATCGAAGCCGACCCAGACGCTCGTCACGATCTGGTCGTTGAAGCCGCTGAACCAGGCGTCGCGGTGCTCGTTGGTCGTTCCGGTCTTGCCGGCCAGGTCATTGCGCTTGAGATCCATCGCGGCGCGGCCGGTACCGCGGCGTACCACGTCGCGCATCAGCGAGGTCACCAGATGCGCGGTACGCACGTCCAGCGTGCGCGGCGCGAGGCGCGGCTTGCCGGGCTCGGCGACGACGGCGGCCGGCACGGTGGCGGCATTGGCGCTGCGGATCGGATTGAAGCGCGGGCTGGCGCTGGGCGTGGTCTCGACCAGCGCTGCATTGCTCATGGCGGCGGGGACGGCTTCGCGCGCGAGACGCGCATCGTCGAGCAGTCGTTCGGGGCAGTTGCGGCAGGCGCGCGGCGCCTGAGCGACATAGATTTCCTTGCCGTCGCGATCGCGGATGCTGGCGACGAAGTACGGATCGACCAGCATGCCGCCGTTGGCGAATACCGAATAGCCGCGCGCCATCATCAGCGGCGCCACCGACGCCGTGCCCAGCGACATCGACAGGTTTTCCGGCATCGACTCCAGCGGCAGGCCGAAGCGCGTGATGAATTCGCGCGCATAGCGCACGCCGATCGCATCGAGCAGGCGCACGGAGATCAGGTTCACCGACTTGACCAGCGCTTCGCGCAGGCGCATCGGTCCTTCGAATTTGTCGTCGTCGTTGGACGGCGCCCACATACCGTCGGGCTGCGACGGATCGGGGAACACCAGCGGTGCGTCGTTGAGAATCGAGCTCGGCGTGAAGCCATGCTCGAACGCGGCCGCATAGAGGAAGGGCTTGAAGCCCGATCCGGGCTGGCGCGCGCTCTGCGTGGCGCGGTTGAACTTGCTGCGGCCGAAACTGAAACCGCCGACCAGCGCGCGCACCGACCCGTCCTCGGGATCGAGCGAAACCAGCGCGGCCTGAGCCGCCGGCAATTGCGCCAATGTCCAGTTTTCCTCGTCGCCGCGCGCAACGCGCACGATGTCGCCGACCTTGACCACCGCATCCACCGTTTTCGGCGCGGCACCGCGGCTGCTTTCGCTCTGGTACGGGCGCGCCCACTCCACGGACTTCTTGTCCAGCATCACCGCCTGACCGTCAGCGAGATAGAGCTGCGCCTGGTCCTTGCCGGTTTCGGTGACGATCGCGGGGGTCAGGCCCGCTATCGTGCGGAAACTGGACAGTTCGCGCGCGAAATCTTCGCGGGTTGCTTCAGCCGCAAGTTCCACGTGCGCTTCGGCGCCGCGGTAGCCGTGACGGCGGTCATACTCGATCAGTGCCCCGCGCACGGCCTGGTTCGCGGCATCCTGCATGCGGCTGTCGAGGGTCGTCTTGATGTTGTAGCCGTCGCTCAGCGCGTCGTTGCCGAGGCGGCTGAGGGCTTCGACACGGACCATCTCGGCGAGATAGGGCGCCTCGACTTCGATCGGCGGCTCGTGCGCGTAGGCCTTGTCGGGTTCGGCCATCGCCGCCTTCATCTCGGCTTCGCCGATGAAGTTGTTCTCGTGCATGCGCGCGAGTACGTAGTTGCGCCGCTCTTCGGCGCGCTTGCGGTTGTACAAGGGATTGCCGGTCGACGGAAATTTCGGCAGGGACGCGAGCATCGCGCATTCGCCGAGCTCGAGCTGGTCCAGGGTCTTGCCATAGTAGAACTCCGCGGCGGCACCGACGCCGTAGGCGCGGTGGCCGAGGAAGATCTTGTTGAGATAGAGCGAGAGGATCTCGTCCTTGCTCAGCGCGCGTTCGATCCGCAGCGCGAGGAACAGCTCCGAGATCTTGCGTGTATAGGTCTGCTCGGGACTGAGGAAAAAGTTGCGCGCGACCTGTTGCGTGATCGTCGAACCACCCGGCCCCTTGTCGCCGCCGGTGCGGACCAGATGCCATACGGCGCGGAATATTCCCTGGACGTCGAAGCCGGGGTGGTCGTAGAAGCGCGCATCCTCGGCGGCGAGGAACGCATTCTTGACCTTGTCGGGCACGTTTTCGATCGCGACCGGGATACGGCGCGTCTCACCGAACGTCGCGATGAGCTTGTCATCGGCGGTGTAGACTCGCAACGGCACCTGCAGGCGGACGTCACGCAACGTCTCGACCGAAGGCAGCCGTGGGGAAATCAGCCAATAAGCGATGCCTATCGCGAGGCACCCGAGCAGGATTCCGCTAAGCGCGAGGTACAGCGCGTAGCGGGCCAAGCGGAGGAAAACGCGCATGATGAACCGGGAATGTGATGACAGTCAAAGTCGGCGCGACTCGGGCCGGAGTATAGATCGTGCCCCCACCTGGCCGATAGCGGAAACTTTCACCAGGGGGTCCGCTTTGTGTGACAAATCCCATGGAATTTCAGCGTCTTGGAGAATATTCTTCGGGTCGTTGCCATTTGGTTAAGTTTCGTATTTAATGTGACTGCGCATCTTTCGCTCGTAAGAGCGCGTGGGAAGGGGAAAAATGTGGGCCTGTTCAGTCCGAAAGCGCCGCCGCTGATTGGGGTGGACATCAGTTCGACGGCGGTCAAGCTATTGCAGCTCAGCCAGTCGGGTGGTCGCTACCGCGTTGAACACTACGCGGTCGAACCGCTCCCGCCCAATGCCGTGGTCGAAAAGAATATTGTAGAGGTCGAGGCCGTTGGCGAAGCGATCCGTCGCGCGCTGGGCCGTTCCGGGGCCAAGACGAAGTTCGCCTCCGCCGCCGTCGCGGGTTCCGCGGTGATCACCAAGGTGATTCCGATGCCCGCCGATCTGTCCGAGGAAGACCTCGAAGGCCAGATCCAGGTCGAGGCAAATCAGTACATTCCTTACCCGATCGAAGAAGTTAGCCTGGATTTCGAGGCGTTGGGGCCGGTCAAGGACAACCCCGACATGGTCAACGTGCTGTTGGCCGCGTCGCGCACCGAGAACGTCGATCTGCGCGTCGCCGCGCTGGATCTGGCCGGACTGTCGGCAAAGGTCGTCGATGTCGAGGCCTTCGCGATGGAGAACGCCTTCAAGCTCATCGCCGACCAGCTCGCCGTATCCAAGGATGCCGTCGTGGCCGTCGTCGATGTCGGCGCGACCATGACGACACTGATCGTCCTCAAGAATCAGCGCACGATCTATTCACGCGAGCAGGTGTTCGGCGGCAAGCAGCTGACCGACGAAGTCATGCGCCGCTACGGTCTTTCCTATGAGGAATCCGGCCTCGCCAAGCGGCAGGGCGGTCTGCCCGAGTCCTACGAGATCGAGGTGCTGGAGCCGTTCAAGGAAGCGATGGTCCAGCAGATCAGCCGTTTGTTGCAGTTCTTCTTTGCCGGCAGCGAGTACAGCAAGGTCGATCAGGTCGTGCTGGCCGGCGGCTGCGCGTCCATCGCCGGCGTGGCGGACATGGTGGAAGAGCAACTGGGCGTTCCGAGCGTGGTCGCCAATCCGCTGGCGAACATGTCGCTGTCCTCCCGCGTGCAGGCTCAGACGCTGGCCCAGGATGCGCCGGCGTTGATGATTGCCTGCGGGCTTGCGCTGAGGAGCTTCGACTGATGGCAAAAATCAATCTATTGCCCTGGCGCGCCGAACGGCGCGCGGTGCGCAAACGCGAATTCCTCGTCATGCTCGCCATGGCGGGCGCGGCCGGTGTCGCTGCGTTCCTCGGCGCGATGTTCTGGATGGACGCGCGGATCAACAATCAGGTCGACCGCAACACTTACATGCAGGCGCAGATCACGGAAGTCGAAAAGAAGCTCGACGAGATCAAGGAACTGGACAAGACGCGCAGCAAGCTGCTGCAGCGCAAGCAGGTCATCGAGCAGCTGCAGGCAAACCGGTCGCAGATGGTGCACATGTTCGATGAGCTGGTGCACACGATTCCCGAGGGCGTGCGGCTGACCTCGCTCAAGCAGGTCGGCGACATCCTGACTCTCGAAGGCGTGGCGCAGTCCAATGCGAGCGTCGCGACCTACATGCGTAACGTCGAGGCGTCGCCCTGGCTGGGCCATCCGGACCTCAAGAAAACCGAAATCAAACGCACCGCCGAGAAGCGCATGCCGTATGACTTTGCGATGGACGTGAAGCTGCGCAAGCCGGCCGGATCGGAAGAGAACCCGGACGGAACCACGACCGCGGCACCGGGTACGCCTGGGACGCCGGCCGCACCGGGAGCCAAGCCATGAAGCTCTCTGATTTCCGCGATCTCGACTTCCAGAATTCGGGCAACTGGCCGCAGGGCGTGAAGATGACGTTCTGCGTGCTGCTGTTTGGCGTGATCTGCCTTGTGGGCTGGTATTTCCAGATCCGCGACCAGCAGGACGATCTGGAAACCAAGCAGAAGCAGGAAGAAACGCTCAAGTCCGACTTCCGCATCAAGCAGGCCAAGGCTGTCAATCTGGAAGCGTTGCGCCAGCAGCTCGAAGAAATGAAAGACATGCTGCGACAGATGTTGCGGCAGTTGCCGAGCAAGACGGAAATGCCCGAGCTCCTGGTCGACATATCGCAGACCGCGCTGTCCTCTGGCATCGAAAACGACCTGTTCCAGCCCGGCGCCGAGACGATCAAGGAGTTCTACGCCGAAAAGCCGATCACGCTGCGCATGGTGGGCTCCTATCACCAGTTCGGCACCTTCATCAGTGGTGTGGCGACGCTGCCGCGCGTGGTCATTCTGACGATGCACGACGTCTCGCTGCGGCCGCAGGCCGGCGCCCCAGGCGCCAAGCCCGCACTGACGGCCGGCACGCTCGCGCTCGAAGGCACGGTCAAGACCTACCGCTATGTAGAGGACGACGAGACGCCGACCGGTACGACCGGGGCTCCAGTCCCGGCGGCGCCAGGTACGCCGAGGCCGGCCGTGCCAGCCAAGCCAGCCGGACACGGGGGAGGACCATGAGCATGCGCTTGCGAACCATTGTTGTGCCTGCCCTGGCTTTGCTGATGCTGGCGGGCTGCACGGCGGGACGTCGCGACCTGGAGGATTGGGTCGCGGCGGAAAAGGCCAAGAGGGGAGCGCCCATCGATCCGCTGCCCGTGGTCAAGACGTTCGAAACCTTCGAGTACAAGAGTCAGGACGGGCAGGGCCAGGATCTGCGTGATCCCTTCAGCCCCAGCCCCGAGGAAGCGCGTGAGGATCAACTCGCCGACGGCGGCAACGGGCCACGCCCGGACCAGAACCGCACGCCCGAGTTGCTGGAGAAATATCCGCTCGATGGTCTTTCCATGGTCGGCACGCTGGGGCTCGGCACTGCCATCGAGGGACTCGTCAAGGACCCGGATGGTGTCGTGCACCGTGTGCACGCCGACAACTATCTCGGACAAAACTACGGTCGCATCACGTCGATCGCCGAAGACCGTATCGAACTCGTCGAACTGGTTCCGAACGGGGCCGGCGGCTGGATGGAGCGCCAGGCGTCCATCGCGCTCGGTGACCAATAAGAGGCCCTTGGGGGTAACTTTCATGACTACGACAGCTGCCAACAACCTGGGCCACACATCCGGTCCCGTGACTCGCCTTCTGCGTCGGTGCCTACCCGCACTGATGCTCGTCGCGTCACTGGGCTCCGGTGCGGCCAGTGCCGAGAACGTGCTCGAGAAGATCAGCTACAACACCCTGCCGGGCGGCAAGGTGGAAGTAACGCTGCAGCTCTCCGGACCGGCGATCGATCCACAGATCTTCACCACCGACACGCCACCACGCATCGCGTTGGATCTCGCCGACACGCGCAGCGCTCTTGCGCAACGCAACGTCGAGATCAATACCGGCTCCACGACGGCCGTATCCGCCGTCGAGGCGGCAGGGCGCACTCGCGTCGTGGTCGATCTGGTCCGTCCGTCGAGTTACGAGAGCAAGATCGACGGTCGCAACCTGATCCTGACCATCGGCAACGGCATCACCGGTTCGGCCACGGCTACGGCCATGGTCGGCAACGACCCGAACAAGGCCATTGCCGCGCGCGGCGTGGAAGTGTCGAACATCGATTTCCGCCGCGGCAAGAACGGCGAGGGTCGTGTCGTCATCACCTTCACCGGCGAAGGCGCCACCACGGACGTCAAGCGCGAAGGCGACAACATTACGCTGGATCTGTACAACGCACAGTTGCCCGCGAACCTTGCCCAGCGCCTCGATCTGCTCGATTTCGCCACACCGGTGCAGTTCGTCGAAGCGCGCTCGCGCGGCAACGGCGCACGTCTGGAAATCAGCGCGAAGGGGCCCTACGAGCAGCTCGCCTACCAGTCGGGCAACGAATACGTGCTCGAGATCGCGCCGAAGAAGGTCGATTCCGAAAAGAAGAAGGACAAGAACGCCGAGCCCGAATACGTCGGCGCCCGCGTCACCTTCAACTTCCAGGACATCCCGACGCGCTCGGTGCTGCAGCTGATCGCCGACGTATCCGACCTCAATATCGTCGTCGCCGACACGGTGACCGGCAATGTCACGCTGCGCCTCATCAACGTGCCGTGGGACCAGGCGCTGGATCTGGTACTGCAGGCCAAGGGGCTCGACCAGCGCCGACGCGACAACGTGATCTGGGTCGCGCCGCAGAAGGAAATCGCCGACCGCGAGCAGGCGCTCGAAGACGCGCGAATCGCCCTGGAACAGCGTATTGAACTGGACTCGGCCTACATCAAGGTCAGCTACGGCAAGGCCAAGGACATTGCGGCCCTGCTGCAGAGCCGCGGCGGCGGCGCAGGCGCGAGTGCTGGCGGCGCCGCTGGCGCCAGCTCGTCGGCCGAACTGAACCGCGGCTTCCTGTCGGCGCGCGGCTCCGTCACCTTCGACGAACGCACCAACACCTTGCTGGTGAACGACACGCCGGAAAAGATTCGCGAAGTCCGTGATCTGGTGCTGACGCTCGACCGACCCGTACAGCAGGTCCTGATCGAATCGCGCATCGTCATCGCGACCGACGATTTCGCCAAGGAACTCGGCGTGCGCTTCGGCGTGAGCGGCGGCTACGAGGACAACAACGGCAACGTCGTGTCGCTCTCGGGCAGCCAGGTCGCGGCGGACACGATGGCCAACGTCGCGCTCAACAACCGCTTCGCCGGAGATCGCGGAACACCGGTCAGCGCACCGGGCATCATTCCGGGTGGTATCTCGGTGCCGGCATTGGGCAACCGTCTCGGCGTCAACATGCCGGCGGCGACGCCCGCCGGCAGCTTCGGCCTGGCCATCCTCGGTGCCGACTACCTGCTCGACCTGGAATTGTCGGCGGCACAGACCGAAGCGCGTGGCGAAGTCATTTCCAGCCCCCGCGTGATTACGGCGAATCAGCAGGAAGCCGTGATCAAGCAGGGCCAGGAAATCGGCTACGTGACCTTCCAGCAGGGCTCGGGCGGCGGTGGCGGACAAGCCACCGTGCAGTTCAAGGACGCCGTGCTGGAACTCAAGGTGACACCGACGATCACCAACGACGAACGCGTCGTACTCGCGCTCAATGTGAAGAAAGACAACATTGCCGCGTTGGTGCCGAATCCGGGCGGCGGTTTCGTGCCGCAGATCGACAAGCGCGAGATCAATACGACCGTACTCGTCGACGACGGCCAGACCGTGGTGCTGGGCGGTGTTTATGAAGTCGAGTCGCGCGACGACATCAAGAAAGTCCCGTTCCTGGGTGACATCCCCGGTGTGGGCGCTTTGTTCCGCAACAAGAAGAGCAGCAACGAGAAGGCGGAACTGCTGATTTTCGTGACGCCGCGCATTCTCAACGAAAGCCTGAAATAACGCTTGAGCTCGCACACGCCCGGTTCTCCGGGCGTTGCGGCCAGAAACGCAATGCAATTTGCGAGCTTGGAGAGACGACATGAGAGTTTTTAATCGATGCCTTGGTCTGCTGGCGGCCAGCTTGATGCTGGTCAGCTGCGGCGGCGGAGGCGGCAGCGGTGGTGACGGCGCATTCCAGCCCACACCCAGCGGCACCCTGTCCATTACTGCTACTGCAAGCCAGTTGCCGCTGAACCGCGACAACGTCGGTCCGTTCTTCGGTTCGCCGTTCATGTCGGAGCTCGACATCACCTGGCGTCGCGCCAATGGCGATCTGGTGTCGGGCCTGGAAGTCGCGGTTGCGATTACGCCGGTGACCGTGGCGTCGTTCTCGACGCTCGACGACCCGGCCACACCGATCCAGGTGGACGCGCAGGGCAACTATCTGCGCGGCAACGAGTTCCTCGATCTGCTCGGCAGCGGTCCGGTCGATGTGACCGGCGGCCACGCGACGATCTTCGTTCACTCGTCCAGCACCGCCGGCGTCGCCACGGTGACGGTCACGGCGCGCGACACGGGATCGAACACGACGATATCCCGGACGTTCCCGATCACGGTCAACAACATTGCCTCGTCGCTGCCGGCGTCGTTAGCCGTCGATGCGACGCCGAACCGCGTCTATATCCAGGAAACCGGCGGGCCCAACACGACCATCGTCACGGCAGTCGTGCGCGACGGTGGTGGCCAGTTCGTACCGAATCCGGGCAGCGGCAACACCTCGTTCAACAACGTCCAGTTCGACGTCGTCGGCGGCGCCAACTATGGAACCCTGAGCGCGCTGGGCGCCGGCGGTTCCTCGACCGGTCCGTCGGTCAAGACCCGCACCGTGCAGGGCGTCGCCTCGGCCTCGTTCCGCGCCGGCACCATCCAGGGCCCGGTGCAGATCCGCGTCACGGTCGACCGCTCCGACAACAACGTGGACAACGGCATCACCGATCCGCTGGTCTCGACCGAGAGCGTGGTCGTGTCGGACGGCAAGCTGTTCAGCCTCGCCATCACGTCGCCGACTGAGGACGCGATCACGACGGGCACCATCACCGGTGGCGTCGGTCCGAATGGCACCTATTCGCTCGTCGTCAGCGCGCTGGCCACCGACCGCCAGGGCAACCCGGTTCCGGCCGGCACGTCGATCCGCTTCGGCGCGATCGATGCACCTGCAGTCGGCTTC
Organism: Lysobacterales bacterium; assembly: GCA_038207515.1. GTDB lineage: Bacteria > Pseudomonadota > Gammaproteobacteria > Xanthomonadales > Rhodanobacteraceae > Tahibacter. The sequence goes on along the minus strand of JBBQZR010000010.1, from coordinate 19,852 downwards.
CCGGTCGACGGCCCCGGACGTTTCCTGATCGCCGGCAACGACGGCGACCCGCAGGAAACGGGCACGCTGTTCACGTCTCAGACGGGCTGCTTCATCGGCTTCATCAAGCCGACCGAACCCCGCTGCTCCAGCACGGGGCCGGGCGAACGGCCGGGTCCCGGCGACACGCTGCTGGTCTTCGGTGATCTCGTGCCGGGCAACCGTGATCTCGAGAGCGCGCGCACGGTCGCCACCATCAATACGTCGACCAGCCTCAACGTGAGTGTGCCGTTCAACCGCAACGACGACAGCGGCAACATCGTCAACAGCGGCCCGATCCTGCCCTATGTGATCGGCCGCTCCGTCGACGCCAACATCCGCGACAGCGGCACATTCAACGGCGGCACGCTCGGCATCACCAATGCGAACGGTGTCGCGACTGCGCTGCTGAATTTCCCGAACAACCGCCTCGGCAAGCTCGTCTATCTGCACGCCCAGGGCGACGGCGTCGGTGCGTCGGGCGCGATCAAGAAAGTCACCGACATCGGCACGTATGTGTTCCCGGGCATCGCTCCGGGCAAGCTGACGGCCAATCCGGAAGAGATCAGCGGCAATACCTCCGCCGCGGTCACCGTCTGCGTCATCGATGCGCTGGGCGCGCCTTTGCAGGGTCTTGCGATCAACTTCACCTTCTCCGGATTGAATCCCGGCGGCCAGGGTTTCGTCGACAACATCCCGGGTTCGGGCACCGTTGCACGACGCACCGGTGCCAATGGCTGCACGGTCGCGATCGTACGCACGCTCGGCATCAGTACTGCCGGTAGCGGTGGTACCAACACGCCCCGCGTCGTGTTCTCGTCCGGCGAGCTCTCCGATGACGTCCAGATCACGGCATCTGGCGAAGGCTCGCTCACCGCATCGCCGAGTTCGTTCCGCGGCAGCGGCGGCACCATCACGCTGACCTTGCGCGACAGCGCCGGCAATCCGGTCCCGGGTGTCAACATCAACACCCAGTGCTCGGGCGACGTCAGCATCCAGACGCCGGCCGGCGTGACCAACGCGCAGGGCCAGACCACGGCTGTCATCAACGGGGAAAATCTCAACGACTTCGGCAATCCGGGCAGCGGCGAATGCATCTTCACTGCGGCGTCGGGCGAGGAGACGACGGTGACATTCGAAGGCATCGATCTGTGCGCCTCGCAGGTCAGTCCGCCGCCTCCGCCGGGTCTTTGCGGTACCACGACGACGCCGATCCAGCTGACGGTCAACGTGACGCCGACGGCGGCCGGTCCGACTGCCTGCGGCCTGACCGTGGCGAGCAACCCGGCCGGCATCGCCTGCAGCGCGCCAGGGGGCGGCGGCAACGTGACCTGCAATTCCTCCTTCGACCAGGGCACGGCGGTGCAACTGACCGCAGTGCCGTCGGGTGCCACCTGCCCGGCGGCGCCGGGTCGCACGGTGACCTTCAGCGGCGGCTGCGCGCAGTCCGGACCGGTCAGCGCGAACGTGACGCTGAATACGCCGCAGACCTGCAACGTGACCGTGACCGTGCCGTAACGCACGCACCGCTCAAAGCGTGATTCAGAGGCCGCCGCAAGGCGGCCTCTTTTTTTGCGTGCGGCCCAACGCCGCGTTCGCGGGTATCGACACCCGCCAGCCCCTGCTAGCATCGGCCCAGCACAGGGAGCTGCTCATGTCCGCAACCTCTTTTCGCGTCGACGTGCCCGCCGGCAGTGTTCTGTTTCATCAGGGCGACGCGCCTACCTCGGCCTTCCTGCTCGAGACCGGTTCCATCGAAGTCACCACCGCGCAGGGCGCCACCTCGCGCCGTCTGGGCGTACTCGGGCCCGGCGACCTGCTCGGCGAAATGGCGGTGCTCGATGACTCGCCGCGGACCGCGACGGCGCGGGCGCTGTCCGATTGCGTGCTGATGCCGATAGACCGCAAGCAGTTCGCCGAGCGGCTCGAATCGGCCGACCCGGTCGTGCGCGCGCTGCTGTTGAGCCAGATCTCGCGCTATCGCTCGGCGCTGGCGCAGCTGTCCGGCCAGTCGGAGCCTCTGTCCAGCGCAGTCCCGACGCCGCGCACCAACGACGCAATGCTGGCGATGGACAAGATCCGCCTCGAAAGCCATCTGCGCGAAGCGCTGAACAAGGGCGATCTCGAAGTCCGCCTGCAGCCCATTCTCGACATCGCGCGCAACCGCATCGCCGGCTTCGAGGCGCTGACGCGCTGGACCCACCCGGAGCGTGGTCCGGTATCGCCGGCCGAGTTCATCGCGCTGGCCGAGGAAACCTCGCTGATCGTGCCGGTCGGCGACTACGTGCTCGACCAGGTCTGCGGCGCCCTGCAGCACCTGCGCGGCCGCGTCAACGGTGAGCCGGTCTTCGTCGCGCTGAACGTGTCGGGGCGCCAGCTCGACGATGCCGCGCTGCTGGATCGCTTTCTCGCCGTCGTGCACGCCCACGGCCTGCAGCCGGCGCAGCTGAAGATCGAAATCACCGAAAGCCTGGTGCTGAACTACGAGCAGGTCGCCGGCATCATCGCCCGCTGTCACGCGGCCGGCCTCAAGGTCGCGCTCGACGATTTCGGCACCGGCTACTCCAACCTCGGCCACTTGCACAAGCTCGAGTTCGACACGCTGAAGTTGGATCAGGGCTTCGTGCGCCAGATGCACGAACCGCGCTGCCTGGCGATCGTGCGCGCCGTCGTCGCGATGGCGCACTCGCTGGGCTGCGACATCGTCGCCGAAGGCGTGGAAACGACCGAGCAACTGCACGCGCTCGGCGCGCTCGGCTGCACCTACGCGCAGGGCTACCTGATCGGCAAGCCTATGCTGCTGGAGGATGCGATCGCGCTGGTTTGAACCTCACGGCTGTGCCGTTGGTCGGGTAGCGCAGGGCTTGCGCCCTGCGGCAAACTTTCCGGCCCTTACGCGGTCCAACCCGGCCGTCCCGACCTCCTGGCGACCTTTTCCATGGATCAACCCGAAACGCAGCGTATGCCGACGCTGATCGACACGTTCCGCGCGCTGCGCGATGACCTCTCCGGCCGCATCATCGGCCAGAGCCGTCTGGTCGACCGTCTGCTCATCGCCCTGCTCGCCGACGGCCATCTGCTCGTCGAAGGCGCGCCGGGCCTGGCCAAGACCACCGCGATCAAGGAACTGGCCAGCCGCATCGAGGCCGACTTCCACCGCGTCCAGTTCACCCCCGACCTGCTGCCCGCGGACCTCACCGGCACCGAGATCTACCGCCCGCAGGAAGCCCGCTTCGAATTCCAGCGCGGGCCCATTTTCCACAACGTCATCCTTGCCGATGAAGTCAACCGCGCGCCGGCCAAGGTGCAATCGGCGCTGCTCGAAGCGATGGGCGAGCGCCAGGTCACGATCGGCCGCACGACCTATCCGCTGCCGCCGCTGTTCCTCGTCATGGCGACGCAGAATCCGATCGAGCAGGAAGGCACCTATCCGCTGCCCGAGGCGCAGCTGGACCGCTTCCTCATGCATGTCACGATCGGCTATCCGGATGCCGATGCGGAAGCGGCCATTCTCACGCTTGCCCGCGCCCGCGCCCGCGACGAACTGCAGCACGTCTCCGCGCCCCTGCAGCGCCTGAGCCAAGCGCAGATCTTTGCCGCGCGCGAAGCCGTGCTCGACCTGCACCTCGCGCCGCCGCTGGAGCGCTACATCGTCGAACTCGTGATTGCCACGCGCAACGCGGCGCGGCATGGCGACGACCTCGCGCGCTGGATCTCTTTCGGCGCGAGTCCGCGCGGCACGATCGCGCTGGACCGCTGCGCACGCGCGCATGCCTGGCTCGCCGGCCGCGACTACGTGCTGCCCGACGACATCCATGCCGTCGCCGCCGACGTGCTGCGTCACCGCGTGCTGCTGAGCTACGAGGCCGAAGCCGAGGGCGTGCGTCCCGATCACGTCATCGCGCAACTGCTCTCGCGCATCAGCCTGCCCTGAAGCGCATGGTTTCCGGCACCACCGTCACGCCCGTTTCCGGCAGCCCGCCGGCGCGTCCCGTGCCGCGCGGCGCGTCGGCCGTGCAGGTCGACCTCGACAGCCTGATCGCCCTGCGTCTGGCGGCGCGTTCGCTCGTGCTCGCGGCTTCGCGCAAGGTCGCGACCTCGCAGGCCGGCATCAAGACTTCGCGCTTCCGCGGCCGTGGCGTGGACTACGTGGAATCGCGCGGCTATCAGCCCGGCGACGACATCCGCAGCATGGACTGGCGCGTGACCGCGCGCAGCGGCAAACCGCACACCAAGGTGTTCCAGGAAGAACGCGAGCGCAGCGTGCTGCTCGTCGTCGATCATTCCCCGAGCATGCATTTCGGCACGCGGGTCTGCTTCAAGTCGGTACAGGCCGCGCGCGCGGCGGCGCTGATCGCCTGGAGCGCGATCCGCGGCGGCGACCGCGTCGGCGCACTTGGCTTCGGCAGCGGCGTCACCGGCGAAGTACGCCCGGTCGGCGGCCCGCGTGGCGTGCTGCACTGCCTGCGCGCACTGGCCGACTGGGATCTGCTCGCGCGCGCCGATCGTGCCGCCGCGCCGTCAGCCTTGTCGCAGGCGCTGGAACGCACGCGGCGCCTGGCGCGACCGGGTTGTCTGGTCCTGCTGCTCAGCGACGGTTTTTCCAGCGACGCCGCGGCCGAGGCGCCGCTGGCGCGTCTGGCGACGCACGGTGAAGTGCGCCTGGTGCTGCTGACCGACGCGCTGGAAATGCAGGCCCCGCCGCGCGGCCGCTATGCCGTCGAAGTCGGCGGCCAGCGTCGCTGGCTCGAATTCGGCGGCCGCACCGACGCACGCTGGACCGACGCGTTCCGCGAGCGCCGTGAGTTGCTGCTGCAGCAGACGCGCCGGCTCGGGATCGGCACGCTGACGCTGGATACGCGCGACGATCTCACGCGCAGCCTGGCTTCGCTCGGCCTCGCCCTGGCCACACGCAGGAACGCCGGCTGATGGCCGACATTCCGACCGACAATCTTCCACAACTGCGCGATATCCATTTGCCGGCGGAGCCGTCCGCCTGGCCGCCGGCACCGGGCTGGTGGGTGCTCGGCTTGCTTGCGCTCGCGGCGCTCGTCGCGGCGATCTGGCTGTTGCGCCGGCATTTGCAGCGACGCCGGCGGCAGCGGCTGCTGATCGCCGAGCTCGACCGGCTGCAACCGCAATCCGACGACGCAGACGCGGTGCCGGTCTATCTGGCCGCGCTGTCGCAGTTCCTGCGCCGGCTCGCGCGTGCCGTGCGCGCCGACGCGGCGAGCCTGCGCGGCGAGGACTGGATCCGGTTTCTCGACCGCCACGGCGATGGTTTCGGGGCCTACGCGGGCGCCTTGAACGACGCCGCCTGGCGACCGCAGGCCAGCGTCGACGTGCAGGCGCTGCATGTGCTCGCGCGCGGCCATCTTCAGCGCGTGCTGCGCAGCGAGCTGCGTGATGTTTGACTGGGCCTGGCCATGGCTGTTCCTGCTGCTGCCGCTGCCCTGGGTCGTATGGCGCTGGCTGCCGGCGGCCGACGAGCACGGCGCGGCGCTGCATCTGCCGTATGCCGGCGTGCTCGATCCGGCCGAGATCGCGGGCGGGTCGCGCCGCGCCGCCGCGGCGCGCGTACTGGCCTGGCTGGTCTGGGTATTGCTCGTCACCGCGGTCGCGCGGCCGCAATGGATAGGCCAACCCGCCGACCTGCCGCGCAGCGGCCGCGAACTGCTCCTTGCGCTCGACGTGTCGGGCAGCATGAACATCGGCGACATGAATCTCAGCGGCAGCCAGGCCACGCGCTTCCAGGCCATGCAGACCATCGTCGGCGACTTCATCGCGCGCCGTGGCGGCGATCGTGTCGGGCTGATCCTGTTCGGCTCCAACGCCTACCTGCTGACGCCGCTGACCTTCGACGTGAAAACGGTGAAGACCCAGCTCGACGAATCGGCCGTCGGCCTGGCCGGCCGCGAGACCGCGATCGGCGATGCGCTGGGTCTTGCGGTCAAGCGCCTGCGCGACCGGCCGGAGGCGCAGCGCGTCGTGATCCTGCTGACCGACGGCGTCAACACCGCCGGCGAGATCGAACCGCGCAAGGCGGCCGAACTGGCCCAGTCGGAAAAAGTCAAGGTGTATACGATTGGACTCGGATCCGAGCGCATGCGCGTCGATGATTTCTTCGGCAGCCGCTCGGTCAATCCGTCGGCCGATCTCGACGCGCCGCTGCTGACCGAGATTGCCGAGAAGACCGGCGGCCGCTTCTTCCGCGCGCGCGATACGGCGGAGCTGGCCGGCATCTACCGCGAGATCGACCAGCTCGAGCCTGCCGCCGACCAGAACGAGCGCTATCGCCCGGTCGACGAACTGTTCCATCTGCCGCTGGCACTGGCCTTGCTGCTGGTCCTGCTGCCGGCGCTCGATCCGCGCCGCTACGCGGGCCTGCGCGTTGCCGGTCTGAGCGGGCGCAGCGACCCATGACGGCCGACTTCGTCCTGCTGCGGCCCTGGTGGCTGCTCGCGCTGCTGGCACTGCCGCTGCTGTGGTTCGCGCTGCGTGCCGACGGCGGTGCGCAGCGCAGCTGGGCGCGCGCGATCGACGCGCACCTGTTGCAGCATCTGCTGGCCGGCAGTGAGGTGTCGCGCCGCTGGCCGCTGGCGTTGCTCGGCGGAGGCTGGCTGATCGCCTGCGTCGCGCTGGCCGGCCCGGCCTGGGAACGCCTGCCGACACCGTTGTATCGCAACCAGGCCGCGCGCGTGATCGCGCTGGAACTCAGCCCGAGCATGCTCGCGGCGGATCTCAAGCCGAACCGGCTGACCCGCGCGCGCTTTGCGATACGTGACTTGCTCGACACGCTCGGCGACGGCCAGGTCGCGCTGCTGGGCTATGCCGGCGATGCCTTCGTCGTCGCGCCGATGACCGACGATGCGGCCACGGTGCGCAATCTGCTCGCGGAGCTGGAGCCCGGCGTCATGCCGGTCGGCGGCAACGCAACCGCGATCGCGATCCGCCGCGGCGTGGAACTGATCCGCCAGTCCGGCGGCGGCGGTGGCGAACTGCTGCTGGTCTGCGACGCGGTATCCGGCGACGCGGTGAGCGCCGCGCGCGAGGCGGCGCAGCAGGGCGTGCGCGTCTCGGTGCTCGCGGTCGGCACCGCTGCCGGCGCGCCGGTCAGTTTGCCACAAGGGGATTTCTGGAAAGATACCAAAGGCGACATCGTCGTGCCGCGGCTGGACGCGGAGCGCCTGCGTGGTGTCGCGGACGCGGGCGGCGGCCGCTTCGTGCAGCTCGACAGCGGCACCGCGGCAAATCTGACGACGCTGCTGGCGACGGCGGCCTCGACAGCCAGCCCGGGCGGTGCCGCAGCGGACGTGGCAGGTGTGGAAAGCGCGCAATGGCGTGATCGCGGCCCTTGGCTGGCCTTGCTGCTGCTGCCGCTCGCGCTCGCGGGTTTTCGTCGCGGCTGGCTGCTCGCACTCGTGCTCGCGGCCGGTATTGCGCCGCCGCGTCCGGCCTACGCGCTGCAGTGGAGCGATCTGTGGCAGCGCGCCGACCAGCAGGCCTGGCAGTCGCTGCAGGCAGGCGAGGCCGAGCAGGCTGCGGCGCAGGCGCGCGATCCGGACCTGCGCGGCGCGGCGAAATTCCGCGCCGGCGATGCGGCCGGCGCCGCGGCCGACTGGGCCCCGGGCAGCAGTGCCGATGCGGCCTACAACTTCGGCAACGCACTGGCCCAGCAGCAACAGTACGAACAGGCCATCGCGGCCTGGGATGAAGCGCTGCGGCGCGATCCCGGCCATGCGGATGCCAAGGCGAACAAGCAGGCGGTCGAGGAGTGGCTGCGCCAGCAACAACAGCAGAAATCGGCGCAGGACAAGAACGGCTCGTCGAAGGATCAGCCCTCGCCGTCCGGCGCGAAGCCCGATCAGCCCGAGCAGGGCAATCAGGACGGTTCGGACGCCGCACAGCAGTCGCAGGATGCCAGCGCCGGCGAGTCCGGGCAGCAGCAGGACGGCAAGGCCGGCCAGCAGGGAGAAGCCGCGCAGAGCGGTCAGCCTGGCGCGCAGTCGCAGGCTGACGATGCCTCGCGCGCCGCGGGCGAAACGCAGCAGGGACAGGACCAGGCCTCGCGCGAGGGTAAGGCCAAGCCCGGCGAGCGCGATGAGAGCAAGGCCGAAGCCGGGCAGGGCGCCCAGGCCAAGGCCAACGCGAAACAGCAGGAAGCGTTTCGCCAGGCGATGGAGCGCGCGCTGCAGGAAGGCGCCGGCGACAAGGCCGACGCGGCGCAGCGCGCGAGCGCAGGCGAGAAGACCGATGCCAAGCCGGGCGACAAGCCCGGCGACAAGACCGTGACGGTGCCGGCGGAAACCGAGGCCGAGCGCGAGCAGCGCCAGGCCGTGGACCAGTGGCTGCAGCGCGTGCCCGACGATCCGGGCGGGCTGCTGCGGCGCAAGTTCCAGCTCGAATACGAACGGCGCCAGCGCGGCGCGCAGCGCGGAGAACGCTGATGTTTTCCGCGCCGGTGCGAACGCCCGAATTACACATCGCATCGCGCGCATGCCGCAGCGTACCGGCGCGTGCACGCCGCGATCGCGGTCGTCGCGGCGCGCGCCACGCGACGTCAGCGTGCTTCACCGGACCCACCCGGCAGGACCTTCCATGATCCGACGACTGCTGTTGCTGTTCGCGCTCTGCGCCTTTGCCGGACTGGCCCCGGCCGCCGAGCAGACGCGGGCCTGGTTCGATCGCGATACAGTGCAGCTCGGCGAAACCGTCACGCTCAACGTCGAGACGACCGAGTCGACCAGCGAACCCGATTTCAGCGTGCTGGAAGCGGATTTCGAACTGCTCGGCCGCTCCAGTTCGAGTTCCGTCAGCATCGTCAACGGCAGCACCAGCAGCACCATGCTCTGGGCCGTGGGGCTCAAGCCGCGCCGCGAAGGCAAGCTGACCGTTCCGGCACTGCTCGTCGGCAAGAGCAGGACCGCGCCCATCGAGTTGAGCGTCGGCGCCGCGCCGGACGTCGCGGCCGCCAGTCCCGGCGATGATTTCTTCATCGAGGTCACGGCCGAGCCGCTGACCGCCTACGTGCAGCAGCAGATACGCGTCACGGTGAAGTTCTTCTACGCGGTGAATCTCACCGACGGCGCCGTCGAGGAACTCAGCGTCGCCGATGCCGTCGTGCAGAAGCTTGGCCAGGATCGCAGCTACGACGTCGAGCGTTCGAACCGACGTTATCGCGTGCTGGAACGGCGCTATGCGGTGACCGCGCAGAAGAGCGGTCCGCTGCAGTTGCCGGCGCTGAATTTCCGCGGCCGCGCACTCAGCGGCAACGACCCGAACGCGATGTTCTTCGGCCGCGGCCGCGCCGTCACGACGCGTTCGGAAGCGCTGTCCGTCGCGATCAATCCGCGGCCGGCCAACTCGGGCGACGGCCCGTGGCTGCCGGCGCAATCGCTGCAATTGCAAGCCGAAGGCGTCGACGGCGCGACCCAGGGCCGCGTCGGCGAACCGCTGACGATCACACTCACGATCGTGGCGCAGGGTCTGGGCTTCGAACAATTGCCGGAGCTGGTGCTCCCGACTATCGACGGCGCGGAAATCTATCCCGACAAGTCGGTCACGCGTTCGCGCGAGAACGGCGGCTGGATCGTCGGCGAACGCAGCCGCAAGTTCGCGATCGTGCCTACCCGCGCGGGGACGCTGCGCATTCCGCCGGCATCACTGGACTGGTGGGACACCGCCGCCGATGCGTCGGCGAAGGCGCAGACGCGCGAGATCACGATCGAGGTCGCCGAGGCCGTGCCCGGCGCGGCGCCGACCACGACGGCTCCGGCGGTCAGTGGAGCGGGCGGTGCCGCGGCAATACCCGGTGAAGCGGAGCTGCTTATTGCATTCTGGCGCTTTGTGGCTTTGTTCGCACTTGGCCTATGGCTGCTGACGCTCGCGATCTGGTTCGTGTCGCGGCGCCGCGCACGCGGCCGTGCGAAACCCGCCGCTCCAACAGCCGTCGTCTTCAGCCCGACGCGGCGCAGCTTCGAACAGACCGTCGCGGCCGGCGACGTGGCCGCGGCAGCGCAGCGCCTGCTCGCCTGGGCACGCAGCGAAGGACTGCGTGCCGCGCATCTCGGCGAACTCGCCGCGCAGCTCGACTCGGCCGCGCAGCGCGACGCCATCGCGCAACTGCAGGCGGCGTTGTATGGCAGCACTACCGGCGTCGCACTGCCGCCGGATCTGGCAACTCATTTCGCAGCGGGTTTCTCGCGCGTGCCGCGCATCGCGGCGAACGAGGACGGCAGCGTGCTGCCACCGTTGTGGAGCCGCAGTTAGCTCTTTCGTTAAAGCAGGACACAGACCCTCGGACCTTCGATCATCGGGTGTGGCGAATCAGCCCGACACGGCTTCCGCCTGCTTGAGCGCAATGAACTCGTCGTAGTCGCGCACATAGTCGCCGGCCTCGTAGTGATGCGAGGCGAACACGAGCAGCACCGCATCGCTGGAATATTTGTACTGGATGCCCCAGATCATCGGCGGCATGTGTATGCCGAGTTCGGGACGGTCGAGCAGGAATTCCTGCCGGCGTATGCCGTCGTCGACGACGACCGCGACGCTGCCCTTGGTGCAGATCAGGAACTGGTGGCAGGCCAGATGGGCGTGTTCGCCGCGGGTTTCCGTACTGGGCACGTCATAGACGAGAAAGTAGCGGCGTACCGGGAATGGCACGTCGTGGGGGAATTCGCCGGCGCTCAGGTTGCCGCGCGGGTCGTTGACCTGACGCAGCCGATGCAGCGTCACGCCGTGCACCTGCGTGGCGGCGACGCCGGGCTGCAACGGGAACGGCGTCGCGCCGGCAGTCGTGCCGGCCTGCTGCGTGGCCGACGCGTAGCCGGTGATGCGTGCGGGATTGCCCCTGACGATCGCGTGCGGCGGCACCGAGCGCGTGACCACGGCGCCGGCGCCGACCATCGCGTGCTGGCCGATGCTGAGGCCGGGCAGGATGGTCGCGTTCGCGCCGATCGAGGCGCCGCGCCCCAGCGTGGTCTGCGCGAACGCTTCCGGATACTGCTTGCTGCGCGGATACGGATCGTTGGTGAAGGTGGCGTTCGGTCCGATGAACACGTCGTCCTCGATGCGCAGACCGTCCCATAGCTGCACACCGCATTTGACCGTGACGCGGTCGCCGACGATGACGTCGTTCTCGATGAAGACGTGATCGCAGATGTTGCAGTCGGCGCCGATGCGCGCGCCGGGCAGCACATGCGCAAATGCCCAGACCCGCGTGCGCTCGCCGATATGGGTGCTTTCGCAGCAGGCCAGCGGATGGACGAAGTGATTCATGCGGTTGCCTTTCAAGCCCTCCCCTTCAAGGGGGTGAAGGACGATGGCTTAGAGCCGAAGGCTCTCATCGTCCTGAACGCCCAACGGGCCGGAGGGTAGGGTGGGGACGGGGTTGATGTTGTTCATGCCGGGAGAAAGCACTCTGATTAGACGCGATTACTGGCCCGGCGCAATCTGCAACCCATCGTGCGCCGTCAGCAACGCCCGCTCGCCGCAGCACCACGCATCGCCGTGACGGGAAAAATAATGCGCCCGAAACCGTCGCGCACCAGCGTCGTCGAGCCATCCCAGCGGTAGGCCCGGGAACGGCGCGAGGCAGGCCAGGTCGCCGGGCTCTTCCTGCAGCGGATTGCCGCCGCCGTCGAGCACCTGCACGTGCATGCCGAGGCTGCGGCACTGCAGTTCATCCGTATACACGGGTAACAATGGACAACCCAGCGCGAGAAGGCACATGCCGCCGGCGTCGCCGCCGCAGACGGACAGCATCACGCGCTCCTTGCCGCGCGCGTAGACCTGCTCGATGACCGCCGGCGGCGGTGCCGCTCCGGTCGCGAGGATGGTCCGCAGCGACAGCAGCTTGTGCGAATCGCGCGGCTGCAGCGACGATGCGGCGAACGCGGCGAGCTGTCCGGTGTCGGTGGCCAGCACGCTGATCGCCTGTTCGTCGACGAGATCCCAGGCAGCGCTGCCGGCCAGATCGAGCGCATCGCCGGCGAGCACCAGCGTCGAGCCGGCCGCGAGCGCGGAGGTGAGCCAATACCATTCCGGGTTGCCCGGCACCGCCGCATGCAGTACGCGGTCCTCGCGCTTGAGATCGACGTGCAGCAGCAGATCCTTGAGGTGCTGGATCAGCGTCCCGCCGGCCGAATGCAGGCTGGTTTCGCCATCGGCGCGGCACAGCGCGTACAGCGGCTGGTCGAAGCCCGCGAGCTCGAAGGACAGCGGCGCCGGGTCATGGGCGAGCAATCCGGCCCAGCTGCGGCGTGCATTGGCTGCCGAGCCGGCGACAGCCGCACCGACGACGACGGTCTGTGCGCTATCGAGGAATTCGTCGACGCGTTCGAGCTGCGCCGCATCGACGAAGACCAGGCGCGGCGCGAGTGATTTCAGCGCGGCGCGCAGCGCGGGCGCGTCCGTGTCCGGCACCAGCGCCGACCAGACCGCGCCGATGGCGACGCTGGCGAGCATCGCGACGACGGCTTCGCTGCCGTTGCGCAGCAGGCCGGTCACGATGTCGCCGGGCTTCAGGCCCTGCGCGCGCAGCGCCGCGGCGACCCGCGTGACCTGCTGATGCAGTTGCGCATAGCTGATCTCCTGCCACGCGCCGGCAGCGTCGCGGTAGGTCAGCGCACAACGCTCGTCGCGGATGCGCAGCAGGTTCTGCGCGAAGTTCAGGCGTACGCCGGGAAACCAGCGCACGTCGGCGATGTGTCCGGCCGGCGTGATGACGTCGTGGAACGTGCCGACGGCGCGTATGCCGCAGAACTCCCACACCAGCGGCCAGAAACGTTCCGGATGATGAATCGAGAAATCGTAGATCGCGGCGTAGTCGCGCAGGTCGTCGTTGCCGGTCTGCTCGCGCGCGAAGCGCACGAAGCGGCTGAGGTTGGCGCGTTCGACGCGCTCCGTGCCCGGTGCCCAGATCGGCTTCTTCATGTGTTCTTGCCTGTCTTCCGTGTCGCCGCGGTACCGCGGCCGCCGTGCTGCCGACGTGGAGTTTGCCAGAGCCGCCGCGCCGGCGCTTTCTATCGCATCGTCCCCGTCACGCGTTCATCAATGTGACGAGTTCCGCTGTACGCGGTGGCGCTTCTATCGCACTAAAAACGATACCGCAGCTTCGCCAGGAACTGGTCCGCGTCGCGCAGGCTGAGCGCATCGACGAACAGGTCGCTGCTCTCGTCGCGCCGGTCGCGCTGCTCATAGCCGCCGCGGCTGTAGACGAGGTAGAGCTCCGACTGCGGCGCAAGTTCATAGCGGTAGCGCAGCTGCAGGCCGAAATTGTTGACGCTGAAATCCTCGGCGCGGCCGTCCTCCGTCAGACGGCCGCGCGCGGCGATGCGGTAGGCGGTCGCGTCATGCGCGTCCACCGCGAACCACTGCAGCTTGGCGCGCAGCTCGTGCCGCGCCTTGGGGAACCAGTTGATGTTCAGTGCCGTATCCCATTGCGTGCGGCGATAGCTCGCGAGGCGGTTGCCGTCGAGCCAGATCAGCCAGTCGCGGCTCCAGCGCGGATTGATTTCGCCGTCGATCGACAGGCGGTCGTTGACGCTGTAGCTGATGCTGGACTCGAGCTGCAGTGCGTGGTCCTTGACGCCTTCCTGGAACACCCACGCGCCGAGCGTGTACTGCCATTTGCCGCGGCGCGCGCTCGTGTATTCGCTGAACAGCCATTGGCGCGGGCCGCGCCAGACATTGCCGTTGCCGCGCGCGATCTGGTCGTCATAGCCGGCGCTGTCTACGCGCAATTCGAGGAAATACGCGCCGCCGGCGCGGAACTCGGCGTTGCGCGTGAGATAGCCATAGGAATTCAGGCGGTCGCCGTCGTCGTTCGCGCGGTACATGCCGATTCCGCGCCAAGTCACCGAGGCAGTGGCGGCGTCGGCGGGCAGGTCGTTGCGCTTGTAGCTGGATTCCCAATAGACACGGTTGAAATTGTTGCGCGGCATGTAGCCCGCGTCGTTGAAATCCAGCGCATCGCCGAGGTGGGTCAGGATCGCCGTGTGCTGCAGATTTTCCGACGGCGTCGCAGTCAGGCGCAGCACGCCGCCGCTGTCCTTGCTCGTGACGCCGGACTGGTCGATCTGCGACAGCAGCAGCTGGCCGTCCAGGCGCAGGGACGGCGCGATCTGCCAGCGCCAGTCGTTCGCGAGCACGTCGGCCTGGCGATCCAGCGCGGGTCGGTCGACCGAGGTCACGAGCGCGCCGATGTTGGATTCGCCAAAGTTATACAACAGGCGGCCGGCGGCGAAGCGGCGGCCGGCCTCGTCGTCTTCCTCGGCCAGGAACGCGCCGTACTTGACGTTGCCAGCGGTGCCGTTGAGCTTGAGCGCGGCAGTGATGTCCGCGGCGCGGCCGCTGCCGTCGTCGGACGCCGCGCCGACGCGGCGCGTGTACAGCAGCACGCCGTCGGGCGCGCTGCGCATATCGAACAGCGCCTGGTTCTCGGTGAAGAATGGGCGCTTGTCCGAGTAGAAGGTTTCGATCGCGTCGAAGTTCACGACGAGTTCGTCCGACTCGACCTGACCGAAGTCCGGATTCACCGTCGCGGTCAGCTGGAAATCGCCGCTGGGTTTCCAGAACAGATCGGCACCGGCGCGGAACTCGCTGCCCGGATGCTTGAGGTCGTACAGCGCCGACACGTACGGGAAGAAATCCAGGATCTGCGCGCGGTATTGCGGGATGGTCACGCGCTGGAACGCGGACAGGAACACCGGGTTGCCGAAGAACGCGGTCGGCACCGCCGAGCGTTCGCTGCGCTGCGCGATCACGCGATCCACGTAAACCGCGACGTCACGGGTCGGCGTGTCGCTGCCGCGCATGCTCGCGATGGTCCAGGGCAGCAGGATCTCGGCGCTCCAGCCGTCCGCGTCTTCCTGTATCGCGTGCTGCCAGTCCGCGTCCCAGTCGGTGTTGAACTGGTTTTCGTCGGTGATGATCGCGTCCTCGATCGAATCGGACAGCGACACGGTGAAGTTGTAGCCGGTCTTGCCGTCGGCGTCGAAGTCGATCATGACGTTGACGCGGTCGGCGTTGCGGATCCGGTCGCGCGGCGTGAACGGCTTGACGCGCACGACCTCGGCGGGCTGCTCGCAGCGGAACGCGAACGCGATGCCCTCGGGCGTGGACAGCAGGCGCGCTTCGGTCACGACGGTGCCCGCGTCCAGCGTATAGGGCTGGGTGCGCTTGAAGTCACGGAACACCTGCGCGTCGCGCCACTGCTCCTCGTCGATACGCCCGTCGATGCGCAACGCGGCCTGCGCGGTCGCGCCAAAAAGACAAAGCAAAGACAGAACTACCGGTCGAACGAGCATGGCGTGATGGCGGACGCGACGAAAAGGGCGGTGCATCCTACGCGTTGATACAGGCACTGGCGATGACTTACGTTGCATCCAGCGCTGAATCGGTGCGCGCGTTCGCCGAAACGAAAAGACCCGCGCGCGGCGGGTCTTTTCAGGCGATAGCCGGTTATCTCAGCCCAGTGCGGCCTCGAGCTCCGGCACCAGCACGAATAGATCGCCGACGAGGCCGATGTCGGCGATCTCGAAGATCGGCGCTTCCGAATCCTTGTTGATCGCAACGATGGTGCCGGCGTCCTTGATGCCGGTCAGGTGCTGGATCGCGCCCGAGATGCCGATTGCCATGTACAGCGCCGGTGAGATGATCTTGCCGGTCTGACCGACCTGCAGGTCGCTGGGCACATAGCCGGCGTCGACCGCGGCGCGCGAGGCGCCGACGCCGGCACCGAGCTTGTCCGCGAGCTTGTAGATCACGGCGAAGTTCTCCGCCGAGCCCACGCCGCGGCCACCCGAAACGACGCGGCCGGCGCTCTGCAGATCCGGGCGATCGCTCTTGCCCTGCTGCAGTTCGACGAAGCGCGTATGCGTCGGCAGTTCCGCGCTGACATTCAGTGCTTCGACGGTAGCCGAACCACCGCCGTTCGCGGCCGCGAACGAGGCCGTGCGGACGGTGCCGACGAGGGTCGTGTCGGCTGGCGCCTCGACCGTGACGATCGCGTTGCCGGCGTAGATCGGGCGCTTGAACTGGTGCGCGCCGAGCACTTCGGCGATGTCGGACACCTGCGCCACGCCGAGCAGTGCGGCGATGCGCGGCGCGAGATCCTTGCCGAACGTGGTCGAGGGCGCGAGCACATGGCTGTAGCCCTGCGCCGCGGCAACGACCTGCGGGGCGTAGACCGCGGCCAGCGGGTGTGCGTTGGCGGGGTTGGTGACGGTCAGCACCTTGCCGACGCCGTCGATGGCGGCGGCTTCGGCCGCAAGGGCGTCGGGCGCATCGGCCAGCACGAGCACGTCGATGCTTTGCGCATCGAACGCCTTGGCGCAGGTGACGCAGCGCGCGGTGCTGGAATTGAGCTTGCCGTTGAGGTGTTCGGCAACGATCAGAACTTTGCTCATGAGCTTCATCCGTTGGTTGGACGGCGCTGCGCGAGATTCGCGGCAGGCGCGGTCGCGAAGGAGTTACACCAGACCCTTGGTCTTCAGCAGCGCGACCAGTTCGGCCACGTCCTTGACCATGACGCCCTTCCTGCGCTTGGCCGGCGCGGCATAGCTCGTGGCCTTGAGGTGATCGCCCGATTCCACGCCGAGCGATTCCAGCGGAATGGTTTCCATCGGCTTGGACTTGGCTTTCATGATGTCCGGCAGCTTGATGAAACGCGGCTCGTTGAGGCGCAGGTCGGTGGTGATGACGGCGGGGAGATCGACCTCGATGACTTCGAGGCCGGCATCGACTTCGCGCGTGACGCGCGCGCTGCTGCCGTTGATCTCGACCTTCGAGGCGAAGGTCGCCTGCGGGCGGTTCCACAGGGCGGCGAGCATCTGGCCGGTCTGGTTGCAGTCGTCGTCGATGGCCTGCTTGCCGAGGATGACGATGTCCGGCTGTTCTTTCTCGATGAGCTTGAGCAGGGTGCGTGCCGCGGTCAGCGGCTGCACGGCCTGGGTGGTGACGACGTGGATCGCGCGGTTCGCGCCCATGGCCAGACCGTTGCGCAGGTGCGCCTGGCAGTCGGGCGGGCCGATGGTCGCGACGATCACGTCGGTCGCGACGCCTTTCTCGCGCAGGCGCAGCGCTTCTTCCAGGGCGATGTCGTCGAAGGGATTGGCCGACAGCTTGACGCCTTCGGTGACGACGCCGGAGCCGTCCGGTTTGACCTGGATGCGCACGTTGTAATCGACAACGCGCTTGTAGCCGACGAGGATCTTCATGCAGCGGATTCCGTAGAGGACCAGGGAAAGCGGCCGCAGCCGCAGGCGGAAAGCCGTCAATTCTACCGCGCCGCGGCGTAGACGGCAGGGCGGGTAGTCCGGACAGCTTGCACGCGGGCGAGGATGGCCGCCGCGAACCGATCGGCCGAACCCTCGGCGTGGCCGAAGAATAGGGACGGTTCGCTGAGTTCAAGCTCCAGAAGGCGCGGGCTGCCGGCGTCGTCGTGGATCAGGTCGACGCGGGCGTAGAGCAGCGCTTCCGCGGCCGGGATCCGCGCCAGCGTTTCGCGTGCCAGCGCCATTTCGGCCGGGCTCGGCGCGCGCGCGGTGATGTGCTCGGGCGCGAACAGGGCGCGCGTCGCGTCTTCATTGCGGCGCAGCAGCGGACCCTTGCGGATGGCGTGGCTGAACTCGCCGTTGAACCAGAGCAGGGCGGTTTCGCCGTGTTCGTCGACGCGCGCGAGATAGGGCTGCAGCAGCGCGCTGCCGCCCGCGTCGAGCAGTCGCTGCAGATGCGCGAGCGCGGCATCACGCTGTTCCGCGCCGTGGCGCTGCGCATCGCGCGAACCCGCGCCGACGCAGGGCTTGACCACGAACTCGAAGGCGTCGGCACTGGCGTACGCGGCGAGGAAATCCGCCAACGCCGCGGCCGCATCGTCGCCGGGCTCGACGAAGGCGCCCGGCACAGTCGCGATGCCCTGGCTCGCGAGTTCGCCGAGGTAGTGCTTGTCGACGTTCCACCGCACGGTATCCGGCGGATTCAGCAGCGTCGTATGCGCCGCGGCGCGGTCGATCCAGGCGAGGAACTCGGCGAGGCGCTGGGTGTAGTCCCAGGTCGAGCGCAGCACGGCCAGATCCTGCGCCGCCCAGTCCGCCGCGTCGTCGTCCCAGTCGAGCACGCTGACCATCGCACCGGCGCGCGTCAGCGCATCGACGAGCGGCGGCATATCCTCGTCGAGATCGCGCGCGGCGTGGGCGGTGACGAGGGCGATGCGGGGCTGGGACATGTGGATTTCTTCCTGAGGTGCGGAGGTCTGCGAAAAACGACAAGTCTAGTGGGTTCAGCGCGAAGTGCTGCGCCGTTGCTTAAGCCCTCTCCCCCGAGCTTGCTCGGGGGAGAGGGTTGGGTGAGGGGGAGAAACATCCGCACGACGTGTAGTTTGATGTTTGCGTCGTTGCCAACGTGCTTTCGCGAAAATCAAACAACCCGCACGCGGAACCTTCTCCCCCTCACCCCAACCCTCTCCCCCGACTTCCGTCAGGGGAGAGGGAGCTGAAGGACTTCGCATCGCGCAGTGACTATTCCTTCCGCAGCACCAACAACGGCGAGGTGCGCGCAATGCTGCGCGTGCCGAGCCAGCCGGCCAGCGTCACGAGCGCGACCTCGGCGATCACGCCGAGCGCGAACGGCAGCAGCGGCGGAGTCCAGGCGATGCGGAACACGCCGCGGCCCAGCGACAGGCCGGCGCTGATCGCGCCGACCGCGGCGATCAGGCCGGCGATGAAACCTAGCAGCGCGAATTCGCCGAGCACGGTCGCGAGCAGTTGCCCACGGCGCGCGCCGAGCGTGCGCAGCATCGCGGTCTCGAAGCGGCGTTCCTCGGCGCTGACGTTGAGCGCGGCGACCAGCACGAGCAGGCCGGCGATCAGGCTGAAGCCGAGCACTGCCATCACCGCGCTCGTGACCTGGTCGATGATGTCGCGCACGCGGTCGAGGATCGCGTTGATGTCGATCATCGACAGGTTCGGAAATTCGCGCGAGATCGCACGCAATTCCACCGCGCGCTCGGCCGGCAGCCAGTAGCTCGCGATGAAGCTGTGCGGCAGCGCCGTCGCGCTGGCTGGGTCGAGCAGCACGAAGAAATTGACGCGGAACGAGGTCCAGTCGGCTTCGCGGATGCTGCTGATGCGCGCCTCGATCGTGCGCTCGCCGACAGTGAACGTCATCGTGTCGCCGAGCTTCAGGTGCAGCATGTCGACCCACATGCGTTCGACCGAGATTTGCGGCTCGGTCGCCGTGCCGTCGAACCAGCTGCCGGCCTTGAGCACGTTCGACTCGGGCAGCGTCGTGCTCCAGGACAACCGCGTCTCGCCGTTGATCCAGCCGGCGGCGCGGCGGTCGTCGTAGTCCTCGGCACGCGGCGTCTTGCCGTTGATCGCGATGAGCTTGCCGACCGCGAGCGGCAGCAGATTCATGTTCTTCGCGCCGAGCGTGGTGAGCTGCTGTTCGACGCGGTCGCGCTGTTCGGGCTGCAGGTTCAGCAGGAAATGGTTCGGTGTCTGCGGCGGCAGATCGGCGCGCCAGGCGGCGAGCAGGCCGGGACCCACGACGGCGAGCAGCAGCAGCGCGGTGAAGCTCAGCGCGAGCGCGGTGGCCTGGATCAGGCTCAGGCTGCGCCGGCGTGCGAGATTGGCCAGGCCGAAGCGCAGCGCGCCGGGCAGGCGCCGGCCGACGCGGCGCAGCAGCCAGATCAGCAGCAGCCCCATGATCAGCGTCGCGACCGCGACACCGGCGAGGCTGCCACCGATCGCCGAGGCGATCGCGGCGCGGGCCCGCGGGCGAGCGAAAAGGCCCAACGCCGCCAGCGGCGGCAGCCGGAAGATCCGGTAGAATC
>JBBQZR010000009.1:0-133831 GCA_038207515.1 Lysobacterales bacterium | reverse complement strand
CGAATGCATCAGTCGATTCCGGAGCAAGGGCGTTGGCTGCAACAGGTCGTGCGTGGGTACTTTGCCTATCACGCCGTGCCGACGAACACACGGGCTATGCAGGCGTTCCGGCACCATATCCAAACCCTGTGGAGGCGGTCGCTATCACGCCGCAGTCAGAAAGGTCTGGTGCTCTGGGCGCGCTTTACGCAGCTCGCCAACGACTGGCTCCCCAAAGCCACCATCCTTCATCCCTGGCCCAACCAACGATTCGACGTCAAATACCCGAGGTGGGAGCCGAGTGCGCGAATCGCGCCCGCTCGGATCTGTGCGGGGGGTGTGGGGTGACCTGCATTCCTACCGCGAACTCTCTCGCGAGTAGTTCTCCCATGAACTAACGAGCGCTTGGCCCAGTGCCGGCCCCATCCGCCCACACAACAATCCCCGCACTGGCGGGGATTGTCGTTGAAGCGTTCAGCGTCGCCGGGTCTTGGCCGGTGGCACCGGCTCGCAGGTCATGACGAGACAGCCGTCGCGCACGCTGACGCGGATGCGTACGTTCGGCGGGAACCCGGCGCGCTGCAGCCAGTGCCCGCGCAGCCGAATGTAAGGCACCTCCCGATCGCTGCGCGGTTCGCGGCCGTGCAGCGCGGGATAGTGCGCCGTGCCGACGGTAATACGCCGCTCGGCGGTTGATGGCCTATGCTTGGTCGTAGCCATGATCCACTCCTGTTTAGTGGGTTGTGGTGAGCAGCCCTGGCGTGTTCGCTGCACGCCAGGGCTGCGCTGAGAAGCCGGGTTATCCGCTACGGCGTGTAGCGGGCCGCTTGCCGCGTCGCTGGCTGGCAAGGCGTTCCATCTGACTCTTTTTGACAAGGCTGTTGGAGCGCTTACCGTCAACCGGCGCGGCACGCAGCTCAAGGGGTTACTGGTTTTGATCGTTGTGCTTTAGCTATGGGGTGATGCGATGGCGGGCCGGGCCCGCCCTACACTGCCGATCCGACGGCGTGGCCCGACGCCCAGGCCCACTGGAAGTTGTAGCCGCCCAGCCAGCCGGTGACGTCGACGACTTCGCCGATGAAATACAGGCCGGGGACGCGTTTGGATTGCATCGTGGATGACGACAGTTCGTCGGTGTCGACACCACCGAGGGTGACTTCGGCGGTGCGGTAGCCTTCGGTGCCGCTGGCGATCAGTGGCCACTGTTGCAGTTGCGCAGCGATGACGCGCAGTTCGGGATCATTGAACTGACGCATCGGGCGACTGGTGAACCAGATGTCGCAAAGGCGTTCGGCGAAGCGTTTGGGGAACAGTTCGCCAAGCGTGGTGCGCAATTCCGCTGCCGGGCGTCGGCTGCGCTGTTCCTTGAGAATCTCGAAGGCATCGCCCTGCGGCAGCAGGTCCAGGTGCAAGGCGTCCCCGAGGTTCCAGTACGAGGAAATCTGCAGGATTGACGGACCGCTGACACCGCGATGGGTGATGAGCATGAAATTGCTGAATTCACGGCCGTTGCAGTGCGCCGTGATCGGCAGTGCGACGCCGCTGAGGTCGGCCAGACGTTCCTGATGTTTGCCGCTGAGCGTCAGCGGTACCAGGCCGGCCCGGGTCGGAAGCACGGTGTGACCGAACTGGCGCGCGAGTTCGTAGCCGAAGCCGGTCGCACCCATGCTGGGAATCGACAGGCCGCCGGTCGCGACCACCAGTGCGGGCGCACGCAATTCACCGAGCGTGGTCCGCACCCGGAAACCATCGTCGATGCGCTCGATGCTTTCGACGCTGCACTGCGTGTCGATACGCACGCCGGCATCCGTGCATTCGTCCAGCAGCATCTTCACGATCTGCTTCGATGAGTCGTCGCAGAACAGTTGCCCAAGTTCCTTTTCGTGATACGCGATGCCGTGACGCTCGACCATCTCGATGAAGTGCTGCGGGGTGTAACGCGCCAACGCAGACTTGCAAAAATGCGGGTTGCCGGAGATGAAATTGGCCGCCGTGGTGCCGTTGTTGGTGAAATTGCAGCGCCCGCCGCCTGACATCAGGATTTTCTTGCCGCAGCGGTTGGCGTGCTCGATCACACGCACGCGCCGTCCACGCAGGCCAGCGACTCGCGCGCACATGAGGCCGGCAGCGCCGCCGCCGATGACGATGACATCGGCCGTCGCGGTGGCGGTCGTGGTTGGCGTCATCAAGGAGTACCCGGTCGGTTGTGCGATCGGCCATTGTAGGCGGCGAGGCAGCCCGCGGCGTGCGTGCAGGTGCCGGCTCGAGCATGGCAACATCGCCGCCCCGATACACTCCGAACCCGCCTCATGCTGCGTCTGACAGAACTGAAACTGCCGCTGGACCACCCCGAGGCCGACCTGCGGGCGGCCATTGTGCAGCGGCTGGGCATTGCCGATGGCGACCTCATCGGATTCACGGTCCACAAGCGCAGCTACGACGCGCGCAAACGCAGCGCCATTACGCTGATCTACACGGTCGATGTCGAACTGCGCGACTCGGTCAACGCGGATGTTGCCTCGCACGGCATCGCCCACGTGGCCCCCAGTCCAGACATGCGCTATCGCTTCGTGACCCACGCACCGCCCACACTGAAATCACGGCCGGTGGTGATCGGTTTCGGGCCCTGCGGCCTTTTCGCGGCGTTGATCCTCGCGCAGATGGGCTTCCGGCCGATCGTGCTGGAGCGCGGCAAGGCGGTGCGCGAGCGCACCCGCGACACCTTTGGCCTGTGGCGCCAGGCGGTGTTAGATCCCGAATCGAATGTACAGTTCGGCGAAGGCGGTGCCGGCACGTTCTCCGACGGCAAGCTCTGGAGCCAGATCAAGGACCCGCGCTTTTACGGCCGCAAGGTGCTGGAAGAGTTCGTGCGGGCCGGAGCGCCGGAAGAAATCATGTACGTGAGCAAGCCGCACATCGGCACGTTCCGACTGGTGAGCATGATCGAGAAAATGCGTGCCACCATCGAGTCGCTTGGCGGCGAGATTCGCTTCGGTGCGCGGGTGGAGGATATGCGCATCGTCGACGGACACATGCGCGGTCTGGTGCTGAAAGATGGCGAAGAGCTGCCGTGCGAGCATGTGGTGCTGGCGATCGGCCACAGCGCACGCGACACCTTCGAGATGCTCCACAAACGCGGCGTGTATGTCGAAGCCAAGCCGTTCTCGGTCGGCTTCCGCATCGAGCACCCGCAATCGTTGATCGACAACGCGCGTTTTGGTGCCTCCGCCGGGCATCCGTTGCTGGGTGCCGCCGACTATCGCCTCGTCCATCATGCGAAGAACGGGCGCGGCGTCTACAGCTTTTGTATGTGCCCTGGCGGCACCGTGGTCGCGGCCACCTCCGAACCCGGAAATGTCGTCACCAACGGCATGAGCCAGTATTCGCGAAACGAGCGCAATGCCAACGCCGGCTTGGTGGTGGGCATCAGCCCCGCCGACTACCCAGGCGGCCCGCTCGCTGGCATCGCGTTCCAGCGCCAGTGGGAGCGTCAGGCATTCGCGCTTGGCGGCGGCGATTATTGGGCGCCAGGTCAGTTGGTCGGCGATTTCGTGCGCAGCCGGCCATCGAAGCACTTCGGCGACGTGCAGCCCTCGTACACGCCCGGCGTGCGCCTGGGCGACCTCTCCACCGCCCTGCCCGAGTACGCCATCGCCGCCATCCGCGAAGCCATCCCGGCACTCGATCGCCAGCTCAAGGGATTCGCGATGCACGACGCGGTGCTTACCGGCGTGGAGACGCGCACCTCATCGCCGATCCGCATCACTCGCGGGGCGGACTATCAGAGTCTCAACACCCGCGGCCTGTACCCGGCCGGCGAAGGCGCGAGTTATGCCGGCGGCATCTATTCTGCCGCGATCGACGGCATCGAAGTGGCGCAGGCGCTGGCATTGGCGATGACCGGCGAAGGCTGAGAGCCCTCGACGAAACGGGTCGCTTGAGACGGCGCCTCATCCGGCCTTCGGGCACCTTCTCGCCGCTTGCGGGGAAAAGGATGGCCGCGTCTGATTTTCCCCAGACCGAACGCCTATTGATCAGGCTAGATGGCGCGAGCAATTCATTCCAAACTCAATCTGGCCGGCTCGATAGTTGAGGGCACGACCCGAATTTCGATACAGCGGTTCACGCCGGTAGTAATGAGGCATCCATCGGATAACGCGGTCAGGTTGGAATGACTTGACGCCAACCCGCTGGCCGCCTGGGCCAACCAATATCGCCACGATTTATGGCAGATCCAGAAACTGCAGCCTGGCCAGCTCCGCATACAGGCCGCCGTCGGCCATCAGGGACTCGTGCGTTCCTTCGGCGATGATGCGGCCGCGGTCCATGACGATGATGCGGTCGGCCTTGAGTACGGTGGCGAGGCGGTGTGCGATGACCAGGGTCGTGCGGCCGCGCATCAGGGTTTCCAGTGCCTGCTGGACGGCGCGTTCGCTGTGCGCGTCCAGTGCGCTGGTGGCTTCGTCGATCAGCAGGATCGGCGCATTTTTCAGCAGGGCGCGGGCGATCGCGATGCGTTGCTGCTGCCCGCCGGAGAGGCGGGTGCCACGCTCGCCCAGTTGGGTGTCCAGTTGCTGCGGTAGAGCAGCGATGAAATCGGCGGCATGCGCGGCGCGCACGGCGGCGTCGAGCTGGGCCTCGCTGGCGTCGAGCCGGCCGTAGAGGATATTGGTCCGTGCGCTGGCGGCGAACAATGTCGGCTGCTGCGGTACCAGTCCGATCACGGCGCGCAACGCGGCCGGATCCAGTGTGCGGATATCCACGCCGTCGAGGCTGATCCGGCCCGCCTCGGGATCGTGGAAGCGCAGCAGCAGGGAAAACAGCGTGCTCTTGCCCGCGCCGGACGGTCCGACCACGGCCACGGTCTCGCCGGGCCGGATGCACAGGCTGAAGTCGGCGAGCGCTGCCTGGTCCGGTTGCTGCGGATAGCGGAAGCTGACTTGCTCGATGCGTACCTCGCCGCGCAAAGGCGCCGGCAGGATCGCGGGATTCGCTGGCGCGACGATGATGGGCGACTCGGCCAGCAGTTCGCTGATGCGGCCCATGCCGCCCGCGGCGCGCCGCAGCTCGCTCCACACTTCGGCGAGCGAGCCGATCGAACTGCCGCCGATCACTGCGTAGAACAGGAACTGTCCCAGGGTGCCCGCCGTGATGCGATGCGCGGCCACGTCGTGCGCGCCCAGCCACAGCACGGCGGTGAAGCCGCCGAACACCAGGCTGATGCCGAGTCCGATCATGACGGCCTGCGTGCGGATGCGCTGTCGCGCGGCGGCGATGGCGACCTGCAGCGCGGTCACGAAACGACCGCGTTCGTAGGGTTCCTGCGAATGCGCCTGGACCGTGCGCACGGCGCCGAGTGTTTCGGCCGCCAGCGAGTTGGCATCGGCGATGCGATCCTGGTTGGAGCGCGCAATGGCGGCCAGCCGGTTGCCGCCGAGCACGATCGGCAGCACGGTCAGCGGTATTCCCAGCAGCGCGTAGCTGGCCAGTCGCGGGCTGGTGACGAAGAGCATCACGAAACTGCCGAGCACCGTGATCGTGCCGCGCACGGCCGTCGACAGCGTGAAGCCGATGACGACGCGCAGCAGTTCGGAGTCGGCGATCAGGCGCGACACGAGTTCGCTGCTGCGATTGCGGTCATGGAAATCCGCATCCATGCCGATCAGGTGGGCGTAGAGCCGTTCGCGCAGGTCCGCGACGATGCGTTCACCGAGCAGCGAAATGAAGAAGTAGTGCGCCGCGCTCGCCAGTGCGAGCGCCAGTGTCACCGCGAGCACGAGCACGAATACGTGATCGATGTCGGTGCCGCCCGCGGCAAAACCCTGGTCGATCATGACGCGGAATGTCATCGGCAGGCCCAGCGTCGCTGTACTGGCGCAGGCCAGCGCAAGCAGCCAGCCGAGGAACAGTCCCAGGTGCTTGCGCACCAGGGGCCATAGCGTGCGCAGGCTGCCAATCGGGGCGTTGCTCGTCGGTCTGGGCATGGTCACGGGGACGGGTTGCCGGAGAAGCCGCCGCAGCGGACGCGGCATGGGATTGGCGGGCTTGGCGGACCGGCTAAGTTATTCGCTTTGTGACGGATGTGCCAGTTTGCGCGTTAACTGAATAGTTCTGTATGGTATTTATCTCGAAAAGATAACTAGCTGCCGATTGAGCCTTTGTTTAAGCGTTTATGTGTTGCAGTGCAGCAAGTGATGTGTGGGACCTAAAGCATTCGCGTGCGCATTTCCAAGGCGCGCGGATGGGAGGTACACAGGTGACAGGTGCGCAGGGAGCCCCCTGTGGTGTGGACGACGATGCAATTCCATCAATCGAGAGGATTTCTCAATGGAAACCAAGCAGAAGCTGTTTGCATTCAAGCTGGCCGTGAAGGAAGACGCGAAGAAGGAAAGTGCCAAGCCCGACACCCAGTGGAAGGGCCGTGACGGCGTCTCCGTCGCCGGCTGCACGGACTTCCGTTTCCCGGGCAACCTGCGCTATAGCGACAACGGCATCTATTGCTGACAGTCCGCGGTGAATCGCAAAGGGCTCGAATTCCGGGCCCTTTGCGAGCGCCGATTGCCGTACAGGCTCCCGACCCCTGACACTCTTTAATGACCCGATGCATCCTGATCGTCACCGGTCGTGCGGACGTCCATGCGGATATCGTCATGGACCGCATCACGTCCAAGGGATATCGCTCGTTTCGTCTGAATCTCGATGAATTCCCCGCCGCCTTCGGCCTGGATCTGGCACTCGTCGGCGGGATGTGGCGGGGCACGCTTTCCTACAGTCCTACCGGTGACGTGGTGACGCTTGCCGAAATCGGCGCGGTATGGACGCGCAAGCAGGCCGAATTCGCTTTCGAGAGCACGGAACTGACGCCGCAGGAGAAAGCCTATGCAACGCAGGAAACGGAGCACGTCCTGCTCGGCATCCTGCATTCGCTGGATTGCTGCTGGATGAGTCATCCCGCCGCGGTGCGCGGCGCGCAGTGGAAAGGGGAACAGTTGCTGCGTGCTGCGCGCATGGGATTCGCGGTTCCGGATTCGTTGATCGCGAACCGGCCGGAGCCGGTGCATCGCTTCCGCGCGGCCGTCGGCGGCGACATCATCTTCAAGACTTTGGCATCGTCTTTTCTCGGCGCCGAGAAAGTCGCGCCGGAGGACCGCATCACCAGGGGGCTGGCCACGACCCGGATCACGGAGGAGTACCTCGAACTGGTCGATTCGGTGCGCGAGGTGCCGTGTTTCTTCCAGACCCATGTCGACAAACGTTACGAGCTGCGCGTCACCGTGATCGGCGATCGCGTGTTCGCCGCAAAGATCCACTCGCAGGACGACGATCGCACGCGTACCGACTATCGTGATTTCTCCGCCGGTATCCGCTATGAGGCGACGACTTTGCCGACCGGGATCGAGCAGCGCTGCCGCGATTTCGTGCACAGCTATGGACTGGCCTACGGCGCGCTGGATCTGATCGTGACGCCGGCGGGCGACTACGTGTTCCTCGAAAACAACCCGGGGGGCCAGTTCCTGTTCGTCGAGCAACTGGTGCCCGAGCTGCGGATGGTCGACGCGGTCGCCGACTATCTGATCGAAGGAGCGTGCCGTGAGCCCTGACCCGCACGCGCTGTCCGCCGCGATCCGCGCGATCGAGGCGAAAGGGCAGGGACGGATCATCGTCTTCGGCGCAACGAACCTGGACATCGATCTGCTTCCGCCGCTGTATGAAACCCTGCGCGGCATCGGACGCATGGAGCGACTGGATGTCCTCGTGTTCTGCCGCGGCGGCTCGGTGAATGCGGCGCGCCGGATTGCGCTGCTGCTGCACGAGTTCGCCGATCGTCTGCGTTTCATCGTGCCGCATTACTGCGAGTCGGCGGCCACCTTGATGGTCCTGGCCGCGCAGGAAATCGTCGCCGGCCCGCTCGCGATCTTCTCGCCGACGGATCCGCATCTGACCTCGGCCGAAGGCGGGCGCGACGGCAGTCCGTCGGCGCTGTCGTCGCAGGATATCCGGCTGTTCCGGCAGATGAGCCAGGACTGGTTCGGCATGGACCCACAGCAGGCGCAGGAGCGTGCGCTGCCGCTGCTGTGCGAGAGCATTTTTCCGACGACGCTGACCTCGCTCTACCGCTGCACGCGGGAAGTGCAGAGCATCAGCAACGAATTGCTGGCCCTGCACCTGCCCGAGAGCGCGGCGGAGCAGCGGGCGAAGATCGCGGACACGCTGCTGTTCGATTTCCATTCCCACACGTACGCGCTGACGCGGGACGATCTGGCCCGCATCGGGCTGCCGGTGGCGCGTGATGCGGATATCGAAGCGGTTGCGTGGGAAATTGCCTGTCATGTCCGCGCGCGGATCGGCGCCGAATCGCGGCAATCGCTGGAAGGCGACTGGCACGACGCCTTGCTCGCGACGCGCGACAGCGGAATGCGGCGGCGCCGGAGTCGCGACGCCATCGCCTCGGTCTGGGAAGGGGTCGAGACCTGTTGATGACGCTCGCCAGTCATCTCGGCGAGATCAGCCGCCTGTGGCTGCTCATTGCCGTGCTGGTGGCAGCCTGCGGCAAATCGTTCGCGTTCGGCCGTTTCTGCCGCGATCTTGCGGCCTCGTTTCCCGAACTCGGCAAGGCCGGCGTGCCGGTCGCCGCGGCCATCGTGGCGGTCGAATGGCTGCTGGCTGTCATGTTGCTCAGCGGGGGCGTGGTGGCCCGCTACGGCCTGATCGCGACGGCGCTGCTGTTCGCCGCGCTCACCCTCGTCGTGGCCCTGGCTCTGGCGCAGGATCGGACGGTCGTGTGCAGCTGTTTCGGCGCCACCAGCCATCGCATGTCCGGCTACGATCTGGTGCGCAACGGTTTGCTCGTCGGCGTGGCGGTGTTCGGCGTGCTCGCTCCGCCATCGGCCGGCCTGGATGTGTTCTCTCACGTCGCCCTGGCCGGCATCGCGCTGATCGCGTTCCAGCTGTCCGTCGGCCTGCAGGACATCGTGGCCGTGTTGCGGATCAAGGTCTGACCCGGCAGATGGACGGCACGCTGCCCGGTCTCATCGTTGCGCTGCTGACCCTCGTGGTCGCGTTCATGGTGTTGCTCGTGCTGCGCATCGCTGCGGTCATCAGCGCGCAGGAATATTTGCGCTCGCCCGCGGCACTGCCCGTCGGCAGCCGGCTGCCCGATTTTTCCGGACACCGGTTGAGCGATGGCGAACGACTGTCCGCCGATTTCCTGCGAGGGCAGGCAGCGGTACTGCTGTTCCTGGCACCCGAGTGCGACGACTGTCGGCAGCGGGTCGCCGAACTGGCGGATCTGTACGAGGCGATCGTGCGTTCCGGCGTCCGGCTATGGGTCGTCAGCGCGCGTTCGAGGAAACGCATGACGGCGTTCCTGCAGGATTCGCCGTTGCTGGACCATGTGCTGCTGGTGAAAGCCTCGGTGCGGCACGCGCTGAATCCGCGCAATGCGGCGCCGTTCTACCTTTTCGTCGACGATGAGCGTCGCGTGCTCGCCAGCAACTTCATCGGCGATGAGGACTGGCTGAGCTTCGTCGCGCAGATGCGTGAATCCGAGGCGACGCCGGATCCGCCGGAAGAGCAAGCCTGATCTAGGTAGGTAAACAACCGGTGAGAAAACAAAAAAGGGCGGCATCGCTGCCGCCCCTTGTGAACCCATCGATCAATGTACTCGTGGCACCGGCGGCGTGTCCTTCGCCCCCGCTTCGTCCGTCTTGTCGCCGAGCATGCGGCGGATCGCGACGAAGAAGATCGGCACGAACAGCAGACCGAGGAAGGTCGCGAAGACCATGCCGCCGATGACGCCGGTGCCGATGGCGTGACGGGCATTGGCGCCGGCGCCGGAGGAAATCGCCAGGGGCAGCACGCCGAGGATGAAGGCGAACGAGGTCATCAGGATGGGCCGCATACGCAGCTTTCCGGCTTCGAGCACCGCCCCACGCAGCGGCTTGCCGTGACGCTGCGCCTCGACCGCGAACTCGACGATCAGGATCGCGTTCTTGGCCGCCAGGCCGATGATCGTGATCAGGCCGATCTTGAAGTAGACGTCGTCGGGCAGTCCGCGCAGCAGCGAGAACACCACCGCGCCGAGCACGCCGAGCGGCACGATCAGCAGCACCGATACCGGCACCGACCAGCTTTCGTACAGCGCGGCCAGGCAAAGGAAGACGACGAGGATGGACAGGCCGAACAGCAGCGGCGCCTGGTTGCCCGAGACGATTTCCTGGAGCGACTGGCCGGCCCAGTCGAAGCCGAAGCCCTGCGGCAGATCTTTCTCGATGATGTCCTGCATGGTCTTCATGGCCTCGCCGGAGCTGCGCCCGGGCACGGGCGAGCCGACGATCTCGACCGCCGAATAGCCGTTGAAGCGCACGAGCGCCGGCGGTCCCATGATCCATTGCGAATGCACCACGCTCGACAGCGGAATCATGTTCGGCGTGTTCGCGGCAGTCGCGTTGCCGGAAGCGGGCAGAGAACTCGGCAGGAAGAAGCGGTTGAACGCTTCCGGGCTCATGCGAAACGGCGCGTCGGCCTGCAATACCACGCGCAGTACGCGGCCCTGGTAGAAGAAGTCGTTCGCATAGACCGGCGCGAGCATGAGCTGGATCGCGCTGAACACATCGGTCACGGCGAGGCCCATGGATTGCGCCTGCACACGATCGACGTCGATCTTGAGCTGCGGCGAATCCTGCAAGCCATTGGGACGCACGCCCTGCAGGATGTCCTTCTTCTCGGAGGCCTTGCCGAGCAGCAGGTTCTGCGCGCCGACGAGCGCCTCGTGGCCGCCGCCGCTGCGGTCCTGCAAATACATGTCGAAGCCGCCGAAGGCGCCGAGGCCCTGGATCGTCGGCAGGTTCACGACGAAGGCCTGGGCATCCTTTAGCCCCGCGAACAGCGCGCCGTTGGCCTGCTGGATGAAGGTCATCGCGTCGGTCTCGCGCTCGGACCAGGGCTTGAGGCGGATGAAAGCCATGCCGACGTTGTCGGCCTGGCCGATGAAGCTGAAGCCGCTGATCTGCAGCACCGCTTCGACCGCGTCGTTCTTCGACAGGATCTCGTTGACCTGTTCCATCACCTGCGTCGTGCGCTGCAGCGAGGCGCCCGCCGGCAATTGCACGATGGCCAGCGTATAGCCCTGGTCTTCTTCCGGCACGAAACTGCCGGGCATGCGCGTGTAGAGGAAGCCGCACAGCACGACGACGACGGCGAACAGGGCCATCCAGCGGCCGGGACGCTTGACCGCGCTTTCGGTCTGGCGCGTATAGGTGCCGAGGATCTTCTCGAACGTGCGATTGAACCAGCGGAAGAAGCGGTTCGGTTCCGGATGCGTCGGCCTGAGCAGCGTCGCGCACAGCGCCGGCGTGAACGACAGCGCGAGCAGTGCGGAAAAGCCCATCGCGATCGCGATCGTCAGCGCGAACTGGCGATAGATCGCACCGACGCTGCCGCCCTGCATGGCGCTGGGAATGAACACGGCGGCCAGCACCACGGTGATCGCGATGACGGCGCTGGTGATCTGGCCCATGGCCTTGCTCGTGGCTTCCTTGGGCTCGAGGTGTTCCTCGCTCATGATGCGTTCGACGTTCTCGATCACGACGATCGCGTCGTCCACGACGATGCCGATCGCGAGCACCATCGCGAACAGCGACAGCTGGTTGATCGTGAAGCCGACGAAATACATGCCGAGGAAGGTGCCGGCCAGTGCGACCGGAATGACCAGCGTCGGGATGATCGTCGCGCGCAGGTTCTGCAGGAACACGAGCATGACGATGAAGACCAGCACCACGGCGATGGCCAGGGTCTCGACCACTTCGATGATCGACATGCGCACGAACGTGGTGCTGTCGTACGGCGTGAACCACGACACGTTCGGCGGAAAGCTCGCTTTCAGCTCGTCCATGCGCTTTTTGACCGCTTCGGATACCTGCAGCGCATTGGCTCCGGGCAGCAGCTGCACGGCGAAGCCGGCGATCGCGTTCTTGCCGTAATACGTGGCACGGCCGTAGGAGAACGGGCCGAGTGCGACGCGTCCCACGTCCTTGATCTTGACCGTGGTGCCGTCGGCCGAGGTGCGCAGCACGATGTTCTCGAACTGTTCCGGAGTGGTGAAGCGGCCTTCGGCCATGACGCTGGCGGAAATGCCCTGCTGGTCGATAGTCGGCGTGGAGCCGATCGAGCCGGAGGCGAACTGCACGTTCTGGCCGCGGATCGCGGCAAGAACGGCATTGGGCGCGAGGCCGTAACCCTGCAGCTTGTCCGGGTCAAGCCAGATGCGCATAGCGTATTCGGAACCGAACTGCGTGACGCTGCCGACGCCGGCGATGCGCTGGATCTGGTCGAGGATGCGCGAGGAGATGATGTTGTTGAGCGCGTAGGAGTCCTGCGCGCCGTCATCGGACTTGAGCGCGGCGACCATGAGGAAGCCGGCGTTGGCCTTGGCCACGACGACGCCCTGCTGGGTGACTTCGGACGGCAGGCGCGGCAGCGCGAGCGAGACGCGGTTCTGCGTCTGCACCTGGGCGATGTCGGCGTCGGTGCCGCTGTTGAAGGTCAGGGTGATCGACGCGTTGCCGCTGGCGTTCGACGTCGAGCTGAAATACAGCAGGTTGTCGATGCCGTTGAGCTGCTGCTCGATGACCTGGGTCACGGTCTTCTCGACCGTGTCGGCGCTGGCGCCGGCGTAGTTCGCGCTGACCACGACCTGCGGTGGTGCGATCTGCGGATATGACTCGACACCGAGTTCGAAGATCGTCAGCACGCCGCCCAGGGTGATCAGTATCGCGATCACCCAGGCGAAGATCGGCCGTTCGATGAAAAATTGCGGCACGGGGCGTTCTCCTTACGCTTTGGGCGCGGCAGCCGGCGCGGCGGCGGGCGCCTGGTCGAGCTGCTCCTGCGGCACGGCCTTGGCCGGTTTGTCGGGCTGCGCTTTCTGCAGGCCCGAGACGATGACCTGGTCGCCGTCGGCGAGGCCGCTCTTCACCACCCAGTCGGCACCGCGCAGCTCGCCGAGTTCGACGTGCTTGCTGTGCACCTTGCCGTCGGCGCCGACGATGAGCACGAAGGCGCCCTTCGGATCGCGCTGGATCGATTTCTGCGGCACGAGGAATGCCTTTTCCAGCTCGCCCTGCATCAGGCGCAGCTTGACGAACATGCCGGGCAGAAGTGTGCGGTCGGCATTCGGGAACGTCGCGCGCAGCGACATCGCGCCGGTGGCCGGATCGACCGCGAGGTCGGAGAAGCTCATCGTGCCGCTCTGGCCGTAGGTGCTGCCGTCGGGCAGGAACAGCTGCACTTCTACCTGGTCGGCGGCGGCGAGCTTGAGCTTGCCGTCGGCCTGGGCGCGGCGCAGGTCGGAGACTTCGGCGGCGGACTGGCTGAAGTCCACATAGATCGGATCGATCTGTTCGACCACGGTCAGCGGCGTGACTTCGCCCTGGCCGACGAGAGCGCCCTCGGTCACGAGCGCGCGGCCAGCGCGGCCGGCGATCGGCGCGGTGACGGCGGCGTAGCCCAGACTGAGTCGGGCTGCTTCGACATCGGCTTGGGCCTGGCGCACGCCGGCGGCGCTGGTGCGCTGCGTCGCGACGGCGTCATCGAGATCCTGCTTGGCGATGACGCCGCGCGCCGACAGGTCCTGATAGCGCTTCGCCTTGGCGTCGGCGTTGGTCGCGTTGGCGCGGGCCTGGCCGAGCGCGGCTTCGCGTGCGTTCAGCGCGGCCCGCAGCGGGGCCGGGTCGATCTCGAACAGCGGCTGGCCGGCCTTGACGTCGCTGCCTTCGATATACAGGCGGCGCTCGACGATGCCGGGTACGCGGGCGCGCACTTCGGCGGTGCGGGTCGCGGCCAGGCGTCCGACCAGTTCCCGCGTCAGCGGTACCGCGCCGGCCTTGGCGACGATGACGCCGACTTCCGGCGGCGGCGGCGCCGGGGGCGGTTCGGCCTTCTTGCCGCAGGCGGCAAGGCTCAGCAGCAGGGCGGTGGGAAGGAGCAGGCGCAGCGACTGCGGGCTCATGAGGACATCCTTGAAGAGGTGGATAGAGGAAGAGTAGCGTCGGGCGCGCGATGTGCCCGTAGAAAGGAGTCGATGACGCGGTCGGCCCATTGCTCGCGCTGTTGCGCGGTATCGCGACCTTCGATGCCGAGCCGGCGGCGGTCGATATCGAAGCCGACCAGCATGCCGAGCAGCATTTCGGCCAGCGCCAACGGATCGTCATCGCGTAGTTCGCCGCGTTCCATGGCAGCGCCGAGACACTCGGCCAGGCGCCGCTGGATGGACAGCGCGCCGGCGTTGAACAGGGCTTTGGCTTCTTCGGGAAAACGCGCGATGTCGGTCGTGAGCATGCGCACGGCGGTCACGGTGCGCGGCTGGGCCAGATGTTCGAGGTGCGCACGGGCAAAGGCGCGCAGGGCGGTATCGAGATCGTCGCAGTCGGTCTGCAGGCTCGCGCCGACCGGACCCAGGAGGTCGCTGACGACGCTGCGGAACAGACCTTCCTTACTGCCGAAATGCGCGTAGACGGTTTGCTTGGAGCAGCCGGCGCGCTGCGCCACGGCGTCCATGCTGACCGCGTAGCCGAGCTCGAACATGAGCTCGATCGCGGCGTCGCGCATGCGCTGGTGGCGCTGTGAAGTCGTGGCGGCGGTGCTGGTCATGGGTTGGATTTGGACTGTACCGTCCAGTTCAGAATCGGCGGAGGATAGGCGCTCGGACGGCTCGCGTCGATAGGGTGACGACTAAAGTCGGGAGGGGTTTTCCGCAAGTCCGCGGCCGGTGCACGGTCATCCGGCATACGACGCGCCCAAGCGGTCCCTGCGATTCGCACGGACAGTGGTACTGGCAATCCATGCCTGCCAACAGGCCCCCTGTCGGCGGCTGCCGGGCCTGCGGAAAGCGTCGGTGACTCCACGTTAAACACCCGTTTTTAAGGCGGTTTTCGGCTGGATTCAGATGCCGCACAGGCGTATCCTCCGCGCCTCTTTCACAGTTTCAGGAAGCCCATGTCCGCCAAGAGCGAGATCGCGCAGGCGCCGGCCGTCGAGGCCGTGCTGACGGAACTCAAGAGCACGCTGGCCGCCGCCCGGCTCAAGGAAGCCCAGACGTTCGCCGCGCATCTGCTGCAGCGGGTGACGCTGGAAGACCTGGCCAACCGGCCTGCGGCGCAATGGGCCGCGATGACGCTGGATCTGCTCGAATTCATCCGCGTCCGCAAGAGCGGCGGCGCGTCGGTCCGCGTGTTCAATCCCGCGGTCGACGAACAGGGCTACGAATCCAGCCATACCGTTCTGGAAGTCATTACCGACGATTCGCCGTTCCTGGTCGATTCGGTCAGCATCGCCGTCAGCGCCGCGGGACTGCTGGTGCACGCGGTCGTGCATCCGGTCTACCGCATCGAGCGCGACGCCGGCGGCCATGTGCTTTCGCTCAATGCCGACAGCGGCAGCGGCAAGGGCAAGGCGGAGTCGGTGATGCATTTCGAGATCAGCCGCATCGCCGAGGCGGAAGAACTCAAGCGTCTGCAGCAGGGCGTGACACGCGCGCTGAACGATGTCCGCGCCGCGGTCGCCGACTGGCCGGTCATGCGCGACAAGATGCTGCAGCTGTCGCGCGAACTGCCCCAGCGCAAGCTGCCGGTCGATGCGCTCGGCGTCGCCGAAGCGCAGGAATTCCTGAACTTCGTCGCGAACGACCATTTCACCTTCCTTGGCTACCGCGAATATGCGGTCGACAAGGTCAACGGTGTCGACGTGCTCGTGACCGTACCGAACACCGGCCTGGGCATACTGCGCCAGGACGACAACGCCGCGCCGCGTCCGCTCAACACGCTGGTCGCACGCGAGCTGCCGCAGTCGGGCTCCACCGACGCGATCATCCTGACCAAGACCAATTCGCGCGCGACCGTGCATCGTCCGGGCTACATGGACTACATCAGCGTGCTCGGCTTCAACGACGCCGGCGTGCCGGAGACCGAGCAGCGCTTCCTCGGACTGTTCACCTCCGGCGCCTACATGCGCCGTCCGCAGGATGTGCCGCTGATCCGGCAGAAAGTGGAATCGGTCGTCACGCGCTCGGGCATCAAGCGCGAATCGCATTCGGGCAAGGCGCTGCGCCACATTCTCGATACGCTGCCGCGCGACGAACTGTTCCAGGCCACCGAGGAAGAACTGTTCGGCACGGCGATGGGCATCCTGCAACTGCAGGAACGCACGCGCTCGCGCCTGTTCGTGCGCCGCGACAAGTACGGCCGCTTCTTCTCCTGCCTGGTCTTCATTCCGCGCGACCGCTTCGACAACGCCACGCGCGAGCGCATCGAAGTCATGCTCAAGCGCGAACTGCAAGGCGACCGGGTGGATTCGACCGTCCAGGTCGGCGAATCCGCGCTGGCGCGCCTGCACCTGATCATCCGGCCCAAGCCCGGCGAACGCGCCAGCTATGACGTGGCCGAGATCGAGCGCAAGCTGAGCCAGATCGTGCGCAACTGGTCGGACGAACTGCGCGACGCGCTGGTGCTCAAGCACGGCGAGGAAAAGGGCCTCAAGCTCGCCAACCGCTACGGCAAGGCGCTGCCGGCCAGCTATATCGAGGAAATCACGCCGCATCTCGCGGTCGCCGACGTGGAAGCCGCGGCCGCGCTGAAGACGCCGGACGACATCCGCCTGTCGCTGTACCGCTCGCCGAAGAAGGCCGGCGGCCTGCGCTTCAAGCTGTTCCGCTACGGCATGCCGATCACGCTGTCCGACGCGCTGCCGATGCTCGAGAACATGGGCCTGAAGATCCTGTCCGAGCATCCCTACGAGATGGATCTCGGCGAATCGACGATCTCGATCCAGGACTTCGACGTGCAGCCGGCGACGGCCTGCGAGTTCGACATCGACGAAGTGCGCGAGGCGTTCCAGAACGCGTTCGAACGCATCTGGCGCGGCCAGGCCGAGAACGACGCGTTCAACAAGCTCATCCTCGGCGCGCAGATGGACTGGCGCCAGGTCGCGATGCTGCGCGGTTACTGCAAATACCTGCTGCAGACCGGCGTCGCGTTCTCGCAGGCCTACATGGAAGCGACGATCAATCAGTATCCGGCCATCGCCGGCCTGCTCGTCGAACTGTTCGAAACCAAGTTCGACCCGGCGCGCGACAGCGCAGGCCCGTCCGCAGTCGAGCAGGCGCGCACGCGTCTGGCCAAGGAAATCGACGCGCTGGTGCCCGCCGACGTGCGCTCCAGCAACGCGCTCGTGTTCGAGGCGCTGTACGCCGCGCGCGGCGAATCGCGCGAGGTCCAGACCGACGCGATCATCGCCGCGATCCGCGTGCTGCTCGACCGCGTTGCGAGCCTCGACGAAGACCGCATCCTGCGCAGCTTCCTCGGCGTGATCCGCGCGACTCTGCGCACCGGTTATTACCAGCTCGACGGCCACAAGCCGAAGGACTACATCAGCTTCAAGTTCGATCCGGCGCAGGTGCCCGATCTGCCGAAGCCGAAGCCCTATCGCGAGATCTTCGTCTACTCGCCGCGCGTCGAAGGCGTGCACCTGCGCTTCGGCCCGGTCGCCCGCGGCGGCCTGCGCTGGTCGGACCGGCGCGAGGATTTCCGCACTGAAGTGCTGGGTCTGGTCAAGGCGCAGATGGTCAAGAACACGGTCATCGTGCCGGTCGGATCCAAAGGCGGCTTCTTCGTGAAGCGTCCGCCGGTCGGCGGCGACCGCGACGCGCAGCTGGCCGAAGGCATCGCCTGCTACCGCATGTTCATCAATGGACTTCTGGACATTACCGACAATATCGTCGACGGCGAGATCGTCCATCCGCGCAATGTGATACGCCACGACGCGAACGATCCCTACCTCGTCGTCGCCGCGGACAAGGGCACGGCAACCTTCTCCGACATCGCCAACTCGATCTCCGCCGACCACGGCTTCTGGCTCGGCGACGCGTTCGCCTCCGGCGGCTCGGTCGGCTATGACCACAAGGGCATGGGCATCACCGCCAAGGGCGGCTGGGAATCGGTCAAGCGCCATTTCCGCGCGCTGGGCCGCGACAGCCAGAGCGAGGACTTCACCTGCGTCGGCGTCGGCGACATGTCCGGCGACGTGTTCGGCAACGGCATGCTGCTGTCCAGGCACATCCGTCTGCTCGCCGCGTTCGATCACCGTCACATCTTCCTCGACCCGAACCCGGACTCGGCGATCTCGTTCAAGGAACGCACGCGCATGTTCACGCTGCCGCGCTCGTCCTGGGCCGACTACGATGCGGGCCTGATCTCCAAGGGCGGCGGCATCTTTCCGCGCGCAGCCAAGACGATTCCGGTCTCGCCGGAAGTGCGCGCGGCGCTGGGCATCGAGGAGAACGTCGACCAGCTTTCACCGAACGACCTCATGCGCGCGATCCTCAAAGCACCGGTCGACCTGCTCTGGAACGGCGGTATCGGCACCTACGTCAAGGCCGAGGCCGAGACCAACGCCGACGCCGGCGATCGCGCCAACAACGCGATCCGCATCAACGGCAAGGAACTGCGCTGCAAGCTCGTCGGCGAAGGCGGCAACCTCGGCATGACCCAGCGCGGCCGTATCGAGGCGTCGCTCAACGGCGTGCTGATGAATACCGACTTCATCGACAACTCCGCCGGCGTGGACACCTCCGACCACGAGGTCAACATCAAGATCCTGCTCGGCGATGCGGTGCATCGCGAAGAGCTGACGCTCGAGGCGCGCAACGTACTGCTCGCGGACATGACCGACGAGGTCGAGCGCCTCGTGCTGATGGACAACTACCGGCAGAACCAGGCGATCAGCGTGATGGAGCGCATGTCGGTCAGCCGTCTCGGCGCCAAGCAGCATTTCGTGCGCACGCTGGAAGCGCAGGGCCTGCTCGACCGCCAGATCGAGTTCCTGCCGTCCGACGCGGAATTCGCCGAGCGCAAGGCGCGCGGCATAGGCCTGACCCGGCCGGAGCTGTCGATCCTGCTGTCGTATTCGAAGATCGTGCTGTTCCAGCAGTTGCTCGAATCCGACGTGCCGGAAGACGCCTACCTGTCGCGCGAGCTCAAGCGCTACTTCCCGGGGCCGCTACAGGAAAAGTATTCGGCGCACATGGAGCGCCACCGCCTCAAGCGCGAAATCATCGCGACCGCGGTGACCAACTCGATGATCAACCGCATGGGCGCGACCTTCGTGCTGCGCATGCAGGAAGACACCGGTCAGGCGCCGGCGTCGGTCGCCAAGGCCTATACCATCGCGCGCGAAGTGCTCGATGCGCGCGACCTGTGGGCGGCGATTGAAGCGCTCGACGGCAAGGTCAACGGCAATGCGCAGATCGATGCGCTGCTGGTGATCTGGCAGCTGCTGCGCAACATGACGCGCTGGCTGCTGAATCAGCCGGGCGAATCGCTGGACATCGCCAAGGCCGTGTCGCGCTATCACCCGGGCATGCTGCAGCTCAAGCGGTCGCTCGCCGACGTGCTGTCGCCGACCGAGCGCACGGCGTTCGATCTGGCTCGCGAACGCTGGCTGACGCAGGGCTTTCCGAACGAGCTCGCCGAACAGCTCGCCGGCGTGCCGGCGCTGGTGTCGTCGTTCGACATCATCGACACGGCGCAGGACCACGCGCTCGAAGTGGCCCAGGTCGCGCAGGTGCATTTCGCGCTCGGCGAGGCGCTGCACCTGAAGTGGCTCATGTCCAAAGTGGAAGAGTTGCCGGTGGAAACGCGCTGGCATGCGCATGCGCGCGGCTCGCTGCGCGACGAGCTCTACCAGCAGCACCGCGCGCTGGCCGCGCAGGTGATCAAGGGCGGCCAGGGCAACGGCGTCGAACGCGTCGAACGCTGGCTCAACCGCGACGACGCCTCGCTCAAGTTCACGCTCGGCATGTTCGCCGACATGCGCAGCCAGCTCGTTACCGACTATCCCATCGTCTCGGTCGCGGTGCGTCGCCTGGCCCAGCTCGTGCAGGCGGGGGCGCGGTAAGGCCGGGAATCGGGAATTGGGAATCGGGAATCGGGAATCGGGAATCGGGAATCGGGAATCGGGAATCGGGAATCGGGAATCGGGAATCGGGAATCGTAAAAGCGAAGCGCGGCACGCCCAACGGGCCGGGTGAAGGGTGATCGCTCAGAACCGCAGGTTCTGATCACTCTGAACGCCCAACGGGCCGGAGGGTTGTGTGTGGACGGTGTGCTGCGATGCAGTGTTGGTTTCTACGACTCGCTTTGCTGGCACACGACCAAAGCAAGCATCGCCCGTAGCATTCCGCCAGCGAACAGCGGTTACACTCGGCCGCGTCGTCCTTGATCAGAGCCGCGTCGCGATGAGCCAACGCCTGCATTTCGTCGCCAGCAAGACCGTGGAAGCGCAGGCCGCGTTGACGCTGCTGCGCGAACGGTACGGCGATGAAGGCATCGAGACGGCCGATGTCGTGATTGCGCTCGGCGGCGACGGCTTCATGCTGCAGACGCTGCACCGGCACAATGCACGCGGCTTGCCGGTCTACGGCATGAAGCTCGGCACCGTCGGATTTCTCATGAACCAGTATCACGTCGATACGCTCGACCAGCGCATCGCGCGCGCGCAGCCGACCGTGCTGCGCCCGCTCGTGATGGACGTGCAGACCGAGTCCGGTTCCAGCGTCACCGCGACCGCGTTCAACGAAGTCTCGTTGCTGCGCCAGACCAAGCAGGCCGCGCATGTGCGCGTGTCGTTGAACGGTGCGGTCAAGCTCGAAGAACTGGTCTGCGACGGCATCCTGCTGTCCACGCCCGCCGGTTCGACCGCTTACAACCTGTCCGCGCACGGACCGATCCTGCCGCTGGGGTCCAACGTGCTCGCGATGACGCCGATCAGCCCGTTCCGTCCGCGCCGCTGGCGCGGTGCGATCCTGCCCTCGGCCACTGAAGTGCGCTTCGAAGTGCTCGACCACTACAAACGGCCCGTCAGCGCGACCG
Source organism: Lysobacterales bacterium (assembly GCA_038207515.1). Classification (GTDB taxonomy): domain Bacteria; phylum Pseudomonadota; class Gammaproteobacteria; order Xanthomonadales; family Rhodanobacteraceae; genus Tahibacter. Next base: position 112,931 of record JBBQZR010000009.1, on the reverse strand, counting down.
CCGACTCCTACGAAGTGCGCGACATCGTCGAGGTGACCGTGTACGAATCGCGCGAACGCGTCATGAACCTGCTGTTCGATCCCGAGCACAACCTCGAGGACCGGATTCTCAACGAGCAGTTCGAGGTGTAGCCGGTTGTCGAGACACCGGGAGGAAGCCCCTTCTCGATCAAACGGTGCAAGCGCTTGCCCGCGTTACCCCGCGTCGCGAGGCCTTGCTTGCCAGGCTTATCCGCCCGGCGGATGGCTATGCCACCTTCCGATGAGACGAACAGACGTTCGATCGCGTTTGCTGCAGTCAAGTCGTGCGCTGGTACCGGTCAGGCCGTTTGCGCGGATTGCGCGTTCGGCGCTATCGTCGAGCGGCTGGGCGCGTACGTTTGCAGGTAGGGAAGCCGCAGATCGCGCCGCAGCACAGCGGCCACTCCTTGGGGGAACTTCACCGATGCGTTCGATCAACCTGCGTTCGTTATCCATTCAAATCGCGCTTGCTCTGGCGGCATCCTGCACCGCCGTGGCCAGCCAGGCTGCCGATGTCGATGCCGTGCTCAGGACCGAAGCGGCGCGCTCCGGCAGCGCCGATACGCTGATCGTCCTGCAGGCCAAGGCGCCAAAGTCGCTGTTGCGCACCGATGGCAATTATCTGGAGCGCCGTCGCGCCCTCGTCGACATGCTGCGCGCGACCGCCGAGGTGAGCCAGGCCGACCTGCGCCGCTGGCTGGATGCCGAAGGGGTCGCGTACCGGCCGTTCTGGATCACCAACGCCATCCAGGCGCGCCTGAGCGCGGCGCAGATCGAAGCGCTCTCAGCGCGGGACGACGTCGAGGCCATTGCGTCGAACGCGACGATTACGCTGCGCCTGCCCGACGCGGAGACCCAGGCCGCCCAACCGTTGCCGATGGCTCCGAGTGCGATCGAGTGGGGCGTCAACAAGATCAAGGCGCCGCAGGTCTGGGCGCAGGGCATCAATGGCGCTGGCGTCGTCGTCGCCGGCCAGGACACCGGCATCCGCTGGACGCACAACGCGATCAAGGCCAAGTATCGTGGCTGGGACGCGGGCACCCAGCTCGCCAACCACAACTACAACTGGCATGACTCGATCCACGCGGCCAACGGCAGCTGCGCCGCGGACACTCAGGCGCCCTGCGACGACAACGGGCATGGCTCGCATACCGTCGGAACGATGCTCGGCGACGACGGCACGACCAATCAGGTCGGTGTCGCACCCGGCGCGAAGTGGATCGGCTGCCGCAACATGAATGCCGGTGCCGGCACGCCGGCGACCTACAACGAGTGCGCGCAGTGGCTGCTTGCGCCGACCGATCTGGCCGGCGCGAACCCGGATCCGGACAAGGCGCCCGACGTGATCGGCAATTCCTGGGGCTGCCCGACGGACGAAGGCTGCACCGCGATCGCCGGCACCGAGATCCGCGCTGCGATCGAGAACCTCATCGCCGGCGGCATCGTGTTCGTCGCGGCGGCCGGTAACGACGGCTCCGCCTGCAGCACGATCGGCGATGCGCCGGGCACGCTGGACAACGTGTTCACGATCGGTTCGACGACCTCGGCCGATGCCATATCGGGCTTCTCCGGCCGCGGTCCGGTTGCCGCGAGCGCGGGCACCGGCTCGGTCAACAAGCCCGACGTGGTCGCACCGGGCTCGAGCGTGCGCTCGATCACGCGCAGCAGTGATACCGCCTACTCGACGCTGAGCGGCACGAGCATGGCTACGCCGCACGTCGCGGGCGCGGTCGCGCTGCTGATGCAAGCGAATCCGGCGCTCAAGGGAAATCCGGCTGCGGTCGCCAACATCCTGCGCTCGACCGCCGTGCCGCTGACCAGCAGCACGCAGGTCTGCGGCGGCATTCCGGCGACGACCTTCCCGAATCCGGTGCAGGGCTATGGCCAGATCGACATGGTCGCCGCCATCGCTCGCGCCACCGACAACCTGTTTGCCGACGGCTTCGAATCTCCGGCACCCTGAGCCTGAGGTGTTGCGCACGACAACGGGGCCGTGCGGCCCCTTTGTCGTTGTCTGTTGCATCCGGCATGAGCCGTACGAGGGGCGCGGGGATACACTGCGCGCATGCCCGACAACGATCTGCCGCCAGTCACCGACACCGTCGACGACAAGCTCGTCGTCGCGATTTCCTCGCGCGCCCTGTTCGATCTCGGCGAAAGCCATGCGCTGTTCGAGAGCGATGGCCTCGACGCCTATCGCAGCTACCAGATGCAGCACGAGGACGATCTGCTCGCGCCGGGCATCGCGTTTCCGCTGGTGCAGAAGCTGTTGCGGCTGAACCAGGCCGGCAACGGCGCACCCCGCGTCGAAGTGATACTGCTGTCGCGCAACTCGGCCGACACGGGCCTGCGCATCTTCAACGCGATCGAGCACTACGGGCTCGCGATCGAACGCGCCGCGTTCACGAACGGTGCGCCGACGCATCCCTATGTGCAGCCGTTCGCGGCCGACGTGTTCCTCTCGGCGCATCCGGAAGATGTCGCGCATGCGCTGGCGGCCGGCGTCGCCGCCGCGACCATCCTGCCTTCGAAGGCGCCGACCAGCGCTTCGGAACAATTGCGCATCGCCTTCGACGGCGACGCCGTGCTGTTCGGCGACGAGTCCGAACGCGTCTCGCAGGAGCAGGGCCTCGATGCGTTTCACCGTCACGAAACCGAGCACGCCGCGAATCCGTTGCCGGGCGGCCCGTTCCGCGGTTTCCTCGACGCCTTGCATCGCATCCAGAGCGCGTTTCCGCTCGAACAGTCGCCGATCCGCACGGCTCTGGTCACCGCGCGCTCCGCTCCGGCGCACAAGCGCGTGATCCTGACCCTGCGCGCCTGGGGCGTGCGCATCGACGAGGCGCTGTTCCTCGGCGGTCGCGACAAGGGGCCGTTCCTCGAAGCGTTCGGTGCCGATATTTTCTTCGACGACTCGCGTACCAATGTCGAATCGGCGCGGCGCCACGTCGCGACCGGGCATGTACCACACGGCGTATCGAACGAGCCGCGGCGTTGATGCGCAAGGCGATCGTGCTGGTCGGATGCATGGTCGTGCTTGTGGCAGCCTGGTACGCGGTGCGTCTGTCACCGGCTACACGTTCCGCGCCCGGTAACGACGCGCCGCCTCCGGCCGCGGCGCACGTTCGTCCATCATTGCCTGCACCGCAGTCGCAGGAAAACGCGGCCGCGGCCAGCGCTGCGGCGGCACGCCGGCCGGCAGGGCCGCCACGGCCACCGCCGGCCGCTGTCGATTTTGCGCAGCGACGTGCTGGACTCGAGCGGCGTGCGAATCAGGGCGACATGGCTGCCGCAGCGGAACTCGGCGAGCTGTTGTCCCAGTGTCAGTACTACTCGCCGATGACGCCGGAGCAGATCGAGGACACGATCGTCACCGGCATGGCCGTCGATGTGGAGCCGCCGCGCCTCGGCGGGCAGCCCATTTCACCGGAGCTGCTGCTGCTGCTGACGCAGCAAGGCTATGCCGAACTCGACCGTCGCTGCGCCGGCACGGAGAACGCGATCAGGGCCGCGGATTTTCCGGCGGCTATGGAATGGCTGCGGCGCGCGGCCGACGCCGGCGAGGCCGGCGCGATGGTCGGTTATGCGATGGTTGCCGCAGTGGAGGCGAGCGTGGCGGCGGAGTCGGACGATCCGGACCGGGCACGCGAGGCGCAGGCGCGTCGGCAGCGTGCAGCCGACTACCTCGACCGCGCCGTGCGTGCCGGCGACGCGCGCGCGCTGCTGGTTCGTGCGGACGCCTACGCGAACGGCACGCTGAAGCCCCGCGACGACATCGCCGCCTATGCCGACTTGCACGCACTGGCGCGCACGGAACTGGGCCGCGCGTGGCCCCCGCGACTCGTCGAGCTTTACCTGCAGGCAATGGCCGCGCCGCTCGATGCGGCACAGCTCGCCCAGGCGCAGGCGCGCGGCGATGCAGTCTGGCGCGAATGCTGCGCGTCGCGGTCGCGCTGAGGCAGCCGCGTCGCCGGTTGTCGGCCTGCGCGGGCAATGCGACCATCGCGCGCTGCTGCGCGAAGGATCCTGTCGATGAGCATTGCCGATTTCATCCACGTCACCGAAGTCGATCAGGGACCGCCGTTCGCCGACGGTCTGTTCCAGCGCAATTACAAGGTGCCGGCGCCGGATTTTCCGCACCATGTGATGGCCTTCTGGAAGCGCGACGACGGCAGCTTCGTGCCGGTGAGCTACGTGCATTTCACCGACTGCGCCGACATCTTCCTCGCCGGCGGCGCGGCCACTGACGGCGATCTGCTGCGTGGCATGAGCGATGCGCAGCGCGCGGCGCTCAAGGATTACGGTGGTCTTATGCTGGCGACCCTGCGCTATGGCTTCGAGCGCTGGGGACCGCAATGCGAAGCGATCTTCACGTGCTGCGGCGACGCGCGCGCGCTGCAGACCACGCCCAAGCTCGGCTTCGGCGAAACCGGCATCGAATACCTGCTCGCGTACTGGACGCGCGAACCCGCCCCACGGCGCCGGCGCGAACTCATCGCCAAGGCGAAGAGCTTCATGCCGTTCTGAGCGCGGTTGCGCTTGCCCCCACTGATTCCACACGAGGCCTCGCATGCTCAGCGGCGAACATTTCGACCCCCGCGACATCCTGCCGGCGCAGCTGCGCGATTTCATCACCATCAGCGAAATCGACCATGCCGGGTTTCTCGTTGCCGACCTGTTCCGGCGCAAGTTCGGCCATCCGCCGCCGGACATCCCGCGCCATCTCGTCGGTTTCTACCGCGCGCCGGGCGGGAGCCTGCACCTGGCCGGGTTCTCGCACATGATGCCGTTCGGCGACGTCTATCTGTCCGGCGGTTCGTGCTCCGACGGCGACACCATGCGCCTGATGCTGCCGGAACACCGCGACGCGCTGCGCGCGGCCGGCGGCCTGTGGTTCTACTTGTTGAAATATGCCTTCCGTAAATATGCGCACTGCTGCGACGCGTTCTTCGGTCACTGCGGCGACAAGCGCGCGCTCGAAGTCGCGCTCGCCGCCGGCTTCATCCAGACCGAGCACGAGCACGTCATCGTCAACTGGCACAAGCCGCTGCACGACAACCACAAGCGCGCGCTGGTCGCGAAGGTGCACGCGCTCGGCGCGTTCTGATCCATCGGGAAGGCGGCGAGACCGTGGTGCATGCGGCCAGGGGAGAGATTAGCAGGCTGTTGAGAAACAGCCTGCTAGCGCGATCCAGAATGGATCGCTCGAGAGTCGATCGCGTAAGCGATTGATTCTCGGAGAACGTGGGCAAGCTCCGCTTGCACCGTTCGATTGAGAAAGGGGCTTCCGCCCCTTTCTCAACAACCTGTTAGTGGCGTACCTGGGATGCGCTGCTGAGAAATCGCGCAGATTTGCAGGAGGCGCGCATAGCACGGGCCATGAGGCGCACTACGTCGCCGCGGCCAGGATCTCCCCCAGCCCGTCTGGCGAACGCCAGTGCCAGCCGCAGATATAGCGCGGAATGTTCCAGCGATAGCTCTGCGGCGTTGCCGGCGCCGCGCCATCACCGAAGGCGGCGTCGAGTCCCGCCGCGGTGCCGTGCCGTGGCAGCCAGTCGCGGCTAAGGAAATCGTTCACATGTCCAAATGGATAACAGAACAGACGAGGCTGGTGCGGTGCGAGTTGCGTGGCGAGGAATTGCTGCGAGCGGGCGATCTCGAATTCGGCCTGCGCTTCGCTCGCGACGGCGTGAAAATCGCCGCGGACCAGCCCATGCGGGCCGGGACTCGTCAGGCACGGATGGTTGTGGTCCCAGCTGTGGTTCTCGATCGCGAGCAGGCCGCTGTCCTGCGCGGCGCGCCACCAGCGCGACTGCATCCAGTCGCGTCCGACCAGACATTGCCGGTCCATACGCTCGCGCGCGAGCGGGTCGGCGATGACGAACGCGGTGAGGTGGAGATCGGGCTGGGCGCGCTCGCCGTGGCGTTCGCGGAACCCGCGCAGCGCGTTGTAGAAGCTCAGCTGCGGGCCGTGCTCGGGATGGTCGAGATCGTCGTAGTCGAAGTTGCTGCCGTCGTCGCAGGTCAGCGCGACGCAGCGGCGCAGGTCGCGCCGGGTACGGCCGAGCAACTGGTCGACGACCCATTGCGCCGGCACGATGCGCAGGCCCAGCGCGTGGATGAGTTCCAGATCGGCGGCGAAGGCGACGTGGTCGTTGCCGGCGTAGTCGTTACCGGCGATGTTGACGCCGTGGTAGGTCAGTATGGGAACCTGCATTGCGGTCCAGCGCGATCGGGCAGGGCGGCATCATACGCAGCGCGGCTTGCGACGGCACGGCGGGGCACTTCGGTGGTGCCACGCTGGCTCCAATTTTTCCGGGACTGGCAGGGCCAATCCCGGCGCGGGTGAAGTTTCACGGAGGCGCCGCTAGAATGCCAGGCTGCCCTGCATAGCGGGGCCTCAGCCTGTTTTTATTCCGTTCTTCAATCCCTTCTTTTCCTGCGCGATATCCGGAACTTCCATGGCCGCCAGCACGCTCAATCCCTACGATCTCTACGATGTCCGCTCGATGCTGTCCGAAGAGGAAGCCATGGTGCAGGACACCGTGGCCCGTTTCACCGACGAGCGGGTGCTGCCGATCATCGGCGACTGCTTCGACAAGGGCGTGTTCCCGACCGACCTGATTCCGGAAATGGCCGAACTCGGCCTGCTCGGTTCGTCGCTGCCGACCGAATACGGTTGCGCCGGCATGAACGCGGTCAGCTACGGCCTGATCTGCCAGGAACTCGAGCGCGGCGATTCCGGCATCCGCAGCTTCGCCTCGGTGCAGTCCTCGCTGTGCATGTATCCGATCTATGCCTACGGCAGCGAAGAGCAGCGCCAGCGCTGGCTGCCGCAGATGGCCGCGGGCAAGGTCATCGGCTGCTTCGGCCTGACCGAGCCGCACGGCGGCTCCGATCCGGCCAACATGAAGACCCACGCCAAGCGCGACGGCGGCGACTGGGTCATCAACGGCGCCAAGATGTGGATCACGAACGGCAACCTCGCGCACATCGCCGTGGTCTGGGCGCAGACCGACGAAGGCATCCAGGGCTTCATTGTGGAAAAAGGCACGCCGGGCTTCGTCGCGCAGGAAATCCACAAGAAGATGAGCCTGCGCGCATCGGTCACCTCGGGCCTGTTCTTCGACAACGTGCGCGTGCCCGATTCCAGCCGCCTGCCGAACGTGAAAGGTCTCAAAGGTCCGCTGGGCTGCCTCACGCAGGCCCGCTACGGCATCACCTGGGGTCCGATCGGCGCGGCCATCGCCTGCCTGCACGAAGCGACCGAATATTCCAAGACGCGCATCCTGTTCAACAAGCCGATCGCCGCGACCCAGGCCGTGCAGCTCAAGCTCGCCGAGATGGCGCGCCGCATCACGCTCGCGCAGCTGCTGTCGCTGCAACTGGGTCGCCTCAAGGACGCCGGCAAGATGCAGCCGACGCAGGTGTCGCTGGCCAAGTGGAACAACGTGCGCATGGCGCTCGACATCGCCCGCGAAGCGCGCGACATCCTCGGCGGCGCCGGCATCACGACCGAGTACAGCCCGATCCGTCATGCGCTGAACCTCGAGTCGGTCATCACCTACGAAGGCACCGAGACCGTGCACCAGCTCGTCGTCGGCCGCGAGCTGACCGGTATCAACGCGTTCTGATCGACGTCGATACGTGCCCGGACGACGCCCGGCGTCGTGCGGGCACGTGATCCGGAGCGCGAGGACGCTCCGTGCGCCTCGCTTGCTTTCCGGCTGTCTGCTCGTCTGCGGAGTCGTCATGCTCGAAACCGAACGCCTGCTGCTGCGCCAGCCCCGCCTCGAAGACCTCGACGCCTGGGCCGAATTCGCCGCCGATCCCGAATGCATGCGCTTTCTCGGCGGCGTGCAGGGCCGCTCCGCCGCCTGGCGCGCGATGATGTGCATGGCCGGGTCCTGGCAGTTGCAGGGTTTCGCGATGTTCTCGGTGATCGAGAAATCCAGCGGCCGCTGGATGGGCCGCATCGGCCCGTGGATGCCGGCGGACTGGCCGGGTACCGAAGTCGGCTGGGGTCTTTCCTCGGCGGCGCAGGGCAAGGGCTACGCCGTCGAAGCCGCGACCGCGGCGATCGACTGGGCCTTCGACACGCTTGGCTGGAGCGAAGTCATTCACTGCATCGATCCGGAAAACGTGCCGTCGCAACGTGTGGCCGAGCGACTGGGATCGCGGCTGTTGCGCCGGGTGACGATGCCGGCGCCTTACGACACGATGATCATCGATGCCTGGGGCCAGACGCGCGAGGAATGGCGTGCGCGTGCTCAGGCGAAAACCAATGGGAATGCACGATGTCCTACCCGATTGGAGTGACCGATGCTGACCATCTACGGCATGAAGTCGTCCGGCAATTGCTACAAAGTCGAATTGTTGCTTGAGCAGCTGGGCCGACCGTACCGCTGGGTCGAGATCGACAGCGCCGCGGGCCAGACGCGCACGCCGGAATACCTCGCGCTGAATCCGAACGGCAAGGTGCCGCTGCTGGAAGTCGAACCGGGCCGCTGCCTGGCCGAATCCAACGCGATCCTGTGCTATCTCGCCGACGGCTCGCCGCTGCTGCCGCAGGACTCGTGGCTGCGCGCACAGGCGCTGCAATGGCTGTTCTTCGAGCAGTACAGTCACGAACCCTACATCGCCGTCGCGCGCTTCATCTGCCGCTGGCTGGGACCGGACCACGCGCGTCGCGCCGAATTGCCGCGTTTGCACGAGCGCGGCGCGCAGGCCCTGGCGGTCATGGAACAGCATCTGGCGCAGCAGCCGTTCCTCGCCGGCGATGCCTACAGCGTCGCCGATATCGCCTTGTTCGCGTATACGCATGCCGCTGCGGATGGCGGCTTCGATCTGGACGCGTATCCGAATGTTCAGCGCTGGCTCGATCGTGTGCGAGCGCAGCCGGGGTTTGTCGCGCAGCAGGTGTGAGGCTTTATTCCCTCTCCCCCAAGCTTGCTTGGGGGGTGAGTGGGGCGCCGCCCAGAACCACCGGTTCTGGCGCCCCCGAACGCCCAACGGGCCGGAGAGGGTTAGGGTGAGGGGGAGAAATGGCTGCGAGCGCGGCGCCCGGTTGTCGCTGGTTGTGCGCGTCTTGACGCCTACGCCGAAAACTTAAATATCCCGCGAACCCAAGCTTCTCCCACTCACCCAGCCTCTCCCCCAAGCGCTGCGCGCTTGGGGGAGAGGGGTATTGCGGCCCTGCGTGCCTGTCGTCGCAATACGCTCGCCTCGGCGCTACCAGCGCTACGAACCCGCCGCCTTCGCATCCCACTCGCGCGCTTCCGCTTCGCGCTTCTGCGCGCGCTTGAGTTCGGCGAGTTTGCTCGCGACATCGCGCGCGTCCTCGGCGGTGGCACCCATCTCCGCCGAACGCAGATCCCAGGCGAGCCGCAGTTCGGGCTCGGCGGCCGCGAACTGGCGGCTGGCGAACAGCGCCTTGCCGAGCGTGAAGTGGAATTCGCCGAGGATGATGCGGTTGCTCGCATACGGTTCGCGCGAACGGTTCACGGCTTCCTGCGCCATCGCCACGGCGTCCTTCGCCTCGCCGGCGTCGATCAGGTAGTTCGCGAGGTTGTTCTGCGCGATCAGCGTGCGCAGGTTGTCGGGGCCGAACTTCGCCTTCATGCCGTCGTAGGCGCGGCGATAGTAGGGGCCGGATTCGGCCACTTTGCCCTGCTGGCGCAGCGCGCCGGACATGTTCAGCACCAGGGCCAGGGTCTGCGCGTGGTCGGGACCGTAGAGGCGTTCGTAGATCGGCAGCATGCGGCGGAACTCGCGTTCGCCATCGGCATGGCGGCGCTGCTGCATCGCGAGCACGCCGAGACTGTTGTTGACACCGAGCGTGCGCGGATCTTCCTCGCCGAACAGTTTCGTGTAGCCGGCCAGCACGCGGTCGTACAACGGGCGCGCCGCGTCATACTGGCCCGAATCCGCGAGCACGATCCCAAGCCGGCCGAGTGCGTCGAGCGCCTTCGCATCATCGCCGTCGATCGCGGTCAGTCCGTCGCTCGCGCGGCGCAGCAGCGATTCGGCCTGCTTCATATTGCCGGCCAGGTATTCGAACCAGCCGGTGGCGAGGTCCTGCAGCAGCGTTTCGCGCGCATGGGGGCCGAGCACGCGTTCGGCGCGCTCGCGCAGTTCGCGCGCACGCGGCAAGGCCTCGCCTTCGCGGCCGTGCTCACTGATGCTCCAGAGCAGAAAGCGTTCGGTTTCCAGGCTGACAACCGCATCGGGTCCGAAGCGTGCGTGCTGGCGCTGCAGAGCGCGGCCGAGGAACTCCTCGGCTTTGTCGAGCACGGCGATGGAGCGGTACGCGCGACCGATGGTCACTTCGATCTCGGCGAGCTGCGCCGTATCGTCCGCGAGGTCGCGCTGCGCGCGCGCGGCAGCCTGGTCGAGCACCTGCCGCAGCAGTTTCGTGTCGAGGCCGCGCGCCTGCTCGGGCTCGATGCCGGCCAGCACCGTGCCAAGGAAGTCGGCCATGCTGCGGCTGCGGGTAGCTTCGCGCGTGGCGCGGTTCGCTGCCTGTTCGGCGCGTCCGCGTTCGGCCTGCGCTTGCAGCAGCGCGAAGATCGCCGCGCCGAGACCGACGATCAGCGCCACGACGACGGCCGCGCCGGCCAGCAGCGGCAGGCGGTGGCGGCGTATGAACTTGCCGACGACGTAGGTGCGCGTCGCCGGTACCGCGGCCAGCGGCAGGTCGGCGCGGAAATTCGCCAGGTCCTCCGCCAGCGCCTGGGCCGAACCGTAGCGCGCGTCGCGCTCCACATCGGTCGCGCGCGCAATCACGTGGCGCAGCTCGCGCGGGATCGAGCGCAGCGCCGGCAGCGACAGCCATGCGGTCGCATCCTGATGCGTCGTCGGACCCGGCAGCCTTTCGGTGCGCAGCACCTGCGACAGTTTGCTCGCGCCGATGCCGCGTTCGCGCAGCGCATCCAGCGTACCGGCCGGCGCGAGCATTTCGAGCAGCATCACGCCGAGCGAGTACACGTCGCTGCGCACGTCGACATTGCTGTCGGTCAGGCCGGCCTGTTCGGGACTCATGTACAGCGACGTGCCGGCGTAGTCGCCGGAACGGCGGCCGCCCTGCTCGATGCCGACGGCGACGCCGAAGTCGATGATCTTGGGCACGGCGTGGCCGTCGATCAGCGGCACCAGCACGTTGCCGGGCTTGAGGTCGCGATGCACGACGCCGCGCTGGTGCGCGTGGTGCGCGCCGAGCGCGACCTGGCGCAGCAGCTCCAGGCGCGCCGGCAGATCCGGATTGGCCTGGGCGAGGTAATCGTCGAGCGTCGGCCCGTCGATCCATTCCATCGCGAAGAACGGCAGGCCTTCGGGTGTGGTGCCGGCCTCCAGCACCTTGGCGATGCCCGGGTGATCCATGCGCGCGAGCGCCTGGCGTTCGACCTCGAAATACGCTTCGGCCAGGCTGTCGGCGAAGGCCGGCCGGATCAGCTTTAGCGCGACCGGTCGGCGCACCGGCTCGATCTGATCGGCCAGGTAGACCACGCCCATGCCGCCGCGGCCGAGCAGGCGCTGAATCACGTAGCGGCCGACGCGCTGTCCGCTCGCGAACTCGCTGCCGTCGCCGCCGCTAGTCGTGGGCGGCGCGGTGCTGCGCCAGGTCGGATCGATCGGTGTGCTCATTGCGCCCCCTGTGACGAGTCCACTCGCCATCGTGGCGTATGGTGCAGCGAAACGCCGCTGCGGCGAAGCCGTTTCTGCGACCCCGCGCGCGCCGCGGACCGCAACCCCAAGAACCACTGCGCGGCAAACCTGCGGAGCCAATGACGGACAGTCACGCGGATGCGTCCCGATTTCGCGCCCGCGTCGAGTTTCCTTGCCTACGGCCTGCGGCTATTCTTGCGCCTCTTTCGGAAAGTCCGAACCCATCCGGCGTTGCCGCCGCCCGGTCCGATCCGGCCGCGCGGCGCAGACCGATGCCGTTCCGACTTCAGAACTCATCTCCATCACCGTCCCGCTGGCTCGTTTCGCGTCCGGGACTTTTGCCGATCAGGTTGCCCATGTCCGCCGTTGCGCCCATTCCCGCCCGCCACAAGAGCCTCAATCGCGCCGAAGTCTGCGATCAGAATTTCATCGAATTCGTGCGCGACTGGAACGGCCAGGTGCGCAAGCGCCCGGCCGCCGACGAAGCGGTGCTGCCGGGCAGCCTGTGCACGACGAACGATTTCATCGCGCTGTTCGAATCGCAGCTGGTCAGCCGGCATCTCGACCTGATGGCGCGCGTGCTGCGCGTCAAGCAGAAGGTCTTCTACACGATCGGTTCGTCCGGCCATGAAGGCAACGCGATGATCGCGCGCCTGACGCGGCATACCGATCCGGCCTTCCTGCATTACCGTTCCGGCGGCTTCATGGCCGAACGCTTCCGCAAGATTCCCGGCATGGATCCGATCATGGATTCGGCGCTGTCCTTCGCCGCGAGCAAGGACGATCCAGCCTCGGGCGGCCGTCACAAGGTCTGGGGCTCCAAGCCGCTCTGGGTATTGCCGCAGACCTCGACCATCGCCTCGCACCTGCCCAAGGCGCTCGGCACCGCGGTCGCGATCGAACAGGCGCGGCGCATCGGCCATAAGCTGCCGATTCCCGACGACTCGATCGCGATCTGCTCCTTCGGCGACGCCTCGGCCAACCACGCGACCGCGCAGACCGCGTTCAACACCGCGCAGTGGACCGCCTACCAGAAGCTGCCCGCGCCGGTGCTCTACGTCTGCGAGGACAACGGCATCGGCATCTCGGTGAAGACGCCGACCGACTGGATTTCGGCGAGTTTCAGCGGTCGCCGCGATCTCGACTATTTCTACGCCAACGGCCTGGATATCGCCGAGGGCTACGAGCAGGTCGCACGCGCCGTCTACCACTGCCGCACGACGCGGCGGCCGACCTTCCTGCACCTGCGCACCACGCGCATCATGGGCCACGCCGGCACCGACTTCGAGATCGAGTGGCGCAGCGTCGAGGAACTCATGGCGGTCGAGGCGACCGATCCGCTGCTGCGTTCGGCCGCGATCGCGCTGGAGTCGGGCCTGTATTCCAAGGAGACGCTGCTCGCGCGCTACGAAGCCGTGCGGCAGAAATGCTTCGCCGCGGCCGACGAAGCCGACCGCCGTCCCAAGCTCACCGACCTCGCTGAAGTGCTCGCGCCGCTCGCGCCGTATCACCCCAACCAGGTCAACGTCGAAGCCAAGCGCGTCGACTACACAGAAAAGCGTCTGGCCGTATTCGGCGGTGAGGACAAGCTGCCCGAAAAGCAGGCGCCGCGCCATCTCGCGATCCAGATCAACAACGCCTTGCACGACCTGTTCTGCAAATACCCCGAAACCCTGCTGTTCGGCGAGGACGTCGCGCAGAAGGGCGGCGTCTATACCGTGACCAAGGGCCTGCACAAGGCGTTCAAGGGCAGCCGCGTGTTCAACACGCTGCTCGACGAGACCATGATCCTGGGGCTGGCCCAGGGTTTCGCCAACATGGGCATGCTGCCGCTGCCGGAAATCCAGTACCTGGCCTATTTCCACAACGCCTGCGACCAGATCCGCGGCGAAGCCTGCTCGCTGCAGTTCTTCTCCAACGGCCAGTATCGCAACCCGATGGTCATGCGCATCGCCTCGCTGGGTTACCAGAAGGGATTCGGCGGCCATTTCCACAACGATACATCGATCACCGCGCTGCGCGATATTCCCGGTCTCGTCGTCGGCTGCCCGAGCCGCGGCGACGATGCGGCGATGATGCTGCGCACGCTGACCGCGCTCGCGAAGGTCGACGGCCGCGTCTGCGCGTTCCTCGAACCGATCGCGCTGTACATGACGAAGGACCTGTACGAGCCGGGCGACGGCAAATGGCTGACCGCCTATCCCTCGCCGGACCAGAACATTCCGCTCGGCGAAGAACGCGTGTATTCGCCGGCGGCGAAGGATCTCGTGATCTTCTGCTACGGCAACACCGTGCCCATGGGCCTGCGCGCGGCGAAGACGCTGGAAGCCAGCCACGGCTGGAAGACCCGCGTCGTCGACCTGCGCTGGCTGCAGCCGCTGAACGAAGCCGCGATCGCGCGCCACGCCGGCGACTGCGCCCGCATCCTCGTCGCCGACGAAGGCCGCCGCAGCGCCGGTGTCGGCGAAGGCGTCATCACCGCCATCGTCGAGTCGGGGCATGGCGGCAAGCCGCTAAAGCGCGTGGTCGGCGTGGATACCTATACGCCGCTCGCGGGCGCGGCGTTGCTGGTGCTGCCGTCGGATGAGGAGCTGGTGGCTGCGGCGGGGAGTTTGGGATAAGTCCAATGATCACTCCATCGGTTTTTCATTCCACCGGTCGCGCCGATACGGGCTTATGACGGCGCGACAGCGGTTTCAATGCGGCGCTACCCAGCACCTTCGATACGGCCCGACCGCCAGGTCAGGGGTGTAGCTTGATTCCTTGAAGGGCGACCCCGTTTTCCAGTTCGTTCTCCGAGCCCAGGCTCTCGCCAAGCATCGAGCGGATGTCGCTCAGCGTGTAGGATCCGCCTCCCTGCTTGGGTTGATCGAGATAGCGTTCGACGTAGAGCGCCGCGACGCCAGACGCGTAGGCACAGGAGCTCGATGTTCCGCCGAAACCGTCGGTTTCGGAAAGGCAGACACCATTAGGTGCAAACAGCAGGTCTTGAGCCTCTATCTTTTCCTGCCAGCTGGGATCGGTTCCGATATTGGCCGAGATTCCGTTTTCTCCCGCTCTGGAGTACCCGTTGACTGCGGTAATCCCATCAAGCCCTGCAGGATAGCCGACGACCTTGTTGCGGTCGTCCGTCGAGGCAAATATCAGCGCGCGATTCTGATCGCGCAAGTTGCAGGCGATGTTGCTGAGTATGCGCTTGCTCTTCGTCGTGATCTCTTTTGTATCCAGAGTGAAGCTCATGTTTACGATCTGCGCGTCGCGACATCCGACCGTCCAGCTCAGCATGAGCAGAAGATCGACGAACCACATGTAAGCCTCGCTGTTTGGGCGCGTCGCCTGCCCTGATACGATGCGGCAGTCTGGCGCGGGACTCCAGCGCTTGCCGCCCGAATCAGCTTCCGCAATTGCTTTCGCACAATCTTCTCCATGCTTTCCGATAGACCACGGTTTCATGCCGATCCCGTGACAGGTGCCGAAGTCAGCTGCGCCACGTTTCAGCAGTCGGGGCCAGTTGCCATCGTCAATGATACCCACGCGCACACAGCTGCCGCGCAGGCTTGGCCATCCGCCCGAGCGCTTGACATACCATGGCAAGTACTGTTCCTTGCATTCGTTTTTTGTTGCCGTTTCTATCAATGCTGCTCGCCAGTTCTCGTGAATGCGGTCGTTGTCGACGCTCGGATAGTCGGCTTGATGGAGCTTCATGGGGAGCTTCTGAACAAAATCACGATTTGCTATGAGGTATCCGAAATCGCGGTCAACAAAATAGCGCTCGCCCGCGACAACAGGTCCGAGATCTATTCCGCGATGAGCACAGAGATCCTGGCGATTCAGCTCATCCATCTCCTTGGGCATGGACCTGATTTCTACCACTTGCAGCTTGCGCATCTCCGGCTCGTACAGTTGTGTCAGCATTTTGCTTCTCCTCGGCAGAGGTTTTGTTCAGGGACGGAGCCCGTGGTGGCACCGCTCCACAGTTTCTGCGTGCTGTAACGCTGTATGCATGCCCGTCGTTTTCCCGGCGGTCATGGCGCACGGCCGACTTTACGGCGGTCCTTCATGTCCGTCGCCGTCGCTAGTTTCCTGCGGCCCTCCGGTATCGGTGCATTTTTCGTGGTCTTTCGGGAAGATGTTCTGGCCCAGCCCAGAGGTTTGCGGCAGATCCTTTATTGCGCCAGCGTCGGCATAGTCGAAATACTCGATGAGCACCCGACGGCACTTCCTTCCAGAACCCAAATAGTAAGAGTGCTCGCAAGGGTCAGCTTCCGGCCGCAGGAACATCGCGATCGTTCCGCTGCTGCTCCTCGCACCTGCCGGTATTACGGCCCCCTGCGCCCAAAGTTCTTTTGTACTGGATGAAGTGAACTTGTAGGTGCCTAGCGTTGCTCCGAAGTTCTTTTGGTCGGGTTGCCCCGGTGCGTTCGTAAAATCGACCGTGATCGTGCTCCCGCTGACCGTGTTTACGAACCCATCTCCCTTCTCAATCACGAAGGGAGGAGGGGGAGTCGTCATACTGCTATAGTCTTCGACGATTTCGAATTCGTTGAGTGTTGCGGACGCAAAATCAGCAGCAGACCCTTCGCGGACGAACCAAAGTATCGGTACCGTGACCGTGCTGCCATCGTTCGGGTTCGTCGAGCGTTTGTGGCCGAGGCGGCAGTGCGTCGCATCTATGGGGATTTTTTGCTTGCGCCTCGCAGCCGGCGTCTTTTTTTCCGTGCTGGCACGCGGACCCGATGTCGATTCGCTTTTCTTCTGCGCTTGACCGCAGGCGGAAAGCAGCCCGGCGGCGAATGTGATAGCAAGAAAAATTGCTGCAAATGCTCGTTTCATGGCTTTTCTTCCCCTTCAGGTTTAGGTGAAGACGCGATATCTGCGTCCCTGTGGCTCTCGGCCGGTACGGCCGCGTAGTAGTCGATGCCGGCCCAGAATTTTGGATTTCGGAAATGCACCGACTGGCGCAGCAACACACGAGCGTCGCGCGCTGCCATGGCGGCATCACCATCACGCCACAGCGTTGCGTAGAAACGGCGCGTCCAGATCGGCGCCGCGGCGTCGCTGAGCGGATTGGAGGCGGCGACCACGTGGCGCACGCCGGCGGCTATCCAGGCTTCGGCCAGCCGCGCCGCTGCGCCGTAGCGCTGCTGATCGCTCGAGCGCGTACCGCAGGCGCTCAGCACTACCAGTTCGGATCGGCTGCTCAGCGAAGCAATCTCGGGATAGGTCAGCAGCATCGGCTTGCCGGCGGCTTCGTACCAGAGTCCCTGATAGAGCTGGCCGAAGGCGGCGGGATTTGCGTGGCCGACGATGTGTGCCGCGGGTGCGGCAGCGAGTTCGTCCAGCAGTGATTCGGCGGGCATCTCCGCGGCGCGCAGCGGGCGGGTCGCGATGCCCGCAGCCATGGCGAAGGACTGCAGTGCTTGGAGTTCGCTTGAGGCGAGCGGCAGTGGCGCGACGGTGGGCATGTCAAGATCGAACAGCACGAGCTGCGTCGGCCGCGCCAGCGGGCGCGAGCGTGCGACGGGAACGGTGAAGGTTGTTGTCAGTGTCGGTTCCGCATCGTGTCCGGCGGCGGCAATCCATGGCCACGGCAGCGACGCCGTGCCGGCAGTGGCGACGACGTGCCAGCGCACTGTCGCGGTAGCTGGAAGGCTGCAGCCACGCACCAGTGCATGCCAGTGTTCGGCTTCCTGCTGCAAAACGGCGAGCTCGACGTCGTTGCCGTCCAGAGCGGCGTCGAAGCGGCGAACCAGTGCGGCGTAGTCGTCCGCCGATAACCGCAAGCAGTTGCGTGTGACCCCACCTTGCTGCACAAGCAGATAGAAGTGGTCTCGTCCGGCCAGAGGAAGCAGCACAACATCGCCGGCGTCGAGGGCAGGGCCATCGGTCGCTGCGGCGAAAGGCAACGTGTCGCGTGCAGCGGGGTCGGTTGGTGCAGCCTCGGCGAGGGCAACGAACAGCGCGCGCTGATGCTCCGGCGCAGTGCCGTCGATCATGCCGGCGAGCGCCTTGCGCAACGGTTCTGTCAGACGGGTGTTCGCGCGCCGGGCAAATAGGTGCTGCGCGTCGGCGTGGTCCAGCGCGGCCATCACACCATCCAGCGTTGTTGCGTCGATCTCGGCTTGCCGGTCCGGGGCGGCGAGCACGGCATCGAAGTAGCTCGCCTGCAGTGCAACGAGGCGGTTGCGCGCGCTGAGGCGCAGTGCGGCTGATGGCCAGCGCGCCGCATCCGTCGCCTCGTTCTTGAGACGTTGTGCGATCAATTGTCCGGCAGAGAGCGATTGCCCCCGTTGCCGCAGCGTTTCGGCACTGGCCTGCACATGCTCGATCTGCTCATCCGGAGCGAGCTGGCTAACGTCGATCGCCTGCAGGGTTTGCCACGCCCGATCCGTCTCGCCGTCGAGCAGGTCGCAACGTGCTGTCAGTAGTTGCATGCGAAACTGGACATCGACGTCTGTGCTGTTCAGTCCGGCCAATACCGCGCGAGCTGCACTGCTCTGCGATTGCGTCAACAGGGCGCGCGCGGTTTCGAGTCGAGCGCGTTCCTGGCAGTTCGTGTCGCCGAGTTTTCTACAGAGCGATTCAGCGGTTTCCGCCGCGGCAAGCGCGCCCGCGGCGTCGCCTGTGTCGAGCAGTGCCTGCGACAGGCGCAGTCGCGCGTTTGCCGCACGCTGCGGATCCTGTTCGCCCGACAGCCGTGCCGTCGCTGTGTGCAGCAGGCGGACGCGTTCCGGCGCAGCACCGGCGAGTTGCGCCAGATTGGCCAGTTTAAGATCGAGGTTGTTCTGCTCCGACGGCAAGCCCAAGCTGCCAAGCTGCTGTGCCGCGCGCGCCAGTGATTGCGCCGCGCTAGGCAGGTCGCCTCGGAGCAGGTGATAGGTTCCGCGGCTCGATTCCAGTCGCGAGTGAACGATCGGAGACAGCAGCCGAGCATCTGCCTCGGCACGAAGGAAATGCGGTTCCGCGCGGTCCGGCTCGCGCAGGCTCAGCCAGAGATTGGCGACCGAGATTTCCCGTAGCGCCGCTTCGCGTCGTTCGAGCTGGGCATTCCACCGGACGATGACGCGCTGCTCGCAGTCGATGGCCTCCCGAAAGCGGTGCTGGCGCGACAACAGATTGCATAGTGCACTTTCGCTGCGCAATGCGTAGTAGCCGATGCCCTGGCTTTGCAGCGCGGCGGCGGCCTCGGAAAGGAGGCGGTGCGCATCGACGTATCGTCCGCCACGCGATGCGCTTTCGCCCGCCGCGAACAATGCTATGGCGGCGCGGTCCGGGCGGCCGGCTTGGTTCCACTGCTGTGCGCTTTCGAGCGAAGCGGCCTCGGCCGCAACGTTGTCGCCCGCGCTGGCCAGTGCGTTGGCACGCGTGCTGCCAACCCAGCCCGCATAACGGGTAGCCAGCGGCCAGCGCAGCAGATAGTTCAGCGCCGTCAGCGCAGCGCGGGCCTTCTCGCGACCCTGTTCCAGCCCGCTACGCTGTAGCGCGGCGAGCCCGGCGTAGAACGACGCGTCCGCCGCGTCCAGGCACGTATCCAGCCGAACGTGCCCGCCGCCCTGACCTTCGCGCACGCGCAACGACAGGGTGCCCGAGCGTGCTGTGAGTACGGCGAAGCCCAGCCGGTCGGGCGGTGTGGCGATGGCATCGAAGGGCTCGGCCGGCACCCAGCGATACTCCGCGTCGACACCGACTTCTTCGAGCAGCAACGTGGATGCGGCTACAGCGACATCGACGGGGCGGTCAGATATCAGCGCGACCGTCTGCAGACAAGGTTCGCCAGCGTACGCGCAAGGTGCTGCAATGATGGCAATGGCCGAGACGACGACCTGGGCGATAGTCGTTCGCCAAATCCGCGGCTTTCTGCCGGCGATTCCGATATCGAGCACGTTCCTCGATGCGGGACGCCTCGTGGGACACATTGCACGCACAGAAGCACTCCCCCGATGCTGGTGTCCTGATTGCGGACGCGAACACTGTGTGCAACAGGCGGGGTGAATATCGCACGTTCGGCAAATTTTTCTTCTGCTGCAATGCTGCGCAATGTCGCCGACCGGAGCGTCAGGGCGGCGCGTGCCAACGGTCGGCGCCGTGCCGCATTGCTCTCAAGGCTTCGTCGCATTCCACGCCGACACCTGCCCGGTGCCGCGATGGCGCTCGGCCGGCGAGGCGGATGATGGCGGCGAGCGTTCGCCGGTACGCTTGCCCTGACGAATGACTATCGATCGGTCGCCAGCGCGGCATTGTCAGGGCCGAAACGCCGGAGCGGCGCACCGCCGCCCCGGCAAGACGAGAACTTACGGTCCTTTGTTCGAACGGGCTTCCATCAGCCCACGAATATCGCGCGAGAGGATGGCCACGGCGTCGAGAATGCCGCCGTGCGAGCGCGAGTCCGGCGACTCCAACTCGGCCGAGGCGATGGTTTCACTGAGTTCCTGGATCGCCGCAAGGCGAGTCATGATCTCCACCTCCAGCGCTTCGCGGTTCTCGCGCGAGTCGAGGATGTACGCGAACATCACCGGATGATCGCCTTCCGCGTCGAGGCGCATCGGATGGAACGAGCCGCTATAGGTCATGGCGCGCGCCTCCCGAAAAAGGGAACAACGCCGCAAAAGCGGACAAGGCAACAAGGACGCGGCTCAGTGCCGCCGACTGCAGACCGAATTTCCATGGACAACTCCCTTTGCGTGGAGTCGCCACCCGGAATGGTGAGAAAAGGGTGGCGAACGGTGTGCGGGTTAGCAGACCGGCTAAAGGAACCGGCGAGCCTTGCGGCTCCCCGCACACCGTCGCCAGAAATCGGCAGACCACGCCGCCGGAATTCCGGGCGTAAAAAAACGCCGGCTTTCGGTGCGGCGCTGTGTGCGCCTTTAATTTCGGGCTGCTAAACCCGGTTGCCGAATTGGCGGCAACGAACGGAGTCTCTGCTTTGGGGCGGGCGGCGTCAAGGACGCGGATTTGTCCCGCAGATTATTCGCTGGCCTCGTGGCGAAGTGCGCGAATTTCACCGAATCGGGCCGCGCGTTGCGTCAGCCCTCATTCGATGGCCGAATGCAGGCCGGCCGTTTCCCGGTTCGCTGCCTTCGGAGCGCGAACCGCCGCTCCAAAGTGAACCTGACCCTGTTAGTTGGAGGGTTTTCTCGACAGCCCGTTAGGGCGCACTGGCGAGACGCTTCAGATTCTCCTGCTGTTCAGGAGGTTCGTTAGCAACCAACTGCTCCAGGTTCTCCTGTGCCTCTGCAGGCGCCGTGCCGGCGTCGTTGATGTAATCAATAAAGCTTTGACGGCTGTTTTCTGCGTGCTCTAGCCAGAACTGGCCGTTTCCAGATGCAACACGCATCGCCTCTACTGCGGAGGTCACGTGCTCACCACGGCAGAGTTGGTGGTAGAGAGTAGCGAACGCAACAGCTGTTTCGGACCAGGTTGGCTTGTCGCTGCACCCGATCAGCGCGTAGTAGGGGAGATGTAGATCTTCAGGGTACATGGCCATCCGAACTCCCATATAACCTTCGCAGCTAGACATGCAAACAACTAGGGATCCACCGAGGGCTTGATTTACTGGGCGAAGATGTTCGCGAAGCTCTCCCCAGTTCATGTTGTAGCCATTGGAAAGTTGGATGCCTTCTTTGTCGCCGTGCACGCTGATATGCAAGACCGGAATAAATCCTTGTAGTGATGCCATCGCCTCTGCGAGCCCAATCTTGAGGCAGGCATCGAAAGCTTGGAGCGAGATAGCAGTCTTGAGAATGCAGGGGATGCCATTGAGTTTAACGGCTTGACGAATCAGATCGCCTTCACTGCGCCGGTGATAGAGATCCACGGCGGACGGGGATTCAACTACGAACACAAAGAACTTGGTACGTTGCTCTGGAGGAAGTGGCATCTGCTGTCCTGGTGACGTAAGTGAACCTGACCCTGTTCGGCCGGCCCGGGCTTGGTGGCCTGCCGTTGCCGCTCCGCTTGAGCGAGGCGTTATGCCTCGCCGACCGCCAGGGGGGGCGCCCGGGTCGGGCCGCTTCCCAAATGTAGAGCGGATAGGCCAGTCATTAGGTCATTGGTTAAAAACCAGGTCAGGCTAACTTAGTGAAGTACTTTAAAGGAACTTAACCTGACCCCGTTCTTTTGGTTAACTTAGTGATGTGCTTTCCAGCAGGTTGACCCGACCCCGTTGTTCCGCTTGCGGGCGTCCGCTGTAAGTGCCGGGTTAGGCCGTGCTTGAAGAGCGGGGAAACCCGAGTTTCCACTGTCTTATCCCTGATCCGGTGCTAGTCCGATAAGGAGCGAGTCGTTCTCTCTGCTCACAGCTTCGCGTAGCCCGTAGACTTCGCCGAACACCGCATTGATATCGAGCTTCGCCAAGTCAAGAAGGGTCCACATCTGTTTGCTCATTGCATCGCGAAGTCCTGAGTTGAGCTTGGGCGGGAGGTTATGGGCAATTACCCTCCGAATAATTTCGTTGATGACAAACGCGGCAAGTGTCCCCCATGGTCCGAAATACGACAGGAGCGACAACGCAATTACGATGCAGTCAACTTTGAACGGCTCAATGGACAGGCTTAATATTTCGGGGGTAAGGACGATCTTGCCATCCGACTGCAGCCTGGGTGTGATTCCGATTTCAATAGTTGAAGCCCCGGCTCCGCGATTCGTTGCCCACAGCATTCCGACCGTTGATCGGCCAATGCATGGGATATCGACGTTAACACTTCCGCTGCCGGTGACGTAGAAGTCGATACTGAGGACTATCGTTGCCCTGGGATCGGAAAGAGTTGGAGTAGCGCCGACAAATCCGATCGTGTAGTCATACGTCCACCCAATGAACCCATTGTCTTTTGCAAAATCGTTTATCGCCGGATATGGCCCAGACGTAATTTCCTTTACTGAGGACTGAGGCAAGTAGAGCGCGACGTCTGCGGCAACGGGAGTCTCTACAGGCCACGGCGGATTGCGCGGCGGAGGAATGTTGACTTTAATCGGAAGCGTGCCAGCGGTGTCACTGTCGAAGGTTGGCGCCAGAGGCCTGAGAACAGCATCAGGGAGTGGTGCGCTGCAGTCGCACCGCTGCGTTTCATCGAGGCGCCATCCGTCTCGGGCGATTATTAACAGTCCGTCGGCAATTGCTGTGACTTCGGCCTGCCCATTGAAGACCACAGTTGGGAACAGCGAACGAAGGTCAATGCTGGGGGAGCCCGAGAAAATCTTGCGAACCGCAGTCGGAGCAACTGCGCCTCCTACGAGTCCCTCCAGCCTGGCGATGTCAAGGTCACTTAGTCCGAGCGCTTCCGCATTCGCCGCCCCATTCGGCGCAGGGATTCGAGTTATATCGAAATCTATGTTCACATCGCCAATCGACAGAGAGTTGTAGCTTGCGGCCCCCGATGCGCTTACCTTCTTAATCTCAATTGCGATAGTAAACAGGTCATGCGCGGAGTCGCCTGCCTTGGTAACCGAGAACTGCACGGAAAAGGGATTAGCGCTCTCAAAGAAGAACAGGCCATTCTGCGTGCCAGCAGGAGGAAGGACGATGCTCCATCCCGCGCCGGCATGGGCGTAACTGCAACCGGTGATGCCAATCTGCACGATGCCCGCCGGATCCGGATAGGTCTGGAAGAAGCCGATGTACTTTGCTATTGCGGCCTGAAGGCGGCGAGTCAGCAGGTCTGTCAGCAATCGCTTGCTTATCAGAATGGCCGGATCGTCGTTTGCCTTGGCGGCGATGAGGCCGTGGAGTGGAGTGCCCATAAATCGTCCTTATGGTGGTGGAGATTGGGATGCTCGTGGTTGAAGGTCAGGTTGTTAGTCGAGACCGGTCCAGTCCTTCGGCGCGTTCGTCGGCGTCGCGGTGCGGCGTAATTTCAATTGGGCTCCAAATGTGCAGCGTAGCGCAGCGTGCGTGGGTTTTTTTTTCGTAACCGGAATTTATGGCGAGTTGCAAGGTGTTAGCTGAGAGTCGACGCCCGATATCGAAGCGGCAGCGTGGCCGAGTAGAACGACACACTTGAGGGCGTATGAGTTACGGCGGCGCCGCCGCATGTAAAGCGCCTGGGTTTTGTTTCCTGCACAGAACGCGCATGTGCCTTCTCAGTGACGCCAGGAAATCTGGTCCCAGGTCCATATGGCCCCCTGCCATGTGATGGCGGGCGGCTGGGCCGCCCGCACGACGTTGTGTGGGTC
Organism: Lysobacterales bacterium; assembly: GCA_038207515.1. GTDB lineage: Bacteria > Pseudomonadota > Gammaproteobacteria > Xanthomonadales > Rhodanobacteraceae > Tahibacter. The sequence goes on along the minus strand of JBBQZR010000009.1, from coordinate 89,079 downwards.
AGAGTGTAGCCGCAAGGTGGGCGGGTAAACCAATACGCATCGGAACAATTTTGTTTCTACGAAAGTGGAAAATCTGTTCACGTTCGTCAATTCGGTTTGACGCGCCGCACAAATTTGGGCGCTTTGGCTTGGCCCAGTGGTGAACGCCGTCCATGGCTTCTCGTTCTGCCGCGACACGGCGAAACCTCTCACCTTGCTGCGTGATTGCCGGCGGCGTTGGCGGGTTGCGCCGCGCGAGCGAGCGACGGCAACGCGGAGGGGCGTCGATGCTCATCGGGTGTGGGATAGGGCACAGCGAACGGGCGAAGGTGGGCGTATGCGCAGCGGACAAATCCAGGCCCTTGACGCTGATCGCAGCGCGGTCAGCGATTCGAGCGTTGGCGACGCCTCGCATTGGTCCGGGCGCTTACCGCGGCGAGGTCTTTTCGCGCGCGCGACGAGCCCAACAAGTGGCCGCGATAGGGCACAACGATTCGACGTCAGCCTGCGGCCAAAGCGATGGACGCGGCGCGCACCCATTAAGCAGGCATCAGTCGCCGAACGGTGGCGCTCGCAAGGGTCAGCACCGCCCAACTGCCGTTCGCTTGACGGCACAGGCAGGCTACGTATGCTGGGCGAAATGCATTGGTGGATTTCCTGCTGTTGTTGCTTTTGCAGGTTCTGGGGCGATGGCGGCCAGGTTCGGCAAGCCTATGTCCGCGGGCCTGCAGCCGGTGGAGACATCCGAGGTGCATACCGTCCGTGCCCGGCAGCGTGATCCCTGGCGAGCACGACTTCACGAGTGCGCAGGCGATTTCCGCCTTGCGCTGAGGAGAACGCTGTATGAAACGCTCCGGATGGTATTCCTCGTTGTACGTCTGTGCGGTCCTGGTCCTGCTCGTGCTGGGCGCGGTAGCCCCAGGCTCCGCCCACGCGACCACCGGCATCATGACCATTACCAGCACGACCACGCTGACGGCGAACCACACCGGGCAGATCCGGTTTGGCGCCAACAACATCACCCTGGATTGCGCGGGCTATGAGATCCGCTTTGCGGCGCGCCAGCCGTCTGGGGGCTGCGGCGTCAGTGGCACGCAGACCTGCGGTATTCGTTCGCTCAACCGCACGGGCATCACGATCCGCAATTGCGATGTGGTCGGCGCCTACGACTATGGCGTGTGGATCCAGGGCACGACCACGACGTCCACGGTGCGCGACAGCTCGGTGACCGACGCTGGCGTGGGGTTCCGTGTGGACAATGCGTCGAATCTGGATTTCTTCAACAGTGCCGCCGTGTCCAACGGCGCGGGATTCGAGATCCGGGACAGCACCGACGTGATGTTCACGAGCACCGATGCCGTGTATTCGACCGGTGATGGTTTCGACATCAACGATTCCACCGATGTACGGATTCAATACGGGTTCGTGTTCGCCAACGGCGTCAACGGCATCGAGTTCGATGACAGTCCGGGCGCGTCGGTACTGAACACGGAGGTGCTGAACAACGGTCAGCACGGCGTAAGCCTCGACGTCAGTTCGGGGATCTACATCAGTGCCAACGAGATTCACGGCAACGTCGAGAACGGGCTGCGGTTGCAGGACTGCGACAACGGCACCATTCGGTACAACCTGGTCGACAACAACGGCAGCTGTAACGCCAACCAGGACGCGGCGTCGAGCGGCAACACCTGGACGGGGAACACGCTGCAGAACTGGTGCGGCACGGTGCCCAATCCGCACTGACGCGATGCAGGCTGGCGGTCCGCTGGTTTTCACGCGTTGCGGTTTTGTGCGCGGGCGCTGACGCCCGGGTGGCGCCACACCATTGGGGTGCGGCGTCTCGTATCACGTCCGGCGTCGGCTTCACGGCGTGGCGGCATTCCACGCCGACACCAACCCCGGCGCCGCGACATACATGCGGAACAGCGCGGCGCGCACGGGCGAATCGCCGGCAAAGCGGCGGTGCCAGTCGGTGAGGTCGATCGCCTTTCGCGCCGCATCGAGGTCGAGGCCGCGTGCGCGCAGATCGCGGACCTGCCGCGTGATGTCGGCGAACAGGTCGCGCAGCTGCGTGACATAGACGGTGTCGCGTTGCACCGGGCCGTGACCGGGAACGATCAACGCCGGCTTCAGCGCAATCAGCGCATCGAGCGCGCCGGACCAGTCGGCGACGTGCGACTGGTCGCCGCCGACCAGCGGCACCGGCCAGACCACGAGGTCGCCGCTGGCGAGGATGCGTTCCCGCGGCAGCCAGACGACGAGGTCGGCCTCGGTATGGCCGCGGCCGACGCGGCGGATCTCGATGCGTCGCGTGCCGCGCTGGAGGACGAGGTCGCCGGCGGTCGGCAGGTCGGGCAGTACGTCGGGCGTGCCGGGCACCACGTTCATGTAGTGCGCGACGAGGGCGATGTCGCTGGCGTAGCTCGCGCGTTCCTCGTCACTGATCGGCTTGCCGGCGAGGGTCTTGCCGGCGTCGAGCTGCTTTTTCATCTGCGCCGCCGCTTCCGGCGCCCCAGCCATCATGTCCTTGCGGTTCCTGGCGCCGGTGCCGGGCAGGTAGTCGCGCAGGCTGGGGTGGGCGATGAATTGGATGCCGGGCCAGGCCTTGCGCCAGGTCGCGTTGCCGATGACGTGGTCGTCATGCCAGTGCGTATTGACGAGATGGCTGACCGGCTTGTCGGTGATGCCCTTGAGCGCGGCGATCAGCTCCGCCGATGCCTCGGGCGCATCGACGACGACGACGTCCTCGTCATTGACGATGAACAGGCAGTTCGCGTCGACCATGAGTCCGGGCGGATCGGTGCGGATCGCCGCGTGCACGCCGGGGGCGAGGGTTTCGACGCGGAAGCCCGGTGCGGCCGGGGCCGTGCCGGCCAGGGCCAGCAGGGCCAGCGAGAACAGGGCCACCGAGAGCAGGGAAGCAGGGGCAGGGCGCATGAATCGTCTCCGTCTTCAGGCTTCACGATCGCGGTTTGCGGGCGGCGGCGGCAAGGCCGGGCCGTCGCAGCGGCTGCGCGTTCGGGTAGGCCGGACGGCAGGGGGGCGGCCCGGTGGCGCGGGCGGATCGTGCCCGCGCGCCGACCGTCTGTGCGGGAGTCGGCAGTTATGGAGCCGTCTCACCGAATCGCCTATGATCCGGCCAGATGAGTCAGCGACAGCCCCTCACCATCCTTTTTGCCGACGTCTCGGGCAGCACCAAGCTGTTCGAGAGCCTCGGCGATGAAGCCGCCCGCCGCATCGTGTCCGGCGTGCTGCAGGTACTGGCCGAGATCACCCAGCGTCACGGCGGCCGCCTGATCAAGACCATCGGCGACGAGGTCATGTGCACCTTCCCGGGTGCGCTGAACGGACTGCTCGCGGCGACCGACATGCAGAAACGCGTGTCGACCGATCCGATCTTCAGCCGCGACAACCTCGGCATTCGCGTCGGGCTGCATCACGGCGACACGCTGGTCGAGGAAACCGATGTCTACGGCGACGCGGTCAACACCGCGGCGCGCATGGCGTCGATTGCCAAGCGCGAACAGATCGTCACGACGGCCTCGACCGTCAACGGTGTGACGAATACCGGACCGCTGCGCACGCGCTCGCTCGGCACGGCGCGCGTGTCCGGCAAGCTGCAGCCGATCGAGATCGTCGACGTCATGTGGCAGGACGACACCTCGAACGTGACCACGGTGCAGCGCGTCGTGAAGCTGGTCGAGGCGCAGCAGCGCAAGGCGCGGCTGCTGCTGCGCTTCCGCGGCCAGTCCATCGAACTCGACGAGATGGCGCCGTCGTTCTCGCTGGGGCGCGAAGCGACGAACAACCTCATGGTCGACGCGGAATGGGTATCGCGCACCCACGCGACCATCGAATACAAGCGCGGTTACTGGGTCATCGGCGACCGTTCGACCAACGGCACCTGGGTACGTCTCGGCGACGCCGAGGAACTGCGCCTGCATCGCGACGAGATCCAACTGCGCAGCAAGGCCGGCACGATCAGCCTCGGCCAGGAAACCAGCCTCAATCCGGACTACGTACTGCAGTTTCAGTGCATCGAAGCCTGAAGGCAGGAAAGCACGCAGGGCAGTGAGAAACGAGCAAAGCGCGGCGCGCTTTGGCGCTCACTGCGTTCTCCTCGTTCCCGTATCGACCCTGACGGTGGCAAAGAGTGACCCGGACTGAGAAGCGCCTAAAAGCGCGGCGCACTCACCGCCCTCACTCGTTGCTCACTTCTCTTTCCTCATTCCGGCTCTGTCAGCGTGCGAACGGATTGCGCAGGCGACCGCGCGCGTCGTTCGCTTCGTAGCGGGTGCGGTCGTTCTCGACGAAGCCGACCGCGGTATAGGCGTTGACGTAGTCGACCACGTCGGGCAGTGCCGCGCCGCTGGCCTCGGCGATGTCTCCGAGGCTCGCGTAGTCCTTCATCATGAAGGTGCCGATGCGGAAGTGCTTGGCGAACTCGCGCTCGCTCTGCGGATAGCGCGCGAGCTTGAAGCGGGCCTGGCGGTCCAGTTCGGGCAGCAGTTCGCCCTGGGAGCGGTTCAGCACGTAGAACCAGAGCAGGCGCGAGAACGGCTGCGCGGTCAGCGTGCCCTTGGCGGCGGCGAAATCCGCCGCGTTCAGGAGTTGCCAGTCGGACAGCTGGAGGTTCCGGGCGCAGTGCGGCGCTAGTGCGCGCAGGCCGGTCGAGCTGCTGTACCAGGTCTGGCTGGCCGGATCGAGCAGCAGGTCCTGAGCCGATGCGGTGACGAGGCGCGCCGGGCCGGGCAGTGTGATTCCGGTCAGGAAATCCGCGAGACTCAGCTCGCGTGCCGGGGTGGGTGGCGGCGGAGGCGGTGCCGGCGCGGCGACGGGCGGTGGCGGTGCGGGTATGGGACGCGGCGGCGCAGGCCGCGGCGCTTCGACGGCCGGTGCTTCGACGGTCGGCGCGACGCGCTGCGGGCGTGCATCGCCGGCGCGGTATTCGCTGGCATAGGCTTCGCGTTCGGGCGCGGCCGCCGCTGGGGCCGGCGGCGTGACACCCGACGGCAGGTTGTACATCAGCAGCAGTCTGACGACGGCTTCGAGGCTCAGCGGCCGGCCGAGCAGCAGGTCGGATTCTCGCGCCGAGTTGCGCCCGGTGAACGCGGCCGTGCGCTTGCCGGCGCCGTTGGCCTTGAGCCAGGCCATGTGGCCGAATACCGAATCGACGTCCACGACGACCAGATCGGCGTCGCGTTCGTTGCTCACTTCCCAGGACTGGCGCAGGCGCTGCGCCGCCGGTCCCAGGAAATTGCGGAACTCGGTTTCTTCGTCCGGACTCGCGCCCACGAGCGCGATCTTGTAAGCCATTTGCAATGCTCCCCCTGAGCGTGCCGCGGTCCTGGCTGGTCCGGGCGGATGCGTGATATTGCAATCATTGTCGCGAACGCCGCCTAGGCGTCAACTGCTGGCTGTCACGGTCGGTCGCGCCGGCGTGTACTTAAGGCCCCTCCCGCCGCGTCGCCGGCAGTCCGACTGAGGTCCAGCCTGCTTCCACGGGGTCACTAACAGGTTATTGAGAAAGGAGCGAAAGCTTCTTTCTCAATCGAACGGTGCGAGCCTGGCTTGCCCACGTTCTCCGAGAATCAATCGCTTACGCGATCGATGTCACCCTTCCCGAGTAGATCGCTTGACGCGATCTACTCTTAAACGATCCATTCTGGATCGCACTGGCAGGCTGTTTCTCGACAGCCTGCTAGGCCGCCGCGGGAGCCGGCGCCGTCTCGTTCTGCTGCAGGGTCCAGAGCGTGGCATAGCGGCCGCCCGCGGCGAGCAGCGCGGCATGGTTGCCGCGCTCGACGATGCGGCCGTGCTCGAGCACGAGGATCTCGTCGGCGTCGACGATGGTCGACAGCCGGTGGGCGATGACCAGCGTGGTGCGGTCGCGCGCGATGTCCTCGAGTTCGGCCTGGATGATCTTCTCGGTGCGCGTGTCCAGCGCGCTGGTCGCCTCGTCGAAGACGAGCAGGGCCGGATTCTTCAGCAGCGTGCGCGCGATCGCGACGCGCTGCTTTTCGCCGCCGGACAGCTTGAGGCCACGTTCGCCGACCGCGCTGTCATAGCCCTGGGGCAGCGATTCGATGAATGCGTGGACGTGCGCCGAGCGCGCCGCGGCGACGACTTCCTCGCGCGTCGCGCCCGGACGGCCGTAGGCGATGTTGTAGTAGATGCTGTCGTTGAACAGCACCGTGTCCTGCGGAACGATGCCGATCGCCGCGCGCAGCGAGTCCTGGCTCACCTCGCGGATGTCCTGGCCGTCGATGAGGATGCGTCCGCCGCTGACGTCGTAGAAGCGGTACAGCAACCTGGCGAGGGTCGACTTGCCCGCGCCGGTGGTGCCGACGACGGCGACGGTCTTGCCGGCCGGCACGAGGAAATCCACGTCGCGCAGGATCGGCCGGGCCGGGTCGTAGTGGAAATCCACATGCTCGAAGCGCAACTCGCCGCCGCGCACACTGAGCGCGGCCGCGCCCGGCGTGTCGCTGACTTCCTGTGCCTGATCCAGCAGCGCGTACATGCGCTGGATGTTGGAAAGCGCCTGTTTTACTTCCCGATAGACCATGCCGAGGTAGCCCAGCGGTATCGACAGCTGGATCAGGAATGCATTCACCAGCACGAGGTCGCCCAGGGCCATGCGTCCTTCGGTCACCCCGACCGTGGCGCGCCAGAGCACCAGGGTCAACCCCACCGCGACGATGCCCGCCTGCCCGATATTCAGCACGGCCAGGGTCTTGAGGCTCTTCACGGTCGCGTCTTCGAGTTTCACCAGGCTGTTGTCGAAGCGGCGCTGCTCGTGGTCCTCGTTGTTGAAGTACTTGACCGTCTCGTAGTTGAGCAGCGAATCGACGTTGCGCGCGTTCGCCTCGGTGTCGGCCTCGTTCGCCGCGCGGTAATAGCGCATGCGCCATTCCGTCACGGAAAACGTGAAGGCGATATACGCCGCCAGCGTACCGAGCGTGATGACGGTGAAGGTCCAGTCGTAGCGCACGATGAGGATGGCGCTGACGACGGCGATTTCGAACAGCGTCGGCAGGATGGTGTAGAGGGTCCAGTCGAGCAGATCCGAAACGGCGGTCATGCCGCGCTCGACGTCGCGCGCGACGCCGCCGGTCTTGCGGTCCAGGTGAAAGCGCAGGCTCAGCGCATGCAGGTGGCGGAACACCTTCAGCGTGATCATGCGCGAGGTGCGCGCGAGCACGCGCGCGAACACGATGGTGCGCAGCTCCTGGAACAGCGACGAGGCCAGGCGCAGCGCGCCGTAGGCGACCAGCGGGACCAGCGGCAGCAGCAGCAGGCTCGGCGCGACGTCGAGGCCGTCGATGAGTTCCTTCAGTGCCAGCGGTACCGCGATCGTCGCGAGCTTGGCCGAGACGAGGAAGATCAGCGCCAGCAGCACGCGGCCGCGATACGGCCATACCTGCGGCAGCATCAGACGCAGCGTGGCGAAGACAGAGCGGTCGGGTGCGGCGGCGGGTTCGGTCATGGAGGGCAGCGCGGTCGTGGACGGCAACAGATGGGGCCGGCGCCGGCGCTATCAATCGATTGCGGTGCGAATCGCTGCGGCTTTTGTTGCGCCGCGACAAAGCTGGGCTGCCGATGCGCCGGCCTGCTACAGAGAGTTCGGCCTGAGCTGCCGACGTGGCTGCGAGGTTAGCGGCGAGTGACCAATGGCGAGTGGCGAGTTGGCGAGTGACGGGTGCGCCCGAACGGTTTGCGCGTAACCGGACGAGCAAACCGGAACAGCGCGGACCACCCACCCGCCGTCGTGCCGCGACTTCTTCGCCAGTTCGGCGCGCGTATGATCGGGATCCCCTAGTCCCTGAGGTCATCGCGATGAAGCATTCGCTCCTTCTTATTGGCCCGCTGCTGCTCGCCGGCGTCGCCCAGGCCCAGCAACCGGCCGCTGCACCACCGCCGGCAACGACCGCCGCGCCCGTGTCCGCGCTGCCGCGTACCGCCGCACCCGCCGGTGCCGAGCTGTATTTCATCGCGCCGGCCGACGGCGCGACGGTCGAAAAGGAATTCACCGTGCGCTTCGGCCTCAAGGGCATGGGCGTCGCGCCCGCCGGCATCACGCTGGACAAGACGGGCCATCATCACCTGCTCATCGACGTGGCCGAACTGCCGCCGATGAACCAGCCGCTGCCCAACGACGCCACCCACAAGCATTTCGGCGGCGGCCAGACCGAAACCACGATCACCCTGCCGCCCGGCAAGCACACCCTGCAGCTGATTCTCGGCGATGCGCTGCATATCCCGTTTGATCCGCCGGTGCTGTCTAAGAAGATTACGGTGACGGTGAAGTAAGCGGTCGATAGCGCTCGAAAGATCTGGAGCGGCAAACCGATTCGACCGCCCAGCGGCGTTCGGTCCCTATGCGCGTGTGACCGTTTTATCCGCGCAGATCTCGTGGCTCATGGCCGCTATTGCTCGTGCCGTCGTGGCGTAGTGCCACCATCGGTGGCCGAACTCCCGCCCGGTAGCGCGGCCACCGCGTCATCGCCGGAGAATCCGCGTAGGTCGAGGCAATGCCGATGACGCCAGCGCCGCGAACCCCTGCTCATCGGGGGCCGCGTTCGGCTCCGTGCACGCCCAAGCATCGGTGCCTCTGTGCCGCGACTGTATGTGCCGACGTGAACCGCATTCCGCCGGACGCGGCGGGCGGCGCCTCGCCTGCGCCGATTGGACCGGGAAGAAAGCCTCGCCCGTGACATTGATATACAGTCGGACAACGTGCTTTGTTCTTGCTGTGGACCTTTGCCATTTCAACGTAAAGGGCGATAACGCATGAAGGAAGAGACTCCCGCACGCTCCAGCCGTTGGCTCACCGCCGGCGTCATCGCGCTGATTCTGGCGATCTGGTCGCTCGTCGCCGCGCTCGGCGTGTTTCCACCGTCCACATTCCCCTCGCCCCTGGCCGTGGTCAAAGGCTTCGGCGAGGAAGTTCGGTCGGGGCGCCTGCTGACCGATCTCATCGCCTCGCTGTATCGCGTCGGCATCGGCTTCACGATCGCCGCCGTCATCGGTGTACCGCTGGGGCTCTGGCTGGGCGTGCAGGCCCGCGTTCGCATGGCGCTGCTGCCGCTGGTGAATTTTTTCCGCAGCCTGTCGCCGCTGGCATGGATTCCTTTCGCGATCCTCTGGTTCGGTATCGGTGATGCGCCGGCCGTGTTTCTCATCTTCATGACGACGTTCTTTCCGATCGTGCTCGCGACGACAGCGGCGGTCGCGAGCATCCCGTCGATCTATTTCATGGTGGGGCGCGATCATGGCTTCAGCCAGCGCGAGCTGCTGAGCAACGTCGTGCTGCCGGCGATCGCACCGCAGGTCATCACGGCGCTGCGCGTGACCGCCGGCCTCGCCTGGCTCGTCGTGGTGGCTGCCGAAATGATCGCCGGCCGCGACGGCCTCGGTTTCGCCATCTGGGACGCGCGCAATGGCTTGCGCATGGATCTGCTCGTGTCCGGAATGATGACCATCGGCCTGATCGGCGTGGCGCTCGACCGCGTGCTGATGCGGCTTTCCACGATTCCCAGCGTGAGGTGGGCCTATGACCGCTAAGCTGATCGAGGCGCGCGGCGTCTCTCACGCATTCGGCAGCATGGAAGTGCTGAGCGACATCGACCTGACGATCCGGCAGGGCGAGATCGTGGCGATCGTCGGCCCCTCCGGCTGCGGCAAGACCACGCTGCTCAATCTGCTCTCGGGGCATATCGTGCCGACGACAGGCACGATCGTGCGGCATGGCACACTGCGTACCGTGTACCAGAAGGACGGCCTGTTTCCGTGGCTCACGGTTTCCGAGAATGTCGCGCTGGGCCTGCGTCACATCGACGACCCCGCGGTGCGGCAGACGCAGCTCGACGAAGCCATCGCGCTCGTCGGCCTGACGGAGTTCACCACCTTCTATCCGCATCACCTGTCCGGCGGCATGCGTCAGCGCACCGAGCTGGCCCGAGCGCTCGTAAGCCGGGCCGAGACGCTGCTGATGGACGAGCCGTTCTCCGCGCTCGACTACATGACGCGGCTGCACATGCGCCACGAACTCGTGCGCCTGCTGCACAAGATGCCGCGTACCGTGGTGCTGGTCACGCACGACATCGAGGAAGCCGCGCAGCTCGCCGACCGCGTGATCCTGCTGAGCCGCCGGCCGTCGCGCATTTGGAAGCAGCTCGACATCGCCGCGGCGCGGCCGCGCCGCGTCACGCAGCAGGAAGTGACGCACGCGGTACGCGAGCTGCTGTCGATACTCAACCTCGACGCCACCGGCGAAGCGCCGGTGCTGGCCGAAGAAGCCTGACGAATCGGAGGGACATCATGCGCCATCGACCGATTGTGAGCTGGACCGTGGGGACGCTCGCGTTCCTCGCGGGTCTGACGCTCGCGCGCTACCAGCCCTGGAACCTCTGGAGTGACCAGTATCAGGAAACCCTGGCCGAGCGCGCACGAGAGCACCTCGCGGTCGGTTTCCTGCCCGTCACCTGCCACCTCACATGCCCGGTCACGGCCTATGCGTCGCGCACGAGCAAGGAATTCCGCTACGACTCGCAGCGTTTCACCGACTTTCCCACCGTCGTGGAAAGCCTCAAGAGCGGTCGTATCGAAGCAACTTTCATGATCGTGCCGCTCGCGATGAGGCTGCGCGAACAGGGCGTGCCGGTGAAGATCGTCTATCTCGGCCATCGCGACGGTTCGACCGTGATGGTGAGACCGGACCTCGACATCAAGGACCTGCGCGACCTGCGCGGACGCCGCTTCGCCATACCGAGCAAATACAGCAATCAGCATCTCGTCATCCGCAAGCTGATGAAGGATCAGGGCGTCGACCCGAAGGAGATGACGTTCGTCGAGATGGCGCCACCGGATATGCCGGGCGCGCTGTCGGCCCGCGCGATCGACGCGTATTTCGTCGGCGAGCCGTTCGCCGCTCGCGCGGAATTGAATGGCGATGGCCGCATCCTGTATCACGCCAAGGACATCTGGCCCGGCTTCATTTCCTGCGCGCTGGTGGTGCACGAGAGTCTGATCGAGCGGCGGCCGAACGTGGTGGCCGATCTCGTGCGCGGCATCGCCGAAAGCGGCGAATGGGCAGAAACGCACCGTGTCGAAGCCGCCAAGGTCGCCGCACCGTATTTCCGCCAGGACGAAGCCGTCGTGCGCCACGTACTGACGCGCCCACCCGACCGTGTCAGCTATCGCATGCTGACGCCGACCGACGAGGACCTTCAGCGCATCCACGACATGGCGATCGAGGCGGGCATCCTGACCAAGCCGATTGCCATGTCCGATCTCATCGACCGGCGCTTCATTCCGCGTGATATCGCCGCACGCACGCTCGATGTCGCCGCCGTCGAAGCGCCGGGCAAGAACTGACGCGATGCGGGGATTGATCGTCGGGGAAGCGGTCCGCGGCTAGTACGCCGATTTCGGCGTCATCGCCGGCGCCGGTTCGCCGGCGTCGGCTGTCACACGATCACGCGCGAGCAGCAATGTGCAGGCGCAGCTCGCCAGCACCGACAACGCAACCAGTGCGCCCAGCTGAGCGTTCGCCGGCACCTGAGACAGTGCGAGCAGGCCGAAGCCCGTGCCGACCACCACGCTGTCGATGATGATCGCCGGCCCCACAGCGGCGCGCGCGCGCGCCACCGGATCGGCTGCGCCGGCCGCACGTTCGCGGTCGATGCGTTCTATCAGGTGCAGCGGAAAGTCGACGCCAATGCCGAGCGTGATCGCGATGAACATCGACGTCGCGATGCCGACCGGCACGCCGGTCCAGCCCATGGCGCCGAGCACCGCCGCGCATGCGACGAGGACCGGCACGACGGCGAATGCGGCAGCCGACACCCGGCGCAGTACCACCAGCAGGAAGCCGAACAGGCTGACGAGGCCGAACGCGACCGACGCGAGCTGGCCGCGCACGTTTGCGGCAATCGCGGCCTGGCTCACGGCCACATCGCCGCCGAAGCGAACCTGCCCGCCGAGCGGCGCGAGCAGTTCGGCGGCCGCGGCCCGTGTCTGCGTCAGGATGCCGGCAGTCTGCCGATAGTTGGCATTCTTGAGGAATATCGTAACGAGACCGCGCTGCATCGCATCGTCCGCGACGTCCTGGCGTCGATGCTTGCCGCGGGCGAACTCCATCCGGCGCCACAGGCGCCGCACTTGCGCCGGCGTATCCGCGCCGATTTCCTCGCTGCCGGCGGCACGGCCCGTCACCAGGAAGCGCGTCGCCGAAAGCTGGCTGTGCGGGCCGAGCACGCCGCCGATGCCGTCGATGGCGCGCACGCGCGCCTCGAAACGACGCACCGCATCGATCACGGCCGCGTCCTGCAGCGCGGGCACGGAGCCGGCCGAACGGCCGCCGAAGTCGAGTTCCGCGAGCAGCACATGCGTGCCAAGTAGCGAGCGGTTCACGCGCTCGACGCTTTGCCGGAACTCACTGGCCGGTGCGAATGCGGAGATCCAGCCGTCCTGGATCTGCAACCGGAACACGCCGGCAACCAGCAGCGCGAACAGCGCCGCCGCGATCGGCAGCGTCCAGCGCGAGCTGACGCCGCGCTGCACGAGGTCCATTGCGGCGTCGGTCAAGGTAGGTCCGTCGCTCGCGCGCACGAGCCGCGCCGCGCCGATCGCGCGGTACAGCGCCGGCGTCACACACAGCGACCAGGCAAGCGAGAACAATGTGCCAACCGTGGCCCACCATCCGAATGCACGGACCGGCGGCAGGTCCGACAGCACGAATGAGCCGAAGCCGATGGCCGTCGTCAGCACCGTCAGCGACAGAGGCCGCCACATCGCCGTCATCACAGCGCCGGCGAACGCGGCGCTGCCGGCGTCGTCGCCGCTGCGCTCGCGCAACCGCCGCTGTGCCGCGGACAGCAGGTGCACTTCGCTGGCGATTCCCATCGTGCACAAAACCACGGGCAGGATGGCCGTCGTGATGAAGACCGGCTGGCCGCACCATCCCATGAGGCCGAAGGTGAAGACGAGGCACGCGCCGACCTGCGCCATCACCACGCCGATGGCCGCTGTACGACGGAACGCGAGCCACAGCGCCGCAGCGAACACCAGGCCGGAGAGCGGCAGCAGGCGCGCCAGATCGCCCACCAGATGCTCGCCGAGCTGGCTTTCCGCGACCGGCGCGCCAACCACGTGGACACGGTTCTCGCCGGGGTCGAAGCCGTGCACCGTCGCCAGTATCTTGCGATAGAGCGCCTCGCGGTCGACGTTCGGCGGAATCTGCACGAGCAGGGACGCGCCCGAGTAGTCCGGCGCGACGAGCGTTCCCTTGAGCAGCGGCACGGCGTCGATGTCGGCGCGCAGCGCGGCTATCTCCTGCGGCGTCTGCGGCAGCGGGAACAGGTACGGCGAATAGTCCATCGACGCGATGCGGTCGCGCCCTTCGGACGCGAGGCTCATGAGATTGCGCAGCTCGAGCTCGTCGTAGTCGAACACCGCCAGCGTCAGTTCGTTGAGCAGGTTCAGCGACTGCGGATCGAGGATGCGCCCTGGACCGGGCGCTTCCACGAAGACGACGATGGGATCCCATTGCTGGAAGGTCGTCCGTATCGAGCGATCGATGGCGATCGCCGGATCGTCGAGCGGCACCAGGGCATGACCGTCCAGCTTCAGATCGAGCCGTGCAATGCCCGGTGCGGCGAGCAGCAGCACGGCCAGCGCGATACCGATGGACAGCCGGTAGTGCGCGATACACGCGCGTACCAGCGCGGCGACAGCACGGATCAATGCCGCAGATCGTCCGTGCCTGTCGCCGTCGTCGTTCACGAGGCGGGTTTGAAGACCTGGATACGGCCGTTCATTCCGTCGGTGACGTACAGGCGACCGCTGCCGTCGAAGGTCATGTCCTCGGGAAACGAGAATTCGCCTTTTGCGGCGCCCTGCTTGCCGTACACGCCGATGAAGCGGCCGTCCGGCCCGAACTTCTGCAGTCGGTGATTGCGTCTATCCACAACCCAGAGATTGCCCGTTTTATCGAGCGCAATGCCCTTGGGTTCCGCGAACAGCCCGGGTTTGGAACCGACCGAGCCGAACGACGACACATACTTGCCTTTCGAATCGAAGATCTGGATGCGGTTGTTGCCGGTGTCGGAAACGTAGACGCGGCCTTTCGGGTCGAGCTGCAGATGGCTTGGCCGGTAGAACTCGCCGTTGCCGTTGCCGCGCTTGCCGAAGCTCGAGAGGAATTTCCCCTGCGGGTCGAACACCTGCACGCGGTGATTGTCGGTGTCGACGACGAGGATGTTGCCGGCGGCATCCACCGCGACGCCCGTCGGTGTATCGAATTCGCCGTCCCCCTTGCCGCGCTTGCCGAAAGAAAGAATCGGCTCGCCGGGCCGCTCGAGGAAGCTCGTCGTGCCCACGGCGGTTTTCTGGATGCGGTGATTCAGCGCATCAGCGACAACCACATGGCCGGAAGCGTCGATCGCGACGCCGCGCGGTTCGTGGAACTCGCCGGGCTTCTCGCCGGCCTTGCCCCACTTGTCGATGAACATCATGTCCCACGTGTAGGCGCGCAGCATGTCGGCACCGCCGTCGGCGACGACGATGATTTCGCGATTGCTGTCCTTGCGGTTGTACGCAACGATGCCGCGAACGGCGCGGAATTTGCCGGTGCCGGTGCCGGGCTCGCCCCAGCCGTACAGATAATCGAGCACGGGCTTTTCGTCGGCGGCGTGCGCGGCGGACATTGCGGCGCCCGCGAACACGCCGGCGAGCAGGAACAAGCCGACGCGTGCCAGCCTGCCTCGATCGGTACGCTTCTGCGCTGCCATGGTGTTCTCCTCTGATGGTGACGTCGGGAATGCGGCAGCCCGGTCCGGACTAGCGCGATGGGTTGCCTTCGATGATCGTGTCGCCGAGCGACTGCCTGAGCTTGTCGATGCCGGCCAGCGTCACGCGCGTGTAGGAAAGACCGAGCCATTGCAGGTCGCGCAATCCGGCGAGCGCATCGAGGCCCGCATCGGTCACTTTCGTGTAGGTGAGATTCAGGCGCTGCAGACGCTTGATGCGTCCGACCTCGGCCACGCCGGCGTCGGTCACGCCGACGATATGCAGGTCGAGCGAGGTGAGGTCGCAGATATCGGCAAGACGCGCTAGCCCGGCGTCGGTGATATCTCCAGCCAGTCGCAACTTATACAGGCCGGCGACATCCTTGAGCTGTGCGAGACCCTCATCGCCGCCGCGCCAGTTGCCGTCCGTCGTCAGCATCACCTTGCGCTGGCCGCCTTCTTCACGGACCTGGATGTCGGCGCCGAGATCGGTCAGCGCACGTACGGCGGCTTCGGAGCGCGCCGCGTCGGGCTTTGCGCTGCACCCGTCGTCGGCCTGCGCCGGCAGCATCGCTGCGAGCGCCACGATCATGCCTGCGTAAAGCAAATGGTTTTTCATGCCTGCTCCTAGCCGCTGGTCCCGTGCTCGATCGCACCGATGTCGCAACGGCCGGCGCGCGAATGATTGCGTTGGTCGACGCGGTCGCAGGCTGCATCGGCACTGCCGGGAGGAGCAGGATTGCCGGCGTCGATCAGCGTGCCGCCGATCTTGGGTTCGTGCGCACGCACGCCGCCGACGTCGGCAATCGGCGCAAGCGCCGGAACGCCGCCGGCGACATTGCCCGTCGCGTCGCCGTCCAGCGTGCAGCGGTAGGAATTGCCGATCTGGTTGTAACCGAGCGAGACCAGCTTGCCCTGGCAGTCGCTCGCGATCATGGCGCGGTTGCCGGACAGCAGCGTGTTGCCCAGTGATACGGGCCCGTAGGTGAACAGGCCGCCGCCGGTAACGCCGGCCTGGTTGTCCGTGATCGTCGCGTTGCGCAGCTCCAGGTTCCCATAGTTGAGCAGGCCGCCGCCGCGTTCGCCGGCGCGATTGCCCGACAGCGTCGTGTTGACCAGCAGCGTGGTGCCCATGAGCCACAGCGCGCCGCCGCCGGACCATGCTTCGTTGTTCTCGAACGTCGTGCGCTCGATGATGCTGTCCGCGCTGCCTGACTGCGTGGAACTCTGCAGTCCGCCGCCGACGCCGCCACGCCAGCGCGCGCTGTTGCCGCGCACCAGCGAATCGGCGATCCGCAACACGCCGTCGCTACGGATCGCGCCGCCGTCGTCGCCGGAATGGTTTTCCTCGATCGTGCAGAACGTCAGTGCCAGACGTCCAATGCTCCAGATGGCTGCGCCGTCGAAACCGCGCGATGTCGCGCCGTTGCGCAGGGTCACGCGATCGAGCGCGAGATCGCCGTCCTTCGTGACGCGCAGCAGGCGGAACGGCGGCACGTTCGCGGCGTCGCTGCGCCGTATCGTCGCGCCATTGCCTTCGATGCGCAGCGTGCCGACGATGGCCGGCAGTCCGTTGCCCCCTTCATTGGCATGGTCGACCTCGGCCAGTTCGTAGACGCCGTTCGGCTCCAGCGCGATGACGTCGGCATCGGCGTCGCGATTGGCTGCCGCGATGGCGCTGCGCAGCGAACAATACTGATTCGTGCCGATGGCGTCGGCCTTGCAGCCGGCGGTGGTCGGTGCGACGTGCAGCGTAGCAGCCTGAGTGACTCCGTTGGCGGCCAGCAGCACCGCGCCGAGGCACACGACGTAACGAATGACGATACACGGGTTCATGTTCGGATCCGTATCTGCGGGTCGCGGGCCTGTCGCCCGGGCGACACGCGCGGCCATCGCGGCCGCGCGCGGCATTGCACTATTTGGCCAGCGCCTTGCGGTGCGGCTCCCCGCCGCAAGCGACGGCCTTCATCGGAAACGTCTGCGATTTCTGGCCGTCGAGTTTTTCGATGCGCGCTGTGAGCTTGTCGCCTTCCAGCGTGTAGGCGATGCGCTGCGGAAAATCGTGCGCGGCGTTCTCGAACACCACGGCCGTGCCGGTCAGCTTGGCGACCGGAAACGCGACGGAGTCCTTGGCGTTCGGCGACGGTTTGTAAGCAACGCCCGTGTCGGTCTGTGCGAGCTGGATGAATTCGAAGAACAGGGTCTTTCCGCCAGCGGCAACCTGGCTGTTGCCGAGCATCGCGCCACCGCGCGGCGCGGTATAGGTCTCGCGGATCGTCGAGCCGTCGGCGAGCTCGCCTTCCCAGCAGCCGGCGAGGAACGCCAGATCATCCAGGGTGGGCCGGGCAGCCTGGGCGCTGACGTCACTGGCGGCGAAAAGCAAAAAAGCCGCCACGGTGGCGGCAGCCTTGGCGCGATGGCCATACCAGCGCGAATGTGAGCATTGGGACATTGCGTGATCTCCTTATTTTCCAGCATGGAAGGGTTTTGCCAGCATCGTGCTGCAGGGTTTGTGCGGTCGCATATCCTCGTTGACGGTGCCGCCTGTCGCGCAAAGATCCGCCCTGACGACCTTTGCCTGGCCCGAAAGAGCGCGCTTCCGCGCGCTCCTCCGGATTGTTCCCATTCCGTACCTGCTTTGCTACTCGCGCTTCAGCGTGAACTGGCCGGCACGAATTGCCTTGGAGATCGATACGCCCTGCTCGTACTCCTGCAGCGTGATCTGGGACATGTCCTCGCAGGTGCCGTCGCAGAAGAAATAGGGACAATAGATCTCGATCTTCTGTCCGCCCGCCGCTTTGTTGTTTGCCGCGATCTTCTTCACGCGGTCGGCCGCCGCTGCGTTGAGGGTGAAATCGCCCGGAAGGGAGAACGGCTTGGAGAATGCGACGCTGATATTGCGCGGCGGAATCTCGTAGACGTTCTTGGCAAATGCGACACCGGGCCGATTCCTGGCGACCAGCTTCTGCCCAATATAAATATCATATATTGCATTGTAGACGATCATCGCCGGGTAGTCGGAACGCTCCGTCAATGCCACCACGAGACTCTTGGGCTGGACCGGAACGTCGGACAGCTTGAACGTCACGTCGGCGTCGAGGAATTCGCTGTACCCGTAGAGTTCCCAGTCGGCGATCGTGAACTCGAGCTGGCGATGGCCCAGGCCGTTGCGCGTCGGCCTCTCGCGCTCGAGCCGCATGAACGCCGTGAGCTTGAGGATTTCGACCGGCTCGCGATTGCCGGCATAGATCGGGATCGTGATGATCGACTGCTCGTATTCGGTCTCGGCGTAGTCCGGGAACGAGTTCGGATCGGGCGGGGGAGCAGTCTGCGCGTTGGCACCGCTGCCCAATGCAGCGGCGAGCACGAATGCCGCATGGATAAGCCACTTGCTCATGTGTATCTCTCCCAGTTGTACAACCGGAACAACCCTGACATCGGTAGTACGACCGTAGCCGAGCGCGGCGGTCCATGCTTTCTTCGATATTGCCAAGCTGCAATTCCATAAAGTTGAGTATCTACAGTTTGGGCATTGTGCTGCCGCGCTTGCCAAGTGTAGGATGGTTTTCGTTGTCCGCACGCTCGCCAGCAGGACACGATCCGCCGCACAAGCTGTCGCTATCCTCCTGAGGATTGGCCGTCCATGAAGACGCTGCTCCGGTCGTTGCTGCGCATCGATGTTGCCGAGACCCGCTACGTCCTGCGCGGCTTCCGCGGTGGCGATGCGCAGGCGATAGCCAATATCGAGGCCGTCGGCGCGGCATTCCTGCAGGGCTATCACGGCGCGCTCGACAGCGTTTCCGTCGCGGCGACGATTGCCAACCTCGAGACGACCGATGCGCCGTTCCGCGGCTTCCGCTACGAAGGCGCGGCGATGGCGCTGTACCTGCTGGATCGCCTGCTGCCCGGAGCGCGCGATCGCTTCGACATCTTCATTGCCGATCGCGGCGCCGATCACATCTATATGGCCTATGTCGGCGCCGGCTGGGCGCATGCGCGCCTGCCGTTCGGGCTGAGGGGCGCACTGGCCCGGCGCGATCCGCTGCTGCGCTGGCTGATGCTGGACGGCTACGGCTTCCATCAGGGGTTCTTTCATTGGCGCAGTGCCGTCGAAGGCACGCAGCGCGTGCCATGGCGCGTGCGCGGCTATGCGCGCCGCGCGTTCGATCAGGGGCTAGGGCGTAGCCTCTGGTTTGTCGACGGCCACGAACCGGATCGCGTTGCCGCCACCATCGCCCGTTTCCTGCCGTCACGGCACGCCGATCTGTGGGCCGGGGTCGGGCTCGCGGCGACCTACGCCGGCGGTGCGCCGGCCGTTTCCCTGCAGCGGCTGCCGGTTTGCGCGGGCGCCTACCGCGGCTGGCTGGCGCAGGGCAGCGCGTTCGCGGCCGCCGCGCGCCGGCGGGCCGGCAACGTGGTGCCGCACACCGACGAAGCCTGCCGCGTGTTTTGCGGCGGCGATGCGCAGACCGTCGCCGCCCTGGTCGACTCGGTGCGGCTCGACCTGCCTCCCGACGACGCGAACCAGCCCGCCTATGAAATCTGGCGGCGGCGCACGCGCGACGGAGTCGTCGCGGCACCGGCACGCGCGCCGCTGCCCCATGTGAGGGACGAGCCCGCGGCGGGAGACGCGGCGTTCGCGCATTGATCCGGGGACACGAGCAGCACCTGATGGGGAATTGCAATCATGGGAACCAGCGACGCGGTCTTCCACCCGGATGATCGGCATGCCCACGCAGAACCGATACGGCGCTCGATCCGGCACATGCAGACGCGGCTGGCTGAAAAGCTTGCACTGGACGAAATGGCTGCCGTCGCGTGCATGAGTCCATTCCATTTCCTGCGGGTTTTCCAGAGCCTTACCGGTGTGCCGCCAGCGCGCTTTTTCGGCGCGCTGCGGCTGGAGGCCGCCAAAGGCCTGCTCATGCGTACCGATCGTTGCGTGCTCGACATATGCCAGGACGTCGGCTACTCAAGTCTCGGCACCTTCACCACGCGTTTTGCACAGCTCGTCGGACTTGCGCCTGCGCGCTATCGCGAGATGTTTCGCGAATTGCGCAGCGGCTGCGGCGCCGGCGCGACCGCGTTGCCGCGGCAGAAGCTGCCTGCGTCGCGCAGTCCGCACTGGCGCGGCCGCATCGAGCACGCGCCGCAGGACGCGCTGCTGTTTGTCGGTCTGTTCGAATCGCGGATACCGCAGGACCTGCCGCTGGCCTGCGACATCCTCGATCGGACGCGGGAGTTCCGGCTCGACGTACCCGACGACGCGGATCCCGATGCGGTATATCACGTGCTTTCCGTCGCGCTCGTGCCGGTATCCGACTTTGATCGGCTGTTCGACAACCGCAGTCTCATCGGCGCCGTAGGTGCGAGCGGACCCGTCACCGCGCGAGAACTCGACCGGCCGATCTCGCTGCCGCTGCGCGCACCGGATCTGCTCGATCCTCCGGTACTCGTCGCGTTCCCGCTACTGATGCATGTGAAGCTCGGCGGGCTGCCACCGTTCACGCCGTCGGTCATGCCTAAGCCGGTGTTTGCGACACCCGCTCTGCAGACCTCGGACATGCTCGCTCTCTGACACGAACGCAAAGGCATCGTCGCCGTGAAGCTATCGATACTCCAGCAGGGCTATGTGACCAAGGCATTCGCGGCGACGCTCGTCGTCGGCGCCTATTTCATCGCCCGGCCACCGACGTTCGACGGCACCGAGCGCGCCATGCTGGCGTCCCGCTATGCGTTCGCCGAAATGCCGCTGGCCCTGCCGGACACGACCGCGGGGCAACGCACGCGGCGTCCGGTCAATGCGAGCCTCGAAGCCATCGCTGGCTGGATTTCCTCGGTCGGCGCAGGCGTCGCGCTGGCCGATCTGGACGGCGACGGTGCATCCAACGATGTCTGTCTGGTCGATCCGCGTACCGACCGTGTAATGATCGCCGCCATGCCCGGTGGTGCGATGCGCTATGCCTCGTTCGCGCTCGATACCGGCGCGCTCGCCTATGACGGCAAGACGATGGCGCCGATGGGCTGCGCGCCCAACGACATGAACGAGGACGGTGTCGTCGATCTGCTCGTCTACTACTGGGGCCGGCCGCCGGCCGCCTATCTGGCGCGCGGCGGCGAAGGCACGGCCATGAACGCGCAGCGTTACCTCGCCACGGAGCTGCTGCCGCAGTCCGAACGCTGGTACACCAATGCCGCAACGTTCGCGGACTTCGACGGCGACGGGCACGTCGATATCGCGCTCGGCAATTATTTTCCCGACGGCGCGCACGTCCTCGACGGCGCTGCGGGAGAGTCGATGCAGGACTCCATGTCGCGTGCGCTGAACGGCGGACGCAATCGCATTGCGTTGTGGCGCAGCGCGCGCGGCGGCGATGCGCCGTCGGTCGAATACGCGTTCGTCGAACCTTTCGCACCGGAGCAGTCGACCGGCTGGACGCTCGCACTCGGCGCGGCCGATCTCGACGGCGACCTGCTGCCCGAGCTCTACGTCGCGAACGACTTCGGCTCCGACGTCATGCTGCACAACCGCTCCGTGCCGGGTGAGCTGCGCTTCGAACCGGTGTACGGCCGGCGCCACTTCACGACGCCGCGGTCGAAAGTGGTCGGACGCGATTCGTTCAAGGGCATGGGCGTCGACTTCGGCGACATCGACGGCGACGGCAGGCTCGACATGTTCGTGAGCAATATCGCGCAGGAGTTCGCGCTGCAGGAAAGTCACTTCGTATTCGTCAATACCAACCGGCCCGAAGACTGGCAGCGCGGCGTGGCCCCGTTCGACGATCAGTCGGAACAGCTCGGCATGGCGCGCAGCGGCTGGGGTTGGGATACGCGCTTCGGCGACTTCGACAACGACGGCGCGATCGAGGCGCTGCAGGCCACCGGCTTTCTCGAAGGCACGGTCAACCGCTGGCCCGAACTGCACGAAATCGCGATGGGCAACGACTTCAACCTTCGTTTCCCCGGCGCCTGGCATCGTTTCTCGACGGGCGACGACCTCAGCGGCGGCCAGCACAATCCGTTCTACGCGCGGGGATCCGACGGCCGCCTGCATGACATCGCCGCCGACATCGGGCTCGCGCGTCGCGGTGTCACGCGCGGCATCGCGACCGCGGACGCGGACGGCGACGGACGCCTGGATTTTGCCGTCGCCAAGCAATGGGAGCCGTCGTACGCCTATCTCAACCGGTCCGCCAAGGCCGGTCGTTTCATCGGCCTGCGCCTGCTGCTTCCGCACGAGGCCGCGGCAACGTCCGTGCAGCCGGGGCGCCCGCCGCACGCCGCCGCGCACGCGGCGATAGGCGCGCAGGTTTCGGTGCACCTCCCCGACGGACGCCTCCTCGTCGGACAGGTCGACGGCGGCAACGGCCATAGCGGCAAGCGCAGTCCTGAATTGCATTTCGGCCTCGGCGATGCGGCCGCGCAGCCGCTGCGCGTGGACGTGCGCTGGCGCGACCCGCACGGCCGCGTGCGCAGCGAGACCCTGAACCTCGATGCCGGCTGGCACACCGTGCTGCTCGGCTGGCCCGGCGCCTCCGGCGCCGTCGCATCCATACCCTAGCCCGCAGGCAACCGCCCATGGACCCGCAAGCTGCAAAACCCGCCGACGATCTGCGCCTGGTCGCGCTGCAGCGCTTCGCCTTTGCGATCACGCTGCTCAACATTCTCGGCCACAGCTTCCTCGGTTTCGAACAGTCGTGGGCGCAGCCGGTCGCGGCTCTGGCCGCGGCCTACGCCGCCGAACTGCTGATCGAATTCGTCGACGCCCGCGCGCAGGGCCGGCCGGCGAAATTCGGCGGCGGCCTCAGACCGCTGATCCACTTCCTGCTGCCGGCGCATATCACCGCGCTCGCCGTCAGCATGCTGCTGTATTCGAACGAGCTGATCATGCCGATCGTGTTCGCGACGATCGTCGCGATCGCGTCGAAGGCGCTGTTTCGGGTGCGCGTCGATCGCGGACGCCGCCACTTTATGAATCCGTCGAATTTCGGCATTACGGCGACGTTGCTGCTGTTTCCGTTCGTCGGCATCTCGCCGCCGTATCAGTTCACCGAGAACCTGCACGGCTGGGCCGACTGGATCCTGCCCGTCGTCATCATCGCGTCGGGCACGTTCCTCAACGCGAAACTCACTCGCCGCGTTCCGCTGATCGCGAGCTGGCTCGCCACCTTCGTGCTGCAGGCCGTGCTGCGCAGCGTGTTCTTCGATGCCGAACTCGCCGCAGCCCTGAATCCGATGACGGGCGTCGCGTTCCTGCTGTTCACCTACTACATGCTGACCGATCCGGCGACGACGCCGGTCGCCGCGCGCCCCCAGATCCTGTTTGGCGCCGCCGTCGCTGCCGCCTATGGCCTGCTGATGGTCTTCCACGTCGTCTTCGGCCTGTTCTTCGCACTCACGTTTGTCTGCTGCGTACGCGGTGCGGCACTGGCTCTGAGCGCGCGTACGGCACAGCCACAGCCGGCGAGAGGGGAGGCACAGACCGGCGCGGGCATCCCCGCGCAGGCTTCCTGATGCGCGAACCCGTCGCCATCGTCGGTCTGGCCTGCCGCTACCCGGATGCCGACACGCCGGCGCTGCTATGGGACAACGTGCTCGCGCAGCGGCGCGCCTTCCGGCGCATCCCGGCAGAGCGGCTGCGCGTCGCTGACTATGCGCCGGAACGTGTCGGCCCCGCCGATTCGACCTATGTGCGCGACGCCGCTCTGCTGGAGGGCTATGCGTTCGACCGCGTGCGCTTTCGCGTCGGCGCCACGAGCTGGCGCGCCGCCGACATGACGCACTGGCTCGCGCTGGATGTCGCGGCCGACGCGCTGGCCGACGCCGGCCTGGACCATGACAGCGCGGCGCGGCGCCACGCCACCGGCGTGCTGCTCGGCAATTCGCTGACCGGCGAGTTCTCTCGCGCATCGCAGCTACGGCTGCGCTGGCCCTACGTGCAGCGCAGCCTGGGCGGCGTGCTCGACAGGCGCGGCATGGGTGCGGACGAGCGCAGGGCGCTCATGGCGGACTTCGAAGAGGTATTCAAGGCGCCGTTCCCCGTACCTGACGAGGAAACGCTTGCCGGGGGACTGTCGAACACGATTGCCGGCCGCATCTGCAACCACTTCGGATTCAACGGCGGCGGCTATACCGTCGACGGCGCCTGCGCGTCGTCGCTGCTGTCGGTCGCGAACGCCTGCTCCGCGCTTGCGGCCGGTGACCTCGACGTGGTGCTGGCCGGCGGCGTGGATCTTTCGCTCGACCCGTTCGAACTCATCGGCTTTGCGCGCACCGGCGCACTGGCCCACCACGCCATGCGCATCTACGACGCGCGACCGACCGGCTTCCTGCCGGGCGAAGGCTGCGGCTTCGCCGTGCTCATGCGTCTGGCCGACGCGCAGGCCGAGGGCCGCCGCATTCGCGCCGTGATTCGCGGCTGGGGCATTTCCTCCGACGGCAAGGGCGGCCTGACCCGCCCTGACGCCGACGGCCAGCGCCTCGCCCTGGAACGCGCCTATGCGCGAGCCGGCATCGGCATCGAGCGCGTCGCGCTGTTCGAAGGCCACGGCACCGGCACGGCAGTCGGCGATGCGACGGAACTCGCGACGCTGTCGCGCGCGCGGCGTGATGCGGGCGCCTCGGGACTGCCGGCGGCCATCGGCTCGGTCAAGGCGAATATCGGTCATACCAAGGCCGCTTCCGGCCTCGCCGGTCTGGTCAAGGCATGCCTCGCGCTCGAAGCCGGCCTGCTGCCGCCCACGACCGGTTGTGAAACCCCGCATGCCGCGCTGCGGGATCCCGCTGCCACGCTGCGCACGCTGGCGCGCACCGAAGCGTGGCCTGACCGTGCCGATGCGGTGGCGGGCGTGAGTTCGATGGGTTTTGGCGGCATCAACGCGCATCTCGTCCTCGCGGCGGCGGATGCGCCGCGCTCACGGCCACTGGCTGCGCGCGAGCGGCGCCTCGATGCGACGGCGCAGGATCATGAGCTGTTCGTGCTCGACGCTGCCGACGTCGCCACCGCCGCAGCGCGCGCGCGCGAACTGGCGGCGTTCGCGGCATCGCTGGCATATGCCGATCTGGCCGACCACGGCGCCCATCTCGCCAACGGTCTGCGCGGCCTGCCGGTACGCATCGCGATCGTCGCGGCGCAGCCGCGCGAACTCGCCGAACGGCTCGCCCGCGCGGCTGATCTCGTCGAAGTCCTGCAGGCGCCCGCGGTTTCGCTGCTCGACGGCCTCTGTCTCGGCGTCGGCATGGTGCGGCCGCGTATCGGCTTCCTGTTCCCGGGCCAGGGCTCGCCGGTACGGTCCGACGGCGGCGCCTGGCGTCGCCGCTTCGCCGATGTGGATGCGCACTACCGGCAGGCGGCGCTCGCGGCGGGCCATGACAGCGACACGGCCGTGGCGCAGCCGGGCATCGTGATGGCGTCGCTTGCGGCACTGCGCGTGCTAGATCGCCTCGGACTCGATGCAGACATCGCGCTGGGCCACAGCCTTGGCGAGATCTCCGCGCTCGCCTGGGCCGGTGCATTCGACGACAGTGCCGCGCTGCGCATTGCGCGCGCGCGCGGCGCGGCAATGCAGGCGCAAGGAAGTGGCGGAGCGATGGCCAGCGTGTCGCTCGGCGCCGCGGCGACCGCGGCACGTATCGAGGGCGCCGCGCTGGAGATCGCGGCGTTCAACGCACCGGAACAGACCGTCGTCAGCGGCGCTGCCGCCGACGTCGACGCACTGCTCGACCGTCTGCGCGCGCAGCACATACCGTGTGCGCGCCTGCCGGTATCGCAGGCGTTTCATTCGCGCCGCATCGCCGCCGCGGAGGTGGCACTGTCAGCCGCGCTCGCGGCCGAGCGTCTGACCGCTCCGCTGCGTCCGGTCGCGTCGACGGTGACGGGCGCGTTGCTGACTGGCGAGACCGACGTGTCCGCGCTGCTGTGCCGCCAGGTCACCGCGCCGGTGCGATTCACGGATGCGCTGCATGCGGCCGGCAACACGCCGGATCTGACGCCGGATCTCTGGATCGAGGTCGGAGCCGGCTCGGTAGTCAGTCGCCTCGCGCGCGCATCCACCTCGGGGACGACGCTGTCGGTCGATGCCTGCGGCGACAGCTTCGCCGGTCTGCTTTCCGCGGTCGGCGCGGCATGGGCCGCCGGCGCGACGCCCGATCTGCCCGCGCTGTTCGCCGATCGAGCGATACGGCCGTTCTCGTATCGGCCGCGGCAATTCCTCGCCAACCCCTGCGAACGTGCAGCGGAGCCCGCGCCTGTGGCCGCAGCGCCGCCGTCAGCCACCCTCGCCGCCGCGCCCGCGGTGCCGATCGCGGCGGAGATCACGGCGGCGGCTGGTTCCGTCGACGTGGCGCAGGTCCTCGCCTGTCTCAGCCAGCAACTTGCCGTACGGACCGAGCTGCCGGCCAGCGCGATCTCCGCGGACAGCCGCCTGTTGTCCGATCTGCATCTGAATTCGATAGCGGTCGGACAGCTGGTCGTCGAGACGACGCGTGCGCTCGGCCTGCCCGCACCCGCATCACCGACGGACTTTGCCGACGCGCGGGTCTCGGAAGTCGCCGAGGCGCTGGCACGCCTCGCCGACGGTGCGCCCATGCCCGAGCCGTTCCCCTCTGGCGTCGGACCGTGGCTGCACGAGTTCCGCATCGACTGGCAGCCTGTGGCTGCGCCGCCACGGCGCGGCAGTAGCGAATCCGCTACCTGGCGCATCATCGGCCAGGCAGCGCACGCGCTGGCCGGGCCATTGCGTCACGAGCTCGAGGCGAGCGGAGCGGGAAGCGGCATCGCGCTGATACTCGACGGGGCAGCCGCCGACGAGGCGATGTTCGAAGCGCTGCTCGACGCCGCACGCCTGCTGTCGGCCGACAGTGCGCTGAATGTTCTCATCGTCCACGACGGCACCGACTGCACCGGCTTCGCGCGCACGCTGCACCTGGAGCGGGGCAGCACCGTCGCCGTCGTCGAAGCATCGCTGACCGACCCCGCCACAGCCGCGCGCGCCGCTGCCGAGATGGCAAATGCCGTCGGTTTCGTCGAGGTGCGCTGGCGCGCCGCGGTACGCGAATTACCCGTATGGCGCGTGATCGACGACACCGGCGACCGCGACGATGAGGCACTGCCGCGCGCCGGCGAGGTGCTGCTCGTCACCGGCGGCGGACGCGGCATCGCGGCCGAATGTGCGCTCGAGATCGCGCGACGCACGGGCTGCAAGCTCGCGCTGGTCGGACGCTCGGAATATGCGGCGAACACGGAACTTGCACGCAATCTGCAACGCTGCGACGCCGCAGGCCTGACGTGGCGCTATTACACGGCCGATGTCGCCGACGCCGGGGCCGTCGCCACCGTGGTCGCCGCGGCGCGCCGCGAACTGGGCGTCATCAGCGCGGTGCTGCATGGCGCCGGCGTCAACACACCGTGTCTCGCGGCACACCTGGACGTTGCCGCGCTGCAGCGCACGCTCGCGCCAAAAGGGCCAGGCCTGAGCCATATCCTGCGTGTGCTCGATGCGGGCTCGCTACGGCTTGTCGTGACGTTCGGTTCGATCATCGCCCGCACCGGTCTCGCCGGCGAAGCCGACTACGCGCTGGCGAACGAACGGCTGGCGCGGGAGCTGCGCGTGTTCGCAGCCGCCCATCCGCAGTGCCGCTGCCGCAACCTCGAATGGTCGGTGTGGTCGGGCGTGGGCATGGGTGAGCGGCTCGATCGCGTCGATGGACTGCTGCGGCAGGGCATCACGCCGGTTCCGCCCGAAGCGGGCATGGAACGCTGCATCGCGTTGTGCCGGCGTGCGGATCTGCCCGTCAACGTCGTGGTCGCTGGCCGCTTCGGCAATCCGCCGACCGTGCGCCTGGCTCCGGCGCCCCTGCCGTTCCTGCGTTTTCTCGAGCGTGTGCGCCTGCAGGTGCCGGGCGTTGAACTCATCGTCGAGGCCGACCTTTGCTCGGACAGCGATCCGTTCCTTGCCGATCACGCCTATGCCGGCGAACGCCTGTTCCCGGCGGTGCTGGGCCTGGAAGCCATGCTCCAGACGGCGTTCGCGCTTGACCTTCGCGACGAGGCCTGCCGGCCGCGCTTCGAGAGGGTGCGATTCGATCGCCCCGTCGTGGTGCCCGAGGACCACACCGTGACGATCCGCATCGCCGCATTGCGGCGTTCGCCGGGGCTCGTCGATGTCGTCCTGCGCAGCGCGTCGACCGGATTCCAGGTCGATCATTTCCGGGCCACCTGCCGCTTCGACGCGGAAATCCCGGCGGTGGAACCAGCGCCCGAATCCGACGGCGCCACGCTGCTCGACCCCGCGACCGAGGTATATGGCCCGCTGCTGCCGCATCTCGGCCGCTTCCGGCGCCTGCTTGGATACCGGCGGCTCAGTGCCGAACAGTGCATCGCCGATATCGCCGGCGACGCGTCGCCGTGCTGGTTCGGCCGAGCCCTGCCCGGCGAGCTGCTGCTCGGCGATCCCGGTGCCCGCGACGCGGCAATCCATGCGCTGCAGGCCTGCATTCCGCATCAGACCGTGCTGCCGGTCGCGATCGCCCGGCTGGACATCGACGGTGTCGCGGCATCGTCAGCGTGGCGCGTGACCGCCAGCGAGCGTTCACGGGACGCGACATCGCTGGTGTACGACCTCGTGATCGCCGATGCCGAGGGCCGCACGCGCGAGCGCTGGGACGGGCTCGTACTGCGCATCGTGCGCGACTGCCCGCCGCCGGTGCGCTGGCCGCTCGCGCTGCTCGGCCCGTATGTGCAACGACGCGTCGCCGTTCTGCTGGGTGCGTCGCCGCTGCATGTCGCCGTCGATCGCGGCGAACGGCAAGGCACGGACCAGGAGACCTCGCGCCTGCTGGCCGCCGCCATCGGCGTGCCGGTCGCGCTGCATCACCGGCCCGACGGTAAGCCGCTGGCAAGCCATGGCTATCACGTGTCGCTGGCGTACTCCGGCGGCGTCGCGCTCGCAGTGGCGGGACGCCGTGCCGTCGGCTGCGACCTCGAACGTGTCGGCGAGCGATTGTCTACCCACTGGCGCGACCTGCTGGGCATGGAACGCTGGCGGCTGGCGGAACAGCTTGCCGACGAACACGCCGAGGACGTCGACAGCGCCGCGACGCGCGTCTGGACATCCCTGGAAAGTTTCAAGAAGGCGGGCCTGCCGGTCGATGCGCCGGTGACGCTCGGTGATCGCAGCGCGGACAGCTGGACGCTGCTGCGATGCGGTCGTTTCGCCGCGGCAACGATGGTGGCGGCGGCACAAGGTGTCGACGAGCCCCTCGCCCTCGCCGTCGCCCTGGAAGAAACGGCGGAGCCCGCCGCATGAACGCCCCGCCCCGCCGGCCGCGACGCGCCTATGAGCTACGGCACACCATCGCCTTCGCCGAAACGAATCTCGTGGGCAACGTCTACTTCACGCGCCACCTCGAGTGGCAGGGGCGCTGCCGGGAAATGTTCCTGCGCGACCACTGCCCGGAAGTACTCGACGCGCTGCGCGAGGATCTCGCCCTGATCACGCTGAGCTGCCACTGCGACTACCTGGCCGAACTCGATGCATTCGACGACATCGTCGTGCGCATGAGCCTGGGCAACGTCGCGCAGAACCGGCTGCTGCTCGAGTTCGAGTACTGGCGGCCGCGCGGTGGGGAAGAAACGCTGGTCGCACGCGGCCATCAACAGCTCGCCGTCATGCGCCGCGACGGCACGAAGCTGAACCCGGCGCCGATTCCCGACGGCCTGCGCGCGGCGCTGGCGGCATATGAGTGACGCTGGGGTTGTAGGTTTCGCGGCGGCAATACGTGCTGAGGACACGCGCAATTCCGCGGCTGCGCTGCGGCCGGCCAGCGATATCGCCGCGGCGCGATTCGACCGTACGTTCGATGCGATATTCCTGAAGTGATCGCAGCACAGTGTTGCTCGGACTGTTGCCGCGCACAGCGCGAGCTGCGTAAAAGCCTGCACTCTCGCCACCCGTTCTACGCGGGGCAGTTCGTCCACCTGCAACGCTGACGCCGGCGCGTGCGTGTTCTCATTGCGGCAGCAGCCCGCGCTCGGCGAGCCAGCTCCGCGCATCCTCCGCATCCTGTTCGAACCACGCGCACGTCGAACCGAGCCGGTAGGTATAGCCCCACGCATCCATGTCGCGCATGAGCCGCGCGCTACCCACGCCGGGCAGGGTGTCGGCGAGCACGATCTGCAGGTAACAGGTCGCGTCTTCCTCGGCGACGGAATCGGTGGCGTTGGTGTGGACCTGGGCGCGGCGCTCGGGCGGCTGCACGATGAGGTGACAGGCTTCGTGCAGCGCGGAATGCACCGGCGTGTCGGCGCGCACGTAGACGGTGCTGCCGATCAGGCCGGCTTCCGGCTCGCCCCAGTAGCTGCCGGGGATGGGGTCACCGGCAGCGACTTCGATCAGCTCCAGCGCACGCGCGGCCAGCAGCGCGCGCAAGGCGTCGCGATCGATCTCGCCGACGGTCAGCACCGTCGCAACCGGGGCGGATTCCTCGGTTGCGGCTTGCACCGGTGCGGCATTGTGAATTTCGTCGGAATGTACAGAATTCATCGCTGCGTTGCTGCGATCTGAGGTGCTGCGCGCTGCGGGGCGGCCATAGGCCGTTGCCCGCGGGCGGATTCAGCCTTCGCGCGCCGCCGCGGCTGCGGCGGCCGCGGCGCTGGACTTGTCGGGCAGCGTCACGGTGAGGTCGAGCACTTCATGATCGCCGTCGCGCTTGACCTGGATGTCGACCGCTTCCTGGTCGACGTTGACGTACTTGCGGATTACTTCGAGCAGTTCGCGCCGCAGCAGCGGCAGGTAGTCGGGGCTGCCGCGTGCGCTGCGTTCTTGCGCCACGATGATGCGCAGGCGCTCCTTGGCGATGCTAGCGGTCTGCTTGGGGCTGCCGCGCAGGAAATCGAACAGGCCCATGCTCAGCTCCCGAACAGTCGCGACAGGATGCTTTTCTTCGGTGCATCGAGGAAACGCATGGGGCGCACGTCGCCGAGCAGGCGCGCGACGGCATCGTCGTAGGCATGGCCGGCGTTCGAGGTGTCGTCGAGGATGACCGGCACGCCGGCGTTGGACGCGGCCAGCACGCCTTCGGATTCCGGAATCACGCCGAGCACTTCGATGCCGAGGATCTCCTTGACGTCGTCGATGCTCATCATGTCGCCGGCGGCGACGCGGGTCGGGTTGTAGCGGGTCAGCAGCAGGTGCTGGACGATCGGGGTCGTGCCGGCCTCGGCGCGCCGGGTCTTGGACGACAGCAGGCCGAGGATGCGGTCCGAATCGCGCACCGAGGACACTTCCGGATTGACCACGACGATGGCGATGTCGGCGAAGTACATCGCGAGGAACGCGCCTTTCTCGATGCCGGCGGGCGAATCGCAGACGACATAGTCGAAACCCTCGTCCTTGAGTTCGTTGAGCACGCGCTCCACGCCGTCTTTGGTCAGCGCTTCCTTGTCGCGGGTCTGCGAGGCGGCCAGCACAAACAGGTTGTCGTAGCGCTTGTCCTTGATCAGCGCCTGCTTCAACGTGCATTCCTGGTGGATCACGTTGACGAAGTCGTACACGACGCGGCGCTCGCAGCCCATGATCAGGTCGAGGTTGCGCAGGCCGACGTCGAAGTCGATGACCGCGACCTTCTTGCCGCGTTTGGCCAGGCCGACCGCGACCGATGCGCTGGACGTGGTCTTGCCGACTCCGCCCTTGCCGGAGGTGACGACGATGAATTCAGTCAAGTTGCTCTCTCCACAATGGCTCTTGTTGCTCTACGCTAATGGCCGAGCCTGGCCAGCAGCAGCTTCTCCCCCTCCAGCCATACCTGCACGGGCTTGCCGCGCAGATCGGCCGGGATGTCTTCGAACACGCGGTAATGCCCGGCGATGGAAACGAGTTCCGCCTGGAAATCCTGGCAATAGATGCGTGCGGTCGTGTCGCCCTGCGCGCCGGCGATGGCCTTGCCGCGCAGCGCCGCGTAGACGTGTACCGATCCGTCGGCGATGACTTCGGCCCCATGACCGACGACCGCAGTGATGACGAGATCGTTGTTGCGCGCATAGACCTGCTGCCCCGAACGCACCGGCTGCGCCTGCAGCTGGCTGGCCGCGCCGCGCGTCGCGCTGGGCGGCGGCGGGGTGGCGCGTGCGGGCGCGGGTGGTGCGGGTTCGGCGCTTGCGCTGGCGGGCGCGGCTGCTTCCCCGGCGGCAGCCGCGGCGTTCTCGTAGGCGGCGCGGAATTTCGCGAACAGCGGCAGGTCCAGGGTCTGCGCCAGCGCTTCGTTCTCGCTCGTGCCGTAGGCCAGGCCGACGGGCAGCATGCCGCTCGCGCGGATGGTCGCGAGGATCTCGCGCACGCGGGCCACGTCGGGAAGTTGCGGCAGATGGCTCAGGTCGAGCACGACCGGCGCGCGCTGGAACAGCTGCGGTGCGGTGTCGAGCTTGTGCTTGAGTTCCTGTGCGAGCGTGTCGTCGTCGAGGCTTTTCAGGCGCAGGTTGGCAATACCGACCTGGCCGAATTTGAGCTCACCCACGGGTTCGAAATTGGGCAGGGTTCGGGCCATGCCTTCAGATCCCGACCGCGGCACGGCGCGGGGCGGCGTTGCCCTTGCGCTCGCGCTGCGCCAGCCAGGGCTGATTCGGCAGCTGTCCGGTGGAGCTTTCGAGATAGGTCGCCCGCACGAATTCAAAGCTGGGCAGGTTCTTGGCCAGCAGGCTTACGCGCTTGTCCAGGCCCGACATGATCTGCTGGCCGACTTCCTGGAAACCGTAGGTGCCGTGGAACAGCACCGAGACATCGTCGCGCGGCTCGAGGAACACTTCGCACGACAGCACCGGCACGCGTACTTCGGCGTAGCTGGTCGCATCGGCATAGAACACGCGACCCAGGCCCAGGCCCCGGTAGGGCTTGGCGATGACGATGCGATCGATATAGACGAAGGCCGGATAACGTTCGCGAAACCAGCGATAGTTGGAACTGTCGTATTCGCTGCCTTCGCGCATCGCCATGAGAAAACCGGCGACATGGCCGTCGACGTCGGCGATCCGGAAATAGTCCGCATTGTCGAAAAACCAGCGGATTCGTGTCGTATCCAGAGCAAGGATGGTCGGGCCGGCGGCGTTGTTCAGTGCGAGGACGGAATCCAGCTCGTGCTCGCGCACGTCGCGGATGGCGATGGCCATTCGTTGCTCCAGCGGTGTTGCGAGGCGGCCTACCGATGGCGCCCGCGGATTGCGGAAGTATCGCATGGGCCTGCGGCAGTGGCCATGATCCGGGACGGCAGCGGCGACGCGGGGGCAGGGGACGCGGCGGATAGTCGTGCCGGTTTTCGTGCACTCGCGCAGGTTGCGGGGCGGAACGGGTCGCGCCAGCCGGCCTTTCGGTGGTGTTGAACGAATGCCGCCGTGAGGTTTCACCGTTCCGGCAACGGACGTGCTGAGGCGCTCTACCGGAGCCCGCCGCCGCGGCCGGTGACTTCGGGCAGATACGCCGAGCGCGTTGCGCGCCTATCATCCGTCCCATGCAGATAGCCCAGATCAATCACATCCGCCTGATGCGCTATGCGGGGCTGTTCACCTACGTGTCGGCCGGGATGCCGCTGCTGCGCTACGACAGCCTGGTCACCGAACTGCTGGCCGACCAGCGTCCGCTCTGGCATCTGTCGGCCTGGGTGCTCTGCTATGCGGTGTTCGGCGTGGTGTTCTGGCTGCTGCTGCTGAAGCTCGGCAGCCGTCGTTTCGTACCGTTGAAGCTGGCTCTGCTGGCGGTGCTGGTGGCGCTGGCGGTGGCGATAGGCTGGTACAGCCAAAGCGGGCTCAGCGCCATGCTGCTCGTGGTGCAGTCGATGCTGCTGCCCTGGCTCATGCCGCTGCGTGTCGCGCTGATCTGCATGGTGGCGCAGAACTACGTGCTGGTGCCGGTATTCGCGAGCAATCCGGGCTGGTCGATCGGCGACGCCGTGCTGCAGTCCAGCCTGTATCTGGGCATTTCCGCGCTGGTTTTCTTCACGTCGCTGATCGCCAAGCAGCAGGGCGAAGCGCGCGACGAGCAGCGCCGCCTCAACTCGGAACTGCGCGCGACGCGCGCGCTGCTGGCCGAATCCAGCCGTATTTCCGAACGGTTGCGCATCGCGCGCGAACTGCACGATCTGGTCGGCCACCACCTGACCGCGTTGAGCCTCAACCTCGAAGTGGCCAGTCATCTGGTGCAGCAGCCCGCGCAGGAGCATGTGCGCAAGGCCCAGTCGGTGGCCAAGCTGCTGCTCAGCGACGTGCGCGAAGTGGTCAGCCAGATGCGCGACGACGATCGCATCGACCTGACCCAGGCGCTGCACACCCTGATCGAAGGCGTACCTCAGCTCGACATCCAGCTGGAACTGCCGCAGCGCTTCGGCGTCGAGGATCCGCACCGGGCCCAGGTGCTGTTGCGCTGCGCCCAGGAAATCATCACCAATACCGTGCGCCACTCCGGCGCGCGTACCCTGTGGCTGCGTTTCGAGCAGGACGGCGGCGAAATCGCCATCCGCGCACGGGACGACGGTCGCGGCAGCGATAACCTCAAGCCGGGCAACGGCCTGGCCGGCATGCGCGAACGCCTGGCCCAGTTCGGCGGACGCCTGGACATCACAACGGCGCGGGACCGGGGCTTTGCCCTCGACGCCTGGCTGCCCCTGGAGACAACTGCATGATTTCGGTACTGCTGGTGGACGATCAAACCCTGGTGCGCCAGGGCATACGCAGTCTGCTGGAGCTTTCCGAGGACATCCGCGTCATTGCCGAGGCCATCGACGGTTCCCAGGCCGTGGAAATGATTCCGCTGAAAAAACCCGACGTGGTGCTGCTCGACCTGCGCATGCCGGGCATGAGCGGCATCGACGTGTTGAATCACCTGGCCCAGGCCAACCAGTTGCCGCCGACGATCATCCTGACGACCTTCGACGACGACCAGCTCGTGCTGGCCGGGCTCAAGGCCGGCGCGCGCGGCTATCTGCTCAAGGACGTCTCGC
This sequence comes from Lysobacterales bacterium, assembly GCA_038207515.1. Taxonomy (GTDB): domain Bacteria; phylum Pseudomonadota; class Gammaproteobacteria; order Xanthomonadales; family Rhodanobacteraceae; genus Tahibacter. The sequence goes on along the minus strand of JBBQZR010000009.1, from coordinate 54,325 downwards.
TCGACCAGCTGGTCAACGCGGTCAAGGCCGTTGCCGCGGGCGGCTCGCTGGTCGCGCCGGTGGTGACCCAGCGCCTGCTGTCTGGCCTGGAGCGCATGCACAACGAGTTCGTCAGCCTGGACCGGCCCGATCCGCTGACCGAGCGTGAAACCGAGATCCTGCGTCTCATGGCCGGCGGCTACAGCAACAAGGAGATCGCCAATTCGCTCGGCGTCGCCGAAGGCACGGTGAAGAACCACGTTTCCAACATTCTCTCCAAACTTGGCGTGCGCGACCGTACGCGCGCGGTGCTCAAGGCGTTCGAGCTCGGCATCGTCTGACGATCTCTCAGGATGTTGAGAAAAGGGCTCCTGCCCTTTTCTCAATCGAACGGCGCAAGCGGAGCTTGCGCACATTCCGCGAATCAATTGCTTACGCGATCGACGTCTTTGTTTCCCGAGTCGATCGCTGACGCGATCGGCTCTCGAGCGATCCATCCTGGATCGCTTTGGCAGGCTGTTTCTCAACAGCCTGCCAGTGCCGCGCGCGTTGCGCTGCTTGCGGGCCGGCGTGTCGCGGAGCCCGGCATCGCGCGCACCGCGGCGCCCGTTGCGTTGCGGCAAACCGCTGTTGTGACAAGGAATTACAGTTCGCCGGAAAGATATTTACGGTGCTGTCAAGCGACCTCGATCACGGGGTTCAGGCAATAGCCATCGTGATCCGGAGCAAGTACCATGCGCGACTCGGCGAACCGGTTCGCGCTGCAGTGGCGCGTGTACGGTCTCGTTCGTTTTCGACCCTGCGATAGGCAGTGGCGGCATACAGGCCGCCCGAGCGGATTAGTCCTGGAGACATCTGGAATGACGCGTATTCTTGAGTTCATTGTGGCCGCGATCATCGTGTTCGCGCTGGCCGTCATTGTCGGACTGGTGCTGCCGTCGTCCGGGCACATCGAACGATCCGTGGAAATCAGCCACAACGGCCGCCACATCGGCGACATGCTGAGCAACTTCCGCCGCTTCCCCGACTGGGGCGCGATCCGTCTGCTGGATCCGAAGGCGCAGTTTTCGCTCGAAGGCCCGGATTACGGTCAGGGTTCCAAGATCAACTGGACCAGCGCCAAGCCCAATCCCGGCAACGGCAGCTTCGAAGTCACCGGCAAGGAAGGCGATACCGGCCTGACCTGGAAAGTGACGAATCCGTGGAAGGGCGAGAACAAGCACTACACGATCACGCTCGAGCCGCAGAAGAACGGCCGCATCACCAAGGTGACCTGGGCCTATGACGTGGAATACGGCTGGGACCTGATCGCACGCTACTTGGGTCTCTACATCAACGGCGATCCGGCCACGCAGATCCAGCTCAACCTCGCCAGCCTGCAGCAGCAGATGGCCGCGATCCCGAACGTCGACTACACCCAGTACGAGATCTTCGTCGCCGACGTGCCGTTGCAGCCGCAGCTCGTCGTGCCGACCCAGGCACCGCGCAGCCTCGACGAAGTCGCCGCGGCGACCGACAAGGCGATGGAGGAAATCGCCGCGGTCATGAAGAAGAACAACCTCAACCCGGCCGGTCTGCGCCACACGACCACGGTGGAATGGGGCGACGAGAACTACGTGTTCGACATCGGCCAGCCGATCGACAGCGCGGCCATCAAGATCGACGGCAAGGATTTCACCATCGGACCGGCGACGCCGCCGAGTGCCACGGAGCAGGCAGCTGCCGACGCTGCGGCCGAGGCCCAGGCACCGGCAGAAGGTGCAGCACCGCCGGTGGCCGTGCCGGGCACGCTGGACCGCAAGGGCAACCTGATCGTGTCCGGCAACGTGGTCGCCCGTACCGGCTATGCCGGCAAGGCGCTTGTGACGACCTGGACCGGCAGCCCGGCCGGTTTGCCGCTGACGCGTCTGGCGCTGAAGGCCTACGCCATGTCGCTGGGCTATCGCTTCAACGAAAACGCGAACCGCTATTTCGACGTGATGCTGACCGATCCGGCCACCATCGCTGACGACGAGCAGCAGTTCAAGGTCTACCTGCCGATCACCGACAACGTCGTCGCGAACGAGCCGGCCGCCGCACCGCCGGCACCGGCCGCGCCGGCACCGGCTGCCGCGGCGGGCCGGCACTGATCCGGCTGCGCCGATAAGCGTCATCGCGAAAAACCCCCGCATTGCGGGGGTTTTTTCGTTGTACGGCCCAAACAACGCCGCGGCAAACAGCGAACGGGTGATTTCCCTCCCGCACCGTCGTGCTCATGCCGCGCCAACCGTATGCCCTGCCAAGGGAACTTTCCCGCGGCTTTGCGGTACATTCCGACGCCTTTCGCCCGCGCGCACAGTGACGCGTTCCTGTGCCGGTTCGCAGCGGCCGGAGGCACCGAAAACACATCGTCGTTCCGCTCGTTCGTGCCGACCGCGCGATCGGGGAGCGGCTTGCACTGGACTTCATGGGTGATCAGACGATGATCGAAACTTCGCAACTGACGAAACGCTACGGCCAGCTCACCGCCGTCGACAGCATTTCGTTCACGGTCGAACCGGGCCAGGTGCTCGGTTTCCTCGGTCCCAACGGGGCCGGCAAATCCACCACGATGAAGATGATCGCCGGCTTTCTCGCACCGACCGCCGGCAGCGCCAAGGTCTGCGGCTTCGACGTGGAAAGCCAGCCGATCCAGGCCAAGCGCGCACTGGGTTATTTACCCGAAGGCGCGCCGAGCTACGGCGAAATGACGCCGCGTGCGTTCCTCGAGTTCGTCGCCGACGTGCGCGGTCTCGCGGGGGAACGCAAGAAGCAGCGCATCGACGACGTCATCGGCCGGCTGCAGCTGGAGTCGGTGCTGACCCAGTCGATCGATACCTTGTCCAAGGGCTTCAAGCGCCGCGTCGGCCATGCCCAGGCCATCCTTCACGACCCGCCCGCGCTGATCCTCGACGAGCCCACCGACGGCCTCGATCCGAATCAGAAGCACGAAGTGCGCGCGCTGATCAACGCGATGGCGGCCGACAAGATCATCGTCATCTCGACCCATATCCTCGAGGAAGTGCACGCGGTCTGTACGCGCGCGATCGTGATCGCCGGCGGCCGCGTGCTCGCCGATGCCACGCCGGCGGAACTCGAAGCGCGCTCGCGCTACCACGGTGCGGTGTCGCTGACGGCGGCGAACACCGGCAAGGCGCGCGAAGCCCTGGCCCGCGTCGCCGATATCGACAGCATCGAGATCGACCCGCAGAACCACCGCATCACCGCGATCCCGAAGAAAGGCCGCGCCATCTTCGTGCCGATCAGCGAAGCGCTGAAATCGCAGGGTGTCGAGGTCAGCGAGCTCCAGCTCGAAGCCGGCCGCCTCGACGAAGTATTCCGCAGCATCACGCTGCCGCATGCCACGGAGGCGCGCGCATGAATCCGGTCAAGACTGTCTTCCGGCGCGAACTCGCGAGCTACTTCGCGACGCCGGTCGCCTATGTATTCATCGTCATCTTCCTGATCCTCGCCGGCGCGATGACGTTCTACTACGGCGAGTTCTATGAGCGCGGCCGCGCCGACCTGCAGCCGTTCTTCGGCTTCCATCCCTGGCTCTACCTGTTCCTCGTGCCGGCCATCGCGATGCGGCTGTGGGCCGAGGAGCGCAAGAGCGGCACGATCGAGCTGCTGCTGACCTTGCCGATCACGATGTGGCAGGCGGTGCTCGCGAAATTCCTCGCCGCCTGGGCCTTCGTCGCGATCGCGCTCGCACTGACCTTCCCGATCTGGTTCACGGTCAACTACCTCGGTGATCCCGACAACGGCGTCATCGTCGCGAGCTACCTCGGCAGCCTGCTCATGGCCGGCGCCTTCCTCGCGATCGGTTCCTGCCTGTCGGCGGCGACGCGCAACCAGGTCGTCGCCTTCATCCTGACCGTGGTCATCTGCTTCCTGCTGCTGATGGCGGGATTTCCGCTGGTGCTGGGTTTCTTCCAGACCTTCCTGCCGCAGGGCGTGGTGGACGCGATCGCGGGTCTGAGCCTGTTCTCGCATTTCCAGGCCATTTCCAAGGGCGTCATCGATCTGCGCGACCTGGTCTATTTCGCGCTGACCATCGGCGTCTGGCTGTACGCGACGGCGATCGTGATCGATCTGAAAAAGGCCGACTGAGGAGGGATCCGCCATGGCATTCAATCGCAAGACTCTTACCGGCAGCGCGCTGCTGATCCTCGCCCTGCTGTTCGTCGCCGTCGTGCTGGTCAGCAACGTGCTGTTTCGCGGCGCGCGCGTGGATCTTACCGAAAGCAATCTGTATACCTTGTCGGACGGCACGCGCAGCCTGCTCGGCAAGCTCGACGAACCGGTGCAGCTCACGCTGTATTTCTCCGACCGCAGCACCGCCGATACCGACAACCCGAGCGCGCGCGCGCTGCGTGCGTACTACCCGCGCATCCGCGAGCTGCTCGAGGAGATCGCCGCGCGTTCCGACGGCAAGGTGCGTCTCACCGTCGTCGACCCGATCGCGTATTCCGAAGACGAGGACGCCGCGGTCGCTAGCGGCATCCAGGGACTGCCGTTCGGACCGGCCGGCGAGAACGTGTTCCTCGGCGTCTACGGCAGCAATTCCACCAATGGCGAAGCCAAGATCCCGCTGTTCGATCCGGGGCGCGAGAACCTGGCCGAATACGACATCGCCAAGCTGATCCACGACCTGAGCACGAACAAGAAACCGGCCGTGGGCTTGCTCACGAGCCTGCCGATGACGGTGGGCTTCGACCAGGCCACGCGGCAGATGCGCGAACCCTGGGCCGTATCCGGCGAGCTTTCGCAATTCTTCGACGTGCGCCAGATGAACGCGACCGCGCTCAAGACCATCGAGAGCGACATCGATGTCGTCGTACTCGTGCATCCCAAGGATCTCAATGATGACGCGCTCTACGCGCTCGATCAGTTCGTGCTGCGCGGCGGCCATCTGCTCGTCTTCGTCGATCCGAATGCCGAGCAGGACGCGTCCGGCGCCGATCCGGAAAACCCGCAGGCGGCCCTGCTCGCCGACAAGTCCTCGGACCTGCCGAAGCTGTTCAAGGCCTGGGGCCTGGAGTATGCGCGCGACAAGGTCGTGCTCGACCGCGCCCACGCGCTGCAGATCAGCATCGCGCCCAACGCGCCGCCGGTGCGCCATCCCGGCATCCTCGGTTTTGCGCGCAAGGACCTCAGCAGCGACGACGTTATCACCGCGAACCTGGACTCGATCAACATGTCCACGGTGGGATATGTTGAATTGTCCAAGGACACGCAGTCCAGGCTGGTTCCGCTGATCCAGTCCAGCGAGCAGTCCATGAGCGTGCCGGCGGAGCGTCTGAAGTTGCTCGCCGATCCGTCGGTGCTGCTGACGGACTTCAAATCCAGCGGCCAGCCGTTCGTGCTCGCCGCGCGCCTGGAAGGCCAGTTCAAGACCGCGTTCCCCGAGCGCACCGACGCCGGCCATCTCGCGCAAGCCAAGGAAAGCAATGCCGTGGTCGTGTTCGCGGATACCGACATCCTCAGCGACCGGCTCTGGGCCCAGGTGCAGGATTTCTTCGGCCAGAAGGTGCTGAACGCGTTCGCGAACAACGGCGATCTCGTCATCAACGCGGTCGACAACCTCGCCGGCGATTCAGATCTGATCTCGATTCGCGGCCGCGCCACGTCGCAGCGCCCGTTCACCAGGGTCGCGGAGCTCAAGCGTCAGGCCGACGACAACTTCCGGCAGAAGGAAAAGCAGCTGCAGCAGGAGCTCAGCGACACCGAGCGCAAGCTGACCGAGCTGCAGAGCGCCAAGAGCAAGGATCAGGCGATGGTGCTGTCGCCCGAACAGAAGGTAGAGCTCGACAACTTCCTCAAGCGCAAGGTCGATATCCGCAAGCAGCTGCGCGATGTGCGCCGCCAGCTCGACGCCGACATCGATGCGCTCGGCACGCGTCTGAAGTTCATCAACATTCTGCTGGTGCCCCTGCTGCTGATCCTCGTGGCGCTGGGCTTCGTCGGCTGGAAGTCGCGGCGCGCGGCGAACTGAGACGGGAGACAGAACCATGAACCACATGAATTCGAAGACCGTCATCGGCCTGGGCGTCGCCGCCGCGGTCGCGATCGCGATCGCCGCCGGCGTCAGCCTGTCGCGCAAGCCGGTCGCGCAGTCCGCGCAGGCCGCGGGCGAAGTGCTGCCGGGCCTCGCCGACCGCATCAACGACGTCACGCGCATCAGCCTCAGCGGTCCCGGCCAGAAACCGATCGCGACGCTGGAGAAGGGGGATGCGCGCTGGACCCTGAAAGAGAAGGGCGGCTATCCGGCCGATGCGGGCAAGGTGCGCGAATTCCTGCTCAAGCTGAGCCAGGGGCGCCTTTCCGAGCCGAAGACCACGAACGAGCAGCGCTACGCGGAGATCGGCGTCGGCGACATCGCCGCGGCCGATGCCAAGGGCGTGCTGGTCGTGCTCGATGGCCTGCCGCAGCCGGCGCAGCTCATCGTCGGCATCATGAACCCGCGCAGCGACGCGACGTACGTACGCCGCGCCGGCGACAAGCAGAGCTGGCTCGCCAAGGGTAGCCTCGTACCGGACAAGACCGCGGCCAACTGGCTCGACAAGAGCGTGGCCGACATCCCGGCCGCGCGCGTGCGCGAAGTGGTCTGGAGCCGTCCCGACGGCAAGCCCGCGCGACTCTTCAAGAACCAGCCGACGGATACGCACTACGCGCTCGCGGAGCTGCCGAAGGGACGCGAGCTCGCCTCGGATTTCGCGACGAACACGCAGGCCACCGTGCTCGCCGGCCTGAACTTCGACGACGTGATCGCCGCGGACAAGGCGGCGCCGCCGGCCGACGGCAAGGTCTATCGCGCGACGTTCACGAGCTTCGACGGCGTCGTCGTCGACGTCACGGGGTGGAAGAAGGACGAGAAGTTCTACGCGCAGCTGGCCGCACGCAGGGATGCCGCGTTGTTCGACGCGTCGGTCGCCGCGGCGCAGGCCAAAGCCAAGTCCGAATGGGAGGCGCAGCAATCCGCGCAGCCGGCCGCGTCCGACGAGGCAGCCAAACCGGCGGCTGCAGCGCTGCCGCTCGCCGTGGCCGATCCGGCCAAGGACAAAGCGCAGCGCAGCGCCGCCGTCGATGCCGAGGTCGCGACGCTGAGCCAGCGCTTCGCCGGCTGGACCTTCGTGCTGCCGCAATACAAGGCGGCGAACCTCGAAAAATCCAGCGACGAGTTCCTCAAACCGCTGGCCGACAAGAAGCCCGACGCGAAAAAACCGGTGGCCGCGAATTAGCCGAGTTGTTGAGAAAGGAGCGAGAGCTCCTTTCTCAATCGAACGGTGCAAGCAGAGCTTGCCCACGTTCTCCGAGAATCAGTCGCTGGCGCGATCGACTCTCGTGCGATCCATTTTGGATCGCCCTGGCGGGCTGTTTCTCAACAGCCTGCTAAACCCTACGGAAAAGCGGCAATATCGTAATTTCAAACAGCGTTCGTTCTGTCCGTACAAATCGATGTTTGGCCTTGTTTGAAGCCGCGGAAGGGTTCCGCGGATTTTTATTTGTACACAAAAGCGCAACTTGACTGTATTGTGCGTTGCATCACGCCTGGATAAGATGCGCCCGTCCGACGCAGTCGCTCGGACGCTTCGTCATACCCCCGCAGACACACCGCGCAGACGGCCTCTTTCGGCCGTACGGGCGGCTGCGTGCCGGTGGTTGGCGTCGCTGTATTCGATTGCTCCATGTAAGGAGCACCGGCCGGCTGGCCGGACGTGGCCTCGCGGCTGCGTCCAGTCCGGATCGCTGGCCGGCAACGGTTCACAACGGAGGAACCATGAGGAAGCATCTTTTCACCGCCATCGTCATCGCGTTCGCGGGCAATGCCGCGGCCAGCGAATTCCTGCCGCTCAACGTCGGTGATGTCGCGACGTTTGCCACCGCCAACGGCGCGGCGCGCGAGATCAGCGTCGACGACAGCGCCGGCAGCTGGCGTCACGTCAACGCGTTTCCGCTGATGGGCGCAGGCTGGATCAGCTCCGAACCCACCGATTCGCGTGTCTACGCCTATAACGAAGACACTGGCGCGAGCGTGCTGCTGGCCGACTTCGCCCGCAGCACTGGCACACGCTTCACGCTCGCTCTCGGCGGCTGCAACAACAGCGCGACCGTCGCGGCCAAGAATCTCACTGTGACTGTGCCCGCCGGCAGCTTCCAGCGCGTCACGCGTCTGGATTTCGGCCGCAACTGCGCCGACGCCGGCTTGATCAGCGCGTGGTTTGCGCCCAACGTCGGCCTCGTCAAGTGGAGCGAAAGCAACATCGCCGGCGCGAAGGAATACAACCTGCAGACCGCGCGCATCGGTGCAACCACGATCGGCCAGGCCGCCGCCGCCGATAGCGTGCGTGTCAGCGCTCTGCTGCCGGGTCCGCGCGTGTTCAACAATGTCACGTCGCGCATCAGCGCGAGCCTGAAGATCGACAACACGGGTACGCAGGCGCAGACCTTCACCTGCCCAAGCTCGCAGCAGTTCGAGATCACGCTGCGCGATGCGGCGGGTGAGGTCGTCAACGTGTGGTCGGCGACGCGCCGTTTCGCCCAGATCGTCACCACGTTCTCGGTCGCGCCCGGCGGGAGCAAGGAAGTGGGTGGCGAGATCGACCTGACCAGCCTCGTGACGAACGCACCGCTGGACGTCGGCAGCTACACCATCGCGATCGAGCTGCGTTGCCATATCCAGCAGCAGGCAACTGCATTCCTGCCGGTGCCGTCGTACTCGGCGCAGGGACCGATCTTCGTCGACCGGCGCATGACGCTTTACTGAAACGAATCGTACGTTGCGATGGCCGTGTACCCTGCGCGGCCATCGCAGCGGCGACGTGTTGGAGTGAGGTAGGGCGCCACGGATGGCGCGTGTTTCGCTCGTAGTATGTGGTGCTTTTCCCCCCGAGATCCGCGTGCCCGGCTGCAACCGGGCGCGCGGATTTTTTTTAGCCCTCTCCCCCGACCCCGTCGGGGGTGAGCGGGGCGCCGGTCAGAACCGCAGGTTCTGGCGCCCCCGAACGCCCAACGGGCCGGAGAGGCTTGGGTGAGGGGGAGAACGTGCCGTGAGGCGCAGCGGCCGGTTTTGCGCGAGGTTGGTGATCGCGCGCGGTGATCGCGGCGACTTGCACAGATTCGAACGATAGCAATGAGTCCGGTTTCGCTGCACGTATCGCACCACTGCCGCTACGCGCGTCGCCACACCGCCCAGCCCAGGGCAAGCCAGCCGGCGATCAGCGCCGTGCCGCCCAGCGGCGTGATCGCGCCGAGCCAGCGCGGTGCGCCGAGCGCCACTGCGAACAAGGTGGAAGAAAATACGAAGCTGCCCGCAAGGAACAGCGCGGCGGCGAGCAGGGCCGGACGCGACGGCGCCGTCTCGCCGTAGCGCGCGGCGAACAGCGCGGCGAGCACATGCCAGAACAGGTAGCTGACCGCCGTCTGCCAGGTCGCGAGCTGCGCGGCGCTCAGCGTGTCGCGCAGGGCATGCGCGCCAAACGCGCCGAACGCGACCGCGAGCGCGCCGGTGATTGCGGTGAGCAGCAACAACGGGCGTGCAGCGATCATCGGCTGGATTCTCAGAGGTCGGCGGCGAACAGCGAGGTGACGTCGCCCGGTCGTGCTTCGAAATCCCTGTCGTAGCGCAGGCCGATCTTTTCCAGCAGCCGTATCGAGCGCGCGTTCGTCGGCGTGACGATCGCGACGATGCGTTTCAGTCCCAGGATGTCGCGCGCATGACTCAGCGTCGCGCGCGTGGCTTCTTCGGCGTAACCGTGGCCCCAGTGTGCCGGCAGGAAGGCGTAGCCGATGTCGACGTCGGCCAGCGTGTCGCGTTTGATCAGCCCACACAGTCCGATCGCCTCGCCGCTGTGTGTGAGATCCACGCGATACAGGCCGTGGCCGTGGCTTGCGTACATCGCGACAGGCCCGTTGACGATGTAGGCGCGGGCGTCGTCGAGTGTGCGCACGCCCTTGTCGCCGATGAATTCGAGCCAGGACGGTTCGTTGACGAGCTGCAGGATGAACGCGGCGTCCGCTGCTTCGAGCCGGTGAAGTTGCAAGCGTGGTGTTTTGGCGACCAGGGTCATCGGCATCGGCCCGTTCAGTAGCGCAGGGACAGGCAGCTGAGGCCGCCGTCCATCTTGCGGAATTCGCTCATGTCGAGCTCGACCAGCGCGTGGCCGAGTTCGCGCAGACGTGCGGCGGTGCGCCGGTAGCCGCTCGCGACGAACACCACGTCGTTCACGCGAATCGCATTGGCCGCATAGGCTTCGTCGGACTCGACGAGCACCTGTTCGTAGTCGAGCAAGGCCGGATCGCCGGCCAGCGCGTCGATCAGCAGCAGGCGGCGCTCGCCGAGCCAGCTCAGTCCGCTCTTGAGGTGCAGGATGCCGTCGATGCCGCGGATATCGACGATGCTGCTGGTGTAACCGGCAGCGTGCAGCAGGGCTGAGAGCTGCGCGGCGCCCTCGGCGTTGGTGCGCGCCGACAGGCCGATGAAAACGTGTTCGCCGGCTTCGCAGATATCGCCGCCGTCGACCGTGCCCGGATCGGTGATGGCTTCCAGCGGCGCACCTTGCGCGCTCAGGCACTCGCGGACCGCATCGGTTTCGCCGAGGCGGCTGTCGGCGCCGGGACGCGTGATGACGCGGCAGCGTGGCAGCAGCACGGCGGTGTCTTCGACGAAGGTGGCGTCGGGGTGGCGCGCGTCGGCGGGAAGCCTCGTCAGCTGCAGTCCGCAGCGTTCCAGCGCGGCGCAATACTGGGCATGTTGCGCGAGCGCCAGGCCGAAGTCGGGCGGCCCCAGGTCTTCGCGCGTCAGGCCTTCGGAAAAGTTCGCGCTCGGCGGGCGCACGATAGCGGATCGGAACACGCTGGTTGAAAGCACGGCGGAGCTCGCGATGGCGGGCTCCGCACGGTAGCGGCTTCGGTGGCGCAAGGGAAGATAGGCATACGCCTAGCGCGGCAGGGCCTCGGCCGCGTACTGGGCCGCGAATTCGCCGCTCGGCGGAATCGGCGTGATGATGTCGATCAGCACGCCGTTCGGATCGGCGGTGATGAAGTGGCGCTGGCCGAAGGCTTCGTCGCGCAGCGAATGCAGTATCGGCAGGCCGGCGGCGCGCAGGCGCGCGTGTACCGCGTCGACGTCGTCGACCTCGAAGTTCAGCAGCAGTCCGGTCGCCGTGCCGCGGCCCGCTTCGGGGATGGTGTCGTGCCGGCCGTCGAGCACGGCCAGGTTCACGCGCGCATCGCCGGCCAGTTGCAGATGCACGTACCAGTCGCTCGTGAACAGCGCGACGAAACCGAAGTGGGTCCGGTAGAACTGCGCGGTGGCGGCGACGTCGCCGGTCATGAGGACGGGGTAGTAGCTCGAGACTTTCATGAGGCCTCCGGAGGTTTCCTTGATGGTCGGACGGTTGTCGTCGTCGACATTGACGTACAGACTGTATGTATCGGAAAAATTAACATACAGGCTGTATGTATGCAAGAACGACGATCCAACCGTGAACGTACCGACGCGACCCGCGCCTCACTGTTGCAGGCCGCGCGCGCGCTATTCGTGCGGCAGGGCTATGCGATTACCTCCACGCCCGAGATCTGCGCCGCGGCCGGCATCACCCGCGGCGCGCTGTATCACCACTTTGTGGACAAGCAGGATTTGTTCCGCGCGGTGCTGGAACAGGAGGCCGCCGCCGTCCGCGCCGACATCGAAGCCGCGGCCCCCGCCGGCGCCTCGCCCCGCGACGCTCTGATCGCCGGTGCCGAGGCGTATCTCGACGCGATGACGCTGCCGGGACGCACGCGGCTGTTGTTGATCGAGGGGCCGGCCGTGCTCGGTCTGGCCGAGTTGCGTGACCTCGACGAACGCCACGCGGCGGGCTCGCTCACGCAGGGGTTGCGCGCCGCGGGCGTCGGCGTCGACGCGGGCGGACCGCCGCTTGCCGCGCTGTCGGCGCTGCTGTCGGCGGCGTTTGATCGTGCTGCGCTCGACATCGACGCCGGTGCCGATGCGCGCAACCCGCGCAAGGCGATGCGCTGGCTGCTGCTGCAGACGCTGCCTGCCGCACGCCGCGCCGCTGTCGCGGCAGCGCGATCGAAACCGGCGAAACCGCGACGCTGATACGCGTGCGCTGTCGGCGTTGCCTGCGACGTGAATGTCGGGGTTTCAGGCGCCGCGTCGCGTCAGGACCGAGCGCAGCTTCACCGCCGCATCCGCGTAGCGGACAATGCGCCGCCACCGTCGAGGCCATGCCATGACGCAACACCAGCGCGCGCTCGTCCTGCAGGGCCGTCCCCGACAACCGCTGCGCACCTTGCTCATCTTTGTCGCCATCAGCGCCGTCGTCGTCGCCGTCGTCGTTCTTGCGCCGCGCGTGATCGCCGATGCGACGCCACGCACTCTCGTGACCATGGGCGCGCTGTTTGCCGCGTTCCGCCTGCGCCGCCGCCAGTTTCCGCCGACGATCACGGCGCTACGCGCCACCGACGAGGCAAACTGGCGCGTGCGCGGCGAATTCCAGAATGCCCAGGTCGGCGTCGGCGAGGACAGAACCGTCACCGCGTCGGCGCTGGCGCAGGACGGCGGTGTGCAGCTGAGCTGCGCCGACGGCTCCACGCTGCACATCGCGCCGGACCATTTCGACGCGCTCACCCTGCGCGAATTCCAGCGCCTGCTGGGCAGTGACGGCGAAACCGATTTCTCGACCGTGCCCGTCACCGTCGATGCGGCACGTACGCGGCTGCAGCGTCATACCACCGCAAAGGCACAGTTCCTGCGCTGGGCGGAGCGTCCGAGTTTCCTGGTCTGGATCATCGTGCTCGTTGCGATCGAACTGGTATGCGTGGTCGCGATTCCGCGCTGGTAGATTTTCTCTGGCGGGTTCGCGCTGACCGAACCGCCGCCGTCACGCGGCGTTATCGCGCGCCTGGGCTAAAGTCGTGTTTTGCAGGGGATTTCCACTGCACGAGGAACAGCGCATGACCCGCACGATCCCGACTGTTTCGCTCGCCTTCGCGGTTGCCGCGGCGCTCGCCGCGCCCGCCTTCGCGCAATTGCCGGTCTACGCGCCGCCGCAGCTGCAGGCACGCACCAATCTTCTCGTCAACGACAACGGCTACAACCTGCCGCCGGGTTCGTCGTTCAACAGCATCAGCGCCGATATCGACGACAGCGGCCGCGTCGCGTTCCCGGTGCAGGTCGTGCCGAACGGCACGTCGAGCAGCGGCGGTGTCTGGTTCGGCCCCGGCGACGGCACCGGCAGCGTGACCTTCCTCGCGCCGCAGGATGCGCTCATCAGTTCGTCGCTGCGCATGAACAACGGCGGCCTGGCTGTGTTCACGCTGGTCGAGACGCCGAGCGCCGACGGCATCTACCGCTACGATCACGCGCTACAGAACGCGGTACGCATCAGTACCGCGCCGGTGTTCCCGAACAGCTACGGTTCGCCCGGCATCAATGCCGCGGCGCACATTGGATTTCAGGCGAATTTCGCCGGCGGCCGCGCCTATGCCTCGGTTCCGGCCGCGGGTAGTGCGAGCGTGCATGTGACCGATGCGGGCCTCGATCCGGGCAGCAGCTATACCTTCCTCTACACGCCGAGCTTCGACGACGCGCGCGAGATCGTCGCCAAGGTCGCGACGTCCGGCGACTTCACCAGCAATACGGAAATCCGCCGCTTCGCGGTCGACGGCAGTTCCACGCGCGTGGCGGCGAACCGCGGCACCGATGCGGCCTCACCGATCCGCCAGTTCGACAATTCCGTCGCGGTCAGCGACAGCGGCCGCGTTGCGTTCATCGCCACGCGCGCCGACGACAGCCGCCGCGTCGTCTATCGCGCCGACGGCGCGACGCTGACCCCGATCGCCGTGGTCGATCCGGCCGGCACGATCCGCGAGCTCGAGTTCTTCGCGCCGACCATCAACGACGCGGGGCTCGTCGCGTTCCGCGCGCGAGATGCGAACGGGCAGGCCATCTACATCGGCGACGGCACGACGCTGCAGCGCGTGGCGGGCAAGGGCGACGCCGTCGCGACCGATCTCGGCGCCGGCCAGATCGGCCAGAACAACAGCGATTCGGTGTTTTCGGGCGCACCAATGCTCAACGACCGCGGCGATCTCGTCTTCATCGCGACCCTGCATCCGGTCGGACAGAACCAGGTCGAGTGGGGTACCGGCGTATTCGTGGCCAAGTTGGACCTGCTGTTCGCCGACGATTTCGAACTGCAGGTGCGCTGATCGCGCAGCGCAGGATTCCCATCCGATGGCTTGTGCCCTGCGTCCGCGGGAATGATCGCGATGGGGCGTCGCGCACGTGTGCGGCGCGCGGCAGGCCGGTCGAGAAAAGCGCCGCAGGCCTCGCGGACCGGAAAAGCAAAGGGCGCGGCAGGAGCCGCGCCCTTTGGATTACTACGCAACGCTGATCGCGTCGTTACGGCGTGCAGCGATACAGCGGGTCGAGCTCGAAGCCATCAGTGAACAGCAGGTCGCTCACGATGCGCATCTCGTCGAGGAAGGCACCGGCGAACTCGGCGCTGCCGTCGGCCGTCGCGCGCCAGCGAATACGCACGTTCTGTCCCGCATACGAGGCCAGGGTGCGCGTGAACGGCTTGAACACGGCGATGGCGGAAGCATTGTTCGGGTCCGCATTCGAGGCTGCCGTGCTGACGCCCGTGAAGGCACCGTGCGTGCTCGCATAGCCGCAGGCGTTGATCGGCGGAGTCAGCGTTTCGGCCAGCGTGCTCGGGTAGCCGCCGTCCGGTGGCAGGTCGTTCCAGGTCGCGCCATTGTCGGTCGAGATTTCCAGCACCATGCCGTCCCACTGGTACTCGAAGTTGTAGCGCGCCTTGAAGTTCAGCGTGGCGCCGGTCGGAATCAGCATGGACGGCGTGGTCACCGCGGCGCAGATATCCGACGGGTAGTTGACGTTGTCGTAACCCGAGTGATAGCTCAGCGTGCCCGCGCTGGCCGCCGTGTTCGTCACGTGCCACGGCGAGTCCAGCGTCGAGAAGATGCGGTTGTCGCCATCATCGAGGTAGGTACTGCCGCGGATGCCCGACGGACCGATCGGCGTGCCGTTGACGACCTGGCTCGTCGGCGCGGAATTGCCGAGCGAGTCAGTCGCGGTCACGCGATAGAAGTACGGGCTGCCGAAGGTTACGGCGAAGTCGTCGTACGTGGTCGCTGCCACAGCCGGCGCGATCGTCGACGGCGCGGTGAAGTACGGGGTCGCGTCACGCTGTACCGCATACGTCACGGTGGGACCGAGCGGGCAGTTGGACGGCGCAGCGGCCCAGGCCAGACCGACCTTGCAGGTTGCGCTCTGGGTCGACGTCACAGCGAGGCTGTCGTAATCGAACTCGGGCTGCAGGGTGCAAGCCGCGGTCGAGGTCACGTCGACGCAAGCGGACACGTCGCCTTCCACGTCGCCGGCGACGCCGCGAACCTTGTAGGCATAGGCCTGACCGGCACGCGGCGTGGTGTCGAGCAACGGGCTGGCCGTGCCGTGGCCTACCATGCGGAAGTCCGCCGCACTGGCCGCGGCGCAGGTGCCGTTGGCGCGATAGAGCTGGAAGCCCTGGGCGCCGCCGCCACTGCTGAACGAGACGCTGATCTGGTTGGCGCTGTTGACCGCGGCAAGCCCCGTTGGCGCCGGGAAAGCCGCCACGGCCGGCAGGCCGAATGCGCCCGAGACCGCCAGTGCATAGCCCTGGCGATTGGTATTCGGACGCGAGCCGCCCGGTACCGCGGTGCCCTTGACGCGGAACGTGTAGCTGCCCGGCAACGGCGCGACCAGGCGGAACTGCTCCACCGTATTGCGCACGTCAGCCGTGCCGCCGGTCGTGGACAAACCGGCCGTGAACACGTTGCCGAGGTAGGTGCCGCCCGGGCCGATGACTTCGAGGTCCAGGTTGTTGACGAGGCTGAGCAGGCTGCCCTGCTGCGCTTCGATGTCATACCAGGTCAGCGTCGCGCGCAGTTCCTGGCCGGCGGCGACGTTCGCGATGGTGTATTCGTTCTGGTCGCCAGTCTTGAGGCCGGCGGCCTGCGGGCGCTCGAAGATACGCAGGCGGCGGCTGTCGTCGCCGCCGGTCAGCGTGGTGGAGAACCACAGGTTGGAGTCCAGCCACATGCGGCCCCAGCCGTAAGCGTTGGTGTTCCAGTTCGCCGCGCTGATCGCGTTGGTGCCGTTCAGGATCACGGCCTTCATCGCCATGCCGCTCGGGTTGTACTTGTCCGCGGCCGTGGCCACGCCGCGCGGATAGAAACCGTCGGCGAAGAACTGGCGCATCAGCGCGGCGTTGCCGGAGACCGTCGGGGCCGACATCGAGGTGCCGCTGAGCGCTTTGCTGACCGGTGCTTCGGCGGTGCCGTTCGTGGTCGAGTCGCCCGAGGCGGAAATCGTCGACACACCCGGCGCCATCACGTCCGGCTTGCGCCGGCCGTCCGCGGTCGGGCCACGGCTGCTGAAGTTGATCACGGCGACGGAACCGGCATGACCGAGCGCGCCGACCGTGATCGTGTTCTTGGCGTTGCCCGGCGTGCCTATGGTCTGATTGCCCGAGCCTTCATTGCCGGCCGAGACCACGAAGATCATGTCTTCGGCCTTGCTCAGCGCGAAATCGGCCTCGAAATCGTTGCCCGAATAGATGCCGCCCGTCGGCGCGCCCCAGCTCGCGCTGTGGATGCGCGCCCCGCCGGCGTAACCCTGCTGCAGCGTGCCGGTCAGGTCGGTGATGGACAGGCAGCCCGAGGTGTCGTTGCCGATGTCGAGGAACAGCAGCTGCGCGTTGGGCGCCATGCCGTCGGCCAGTTCATGGTTGGCGGCGGTGGGCGTCGAGGCGAGATACGTCGTCGGGGCGAACGTGCCGGCCGCATCGCCGAGCACGGTGCCGCTGGTATGCGTGCCGTGGTAGCTCGTGGAGCTGCCGCCGGGACAGGTCGAGTTGTTGTCGAAGGCGGTCGCACCCGGCTGCACCCAGTAACCGATGACTTTTTGCGTCGGTGCGAGCGTGCCCGGTGTCGGCGGAACCGGCGTCTGCGCGGTCGCGATCGCCGTTACCGGGCCGGCGCCCTTGTCGAGCGTCGTGAACCAGGCTTCGTTGGCGTCGGCGCCCGAGTCGGACACGGCGACGATCTGGTTGCTGCCGAAGATGCCGTGATCCCAGATCGGGGTCTTGCCGGCCTCGACCGCGCCGCTGCCGGCCGGGACGGTGGACAGGCTGTTGCCCTGAATGGTGCCGATGGCGGCGGCGTTCTCGAACCCAGGCTGCTTGTACTGCGCAACCCAGGACACGCCTTCCAGCGCCGTGGCGCCGCGCACGAGCGCGTCGAGCTGGGCCGGGCTGACGTTCGCGCGGACGTAGGGGTTCTCTTCGCGCGCGTTGACGACGGTGATGCGCGCGCCGGGCGCGGCCTTGGTCAGACCTTCGGCGACGCGTTCGGCCGATTCGCCGGAAAAAGCGAACACTTCCACATCAATACCACCGGCCGGAGACGCGCTGAGATCGGCGCGTGCGCCGGTATACAGACCCGGATCGAGCTTCATGCCCGGCTGGTACAGACCCGACCAGCGCACGCCCTGCTGGCGGCCGATCGCGTCGAACGTCGTGCGTTCGTCGAGTTTCACGATATAGGCGTTGTTCGGCACATAGCCGAGGACGCGCACACCCTGCTTCTCGAGCCGGTCACGCGCCGCGGTGTCGCCTTCGACGAACTGCACGATCGCGTAGCGCGCGAGCGACACGTTCGGCGCGGCGCCGGTCGAAGCGAAGTCCACCTGTTCCTGGGTGGGATCGAACGCACCCGCGCGCGTGAGCAGCAGGCGGGTATTGGTGACCATGGCATCGGTCAATTGGTCCGGAGCGACGGTCTGCGGCGAGACGAGGCGAGGTCCCTGCGCGTAGACCGCGCCGGCAACCATGAGCAACGAGATCGCCGCGGCTAAGCGGTGGCGTTTCATGTTTCGATACTCCCTGGGAAGACGGATGGCGCGTGCGTACAGCGTCATCGAGTATGCGAGCGCCCCCTCACCGGGAAATCCATCTGGCGTACTAGGGTGTGGGTCGTTCTTCCGGCGGAGTGCCGAAGGTCATGGGCTCGGCCGGCAAGCGCGCTTTGCCGGCCATGTGCGCTGAAGATGAACGGCGCGCGTCTATTCCGGCACGCGCGCCTTGGCCAGCCGCACGCGGCCGCTGCCGCCGCTGCGGCGGTCGAAGATGCAGTAGCGGCCGCTTAGCAGCGGCAAGCCGAGCACGTTCTGGTTCGGCCAGCCCGGCACCTGGCGCAGCAGCAGGAACAGGCTCTGGCCCGCATGCAGGGCATTGCGCTGCCAGTAGTGGCTGGGTTCGCAGCGCAGGCAGGTTTCGCTGCCGTCAGGCGCTTCCAGGCGCAGGTGCAGGGCGGGCCAGTCGGCCTCGTCGATGGCCGCGTTCGGCAGTCCCTGTTCGTTCTCGTAGGCCTCGTTGAAGCGGGCGACGAGTCCGGGCAGGCGCGCATCGTGGACCGCGAACGCGTCGATCACCGCGTCGTAGAGCGACGCCTCCAGCATCAGAAAGCTGCTGCCGGTATCGATGATGGCGTTGCTCGCGTAATTCGCCTGGTACTGCGGCAGCAGCGCCGGCGCCGGCAGGGGCGTCTGGTCGCCGACCTGCAGCGAGATCAGATTCGCGTTGTAGTAGATGTCGTGCACGATGCGCAGGTCGGAAAAGCCGCCTTCGTAGAGGTCCTGGCATTCCTCGCCGCCGCCGAGCACGAGCGTGCCGCGATTGAGCGGATCGCGTTCGAGGGTTTCGGCCGTGGCCTCGTCGTCGAGCACATGCACGATGGCGCGGCCGATCTGCAGCGCGAAGCGGTCGGCGAACACGCCCTGGCTTTCCAGCGCGCTGAACAGCGGCTCCAGTTCCACGCGCGGCTGCTGGTCGAGGGTCTGGTGGAACGTGGCCTGCTGCTGCGCATCGGCCAGCGCGTAGGGCCAGGGCCAGGTCAGGGCCGGATCATGGCCCTGCGCGGCGAGCAGGGCGGACAGATCATGCGCCGGGTCGAGGTGCCGGTACGCCATGCCCCAGATGCCGTCGGCATCCCGGAAGAACTCCGCCGCGGCGTTCTCGACGTAGGCGAAGACGGCATTGTCCACATCGCGCAACTGGTCGCGATCGCCGAAGCCGACGCGCGAGCGCAGCACGGGGCCGGCCCAGTTGCCCTTGCCGTAGGTGATCTGCTGCGCCAGCGCGGTCGCGCTCAGCGCCGTGTCGCGGCCCGGGTCGTAGCGGACTGAAGTCACGGCCAGCGAGCTGCTGCCCGTGTCGAGCAGCACGTTGGCGCGGCAGCCCTCGCTGCCGAGCTGCAGCGCGACGCTGTAGCCGCCCTTGGCGTAGGCGAGGGTCGTGGGCAGTTTCAGCAGTCCGGCGGATGCGCGCATGGGCGGATATCCAGGCGAGTGAGGAAAGGGAGAAAGCCACGCTTTGCTTTCTCGCATTTCCCGTGCCGCTGCGCCAGCAGCGCGGCGATGTCGCAGTCGTCGCCCGCGCGCTGTTGCGCTCGTGGTCACGCGACGTCGGGCATCGGTCAAGCCGCGCGCGCGTCAGCCGGCTTCCTCGCCGGCGCGGTGCGCGATCCAGGCGCCGATCAGCGCCGAGATGTACGGAATCGCCTGCGCGCCGAGGATGACCATCCACAGCTCGCCTTCGGTGTACTGGAAGCCGAACGACAGCATCATGCCGACGATCGCGCAGACCAGCGCCACGAACATCAACAGTTCCTCGCGCACCGAGCTGAACGCGCTGGGCCGGTTGGACATGCGCCGGCTCTTGGCCGTGCGCACGAACTCGCCTTTCTTCTTGATCAGGCCCATGAAGATGCCGCGCGCGATCGCATGGCTCAGCGCCATGCTCGCGATCGAGGCCATGATCGTGTCCTTCCACGAACACGGCACGCGCACGCGGTACAGCGCGATGCCGAATACCGCCTTGGAAATGAAGAAGCCCATGATCGGAATCAGGAACAGCTGCAGCGGCAGGTTGAAATACTTCGGCAGCAACAGCATCAGCGCGGTCCAGAACAGCGCCATCATCGTGAACACGAGATGCAGCGCGTCGGCGAACCAACTGAACCAGCCGGTGAGGAAGTGGAAGCGCTGGCCGGCGCTGAGCGGCCCCTTGCGCGTGAGCCAGCTCCAGCGCCCCTTGAGGATCTGCATCGCGCCGAAGGCCCAGCGATAGCGCTGCGACTTGAACGCGGTGAAGTCGGCCGGGGTCAGGCCACGTCCCATGATCTCGTCGACGTAGACCAGCTCCAGGCCTTCCTGCATCAGGCGCAGGCCGAGTTCCGCGTCTTCGCAGATGGTCCATTCCGACCAGTTGCCGGTGCGCTCGAGCACGTCGCGCCGGACCATGGTCATGGTGCCGTGCTGGATGATGGCGTTGCGCTCGTTGCGATGGTGCATGCCGATGCGGAAGAAGCCGTCGTATTCCCAGTTGGTCATGCGGCGGAATGCGTTGTGTTCCCAATCGCGGTGCGCCTGCGGGAACTGCACCACGGCGACCTTCGGATCGTGGAAATAGCCGGTCAGCGCCTTGAGCCAGTCGGCGCGCACCGCGTAGTCGGCGTCGACCGCGGCGATGACTTCGGCGCGCGGGTCGGTTTCGGTGAGGCCGAAGTTCAGCGCGCCGGCCTTGAAGCCGGGCCATGGGTTCAGATGAAAGAAGCGGAAGCGCGGGCCGAGCTTCGCGCAGTGCTCTTCCACCGGTTTCCACACCGCTTCGTTCTTGGTGTTGTTGTCGAGCACGAGAACCTCGAAATTCTCGTAGTCGAGCGCGGCGAGGGAGTCGAGCGTGAGGATCACCATCTCCGGTGGCTCGTTGCAGCATGCTAAGTGAATAGAGACGAAGGGCTGGCGCTCGTCGGGCGCCGGCGTCAGCAGGCCGAAGCCGCGCAGCCAGCTGCGTCGCCAGATGACTTCGGTGAATTCGAACGCGTTGATCAGCAGGATGCCGATGATGGCCAGCTGTGCCGGCATCAGCACGCCGAGCATGGCCCAGTCGATCGGGTCCAGATAGAAGGTGTAGGGCACCGTGGTCGACCACACCAGCACGCCGGCGGAGAGCTGGATCAGGCTGAGGAAGAACAGTCGCCCGGCGACGCGGAAGCGCGTGAAGGCCCAGGCGAACCAGATCATCGGAAACAGCGCGAGTCCCGACGCGGCGAACGCCTTCCACGGCCAGCTGGGATCTTCGATGACCGGCCCGACCATGGAGAACTTCGGATTGCGGTCGGCGCCGAACACGCCCCAGTAGGCTTCCGCGCGGCCGCCGGTTTCTTCCTTCCAGGGCTGGTCGAACGCTTCCATAATGTAGTAGTCGAGGCCCTGGTCGCGCGCGACGTTGAGCCACTCGCGGATGAAGTGTGCCTCGTCGGCCAGGGTCGGATCGGCGAAGCGCTTGCGGTCGCCGTAGCTCGGCCAGCCGATTTCGCCGATGACGATCTTCTTGTCCGGATACAGCCGGCGCAGCTCGTTGTAATTCCCCAGCGCGAAGCCGATCGCATCCTTGCGCGGCACGCCTTCCCAGTACGGCAGCAGGTGCAGCGTGATGAAGTCGACGTGCTTGACCAGCTCGGGATACTTCAGCCAGATGTGGATCGGTTCGGCGGTCGAGACGGGCTGGCGTATCGCGGCGCGCGCGCGGTCGAGGTAGTCGATCATCTGCTCGACGTTCAGATCGTCGCGCAGCAGGGTTTCGTTGCCGATCATGACGCGGTCGATATTGGGCCAGCGCCGCGCGGCGCTGATGACCGCTTCGAGCTCGATCTCGTTGTGCTCCATGCGCCGGTCGAGCCAGGCGCCGGCCAGGACGTCCAGCCCGAGGTCGCGCGCGAGTCGCGGAATCTCGGCGCTTTCGAGCGAGGAGTAGGTACGCACGCGCTTGGCGTGCCTGGCGATGATGCGCAGGTCCGAGGCCAGCTCGTCTTCGTTCGGATAGTTGTCGCGCAGCGGGCTCTGGTAGCGCTGGAACGCGGAGAACGCGAAGCCTTCGATCTTGCCTTCCCAGTTCGGGATCTGCGTCGGCCGGTTGATGTAGGCCCACAGCGCGATGTTGAGCCCCACGATGACGAGAGCGAGGAGGACGGCACTCCACAGCGATTTCTGGACAGCAGCGGGCTGTGGGTTGCTCAAGACAAACCTCGGAAAGAGCGAAGGTCACGCAAAGTGGCGCGCAGGATAGCCCATGCGCGAAGCCGCTCACAACGCGACCTCCGGCGCAGTCTTAACGCCATTTTCAGGAGCTTGGCGGGGTGCGCGTGCGCGCCGCGCGACGGCTGCGCCAGCGGTTCAGCGCGATCGGCAGCAGGGCAAGCAGGGCCATGCCGAACATCGGGCCGATGAACCAGGGATCGGCGAGCAGATGGCTGTCGATGGCGCCGTTTCGGGCGAGGTTCTCGGCCAGGCCCGCGCCGAGCAGGCTTTCGATCGTCGTGGTCACCGAGCCACCGACCGCCGTGGCCAGCAGGAACAGCCAGGGCGGGCAGCGCAGCCAGGCCAGCGCGACGGTGACGCCGCCGAACGGGAACACGGGCACCAGACGCAGGAAGAAGGTGTAGCTCAGCGGATGGGCGTGATAGCCCTGGCGCAGACGCTCGACCAGGGCCGGCGCGCGCGCCGGCTGGTCGCCGCCGAAGGCGAAGCGACTGGCGGCGTAGAGCACGCTGGCGCCGAGGATCACACCGATCGACGACAGCACCGCGCCGAGCAGTCCGCCGAACAGCATGCCGCCGGCGAGGATCAGCACGACCGTGCCCGGAATGCCGGTGGAGATCGCGGCGGTGATGATGCCGACGTGGATCAGCGCGGCAAGCAGCGGATGCGTCGCGATCTGCTCCTGCAGCAGGTGCTGCTCCGCGGCGATCCCGCTCGGCCCGAAGCGGTCCAGCGCGCCCGAGGCGAACAGGGCGACACCGACCAGGACCAGCAGCAACAGCGGAGCGAGCGAACGTAGACGTTTCATGCCTTGGGTGTCGTTTTGCAGCGTGAACTCCGGCCGGAACGGAACGGATGGCACGGGCGTGGTGCGGCGGGGTTCGAAGACCGTGTGGCGGTCGAAAAAAAAGGGGCCGGTTACCCGGCCCCTGGTGTGAAGCTGGTCGCAGAGTCTAGCCGATCACGGCGCGGGCTCGAAGCCGTCGCCGAAGATGCGGTCGGTGGCGAGCACGAAGACCAGGCCGTCGTGGTCGGACACGCCGATCGCGATGTTCGGGCAGCCCGGCGGCACCGTCGCCGGCAGCGTCGGTATCACGTTGCACAGGCGTTCCCATTCGTTCGGCGCGTCGTTGGCGGCACGGCCGTAGTCGAAGCCGGCGAACAGGCGGCGTGCGGTGACGTTGAGCAGGGCATGGTCGAGCGACTGCTGGGTCGGCAGGTCGCGCGTGTTGAAGCCCTGGAATACGCCGAAGTTCTCGGTGAACAGGAACGAGTAGCGCTCGTTCTCCGGCACCGACATCACCGCGTTCCACAGCGACGGGCTGACCACCGTGTTGCCGGCGTAGTCGAGCAGGTTGGCCGTGTCGTCGTGCTTGCCTTCCATCATGCCGAGCATGTGGGTCCAGCCGTCGCTGAACTGGTAGTCGTTGAAATCGCCGACGACGGTGAGGATGCGGCCCGGATTAGCGAGCTGGAACGCCTGGATCTGCTCGGCGTGGTACTTGCCCTGGTTGAAGCGCTTGAGGCGGTTGCGATCGACGTCGGCCTGGACACAAGTGGCTCCGCCGGTCTGATCGACGCAGCTGCGCGACTTCGGATGCACGACCATGACCGCGAACGGGATGTTGCCGCCGGCGGTAAAGGTCGCTTCGAGCAGCAGCGGCGGACGGTCGTTGAGCAGCGCCGTGGGACTGCCGGTCGGATCATTCCAGGTCAGCGTCTTGCCGAGCTGCGTGACGGTACCGATCGTGACGCGGTCGTTGCGCACCAGGAAACCGACGTCGATTCCGCCGATGTCGTTGCCTTCTTCCAGCCGTGCCGAATAGACCACGCCGGTGTCGGCCTGGATGCGCGTGGCCAGCGCCTGCAGCACGGCGAGGTTTTCCACCTCGACCACACCGAGCACGTCGGGCAGCAGCAGCACTTCGCTGACGTACTTGGACAGGCGCGCAACCTTGTAGTTGAAGCCGTCGACGGTCGGCGTCGGCGCGAGGCAGGGGTCTGCACCGGCGCCGTTGTTGGTCGTGTCGCAGTAGCGCAGCATGTTGAACGAGCCGATGCGCAGGTCGGCTGTGCCGTGGGAGGCGCGCACCGGACGCGGTACCTGCGCCGCTGCGGTCACGGTGAACTCGGTCGCCCACAGTTCGTAGTCGCCGAAGTCATAGCCCAGCACGCCGGTGGCGGAAAAGCGCGTACCGCCGGTGATCGGGGTGTCGACCGGCACGGCGCCGAAATAGTCCGCGTCGAGTTCGAACAGCTCCGGATTGCCGTCCCACTGGCCCGCGGCCAGGTTGCCGGCGGTCGGCACGAGCGGATACAGCAGGCCCGGCTCGCGCACGCCGCGGCGGCCGTTGGCGGTGATGAACACTTCGGCGAAGGATTCCGTCGCCGGCGAGCCGAAGCGCTGGTTGCCGGTGCTGACGAGACCGTCGGCGATGTGCACGCGCATGAACTCGAAGCACTCGTAGTTGCTGCCGCTCGTGACGCAGGTCGGGTTGGTCGGATTCGACGAGGGCACCGTGGCGTTGAACTCGACCGCGGTCGGCAGCGGATTGCCGGCGCTGACGAAGGTGACGGTGGCCGAGCCGATCTCGGTCAGGCCGTTGAATTCCAGCGCGGTACCCGAGACGTTGACGAGGTCACCGACGTTGACCGTCGGCGCCGACGAGGTGAACACGTAGATGCCTTCCGAGGTGTTCGGATTGGCATCGGCGCGCGCGTCCGGCGCCTGCATGGTGAAGCCCTGCGGTCCCTTGCCGGTGACGACGTTGTTGAGCGTCAGCACGGGCTGGTTCACGAGCGGGCCGGCGAGGCCGTCACCCTGGATGTCGTGGATCTCGACCGCATCGTCGTTCGTGATGGTGCCCGTCGCGGTGGCCGTGCCCAGGGTCGCGCTGACCGGCGCGCTGAGCGTGACGGTGAAGGTCTCGTTCGCCTCGGCCACGGTGTCGCCGTTGACGGTGACGGCTAGCGTGCCGCTGGTCTGTCCCGCGGCGACGCTGCCGCTGCCGTTGACGATCGCGACGAAGTCGCTGCCGCCGGTCGCGGTGCCGTTGGTGGTATTGACCGTGAAGCTGGCGCCTCCGGCCGGCGCCGGCGCGCTCAGGGTCAGCGGGAAATTCAGCAGTGTCGTGCCGGAATGGCCTTCGACCACGCTGGCATTGCCGATGCTGAGCACCGGGAACGCATCGTCGTTCGTGATCGTGCCCACGCCCTGGCCGTCGGCGATCTGCGTGCCGATCGGCGAGAGGGTGAGATTGACGAAGAACTGTTCGTTCGGTTCGACGTTCGTATCGCCGTTCACGGTGATATCGAAGGTGGCCGTGGTCTGGCCCTGCAGGATCGTGACGGTGCCGCTGGCGGCGAGGTAGTCGCTGTTCGCAACGGTGGCGGTGTCGTCGCCCGTGCTGTACGACACGATGTAGCCGCCGGCCGGCGCGGCGACGCTGGAGGTCACGGTGAACTGCGCCGCGACCGTGCCGCTGTTGCCTTCGGTCACGCTGGCGTCGTTGATCGACAGCTGCGGCAGCACCGCGTCGTCGTTCGTGATGGTGCCCTGGCCCTGCGTGTCCGTGCCGGTCGCGCCGGTGATGCTGGTCACGTTGACGAGGAAGGTTTCGTTCGGCTCGATGGCCGAGTCGCCGTTGACGGTGACATCGAAGGTGTAGCTCGTGTTGCCGGCAGCGATGGTCTGGCCGGTCAGCGATTTGGCGACATAGTCGGAATCGGCAGTCGTCGCAGTGCCGTCGGCGGTCGCGATGGAGAAGGTCACGCCGCCGGCCGGGGCGGGCGCGCTCAGGCTGACGGTGAAGCTCGCGAGCACGGTGTTGCCGGTCGCGCCTTCGGTGACACTGACGTCGTTGATCGTCAGGTTCGGCGGTGGAATCGTGCCGGTCGGCGTCAGGCTGAAATCGTCGATCGCGAGGCCGTCGTCCGAGCTGGTTGCGTTGAAGTCTTTCCAGCGGATCCAGAAGCCCGCACCGTTGGCGATCGACAGGCCCGTGATGGACGCGCTGACGGCCGTGCGGTTGGCCGCCTGATTGCCGTTCAGCGCGCCCGCGGACGCGGCGGTCTTGATCGGGTTGGTGAAGTTCAGCGCCGTCACCGCGGTCCAGGTGCCCGTACTCAGGCTGGTCGCGTCGAGGCTGTATTCGAATTCGAGACGGTCGTCGCGCGCGGTGCCATTGTTGCCGATGCGCCATTGTTCACCGTTGAACGCGATCGCAAGGTCGTTGACCGTGCTGCCGGTATTGTTGGTGAACTGCGCGCCGAGGTTCGCGGTCAGCGAGCCGCTGAGCAGGGCGCCGAACGCCCGATCCGGATCGCTGGCCAGTCCGTAGCTGTAGGTGTTGCCGGCAGTGTTCGAGCCGGTGTCCGCTGCGTACGTGGTGTTTGCCGCGCTCCCGGTTTCGAGGAAGGCCCAGCCGGTGGGCAGCGCGGTATTTGTGGTGCCGCTGCTGGCCAGGCCGGCGAAGTCCTGGGTATACGGCGAACCCAGTGTGGTAAGGCTGACCTGCGCGCTGACCGGGCCGGCAAGCCCGAATACCGCAAGGGCGAGCGCCCAGCGTGCAGATGAAACGACAGATTTCATACGCGAACCCCTGAACTAAAGTAGTGCCTGGAATGGGCCCGGGCCATGCACGGCTCCGGCATCGTCGACGACGAAACGACCGCTCCGCCACGGTGTTCCGGCAGACGGCAATCCCGTCGGCGGAAGATGGCGGACGGGCCGTGGGCCGCGTCGGAATCCTGCTTTCGTTGCGCGCCGCGCCTGCGGCCGCGCTTTCCCGCTGCGTACGGCCGGTCCGGCCGCTACGTGCGGCTGGTCCGCCGCGACGGGACAGAAGCGTCCAGCCTGGACGCCGCCATCGAAAGATCGCGCAGGCTAGCACGGGCTTTTGACGATTTCATGTCGCTGCGCGGTATCAACCGCCGAGTCTGCCGGCGGTCGCGGGGGCTGTCCGGACGTTTCCGCTCCGCGCGTCGCGCGCGGGGACGAAAGCGCGACGGCGCTGCGCCGTCGCGCCGTGTCGCTTCAGGCCAGCAGCGAACGCAGCATCCAGGCAGTCTTCTCGTGCGCCTGCATGCGCTGGGTAGCGAGGTCGGCGGTGGGCTGGTCGGAGGCCTTGTCGGCCATCTGGAACAGCTCGCGCGCGGTGCGGGCGACGGTTTCGTGGCCGTCGACGAGCTGGCCGACCATCTCGCGCCATTCCGGCACGCCGGTTTCTTCCTTGATCGAGGACAGCTTCGCGAATTGCGAACCCGAACCCGGCGCCATCACGTCGAGCGAGCGGATGCGTTCGGCGATCAGGTCGAGCGCGAGCCACTGTTCGTTGTACTGCGTCTCGAACATCAGGTGCAGCGTGTTGAACATCGTGCCGGTGATGTTCCAGTGGAAACCGTGGGTCTTCAGGTAGAGCGTGTAGCTGTCGCCGAGCAGGCGCGACAGGCCCTTGGCGATCGCTTCGCGGTCCTTCTTGGCAATGCCAATATCGATACCCATGTGCAGACTCCTGCTGTGGTCAGGCGTGGTGTGGTCAGGCCGGGTGTCACCAAGCCTGTTGTGGTTCAGACGCGACACTTTACCGCGCCTGCCGGGTCGCCGGACCAGCGGATGACGATGGTCGCGATAGGCAGACGCTATGATTGCCGGTTCCGTGGGCCGCGGCCCCGAGTCTTATCCGTGATGGCTGACAACAATCCTCCCCGCGCCGCTGGCGCCGCACGCCCCGGACCGCATCCGGCCGCCGCGCGGCTCGCGGCGCAACGCAAGGCACTGGACGGCGTTCTGGTGCGCGATGCCGCGCGCCTGCTCGGCCGCTGGCGCCGTTTCAACGACAACCCGGCTCAGGCCAGCGACGAGCAGTTGGCGCGGCTCGATGCGGACATTGCCGCTTCGCGCGCGCGTCGTGCCGCGCGTGCCGCGCGCGTGCCGGAGATCCGCGTCGACGAAAGCCTGCCGATCGCGGCGCGCGCCGAGGAGATCGTCGCGCTGATCCGCAAGCACCAGGTCGTCGTGCTGGCCGGCGAGACCGGTTCGGGCAAGACCACCCAACTGCCCAAGCTGTGCCTGGCCGCGGGACGCGGCGTCGCCGGCCGCATCGGCTGCACCCAGCCGCGCCGCATCGCCGCGCGCAGCGTCGCGCGCCGCGTGGCGCAGGAGCTCGGCAGCGAAGTGGGCAAGCTGGTCGGCTTCCAGGTGCGCTTCAACGACCAGGTATCGGAAGAGTCGCTGATCAAGTTCATGACCGACGGCATCCTGCTCGCCGAGACGCAGAGCGACGTCTGGCTCAACGACTACGACACCATCATTCTCGACGAGGCGCACGAGCGCAGCCTCAACATCGATTTCCTGCTCGGCTATCTCAAGCGCCTGCTCGCCAAGCGGCGCGACCTCAAGCTCATCGTCACCTCGGCGACCATCGACACGGCGCGCTTCGCCGCGCACTTCGGCAACGCGCCGGTGGTCAACGTCGAAGGGCGCAGCTATCCGGTCGAGGTGCGCTGGCGTCCGCCGGTCGCCGAAGCCACCGCAGCGCGCATCAATGATAAAGGGCGCGCGACGCCCGATCGCGCCGAACTGAGCCTGACCGAGCAGATCGTCGCGGTGGCCGACGAGATCACCGCGGAAGATCCGCGCGGCGACGTGCTCATCTTCCTGCCGGGCGAACGCGAGATCCGCGACGCGCACCTGGCGCTCGCGCGGCGGCTGTATCGCGCCACCGAAGTGCTGCCGCTGTATGCGCGGCTGTCGGCTAACGACCAGGACCGCGTGTTCAAGCCCGGCGCGCAGCGGCGCATCGTGCTCGCGACCAACGTCGCGGAAACCTCGCTGACCGTGCCGCGCATCCGCTACGTCATCGACAGCGGCACGGCGCGCGTGAAGCGCTATTCGCCGCGCACGCAGCTCGAACGCCTGCACATCGAACCGATCTCCCAGGCGGCCGCCGAGCAGCGCAAGGGACGCTGCGGCCGTGTTGCCGCGGGCGTGTGCTTCCGTTTGTACGGCGAGCAGGATTTTCAACAGCGGCCGCGCTATACCGATCCGGAAATCCTGCGCAGCTCGCTGGCCGGCGTGATCCTGCGCATGTTGAATCTCAAGCTCGGCGAGGTCGACGAGTTTCCGTTCGTCGAGGCGCCGCCGGAGCGCGCGATCGGCGACGGCTACCGGCGCCTGACCGAACTCGGCGCGATCGACGAGCACAAGCGCCTGACCGCGGTCGGCCGCACCATGGCGCAGCTGCCGATCGACGTGGCGCTCGCGCGCATGCTGATCGAGGCGAAAGAGCGCGGCGCGCTGCGCGAACTGCTGATCCTCGCTTCGTTCCTCAGCATCCAGGATCCGCGTGAGCGCCCGGCCGATGCGCGCCAGGCCGCCGACCAGGCGCATGCGCAGTTCGCCGACAGCCGTTCGGACTTCGTCGCCGTGCTCAAGCTGTGGCAGGCGCATGCGGGGGCGCACGAAGAGCTGAGCCAGGCGCGCCTGCGCGACTGGTGCCAGGCGCGGTTCCTGTCGTACATGCGCATGCGCGAATGGCGCGAGCTGCATCGCCAGCTGCTGGTGCAGGCGGAGGAGCTGGGCTGGGACCTGGCCCGCCTTTCTCACACCCCTTCTACTGCGGCCGCCGATACGCTCGCCCTGACGCGCGCTGCTCCCTCGTGTCGGCTCGACGTAGTGTCGGCTACGCCTTCGCCGTCACTCAGTCCGCGGCGCGCATCAGGACGGCGTCTCGGCGGCCTCGCTACGAACGGGTGTGAGAAAGGCGGGCTAGCCGGCGGCCATCTGACGCCGCCGCCATCGGCGGCCGATGCCGAGACGGCCGCGGCGCCGCTGCTCGATGCGCCGGGCTACGAACAGGTGCACCGCTGCCTGCTGTCGGGCTGGCCGACGCAGGTCGGGCGCAAGGACGAACGCGGCCAGTATCGCGGCACGCGCGAGCGCCGTTTCCAGGTGTTTCCGGGCTCGTTCCTGGCCAAGTCGCCGCCGCAATGGCTGCTGGCCGGGCAGATTATCGATTTGCAAAAAGTGTACGCGATGCTCAATGCGCGGGTCGAACCCGAGTGGGTCGAGCAGCAGGCCGACCATCTGGTCAAGCGCAGCTGGCGCGATGCGCACTGGTCGAGGAAGCGCGGCGCGGTCATGGCCTATGAGCAGGTCAGCCTGTTCGGATTGATCCTCGTGGAAAAGCGCGCGGTGCAATACGGCGCGCAGGAGCCCGCGCTCGCGCACGACGTATTTCTGCGCGAAGCGCTCGCGCGCGGCGAGATCGATGCCAAGGCCGATTTCGTACGCGCCAACGCACGCGTGCTCGCCGAAGCGCAGGAACTCGAAGCCAAGCAGCGCCGCGCCGGTCTGGTCAAAGACGAAGCGGCGCTGGTCGCGTGGTTCGCCGGCAAACTGCCCGCCGACATCAGCACCGCCGCGGCGCTGGACGGCTGGTACCGCCGCGCAGCGCCGGAAGAACAGGCCGCGCTGCGCTGGTCCCTGGCCGATGTGCTGGGCGGTCAGGCCGGCGTCGCGGCGCAGGACTATCCGACGCGGCTCGACGTCGGCGGGCACAAGCTCAAGCTCGAGTACCGCTTCCTGCCGAACGATCCGGCCGACGGCGTGAGCTTGCAACTGCCGCTGGCCTACGTGAATGCCGTGCCGGCCGCGCGCTGCGAGTGGCTCGTGCCTGGCCTGCTCGTCGAAAAGGTCGCCGAACTGATCCGCAGCCTGCCCAAGGCGCTGCGGCGCAACTTCGTGCCGGCACCGGATTTCGCGCGCGCCTTCGCCGCCAGCGAAGCGGTGCGCGACGAGCCGCTCGCGCGCGTGCTCGCGGCGTACCTGCAGCGTGTCACCGGCGTGGCGATCGGCGAGGCCGACTTCGCCAACGCGGAACTGCCGGCGCATCTGCGCATGCATTTCCGCGTCTACGACGAACAGGGACGCACGCTGGAACAGGGCCGCGACCTTAAGCTGATCCAGGCCAACTGGAGCGGTGCGGCGCGCGCGGCGTTCTCGCGCCAGGCCGATGCGGACCTGACGCGCGAGGATGTCGATACCTTCGATTTCGCCGAGATTCCCGATTCTCTCGTCAGCCAGGGCAACCTGACTGCCTATCCGGCCCTGGTCGATCTCGGCGACAGTGTCGCCCTGCGCGTGTTCGAGCGCCGCGACGAGGCACTGGCCTCGCATCGTGCCGGCGTGCTGCGCCTGCTGCGCCGCGCGCTCGCGGACAAGATCAAGCAGGCGCGCCGGCAACTGCCGATCAACCATGCGCTGGCGCTGAAATACGCCGGTGTCGCCAGTGTGGAGTCGCTGCGCGAAGACCTCATCGAAGCCGCGCTGCAGGAACTGTTCGCCGCGCGCCCGCTGGACCTGCGCCGGCGCGAGGACTTCATCCACGCCGAAACCGAACTCGCGCGCCAGCTGTTCCCGACCGCGATGCAGTGGCTGGGGCTGGTCGAGGACGTGCTCGCGGCCTACGTGGAACTGGCGCCCTGGCTCAAGCCGCCGCTGATGGGCTATGGCAAGGCCAACTACGACGACCTGCGCGAACAGCTGGCCAACCTCGTGTATGCCGGCTTCGCGCGCGACCTGAGCCGCGCGCGCCTCGCGCACTATCCGCGTTACCTCAAGGCCATGCGCCTGCGCGCCGAACGCCTGCGCGTGGATGCGAGCCGCGACCAGGCGCGCCTCCTCGCCCTGCAGGGCTACTGGCGCGAATACCTCAAGCTGCGCGCCAGCGCGGAAATACCCGAGCCGGAACTCGACGAGCTGCGCTGGCTCATCGAGGAGATGCGGGTGTCGTCGTTCGCGCAGGAACTGAAGACCGCCGAGGCTGTGTCGCCCAAACGCCTGCAGAAGGTGCTGGAAGGATTGCAGCGCCGCTGACACGCGGGCCGGCGTGTCAGCGGACTTGATGGACGGGTCTGGCGGCCTTACTTGACGCGCTTGACGCGCAGGCTGCAGCCACAACCGTCCACGTACATCAGCCAGCTGCCCAGCAGCATCGGCTTGATGCGCACGGCCGGACTGTTGAGGCCGAGGTCGGTGCGCATGCCGGATTCGGCCTGCTGCCAGACCTGGCCGTTGTCGAGCTTGAACGTGGTCTTGCCCAGCCAGCCGTCGAAGGGTCCATTGATATGGGCTTCGATGGGTTGGCGGGCTTTATCGTCCGGGTAATATTCGACGACACCATTGCGTGTGCCGCCGACCGCGATCGGTGCGCCGGGCGCGAGCCCATGCAAGCGCAGCCAATCGTTGAGGGATGTGAGCTGTTCGGGACTCAGGCGGTCCAGGCCCGCCTGCTTGAATTCCGCGCCGCTCATGCGTTCTTCGAGGGTGGAGAACTCCACGGCCTGGGCCATGCCCATGCCGGTGGCAGACAGAGCGACAGCAAGGGCCAGAGCCCGGAACCTGTTCATGAATCACCTCATTTGATGCCGCGGGCGCGCGGCGAAAGCGGCAATTGTAACGAGTGCCACATCAATTCACCTCAAGCACCGGAATTTGGTCGAAAATCCGGCGCGACGGGTAACTGCTACTTAACACTGGCGCGGTACGGCATACGTATACTCCGCGTCAATACGGCAGTCAGGAAATGCTCAGCTTGCTAGGTGCAACCCGGCTGTAGGCGGGGACAGCGGAACTGGTCCAAAGCTGCGTTCATGGGATCGCGTGGTCATCGCGCGCTCCGTTCAAGCAAATCAGTCACTGGTGATGAATACGATGAGGCAATTCCGGATCAACCGAACGAATGCGCTGATGCTCGGCCTGGTCATGGCCGGCGCCTGCGGAGTCAGCTACGGCGCGGATGTGCCTCTGGTGTTTGGCAACGAAGACATCGCGCCGTTCTCGTCGATGAAGATCAACGCACAGACGACGACGTTGCGCACGAGACTGCCGGTTCTCTGTGGCAGCGCGATCTCGGGTGGTTCGGGATCGAACTTCAACAACCAGATCAATCCGATATTCCCTGGCTACTATTCGAACGGCGACTTCAAGTTCGGCACGATTTCGGGCGGCGCCCAGGTACCGGTGCCGGGAGTCGGTTTCTGGAACTACCGCGCCAATGGGCTGACTGTGCAGTCCGACGGCAGGACCAGTTGCTATGTGCTGTCCGCCACCGGCGAGCGCAAGGACAGCCCGGGCCTGTTCACCGATGCCTTCGAATCGGGCGGTCAGTTTGACGCCAGCATTTCGCTGAGCGTCGCATCGCTGCCGAGCTTCTCGAACCCCTACTACACGTATTACGTCGACGTTCGCATTCCAGCGGCGTTTGCGACGTTCGAATACCGCGTCCGTGATGGCTTCGACAGCAGCGTGTTTGCGTTCGGTGGTTCGTCCGCCCGACATTGCAAAGTGGCGATTGGCGTAACGACCTGCAGCTCGATGACCAGCAATAACGTCGACGACCCGTCGGTCGTGCCGGCAGGCGGCGTGCAGCAGCGTTACATCGTGCAGCGGTTGCTGCAGGATGGCGTGTCGCTTCCGGCGGACATCAATGTGCCCGTGACCTTCGCGGCGCTCTATTTCATGGATGGTGCCGACTCCAATCTCGCGAACAATGTCGCAGCCGGTCGCAATGCGCTATCGGATCTCCCGCCGGTCATCACCGCGTCAAGCAACATGGTGCCGGTACTGGCCGAAGGCACGGGGGCAAGCAACCTCTCTTTCGTCATCAGCGACGATACCAGCGAAACCGGTCTGCCCCCGCTTGATGCGGCAGTGACCATCGATTTCAACGGCAACGTGCGCCCTGCTTCGCGCGTGAGCTGCGCGCAGGTGGAAACACCGCTGCCGGGCGAAAGTGCGCGGCGTACCTGTACCTTCGACCTGCCGACGTTCGATCCGGATTTCGCCACCGATCCGACCACGTCGGGCGTCTACGCGCCGGGTGTCCAGGCATCCGTGCGGATCACAGCGACCGACAGCCGCGGCCAGACAACGACGACGGCGGTGCCTTTCCATGTGTTGTCCACGGATAACGATGCGCCAACGTTCGAGATATCGGCATTGGCGGTGCCCGACGTAGGCAACGGCGGCATGCCGACGCTGACCTGCGACCTCAGCGCCGGCGAACCGTATCCGCAGCCGTGCCTAGGCGATCTGACCGATTTCATAGTCAACGCCAAGCCCGGCCCGGCGTTTGCGTATGACGAGATCGCGACCCAGTGGACCTTCTTCGCGGGTGTGCTCAGCGACAACAAACTGAGTTGCACGGGTACATCGCCGTCGATTTTCTCGACCCAGTTCCCGGGTGGCCTGCAGAGCCCGAAACTCGTCAACCCCACGAGCGCGTCGCCGGGTCTCGACTACAGCCTCTCGGGGCAGGGCGGTACAGCGGACTGCACCGTTGTCGTCGGTGATGCGAACTACCCGGGTAGTCAGAACTACACCCAGACGGTCAAGCAGTTCCGTATTCACGTCAAGTAAGTCACGTTTCTCCCGATTCTGCGCTGCAATTCAACCCCGGCCTCGGCCGGGGTTGTTTCGTTATGGGCTGAGCGGTGTGACCCGCTTCGCTACAATCGCGACGTGAAGCACACCCTTTCGACTGCCAGTTTCGATCAGTGGATGGATTCCCGCCGGCGTATGGCGCCGCTAGCGGAGGAACTGGCCGCTGCCGGCGCCCGGCTCGACGCCGTGCTCGTCACGCAGACCGACGCCGAGCCGGATGCGCGCCTGTCGAGCCTGACAGCGACGCTGCAGTTGCTGGGCGATCTCGGCCTCGACGACGAAACGCTGGCCGCGACCATCGTCTACGAACTGGACCATGCCGACGGAAGCACGGAAGAAAGTGCCGCGACGTCCTATGGCCCCGGCCTGCGCCTGCTCGTCGACGGTCAGGCCGCGGCGGAGAAAGTCTGGGCGCTGTACGCCGCACGCGAGACGAAGACCAGCGCCGAAGGCCTGCGTCGACTGCTGCTGGCCGTCGTGCGCGATCTGCGTGTCGTATTCATCCTGCTCGCGCGCCAACTCGCGCGCCTGCGCGCGGCGGACCAGCTCGATGACGCGCACCGCCGCGCGCTGGGGCAGATGACGGCCGACATCCACGCGCCGCTCGCCAATCGCCTCGGCATCTGGCAGCTCAAGTGGGAGCTCGAAGATCTCGCCTTCCGCCTGTCCCAGCCCGACACCTACAAGCGCATCGCGCGGCTGCTAGACGAGCGTCGCATCGATCGCGAAGGCTATATCGTCGGCGCGATCGCGCAGCTGCGCACCGCGCTGGCCGAGGCTGGCATAGCCGCGGATATCGCCGGCCGCCCCAAGCACATTTATTCCATCTGGAAAAAATTGCAGCGCAAGGACGGCGACTTCGGCGCGCTCTACGACATCCGCGCGGTGCGCCTGCTCGTGAAAGACCTGCCGGCCTGCTACGCGGCCCTCGGCGTCGTGCATACGCTGTGGCCGTACATCCCGGGCGAGTTCGACGACTACATCGCGCGGCCCAAGGGCAATCACTACCAGTCGCTGCATACCGCGGTGGTCGGACCCGACGGCAAGACGCTGGAAGTGCAGATCCGCAGCCACGACATGCACGCGCACGCGGAACTCGGCGTCGCCGCGCACTGGCGCTACAAGGAAGGCGGCGGCGGCGACGCGAGCTTCGAGCGCAAGGTCGCGTGGATGCGCCAGCTACTCGAAACCAAGGACGAGGGCGACGACGACGCGGCACTGCTCGCCGGCCTGCGTACCGATCTGCACGAGGACCGCGCCTATCTGCTGACCCCGCGCGGCGAAGTCATGGACCTGCCGCGCGGCGCGACGGTGCTGGATTTCGCGTATCACGTCCACACCGATGTCGGCCATCGCTGCCGCGGCGCCAAGGTCAACGGGCGCATCGTGCCGCTCGCGTTCCAGCCGGTCAGCGGCGATCGCGTCGAAATACTCACGGCCAAGGAAAAGGCGCCGCGGCGCGACTGGCTCAGCGCGCAGCACGGCTTTCTGACGACCCACCGCGCGCTGGAAAAAGTGCGTGCCTGGTTCAAGCGCGTCGACCTCACCGCCAACCTCAGCGCCGGCCGCGCCATCCTCGACAAGGAACTCAAGCGCGTCGCTCTGAGCAACGTCGAGCTGGATTCGCTGCCGCCGCGCTTCCATCACCGCACGCTCGAAGATTTCCTGGTCGCGCTCGCGCTCGGCGATGTCAGCGCGGCGCAGGTCTCCCGCGCGCTGCACGAGATGATCGCGCCGCCCAAGCCCGCGCCGGCGCCGGCGCTGCGTCCGCCCAAGTCCGGCGCCAAGGATGCGCT
Organism: Lysobacterales bacterium; assembly: GCA_038207515.1. Classification (GTDB taxonomy): domain Bacteria; phylum Pseudomonadota; class Gammaproteobacteria; order Xanthomonadales; family Rhodanobacteraceae; genus Tahibacter. Next base: position 17,913 of record JBBQZR010000009.1, on the reverse strand, counting down.
GACCATCGACGGGGTGGGGAATCTGCTGACCCAGCTCGCCCGCTGCTGCCAGCCCTTGCCCGGCGACGCGGTCATGGGCTTCATCACGCGCGGCCGCGGCGTCAGCGTGCATCGGGCCGACTGCACCAGCCTGGCGCGGCTGCGCACGCGCGATCCCAGCCGCGTGATCGAAGTCGAGTGGGGCAACCGGCGCGAACAGGCCTACGAGGTCGACGTGCTGGTCCGGGGCTATGACCGCAAATGGCTGCACAAGGACATCACCAACGTGATCGCCTCGGCCAATGCGCATCTGCTCGCGGTCAACACGCGCGTCGATCCCGTCTCCGGCCTGGCCACCATGAACTTCGCGCTGCGCGTGACGGATTACGGCCAGCTTTCCGGCCTGCTCGGCAAGCTCGCCGCCGTGCCGAACGTGATCGAGGCGCGGCGGCTGGCCTGAGGGGCCGTGCGCAGCGATTGAAGCCCGCGGCGCGCCGGCATAAGCTGCGCGCCCGCGTACCAACCAGTGAACGGAGGCTTTGTGGCTGATCGTGTGTCTCGCCCGGCTGGTGGAATCCGCAGCAACAGCTGATTTCCTGCGTGGCCGTTGTGCGCCGCGTGGAGTTCCCGGTTCCCCAGCTGATCGTCGTCCGGACGTGCCTGCGTTGCAGGTGCGCTTGTCCGTTCGCGTCCACGTTCCGCGTGGCGCATCGCTGGTGAGAACCCATGACATCACACGCCGCTTCCCTGGCCGATCTCGGCTGGTCCCCGTTCTTTTCCGCCCAGCTCGACCTCGCCGAATACGACACCTGCCTTCCTGTCCGCGTGCTCGCCGTACATCGCGGCCGCCTGTTGACGGCGGGCGCCGGCTTCGAGCAATCCGTTGCTCCCTTCGCTGCCGTCGACGGCGACGAACAGACACTCGCTACGGTCGGCGACTGGCTATTGCTCGACGCAGCCAGCCGCCGTCCGCTGCGCCTGTTGCGGCGCAGCAGCCTGTTCCGGCGCCGCGCCGCCGGCAGCGCGGTGCGGCTGCAGCTGATCGCGGCGAATGTCGATACCGCGTTCATCGTTTCGTCCTGCAACCAGGACTTCAATCCGGCACGGCTGGAGCGCTATCTCACCCTGGCCCGCGAAGCGGCGGTGACGCCGGTGGTCGTGCTGACCAAGGCGGATCTCTGCACCGAGGCCCCCGACTACGCCGCGGCAGCGGCGCGGCTGCTGCCGGGGCTGCTGGTCGAAGTGGTCGATGCGCGCAGCGAACAGGCCGCCGCGACGTTGCTGCCCTGGTGCGGGCGCGGCAGCACCGTCGCTTTGCTCGGTTCGTCCGGCGTGGGAAAGTCCACCCTGGTCAATACGCTGGCCGAGGCGGGCCAGGCCACCCAGGGCATACGCGAAGACGATGCGCGCGGGCGCCACACCACCACCGCGCGCTCGCTGCATCGCCTGGCTTCGGGCGGCTGGCTGGTCGATACCCCGGGCATGCGCGAGCTCCAGCTGGCCGAGGTCAAGAGTGGTCTGGCCGATGTGTTCGCCGACATCCTGGCGCTGCAGGCGGACTGCCGCTTCGGTGACTGCGGCCATCAGGGTGAACCGGACTGTGCCGTCGCCGCGGCGATCGCGTCCGGCGTGCTGGATCCGGCGCGCTTGCGCCGCTGGCGCAAGCTGGTGGCCGAGGAGGCCCATGCCAGCGAAACCCTGCGCGAGCGCCGCGAACGCGAGCGTGGCTTCGGCCGCATGGCGCGTGATGCCATCGCAGGCAAGCGCGCACGTCGCGACGGCTGAGTGCTCCGTTGTTTTCCCGGCTTCCGCAGCGCGGCGGCCGGGAGTATTCAGGTACGTGATGAGGCGCGTTTTTCGCGCCTATCGCGGCACAAATACGAGCCGGCGCGCTGCGGCAGGCGGTTGCCGGCCCCATGCTATGCTGCGGCGCCATGCCGCGGGATTGCGGCGATGCTGACGACCTGCGAGCGAATGATCGAGATTCCCGGATACCGCGTATTGCGCCCGCTGGGACGTGGCGGCATGGCGACGGTATATCTGGCCATACAGGAATCCGTGGACCGCGAAGTCGCGCTCAAGGTCATGTCGCCGGCGCTCATGGCAGATCCGACCTACGGCGAGCGCTTCCTGCGCGAGGCGCGCATCGCGGCCAAGCTGCACCATCCGCATGTGGTCGGCATCCACGACGTGGGACGCCACGGCGATTCCTTCTACATCGCGATGGAATACATCGCCGGCGGGCCGGTGCTGCATGACGACGGTAAGGCGCGCGACGTGCCGTTCACGCTGCGCATCGTGCGTGAGATCGCCAAGGCGCTGCATTACGCCAACAGCAAGAGCTTCGTCCATCGCGACGTCAAGCCCGACAACATCCTGCTGCGCGAGGACGGTTCCTCCGCGCTGACCGATTTCGGCATCGCGCGCGCGAACGATTCATCTACCCGCATGACGCGTACCGGCGCCGTGGTCGGCACGCCGCACTACATGAGTCCCGAGCAGGCGCGTGGCCGCAGCCTGGACGGACGCTCCGACCTCTACGCGCTTGGCATCGTCATGTACGAGTTGCTGGTAGGGCGCGTGCCATATCACGCCGAGGACTCGCTCGCCGTCGGCATCATGCACATCACCCAGCCGCTGCCGCAGTTGCCGGCCGAATACAAGGCGCTGCAGCCGCTGCTGGATCTGCTGCTGGCGAAGGAACCGGAACAGCGCTTCCAGGACGGCGCCGCCGTCGCCGCGGCAATCGAGACCATCGAGCGACGGCTGGAACGCGGCGAGCTGCGCGAACTGCTGCGCGCACGTCCGACCGCCGGGCCGACCATGGCCTTGCCCGTGGTCACGCCGGCGGACATCCGCAATCGTGCCGAGCCGCACTTCGGCCGCATGGACGTCGTCGATGCGGCGCCGCAGCGCGGTCCACGCGCCGGTGAGGCGCGGCGCCCGGTTCACGGCAGGCCGCAAGGTAGGTCGCAAGGCCGTCGCCTCGGACCATGGATCTTCATCGCCGCCGTCATCGTGCTGTGCGGCGTCGGCGCATTCGCGCTCTGGCGCAACCAGGACAAGCTGCGCGCACTGCTGCCGCGTACCGAGCTCAATGACGTGCTTGCACGCGCCGACAACGCGCTCGTCCTCGGCCGGCTCAGCGGCAGCGCCGACAGTGCGCGCGAGCTGTTCGAGTCTGCCCGCGTCATCGATCCCGACAACGACATCGCCCGCGCCGGCCTGCGCCGCGTCGGCGAGGCCCTGGTCGCCGATGCGGTCGCGGCGACGCAGCGGCGCGATTTCGCCGCGGCTCACGCGCGCCTGGCCGATGCGCGCGCGCTGCTGGCGGGCGGTGCCGCGGTCGAGCAGGCCGCGGCGGCGCTGCGGCAGGCCGAATCGGCCAATACCGAGATCGGCGGCCTGTTCGACCAGGCCGAAGCCGCGCTGGCCGCGGGCAAGCTGCTCGATGCCGGTGGCGCGATCGCGCTGTACGAGCGCGTGCTCGCGTCCGAGCCCGGCAATACGCCGGCCCAGGCCGGACTGCGCAAGGTCGGCGTCGCGCTCGCGGCGCAGACGCGGGAATTGTTGACTCAGGGAAAAGTGGACGAAGCAAGCGCGCGCATCGAAGCGATCGCGCGTGCGCTGCCGAACGATCCGGTGCTGCCGACCCTGCGCGGCGAGCTGACCGCGGCGCGCGCCAGCGCCGGCGCGGCGATCGAGACGCAGGTCAAGCGTGCGCAGGAACTGCTGCGCAGCGGCCGTGTCCACGGCGATGGCGAGGACAACGCGCTGGCCCAGTTCAAGGCCGTGCTCTCGCGCGACCCGACCAATGCGAAGGCGCGCGCCGGGCTGGCCCAGATCGCCCAGGCGCTGGTCGTGCAGGCCACGGCGGCGCTGGAGCAAAGCAACGCCACGGCCGCCGAGCGTCTGCTGCGCCAGGCCGAGCAGCTCGCTCCGGGTTCCGCCGACATCGCCGCGGCGCGCGGCCAGCTGCGCGAGCTGCGTGAACGTGTGGAAATTGCTGCATCGCGGCCGGCGCTGACGCCGGAGCTGCAGCAGAAGCTCGCCGGACATATCGCCGCGGCGCAAAAGGCCGCCCAGGCCGGCGACCTGATCCTGCCGCCGGGCAGTTCCGCGTACGACCGCTACCGCGCCGCGCTCGCGCTGGATGGCAGCAATGCGCAGGCGCTGGCTGGCCTGCAAAGCCTGCCGCAGATTGCGCGCGACCAGTTCAACGTAGCGATCGGCCAGCAGAAGCTCGATCGCGCGCGCGATTACGTCGATACGCTGGAGCAACTCGCGCCGACCGATGCGAGCCTGGCCAACCTGCGCGCGCGGCTGGCGGAAGCACTGCTCGACGAAGCCGAGCAGCGCGCCGGCGAGAACCGCCCGGGCGATGCGCGCCGGGCGCTCGACGCGGCGCGCAGTCTGAGTCCGACCAATCCGCGCCTGAGCGTGCTGGAACAGAAACTGCGCGAGCTCTCGCGCGGGACCGAAGGCGGCAGCCGCTGATGGTGCCGTTCGCGCACCGGGTTTCGAAGGGACGCTGATCCATGTGCCTGCTGCTGGTGGCCGTGGACGCGGTACCCGACCGGCCACTGCTGCTGCTCGGCAATCGCGACGAATTCCACGCCCGGCCCAGCGCCGCGGCGGCGCCCTGGCCGGACCTGCCGGGTGTCCGCGGCGGCCGCGACCTCGAAGCCGGCGGCAGCTGGCTGGCCGTGCACGACAACGGCCGCGTGGCCGCAGTGACGAATATCCGCTTGCTCAACGTGCAGCGCGGTACGCGCTCCCGCGGCGATCTGGTGCGCGACTTCGTCGCCGGCAGCGCCAGCGCGGCCGACGTCATTGCGGCTGTGCAGCGGGACGTCGGCGACTACGCGCCGTTCAACCTCGTGCTCGCCGACCGTGAACAGGCCTGGTGCCTGGAAAGCCCGCGCGCATTGGCGCAGCGGCTGGCGCCGGGCGTGCATGTGGTCAGCAACGGACCGCTGGATGCGCCCTGGCCGAAGATGCGGCGCCTGCGCGAACGTTTCGTCGCCACGCGGTTGCAGGGCGGCGACGATGCGGCACTGCTCGACCTGCTCGCCGATACGCAGCGGCCGGCGGATGCGGAACTGCCCGATACCGGCATGGGTCTGGAGCTTGAACGCTTCCTCGCGCCGGTCTTCGTGCGCGGCGACACCTACGGCACGCGCGCGAGCACGCTGGCGTGGCGCGATGGGCAGGGAAACGTGCATCTGATCGAGCGCCGCTTCGGTCCTGGCGGCATCGCCTTGCCCTGAGCGCGCCGCCGCGGAACGATGCTCACTGCGCGTCGGCCGCGGCCTGCAGTTGTGCAAAGTCCAGTTTTACCAATTCGGACATCGTGCGCATGACGCATGAGGTACGTGCGCTCGGTCGCAACCGATCGGCTCGCGCTTTCCCGGTGATGACCGGAAAGCGCGGCCGGATCGCGGCGGCCGTTGCGGCCGCCGCGGGAAACACTTACGGCTTGGCCAGACCGAACGCGTTGAGGATGAACGCGTAGACGTCGGCGGCTTCGGCGATCTGCTTGGCGGTGGGCTTGCCCTGGCCGTGACCGGCGCGCACGTCGATGCGGATCAGGTGCGGCTTGCCCTTGGGATTGGCGGCCTGCAGTGCGGCGGCGAACTTGAAGCTGTGCGCCGGGAACACGCGGTCGTCGTGGTCGCCGGTGGTGATCAGGGTCGCCGGATAGGCCACGCCGGGCTTGATGTTGTGCAGCGGCGAATACGCGCGCAGCGCGGCGAATTCGTCGGCGTTGAGCACCGAGCCGAAGTCCGATTCCCAGGCCTTGCCGATCGTGAACTCGCGGAAGCGCAGCATGTCGAGCACGCCGACCGCAGGCACGGCGGCAGCGAACAGGTCGGGACGCTGCAGTTCGGCCGCGGCGACGAGCAGGCCGCCGTTGGAGCCGCCGCGGATCGCGAGGCGCTGCGGCGAAGTATACTTTTCGCTGATCAGGTATTCGGCCGCGGCGATGTAGTCGTCGAAGACGTTCTGCTTCTTCAGCTTCATGCCGGCGTCGTGCCACTCGCGGCCGTATTCGCCGCCGCCGCGCAGGTTGGCCACGGCATACACGCCGCCCTGGTCGAGCCAGGTCGCGACCGACGGCGAGAAGGTCGGCACCTGCGAAATGCGGAAGCCGCCGTAGCCGTAGAGGATGGTCGGGTTGGCGCCGTCGAGGACCAGATCCTTCTTGCCGGTGATGAACATCGGCACGCGCGTGCCGTCCTTGCTCGTGTAGAACACCTGGCGGGTTTCGTACAGCGACGGATCGAACGCCATGGTCGGCGTACGCAGCACGCTGCTCTTGCCCTTGGTGATGTCGTAGCGGTAGATCGAGGTCGGCGTGGTATAGCTCGCGAAGCTGTAGAACGCCTGCTTGTCGCCGGGGCGGCCCTGGAACGTGGCGACCATGCCGATGCCGGGCAGTTCGATCTCGCCCTTGGACTTGCCGTCCAGACCATAGCGGCGCAGGCGCGAGCTCGCGTCATGCAGGTAGTTCAGCACCAGCTGGCCGCCGACGAGATGGGCCGACTGCAGCGAGTCATCGCGCTGTTCGACGACGGTCTTCCAGTTCTTGCGCGCCGGCTTGCTCACGTCGATCGCGATCACGCGGCCGCGCGGCGCATCGTCGTCGGTACGGAAATAGAACTTGCTGCCGACGTTGCCGATGAATTCGTATTCGGCGGTCCAGTCGCTGATGAGTTCCTTCAGCGTCGCGGCCTTGCCCTTGGCTTTCAGGTCGCGATACAGGACCAGGTTCTTGCGTTCCGTGCCCTGGCCGACCGAGACGATCAGATAACGGCCGTCTTCGCTCGCGTCGGCGCTGAAGCTGTAGTCGGGCTGGTCCTTGCGCTCGTAGACGAGCTGGTCGTCGCTCTGCGGCGTGCCGAGCTTGTGATAGAACAGCTTCTGGAATTCGTTCTTGGCCTTGAGTGCATTTTCACCCTGCGGCTCGTCGTAGCGGCTGTACCAGAAGCCCTTGCCGTCGCGGCTCCAGTCGACCGCGGAGAACTTCACCCACTTCAGCACGTCTTCGGTCGGCTCGCCCTTGGCGACGTCGAGCACGCGCCATTCTTCCCAGTCCGAACCGCCGCTGGACAGGCCATAGGCCATGAACTTGCCGTCGGCGCTGAACGCGGTGTCCTTGAGCGCGACGGTGCCGTCGGTGGACAGGCTGTTCGGATCGAGCAGCACGCGGCCTTCGCTCTCGGGCTTGTCGCCGACGTACAGCAGGGCCTGATTCTGCAGGCCGTCATTCTTGAACCAGAACCACTGCTTGCCTTCGTGGAACGGCACGCCCCAGCGGTTGAAGTTCCAAATTTCGGTGGCACGCGCGGCGATGCGTTCGCGGCCGGGGATCTTCTCGAGGTATGCCGTGGTGACCTCGTTCTGCGCCTTGATCCAGGCGGCGGTATCGGCCGAGTCGAGGTCTTCGAGCCAGCGGTACGGATCGGCTATTTCCTGGCCGTGATAGGTATCGACCTGGGTGACTTTCTTTGAAACCGGATAAACGGGGCGATCAGCGGTCGATTCCTTCTTGACCGGCTGGCAGGCGGCGACCAGCAGCAGGGCAGGAATCAGGATTAAAGGCAGGCGCATGGGCGCAAAACTCCGAACAGGGGACGGACAAAACGGCGACGATAGGACGCTTGGGGACACACGTCTAGTAGGGGAATCGGGAATGGGGAATCGTCAAAGCGCGCCGAGGCCAAGGTCAGCTTTTCCCGATTCCCCGTTCCCGATTCCCGATTCCCCGCCCGTTGCGCTCCGCGCAACGGGCAAGGCCAGCACCTTGCCCTTGCCATAGCCTGACTCGCTCAAACGGCCGTCGCGGATCCAGTCGATGAGCAGGCGGAAATAGCCGTCGGCCACGCGTGTGGTCCGGCGCGATCCGTCCGGCAAGGTCTCGAATTCCACAATGCCATGATCGGTATCGGGGTATTCGACCAGGGTCAGCCGGCCGGTCTGCTGCGCGGCCGCGACCAGGCGCCGCCGGGTTTCCTCGGGCGGCGCCTCGCGGTCAGCGCCGGCGAGTATCCACAGCAGCGGCGGCTTGAGCGCGTGCAGCACGGGCAGCGGATCGTAGTCCCACGTCGTGCCTTCGTCGTACAGCGGTCCGATCCAGCGCAGCGCGAACGCGGGATAGCCGACGAGGTCGCCGGTGAACTCGCCCTTCATGTCCTTCCACCAGGGTTCCTGCGCGTACTTGGCCTTGAGCGCATCCAGCTTGTCATAGCCGGTTTCGAAATCCGACGCGATGATGGCGCCGGTCGCATCGGTCACTTCGCGTGCCTTGGCGAGCACGTCGGGACCATGTCCCTTGGCGCTGAGATCGAGCATGACCTGATCGCGGTCTTCGGCCAGCGGGCTGTCGGCCAGGCCGTAGCTGACCGCGACGAAGTCCGCGTCGCTGCGTGTGGCGGCCAGCGGCGCGATCCAGCCGGCCTGGCTGCCACCGCTGAAACCGACGCGGCCGGCGCGCGCGCCGGCGAGGCGGCGGGCCTCCTTCAGCGCCGCGACCGCATCGTTCGCGAGCAGGCTGAAATCCTGCGAATAGCGGCCGGTACTCGTGCCGGTGCCGCGCTTGTCGTAGACGAAGACGCCGATGCCATGAGCGGGCAGCAGGCGCTGGAAATAGTTGTAGGTCAGCGCTGAATACGATTCCGAGCCGTGCACGAGCACCGCGATCGGCACCGGCGCGTCGCCGCCCGGCAGTACGAGGCGGCCGGCCAGTTCCTCGCCGTCGCCCTCGAAGCGCGTATCGGTCACGGCAAAGCTCAGGCGTTCGCTGGCATGGCCGTCGAAGACGAAGACGGGATTGGCGCAGCTGCCGGCATCGACCGGCATCGGATCGGGATCGCTGCTCCAGCCCTTCGTCGCCTGCCAGGCGCCGCGTTCGTTGCGGCTGATGCGTCCGGCGCTTCCGTCGAGCAGACGCCAGCGCAGCGAGTTGCTGTTGGTCAGCGGGGCCAGGTCGACGAGGCGCCCGTCGTCGAGCCGGTAGATGCCGACGCGGCAGGCCAGCGCCGGATCGACCGGCTTGTACGCAGGACGCGAATACCACCAGCCACCGGCCGCCGTGGCGGCCACGATCAGGATGCCGAACACTCGCTTCCAGCGCATGGCAACGGCTCCTCTCGGGAAAGAGCTGCAAGTATCCCATCTGCGGGGTGAGCGGTGCTGCGGTGCTGCGGTGCTGCGGGTCGACAATTACCGTAACGCGCGACCAGTACTTGCGGCAGGCGGCGTGGGTTCCACAATGCAAAATTGCCTGCCGGCCGCCTCCTTGACTAAAGGGGGCTCCAGAATCAGAACCGGTATCGACTCGTTTCCACGTTCACTTGGCAATCTGTGGGGCTGCCCCGGGCATGAACGGCCGACCGCCGCAGTGCCTGCTATTCGCGGTAGAAGAAATAGCCGTCGCTCACGCGGAGTTCCTGGCCGTCGCTCGCGGTCATGCGGCCCTGGAACCGCGCTTCGATTGTGCCGCCGCCGGCCTGCAGCAGCTCGACCTCGACCGTATAGCCGAACGGTCCGCCGATCAGATAGCGCTGCTCACTGAGGTTCGCGAGCTGGATCTGGCTGCTGCTGATGCCCTCGAGGCTCATGGTGTTGCCGCTGGCCGTGTAGCGGCCCGGCCCGGTCACGCCGAACAGATTGAGATTGAATGCCTGCTCGTGCTTGTCCTTGGGGCCGAGCGACGCGGCCATGAGCACGGCGCGATCCATGCCGGGCGGATGGAACGCGCCGAAGAAATCGCGATCGGCCTGCCAGGGTTTGCCGTCTAGCGTCAGGCGCAACTGGTTGCCTTGCGCTGGCGGAACGGCGGCTTTGGCGGCCGGTGTGGTCGCGGGCGCCGCGGCGGCGGCGGACGTTGCGCCGGCGTTCGCGCCCGGCGGTGCCGGCGCAGTACAGGCCGTCAGCAGCAGGCAGGTATACGCCATACAGGCACGCAGTCGGGCAATGCGGAACATGGTGGGGAACTCCAGGGCAGAGGATAGTGTGCTCACGGGTCGAAGCCGTTGCGGAACAGCAGGTCGTCGACGGGCTTCAGGCGGGCGACGAGAAACAGCGAGTTGTAGCTGTCGGTGCGGCCCGCGCCGGACACGTAGTAGCGCCCGCCGCCTTCGCCCGTGGCGATGCCGCCGAGCGTGCTTCGGTTGAACGTGTGGTCGGTGAGCAACCGGAAACCCTCGAGGCTGTAGCGCTGGCCGGTATCCGCCGACAGCCGCAGCAGCACGCCGGTTTCGAACACGCGCGCGCCGTTTTCGTCGAGGAGGAAGCCAGTCGCCGCGATGCCGATCTCGCCGTCCTGCGCGACGAGGCCGGCCGGGTCGAGTGCGGCTTCCGGATCGCACGGCCCGCCGGGCTGCGACACGTCGTCGCCGAATACGGCGCGTCCGACGCTGCCGAACGTGGATACCGGCGCGCCGCTGGCGCCATCGAACTTGACCACGCCGATGCCCTGGCTGCAGCGCCGGCCGACGGGGCCCATCATCCACACCGTGTCGAAACTGCCGACCGGGCTGCGCCGCACGATCAGGTCGCTCGCGAAGTCGGTGTTGTTGGAATCCTGCTGGTCGAACGCGTACTGGCGGACGCCGTTGAAGTCAAACGCGGTATCGAGCAGGCCGGACGGCGTGAACTTGATCGCGACCATGTCGTAGTCCGTGGACGTGGCCGAATCGCGCTGCACCGACCCGGATACATAGATCGGCTTGCTCGATCCGCTGCCGCCGACGGGAAATGCGATATCGGTGGAAAAATAGTTGCAACCGGGATAAGTGCATTCGTCCAGCGGCAGCACGAACTCGACGCGGCCGTCGCCGCCGCCGAAACTCGCGTCGAGCTGGATCACGTTGCTCGCGTTGACGAGGTATTTCGCGATGGCGCTGCGGAAGCCGCTGACCACACCGAGCACCGCGATCGCGACGGGATTGGCGACCTGGCCGGTTTCGATGACCGACAGCGCGGTGCCGTCCTCGTCGGCGCTGCCGTTGAGGACATTGATCGCGTTCACGTAGCTGCCGTCCTCGCGGAAGATCAGCAGCTGTACATCGTTGTCGATCGGCGCATCACTGAAGCGCGTCCGCACGAGCAGATAGAAAAATCCGCGCGCATAGTCGAAGTCGATGAGCTTGCGGATCGTGCCTATGCCGGTGGCACCGGCGGCCAGGTTCGGATAGACCACATACTGGTTGCCGGCATGGAAATACGGACCGCTGCCGCTCCACACCTGGCGCGTGCCGCTCGGACTGTGGCGCACCAGGCCGACATTCCAGTTCGGTGCGGCGACCGGATCGTTATCGAGCCGCACGAGGCCGGCGGTGACGACATCGCCGCCGGGCAGACGCACGATCTTGCTGCCGTAGCGTTCGGCGCCGGTGGTTTCGCCGGTGGTGAACGCGTCGATCGTGTAGTTGCCGTTGAAGGCGGGGTCGAATTCATAACTCGCCGCCTGGGCGAGCGCCGCGCCGCCCGGAAAGCAGAGCACGGCGAGGGCCAGCGAAGGGATGATCAGAAAGCGATGAAGCGGACAGGCGCTGCGCATAGAAAGTCCGTGCTGCCACACCGGAAGCGGTGTGCCTGAGCGGGACATACGTTGGATCTGCGCAAAGCTGCCATGAGCGCGACGGGATCGTCACGATCGGCATGGCGCCGCCGCGGCACTGCCGTCGGCGGCTTGGTCCAGCGGCCCGGCGAGCGGAGCCGGTCGCCTTCTACATCAGCTTCGTTACATCGGGCCCGTTACGTCAGGCTCGCCAGATAGCGCAAGCCGGTGATGCTCGGGAAAAAGCAGTAGATGCTGCCGCGCGTGATGACCATGCGGCCGAAGCCTTTGATCGTCGTGTTGTTCTTGCCGTTCGCGCCGGCCTTGGCCAGGGTGAAGGAACTTTTCGACGGGTCGTTGACGCCGAGAAACACGTCCTGGCCGCTGATGTTGAACACCGCGTTGCCGGCATCGGGACTGCCGGGCTGGGTCGCGGATTTGACGAAGGTCGACAGGTTGTTCCACTGCGACGTCAGGAATTCGAACTGGTTGGTCAGGCTCGCGTTGATGAAGAAGCCGACGAGTCCGCGCGGCGTGTCAGTGGGATTGGCCGGATCGTAGGCCGGGCCGTAGGGCATGGCGCGGCGCACGATCCGGTGATGCGTGCTGTCGGTGCCGACGATAGCTTCGTTGCGCGGATTGTTGCGACGGATATGCGAGCCGATCGGGCAGATGAGGCCGAGCGTGTCGTCCTTCGCCGGCACGGCCGTGTCGACATAGTTGAAGTCGTTCAATTGTGCCTTGGGCAGCACGGTGCCCGGCGCGTCGGGCGCGAGTTCGAGCGGATTGCCGTTGCGCCAGCGACCGCAGACTTTCGCCGCGAGCGTCTCAACGTCGATGCCGGCCTTGGGCGCGTATTCGGCAAGGAACGCGTCGAAGCCGGCGACGTCCTGCTCGAGCAGGCGGAACGCGGCGTAGCTGCTGTTGGTCGACAGCTGCGCCGGTGTGACCTTGTAGGTTCCGCCGGTCTCGTTGCCGTAGCCGAGCAGGAATTCGCCGGTCTTGACCGGGGGCTGATCATCCGGCACCGCGCGCTTGCTCGGCGGTGCGCCGATCACGGTCGGCTGCGCGATGTTGTCGCGATAACCGAAATGGACCTGGTTGTCGGGCAGCGCCTGGGCGTCCTGGGCGGACAGCTCGGTCAGGGCGCCGGCGAACGCGGCGCGCAACTGCGCCGAGAGCGTTTCGAGTTCGGCCGGGTCGGCATCGATCCACAGGCTCAGCACGACGTGCACCTGGCTGCCGTCGTTCATGCCGCCGATCCAGTTCGCGGGTGCGCTGTCGCCGGTGTCGCCGATCGAATTGGCGGTCGTCGTACTCGTCGCGCCGCGCTGGAAGGCGCTGTCAAAGGTCTTGAGATCGCTCGCGGCGATGCCGAGTGCCGCAAGACCGGTATTGGTGAAGCTGATATTGAGAAAGCGCGTCGCGTGCATCTTCAGGCCGCTGCGCTGCGCTGTCGTGATCTTCGGCAGGCCGTTGTTGCCCTCGACGATGTCAGTGATGAAGCTTCGCGTCGCGGCAACGTTGGCAATGCTCAGGATGAAGTGTCGCGCATAGTCGACACGGTAGCCGCGCAGCAACGTGCCCTGCACGTCGCCGTAGTCGATGACGGGATCGGTCATGCGGTGTCTCCACGGGCTGGCGCTGCCGGGCAGGCCGCCGGCTGTCGGAACGGGTTGTCGGAACTGGTTGTCGGAACCAGGGGAAGCGGCTGCGCAGTGGCACAGCCGCCTCGGGTACGCGTGCGTGGTGCGGGTGCGTCAGCCCGGCGGGAAGGCCGCGATGATCTGCTGCACCGTGGTGGTCGGATACGCCTGGTACAGGCCCGTATTCGGCGCGTGCTGCGAGGCGTCGTTGAGGGTGATGAAGGCCTCGAATCCGGCCACGTGATCGGCGACCGGGATCACCGCCGCGCCACCGACGACGAACTGCAGCAGCGCGTCGAATATCGCACCGACCTGCGCGACGAAATCCTGGATATAGGCGGTGAAGTCGCCGTCGTATTCGGTGATGACCGCGATGATGTATTTCGCGTCGGTTTCCGCACCGGGCTGCAGGTTCGCGGTGGCAGCGTCGAGCAGCAGCGTGCGCGCGTAGTGCACCGTGCCGATGGAGGCCAGGGCGGTGTCGAGTTGCGGCTGGTACTGGGCGAGGGTTTCGGCGATGGTCTGCAGGCTGGTACCCGGAATGACGGGCATGAGAAGCGTGAGCGGATTGGCCATGGCGTGGGTTCACATGTCTAGTAGTCGAGAAATGGACACTACGCCCGGGCTGCTGTCCGGTCAATCGGTTTTCCGAAAAAAATGAAGGAAAATCACACCGATAGCGGCTCGTCATGCACCACCATCAGAAACTGCAAAGCGCAGTTTCGCGGCAAAACTTCGCGCGCATAAAAAAATTCATGAGCGGGATCGAGATGGCGCATCCGGAGTGCGGCCTCTCGCCGACATGCCCGCGAAGATACCGCTGAGGGATTCGGAAAGGCTCCGGATTCAGCAGAACGCTTTCGCTGCCGCAGGTTCGTCTGTGCCTTCGGCAATTCCATTCTCAGCCGACATCCGCTCGAGCAGGGCGGGCGTTTTCGCAGGCCCTGAGCCATGCGTTCGAGGAGCAGATTTGCGCGGACTGGCTCTCCCCTCGAGGCGTGACGGCAACCGCTTGGAACCGAAGGTTCTGGTTGTCCGTCACGCCTGACCGGCCGGAGGGGCGGGTGGGAAGGGTGTTTCTATGAACGCCAGTCTGAGAGTCCGAAAACGGATGCGTTGCTTGGCATCCGGTGAACCCGCCTGAGTCCGATCAATTCACGACCAGACTGGTGTCGTCCGCCTTGCGCCGTTCCTCGACGAGCGGCTTCGCGTGCACGAGGAAGTAGACGTTCTCGGCGATGTTGGTCGCGTGGTCGCCGATGCGCTCGATATTCTTGGCCATGAACAGCAGGTGCGTGCACGGCGTGATGTTGCGCGGGTCTTCCATCATGTAGGTCAGCAGCTCGCGGAACATCGCGGTGTACAGCATGTCCAGCTGCACGTCGCGCTTCCACACTTCGTGTGCCGCCACCGCGTCGCTGCGGCGATACGCGTCGAGCACGTCGCGCAGCATGCCGCCGGCGACCTGGGCCAGATGCGGCAGGCTCGCGGCCGGGCGCATCGGCGCGGTCTGGTTCAGTGCGATCGCGCGCTTGGCCACGTTCGCGGCGTAGTCGCCGATGCGTTCGATGTCGGCGGCGATGCGCAGCGCGGCGAGCACGTCGCGCAGGTCGCGCGCGATGGGCTGGCGCAGCGCGAGCAGGCGCAGCACGTCATGGCTGACGTCGTGTTCCAGCGCGTCGATCGCGTTGTCGCCCTCGACCACGCGCGCGGCGAGATCGCTGTTGCGATCCTCGACCGCGGCGGCGGCCATCGCGAGCTGTTCACCGGCGAGATGGCCCATGCGCGTGATTTCGTCGAGCAGGCGGGTGAGTTCCGCGTCGTAGCTCTTGATGATGTGTTCGTTGGTGGTCACTGTTCCGCTCATGGGTTCGTTCCGTGCGTGCGTGGACGCGGGCTCAGCCGGACAAGTCAGCCGAAGCGGCCGGTGATGTAGTCTTCGGTCTGCTGCTTGCTCGGGCGCGTGAACATGGTCTCGGTCTCGCCGAACTCGATCAGTTCGCCGAGGTACATGAACGCGGTGAAGTCCGAGCAGCGCGCGGCCTGCTGCATGTTGTGGGTCACGATCGCGATGGTGAAGTCCTTCTTCAGTTCCTCCAGCAGCTGCTCGATCTTGCCCGTGGCGATGGGATCCAGCGCCGACGTGGGTTCATCGAACAGCATCACTTCGGGCTTGAGCGCGATAGCGCGAGCGATGCACAGCCGCTGCTGCTGGCCGCCGGAAAGACCCAGGGCGCTGCCCTTGAGCTTGTCCTTGGCCTCGTCCCAGATCGCCGCCTGACGCAGGGCCTGTTCGACGCGGACATCCATGTCGGCGCGGTTGAGCTTTTCGTAGTGCTTGATGCCATAGGCGACGTTGTCGTAGATCGACATCGGGAACGGCACCGGCTTCTGGAATACCATGCCGACTTTCGAGCGCAGCCGGTTCAGCGGGTAGCGCGGGTCGAGGATGTTCTCGCCGTCGAGCATCACTTCGCCGCGTGCTTCCAGTTTGGGATAGATGGAATAGATGCGGTTGAAGATGCGCAGCAGTGTGGACTTGCCGCAGCCGGAGGGCCCGATGATCGCGGTCACGTGCTTCTCGGGGATATCCATGCGGATGTCTTTCAGCGCCTGGAAGCCGTCGTAGTAGAAATTCAGGTTGCGTGCCGTGATCTTGGCGGTGGACGTGGCCTGCTCGCTGTGCGTAGTCACGTTCAATGAGGCGGCAACGGCCAGATTGAGATTAGTCATTGGCTACCCTCCGGCGGGCGATGATGGCGCGGGCGATGAGGCTGGTGCAGAGGACGAAGACGGTGACCATGAAGGCGCCGGCCCAGGCCAGCGAATGCCAGGAATCGTACGGGCTCATGGCGTACTGAAAGACCACGACCGGGACGCTGGCCAGCGGCCCGCCCAGGTCCGTGCTCCAGAACTGGTTGTTGAGCGCGGTGAACAGCAGCGGCGCGGTTTCGCCGCTGATGCGCGCGAGCGCGAGCAGCACGCCGGTGACGATGCCGGGCAGGGCGGAGCGGTACAGCACCTGCACCGTGACTTTCCACTGCGGAATGCCCAGCGACAGCGCCGCTTCGCGCATCTGGCTCGGCACGAGCTTGAGCATCTCGTCGGTGGTGCGCACGACCACGGGCAGCACGATCAGCGCGAGCGTGACCGCGCCGGCGAAGCCGGAGAAGTGGCCCATCGGCTTGACGATCAGGGTGTAGACGAACAGGCCGAGCACGATGGACGGCGCTGACAGCAGGATGTCGTTGACGAAGCGGATCACTTCGCCGAGCACCGAACGGCGCGCGTATTCCGCGAGGAAGGTGCCGGCGAGGATGCCGACCGGCGTGCCCATGGCGATCGCGAGCAGGCTCATGAGCATCGAGCCGAAGAACGCGTTCGCAAGACCGCCGTCGGAGCCGGGTGGCGGCGTCATTTCGTAGAACAGCTCGGGCTTCATCGCGGCGATGCCGTTGATCAGCGTGGTCCACAGGATCCAGACCAGCCAGAACAGGCCGAACACCGTCGCGGCGCTGGCCATGACCAGCGCGATGCCGTTCTTGAGCCGGCGTTGTCGGTAGAGTTTTTCCGCCATCGCGCTCATTTGTTGCCCTCGTTGCGGTTCAGGCGCATCAGCATGAGCTTCGCGATCGCGAGCACGACGAAGGTCACGATGAAGAGCAGGAAGCCCAGCGCGATCAGCGAGGACAGATAGATGTCGCTGTCGGCTTCGGAGAATTCGTTGGCGATGGTCGCGGCGATCGAATTGCCGGGCATCAGCAGCGAGGCGGTCAGGTGATGCGCGTTGCCGAGCACGAAGGTCACCGCCATCGTTTCGCCGAGCGCCCGGCCCAGGCCGAGGAAGATGCCGCCGATCACGGCCGAACGCGTATACGGCAGCACGACGTTCCAAGCGACTTCCCAGGTCGTCGAGCCTAGCGCGTAGGCCGATTCCTTCAGCCGCGTCGGTACGGTCAGGAACACTTCGCGCATGACCGAGGAGATGAACGGGATCACCATGATCGCGAGCACGATGCCGGCGGTCAGCATGCCGATGCCCAGCGGCGGTCCCTGGAACAGCGGGCCGAAGATCGGCAGCGGGCCGAGGTACTCAGTCAGGAACGGGATGACCGTGGTCGACATGACCGGCACGAACACGAACAGGCCCCACATGCCGTAGATGATCGACGGAATGCCGGCGAGCAGTTCGATCGCCGAGGCGACCGGCGTGCGCAGCCACGGCGGCGCGACTTCAGTCAGGAACAGGGCGATGCCGAAGCTGACCGGCACCGCGATGATCATCGCGATCAGGGCCGTGACGAGCGTGCCGTAGATCGGCACGAGCGCACCGAATTTCTTGCCGACGGCGTCCCAGTCGGTGGTGGTGAGGAAGTCGATTCCAAAGGTGGAAAAAGCCAGACGGCCGCCCCAGAGCATGGAGGCGGCCGCGCCGGTCAGGGCGAGCAGCACGAACAGGCCGGCGCCGGTGACGAGATAGCGGAAGGTGCGGTCGGCGCGGCGGTCCGATTCGGCGCGGCGTGCAACATTTTGCAACTGCGCGTTGAGCGCGCGGTCGGGCAAGGCTTGGTCGATGCTCATGCGTCAGTCACGGGGCTGGCGTTGAGAAACACGGACGGGGCGAAACGCTTGCGCCTTCCGCCCCCCGGCAGGGCGCCCGCCGGCGTTGGTATCGGCCGCCCCGGAGGCGTCCATCTGGGTGACCCGCGCCTAGGGCAGCGG
>JBBQZR010000008.1:0-134419 GCA_038207515.1 Lysobacterales bacterium | reverse complement strand
AGCAGCTCGCTCGGCCTGGCCGCGCAGTACTTGCTGCTCACCTGGCCAATAGCATGGGCTATTGGCCGCGCTCCGCAGCGGCGTCCTGCACGACCATGCCTTCGCGATCCCTCTACCGATTCATCCGTTACAGCCCACTAGTTCTTCCGGAGTCCGCATGAATCTGCCTGCAGGCGTCACCGAGCCGCCTCGCCGCGGCGCCATTTCGCTGGTGCTGGGTTCGGGCGGCGCGCGCGGCTACGCGCATGTCGGCGTGATCGAGGAACTGCGCGCGCAGGGCTACGAGATCCGTTCCGTCGCGGGCAGCTCGATGGGCGCGCTGGTCGGTGGCGTCTATGCCGCCGGCAAGCTGACCGAGTACCGCGAGTGGGCCTGCGGCCTGAAGACTTTCGATGTATTGCGCCTGGTCGACTGGAGCTGGCGCGGCGGCGGCCTGATCAAGGGGCAGCGTGTGATCGGCGCACTGCGCGACCTGGTCGGCGAAACCAATATCGAAGACTTGCCGATCAGCTATACGGCGGTCGCCGTCGACATCGATGCACAGCGCGAAGTGTGGTTCTCGCGCGGCTCGCTGTTCGACGCGATCCGTGCCTCGATTTCCATTCCTACCGTATTCCGCCCGCACCACTACCAGGGCCGTCGCCTCGTCGACGGCGGTCTGCTCAATCCCGTGCCGGTCACGCCGACCTTGCGCGATCTCACCGATGCGACCATCGCGGTCGACGTCAATGCCGAGGCCGAGGGCGTGGCCGAGCGCGAGACGCCGATCACGCGGCCGGAAATCCACGAGCCGGATGAAGCGCAGCGCGTCGGCATGGGACGCATCAGTGCGATCTGGGAGCGCTTCGTCGAGAAGCGCGCGATCAAGCGCGTCGTGCTGCACGAGCCGGGCGTGCTCGACCTGTTCGCGCGCTCGCTCGACGTAGTGCAGGAAACGCTGACGCGCTACAAGCTCGCCGCGCAGCCGCCGGACCTGGTCATCTCGATTCCGCGCAACGTCTGTGCGTTCTACGAATTCCAGCGCGCGGCCGAAGTCATCGAGATCGGCCGCCAGCGCACGCGCGAAGCGCTCGCGCGCTGGCAGCGCGTGAAGCGGTCGCAGGGCTGGCCCTGAGGCGCGGCACGGCGTGCTGATTCAACACGTTGAGTCGCGCACCGTGCGCCGCCCAGGCGGCTGCAGGTGGCACCGATGAGCGACGCCGACGCCGGTTCGCTCGACCGCTTCGACGCGGAGTTCGAGCGACTGCGCGCGTTGCCGGCCGACGCGCGAACCGCCGCGCTGGCGGATTCACCGCTGGATGCCGCGGACCGCGCACTGCTCGCGCGCCTGCTCGATGCGGATGCCGACGACGACGATCCGCTCGCCCGCGCGATCGATGCGAGCGCGGCAAATTTCACGGCACCGCGCAGCGAACGCCTGGGACCGTACCGGCTGCTGCGCGAACTCGGTGCCGGCGGCATGGGCACGGTACTGCTCGCCGAGCGCGTCGACGGCGGCTTCGTGCAGCAGGTCGCGATCAAGCTGCTGCGTGGTTTCCCGACGCGCGACGGATTGCGCCGGCTGCGTCAGGAGCGGCAGATCCTCGCCGGCCTGGATCATCCGCACATCGCGCGCCTGCTCGACGGCGGCGAAACCGCCGACGGGCAGCCGTGGCTCGCGATGGAATACGTCGATGGTCTGACGCTGCTGCAGCACGCGGCGCTACATGCGCCGCGCCTGCGCGAACGCCTCGCGCTGTTCGAGGCCATGCTCGACGCGGTCGGCCACGCGCACCAGCACCTCGTCGTGCATCGCGACCTGAAACCGGCGAACGTGCTCGTCGCGCGCGGCGGACAGGTCAAGCTGCTCGATTTCGGCGTCGCGCGCCTCGTCGACGTCGACTCCCAGGCGCACGATTCCACCCGCGTCTTTACGCCAGGCTATGCAAGCCCGGAACAGCGCGAAGGCCGCGCGGTGACCACGGCCAGCGACATCTACAGCGTCGGCGTGCTGCTGCGCGAGCTGATCACCGCGCGCCGCGTCGACAGCGGCGCAGCGATCGCGGATCTCGCACCGCTGCCGCTCGATGCGGAACTCGGCGGTATCGTCGCCACGGCCAGCGATCCCGATCCCGCGCGCCGCTACGCCAGCGCCGGCGCGCTGCGCGACGACATCCAGCGTTACCTCGACGGCCGGCCGGTGCGCGCGGCGCGGCTGACGCGCGTCTACCGCCTGCGCAAGTTCGTGCAGCGGCATCGCCTGGGCGCTGCGGCTGCAGTGCTCGCGCTGATTGCCGCCGGCGTGTTCGTCTGGCGCCTCGATCTGGCGCGCGCCCGCGCGCTCGCCGCGGAAGCCTCGGCGCAGCAGGCGCTGGCGGCGTCGGAGCGCGATGCAGCGCGGGCGCGCGAAGCGCTGATCTTCCTGACCGATGCGTTCGACGCCGCCGCGCCCGAAAACGCGATGAGCCGCGAAGTGAGCCTGCGCGGCCTGCTCGATGCGGCGCGCGCGCAGTTGGTCCTGCGCTCCGATCCGGCGCTGGTCAAGGCGATGCAGCGGCTGCTCGCGCAGTTGTACGGTGACCTCGGCGACGTGGCCACGGCGCTGACACTGATGCGCGACGGTGTCGCCGGCGTCGAGCCGGCCGATCGCGCGCAGGCGCTGCGTCTGTCCGAGGACTACGACGAATACGCGAGCCTGCTCGGACTGCAGGGCGAGACCACGTCGGCGCTCGCGGTAGTGGAACAGGCGCGCGTCTGGCGCGAGCGCTTTGCGCCGGACGATGCGGTCGCGCGCCTGCGCACGTTGCAGTCGCTGGGCATGGCCTATCACCGCAGCAGCGGCGACGAGCAGGCGCTGGCGCCGCTGCGCGAAGCGCTGGAACTGGCCCGGCGCACGCCCGACGTGCCGTTGCCGTTGTATCTGGAGATTGCCCAGCCGCTCGCGACCCTGCTGAGCAGCTCGGGCGAGAACGCTGCGGCGCTGGCCGTCGTCGACGATGCGCTCGCTCGCGTCGACGCGCAGCGCCCGCCCGAATCGCCGGAGCACGTCGTGCTGCTGCGCGCCAAGGCCAATGCGCTGAACATGGCCGGCGACGCGACGGCGGCCGAAGCGCTGCTGCGTCGCGCGATTGCGCTGCAGGAACGCATGGTCGATCCCGGCGGCGCGCGCATGATGGTGCTGACGAACGATCTTGCCCTCGTGCTCAACGAACTGGGCCGCTACCGCGAGGCGATCGACTACCTGCGCCGATCCGACCGGCACATGGGCGAGGCCGGTCTGCAGGGCGCGGCCGATCGCGCGACCTCGCACGGCAACTACGGCGGCTTCCTCGAGAACGCCGGTGACTATGCGGCGGCACTCGCGGAGTTCCGCGCGGCCCGGCAGATCCTCGACGATGGCGGCATCGATGCCGACAACCAGTTCCGCCGTCGCATCGAGCGCAGCGAGGCACGCACACTCGGCCGCGCGGGTCAGCCGGCGCGCGCACTGGCGCAGCTCACCGACCTGCGCGCCCGCGCGGCGCGTCTGGACGGCGAGGACTCGGTCGAATACGCGATGCTGACCTGGCAGCTCGTGCTGCTCGCGCGGCAGCAGCATCTTCCCGCGGTCGGCCTGCCGCTGCTCGAAGAGGCCGAATCGCGCTGGCGCGCGCTGGTGCCGGAAACGCATCCCATCGTGCTGCACATGCGTCGCGCGCGTGCGGCGTTCGCGCTCGACAGCGGCGATACGTCGACCGCGCGCCGCGAACTCGAGGCGGCGATCGCGGGCTTCGAAGCCAGCGCGACGCTGCCGATCGATCTGGCCATCGCGCGCAGCGAACTGGCCGCGGTGCGCGCCAAGGAAGGCGCTCCCGACGCGGCCCGCGCGTTGCTGGAACAGGCGCTGCCGGTACTGCGCGAATCGCTGCTGCCGGCCGAAATCTCGCGTGCCGAGGCGGAACGCACGGCGCGGGCGCTGGGTATGGCGCGTCTTTAGCCCTCCCCTTCAAGGGGAGGGTTGGGTGGGGATGGTGTCGGTGTGGGTGTCGATTTTTGTGCGAGGGCAGCTTTGGAGCGCGCAGGTGGATTCAAGGCGCGGCCTCTTACCTCGACAAGCACCATCCCCACCCCAACCCTCCCCTTGAAGGGGAGGGCATGCAGCGCCGTGGCCGCGCTTTTTTGGGCGAACGAGCAGGCTCGTATCAGCCGCGCTTCATAGTCCCGAAGAACTCGTCGTTGGACTTGGTGTTCTTCATCTTGTCGAGCATGAATTCCATCGCGGTCAGCTCGTCCATCGGATGCAGCAATTTACGCAGAATCCAGATTTTCTGCAGCATGTCCGGATCGATCAGCAGTTCCTCGCGGCGCGTGCCGGAGCGGTTGATGTCGATTGCCGGGTAGACGCGCTTCTCGGCGATGCGGCGGTTCAGATGCACTTCCATGTTGCCGGTGCCCTTGAACTCCTCGTAGATCACCTCATCCATCTTCGAGCCGGTGTCGACCAGCGCGGTCGCGAGGATGGTCAGCGAACCGCCTTCCTCGACGTTGCGCGCCGCGCCGAAGAAGCGTTTCGGGCGCTGCAGCGCATTGGCGTCCACGCCGCCGGTCAGCACCTTGCCGGAACTCGGCACGACGGTGTTGTAGGCGCGCGCAAGGCGCGTGATCGAATCGAGCAGGATGACCACGTCGCGCTTGTGCTCGACCAGACGCTTGGCGCGTTCGATCACCATGTCGGCGACCTGTACATGGCGCGCGGCCGGTTCGTCGAAGGTGGAGCTGATGACTTCGGCGGCGCGCACGCCGCGCACCATTTCGGTCACTTCTTCCGGGCGTTCGTCGATCAACAGGATGATCAGGTGCACTTCCGGATGGTTGTGCACGATGGCCTGGGCGACGTTCTGCAGCATCAGGGTCTTGCCGGCCTTGGGCGGCGACACGATGATGCCGCGCTGGCCCTTGCCGACCGGCGAGATCAGGTCGAGGATGCGGCCGCTGATGTCTTCCGACGAACCGTTGCCGCGTTCGAGGCGGAACGACTTGCGCGGGAACAGCGGCGTGAGGTTCTCGAACAGGACCTTGTTCTTGGACGCTTCCGGCGGCTCGCTGTTGATGTCGTCGACCTTGAGCAGCGCGAAGTAGCGTTCGCCGTCTTTCGGAGGACGGATGCGTCCGGTGATGTAGTCGCCGGTGCGCAGGTTGAAGCGGCGGATCTGGCTGGGGCTGACATAGATGTCGTCGGGGCCGGCGAGGTAGGACTCGTCGCCCGAGCGCAGGAAGCCGAAGCCGTCCTGCAGGATTTCCAGCACGCCTTCGCCCCAGATGCCGCCGCCGGCGCGCGCGTGGGCCTTGAGGATGTTGAAGATGACGTCCTGCTTGCGCGCGCGGGCGACACCTTCCTGGATGCCCAGGGTTTCGGCGATGTCGAGCACCGCTGCGGCGGGCTTGCGCTTGAGTTCGGTCAGGTTGATCAGCGGACCGCTGCCACCGCCGTTGCGCTCGTCGGGGATTTCGTCGTCGTAGTTGCCGCCGCGCATCTGTTGCTGCTGCGGACGGTTCTGGCGGTTGCGATTGCGGTTGCGGCCTTCGCGGCGGCCCTGGCCTTGACCCTGGCCCTGGTTGTGGCCGCCCTGCTGCGGGCCGTTGTTCTGGCCCTGCGCACTCTGACTGCCACCGTCATTGCCATTGCCGCCGTCGTTGCCGCCGTCGTAGTTGCCGCCGTCGTTGCCGTTGCCACCGTCGTTGCCGTTGCCGGCATCGTTGCGGTTGCCGCCGTCGTTGCCGCCGCGATGGAGGTTGCCGTTGTCGCCGTCATTGCCGTTGTTGCCGGCATTGTTGCCATTGCCATTGTTGCCGCTGTCGGCATTGCCGGAACTGGCAAACAGATCGTTGTTCTGGTTGCCGCGCTCGGTATTGCCGTTGCGCTCCTGGCGTTCCTGGCGGTTTTCGCGAGCCGGCCGCTCTTCGCGCGGTGCGCGTTCCTGGCGCTCTTCGCGCGGCGGAGCCGGCGTGCTGGCGGCAGGGGGCGGGGGCGGCGCTTCGCCGGCGTTGCCGCCGCTTTCGGCGCGTGCTACGGCTTCCGCCTTGGCGGCGGCGCGGGCGGCCTGGGCTTCGCGGCGGGATACGCGCGGTTCGGCAGGGGTGGATTCGGGACGTGCGTCAGCCGTTGCGGCCGAGCCGTTTTCCTTGTTCTCGATATCAGACACGGGCAAACCTCGCATGGGCGCCGTTGGCCAGCATGGGTAGGCTGGCGGGATGGAATCAGGGGATGAACCGGAAGGGGTGGGGCGCTGCGCCCCGAACAACGGGAACTAAGTTAGCACTGTGGGATTGACGCGTAAAGCCATGGGCGGACGAGGTGCTGGCCGTCCGCCCATGTGCGGCGCTGAACGTTGCGGCTGCTGCGGAACGTCAGATGGTACGGTCGATGAGCTGGGTGAGCTGGGTCTTGGAAACCGCGCCGATCTGGGTCGCCTCGACCTTGCCGTTCTTGAAGATCATCAGGGTCGGGATGCCGCGCACGTTATAGCTGCGCGGGGTCTTCTGATTGTGGTCGATGTTGACCTTTACCACTTTCATGCGACCCTGATAGTTCACAGCAAGCTCATCGAGCACCGGCGCGATCATCTTGCAGGGTCCGCACCATTCGGCCCAGAAGTCGACCAGGACCGGTTCGGCCGACTGCAGCACGTCGGTCTCGAAATTGTCGTCGCTGGTATGGGCGATCAGCTGACTCAAGGGAATTCTCCGTCTTAAGAATTTCCGCCAAGCTGCGGAAATGTTTGGGTTTAGGCTACACTCGGCGCGTTGCTGGGCAAGGCGGGAGTGTGGCAGGGGCGTGGGGGAGGGCGGCATTTCAGCCCAACTATCCGCGCGTTTCAAGTTGGGTCTGTGGAATGATCCTCAAGTCCCCCGGGGGCCGCCGCCTGACGGCACACCCTGGATCATCTGGCCAGTTGAATGTCCGAACAAGTATTAACCGATTGTTTCTTTGATAGTTTTGACCTGCACCCCAGCCTTCTCGCCGGGTTGCACGAGTCCGGCTTTACGCGTTGCACACCGATCCAGGCACTGACCCTGCCGGTCGCATTGGCCGGGCGCGACGTCGCCGGCCAGGCCCAGACCGGCACCGGCAAGACCGGCGCCTTCCTGGTCGCCGCCATGCAGCGCCTGCTCACCTTGCCGGCCCTGGCCGAGCGCAAGGAAGCCGATCCGAGATGCCTGATTCTCGCGCCGACGCGCGAGCTGGCCATCCAGATCGATAAGGATTTCAAGAGTCTCGGCCGCAGCACCGGCCTGAAGTCGGCCCTGATCTACGGCGGTGTGGACTACGACAAGCAGCGCGAGCAACTGCGCGGCGGCGTCGACATCATCATCGCCACGCCGGGCCGGCTGATCGATTATTTCAAGCAGCACGTGTTCAACCTGCGCGCGGTCGACGTCATGGTCATCGACGAGGCCGACCGCATGTTCGACCTCGGCTTCATCAAGGACGTGCGCTTCCTCATGCGCCGCCTGCCGCCGCGGGACAAGCGCCTCGGCCTGCTGTTCTCGGCCACGCTGAGCTACCGCGTGCTCGAGTTGGCCTACGAGCACATGAACAATCCGGAGAAGCTGTCGGCCGAGACCGAATCGGTCACCGCTTCGCGCGTGCGTCAGCGCGTGTATTTCCCGGCGACCGAAGAAAAGATGCCGCTGCTGCTGAACCTCATGGCGACCGACGACGTGCAGCGGAGCATCGTCTTCGTGAACACCAAGGTCGTCGCCGAACGCGTGACGACCCGGCTGGAGCGGCACGGTTTCCGTGTCGGCGCGCTGTCCGGCGATGTGCCGCAGAAGAAGCGCCAGAAGCTGCTCGAACGCTTCCAGCGCGGCGAAGTCGACGTGCTCGTGGCCACCGACGTGGCGGCGCGCGGCCTGCATATCCCGGCCGTGAGCCACGTATTCAATTACGACCTTCCGCACGACGCGGAAGACTACGTGCATCGCATCGGCCGTACCGCGCGCCTCGGCGCCGAGGGCGATGCGATCAGCTTCGCCTGCGATCTCTACGCCATGGGCCTGCCGGACATCGAGCGCTTCATCGCGCAGAAGATCCCGGTCGCGACGGTCACGCGCGAACTGCTGATTCCGCCGCCCAAGCGCGAGCGTGCGGCGCATGCGTCCGATGCGCAGAACGCGATCGACGATGCCGCCGACGCGGCCGATGCACCCCCGCCCGCACCGACCGACGGCAAGCCCAAGCGCCGGCGCAGTGGTGGCGGACGTGGACGCAGTGGCGGAGGTGGTAGCGGTGGTGGCAGTGGCAGAGGCGGCGGTGGAAACAGCAGTGCTGCGTCCGCGGCACCCGACGCGTCGTAAGCGGCAGGCGGCAGAGCAGGGGAAAGACGATGGCAGTCATGGCCATGCGGGAATGGAACAGCAGCGAAGTCGAGCGGGTTTCCCTGCTCGGCGGCATGCTGGTCTGCGGCCTGCTCGCGCTTGCCTGTGTCTGGCTCGCGGTGAAGATGCTCTGGCTGCTCGTTCCCACGGACGGCGACACGGATGCGAATGTTCCGATCGCTACGGTGCCCGCGCCTGGCGGCAAGGCCGCCGTCAGCGTGTCCAAGTGGCATCTGTTCGGCAACGCTGGCCTGACCACGGCGGAACTAGCGCGCAGCGCGCCGACGACGACCTTGCAGCTGCAATTGCGCGGCACGCTGGCCGAGGCCGATCCACGCGCCGGCATGGCCGTTATCGCCGATGCGGTATCCGGCGAGCGCGCCTATCACGTCGGTGACGCGTTGCCCGGCGGCGCGAGTCTCGACGGCGTCTATCCCGATCGCGTGATCCTGCTGCACGAAGGCGTGCAGGAAACGCTGGGACTGCCGTACGACCAGCCGGGTGCACCGGCTACGCCGGCGGCCACGGCGGCACAACCGGCGGCAGCCGGCCGCAATACCGCGACCGCTTCGGCGAGCGCGCCGGCGCCCAATCAGATCCCGACGGCCACGCCCGTGTTCGTCGCGCCGCAGATGGCGCAGGGCGCGGTCGATTTCTCGCGCATCCAGCAGCAGCTCGGCGTCTCCGATCCGTCCGAGCTCATGCGCCAGATCAGCGCGCAGCCGGTCATGGAGAACGGCCGCATGGCCGGCGTGCGCTTGTCCGGCGGACCGAACGCGGCACTGATCGCGCAGCTCGGTCTGCAGCCCACCGACGTCGTCACGTCGATCAACAACGTACCGCTGGACTCCATGGGGCGCGCGACGCAGGTCGTCGATTCCCTCAAGAACGCCAGTCGCGTCACCGTCACGGTGAATCGCGACGGCAAGCCCGTCACTCTCAGCGTGAACATCAAATGACGCGCATATCTGCCTCGTTGCGAACCTGCCTGTTGGCCTTCGCCCTGTCGCTCGCCGCCGCGAGCGCGGTCGCGCAGCCGCCTCCGTCGGCGGCCGGCAACCCGCCGGGCACGCATACGCTGAACCTCAAGGACGCCGACATCCAGGCGCTGATCGCGACGGTGTCGGAAATCACCGGCAGGAACTTCATCGTCGGTCCGAACGTGCAGGGCAAGGTCAGCGTGATCTCGGCGCGACCGATGCAGCCCGACGAGATCTACGACGTGTTCCTCTCGGTGCTGCGCGTGCACGGCTACGCCGCGGTGCCGGCCGGCAGCATGATCAAGATCGTGCCCGAGGCGATGGCCCAGGCCGAAGGCGGCAACAGCGTCGCGACCGCCGAATCGGGCGACGCGATCGTGACCCAGATCGTGCCGCTGCGGCATGTGGCCGCGGCCGAACTCGTGCCCATCCTGCGCCCGCTGCTGCCGCAGGGCGCACAGCTGATCGCGCACCAGACCAGCAACTCGCTGGTGGTCTCCGACCGCGCCAGCAACGTGCAGCGCGTCGCCGGCATCATCGCGCGCATCGACACGGTGTCGGATACGGAAGTGGAAGTGTTGCCTCTGCAGCACGCCAATGCGTCGGAGATGGCGCGCACGCTGACCATCCTCGCCGAAGACAAGGCGACCCAGGCCAGCGGCGAAAGCCCGCGCATCCTCGCCGACGAGCGCACCAATTCGATCCTGATCGCCGGCGCCAAGAGCGGCCGCCTGCGCCTGCGCACCCTGGTCACGCATCTGGACACGCCGCTGCAGAGCGGCGGCGGCACCAACGTGATCTACCTGCGCTATGCCAAGGCCAAGGAGCTGGTGCCGATCCTGACCGGCGTGGCCAGCACGCTGAACAACGAAGTCAGCGCCAGCGGCGCGGCGGTGGTGACGCCCGGCGCGGCCGGCGGCGCGGCAGCGGCAACCGGAGGCGGCAGCGCGACGATCCAGGCACACGAAGAAACCAATGCGCTGATCATCAGCGCATCGCCGGCCGTGTTCCGCTCACTCGAAGGCGTGGTCCGCCAGCTCGACGTGCGCCGCGCGCAGGTGCTGATCGAAGCGATCATCGCCGAGGTCTCCGACGAGACCGCGAGCGAGATCGGCGTGCAGTGGCAGGCGCCCATCGAAGGCACCGACAACAATTTCATCGGCGGCACCAACTTCACCGGTTCGGACGGCCGCGGCAACATCATTGACGTGGCGCAGAACCCGCGCGCGCTCGGCGCCGGCCTGTCGCTGGGCTACATCACCGGCGTGACCAATGTGCCCGGCCTCGGCGATATCGTGAATCTCGGCTTCCTGCTGCGCATGCTCAAGGGCGACGGCAAGTCCAATGTGCTGTCCACGCCGTCCGTGCTCACGCTCGACAACACCGAGGCGACGATCAAGGTCGCGCAGGAAGTGCCGTTCAAGACCGGCCAGTACACCAACGCCTCGGGCACCGGCGGCACCAACAACCAGCTCAACCCGTTCCAGACCATCGAGCGCAAGGACGTGGGCCTGACGCTCAAGGTCACGCCGCACATCAACGAAGGCGATTCGGTGCGCCTGGATCTGCATCAAGAGGTATCGTCGCTGGCCCCGTCGGTGGACGGCGCGGTGGACCTCATCACCAACAAGCGTGAACTCACGACCAGCGTGCTGGTCGCCGACGACGCGACCCTCGTGCTCGGCGGACTGATCGACCAGAACGCCAACGACAGCAGCCAGAAGGTGCCGGGCCTGGGCAGCATCCCCATAATTGGCAACCTGTTCAAATATCGCAGCAACAAGTTGTCCAAGCGCGACCTCATGATCTTCCTGCATCCGAAGATCCTTCGCGACGCGGCAACCGAGCAGTCGGTGTCGAGCGCAAAGTACAACTATATCCGCACCGAACAATTGCAGATGCGCGGCAACCGCGAGGCGCTGACGCCGCAGGAACGCCAGCCGGTGATCCCGGAGATGCACGACTTCATGTCCGATCCGAGCGGTCCGGCCACGCCGGCCGCACTGCCGCCTGCCGGCAGGAGCGGTGCGAGGAAAGCCAACCGAGGCGGCAAGTGAGTGAAGCGAGACTGCCGCAAAACGGCATCGCCGACGCCGTGCGCGTCGCGCGACCGGCGCGGCCGAACTTCGGTTTCGCGCGGCGCAACGGCGCGACCCTCGTCGCCTGGCACGACGATCACGCCGAGGTCGCCTGCCGCGACGGCGTAAAGCCCGAGGCGCTGGCCGAGCTGCGCCGCTATCTGGGCGCGCCGCTCAAGCTTACACGTCACAGCGCAACGGAATTCGAGCAACTGCTGCGCCGCCTGTACGAACAGGGAGACGACGCGCGCGGCGTGGTCTCGGACATGGACGAGTCGATGGACCTGCGCTCCATCGCCGACGATCTGCCCGAACCCGAGGACCTGCTCGAGAGCGACGACGACGCGCCGATCATCCGCCTCATCAATGCGCTGCTGACCGAAGCGGTCAAGGAAGGCGCCTCCGACATCCACGTCGAGCCCTACGAGAACCGCCTCGTCGTGCGCTTCCGCATCGACGGCGTGCTGCGCGAGATCCTGTCGCCGCAGAAGGCGGTCGCGAACGCCGTGGTCAGCCGCATCAAGGTCATGGCCAAGCTCGACATCGCCGAAAAGCGGTTGCCGCAGGACGGCCGGATTGGTCTGAAAATTGCCGGCCGTCCGGTCGACGTGCGCGTATCGACGATCCCGGCCGGTCACGGCGAGCGTGTGGTGCTGCGACTGCTCGACAAGCAGGCCGGTCGCCTCGACCTGATCCAGCTTGGCATGGCCGCCGACGATCGCGCGCGCCTGGAAAACGTGATCTCGCGGCCGCACGGCATTTTCCTCGTCACCGGACCGACCGGCTCGGGCAAGACCACGACGCTGTACGCGTCGCTGCTCAAGCTCAACGATGCCAGCCGCAACATCATGACCGTGGAAGACCCGATCGAGTACTACATCGACGGCGTCGGCCAGACCCAGGTCAACACCAAGGTCGAGATGACCTTCGCGCGCGGACTGCGCGCGATCCTGCGCCAGGACCCTGACGTGGTCATGGTCGGTGAAATCCGAGATCTGGAAACCGCGCAGATCGCAGTGCAGGCATCGCTGACGGGACATCTGGTTTTATCCACATTGCACACGAATTCCGCCGTCGGCGCCGTCACGCGCCTGCGCGACATGGGCGTGGAACCGTTCCTGCTGTCCTCATCACTGATCGGCGTGCTCGCCCAGCGCCTCGTGCGCGTGCTCGACCCGGCCACGCGCGAAGCGTATCCGGCCACGCCGCGCGAGCTGTCCGCGTTCGGCCAGCCCGCCGACACGCAGGCGCTGCTGTACAAGCCCGCCGACGGCCTGGTCGGCCGGTCCTCCGGCTACCGCGGCCGCACCGGCATCTACGAACTCATCGCCGTCGACGAGAACTTTCGCCGCCAGATCCACGAAGGCGCATCCGAGGCCGACATGGAACGCTACGTGCGCACGCGTGCCGCGGCGATCGCGACGGACGGGTGGGCGAAGTGTCTGGCGGGGGTTACCTCGGTGGATGAGGTGTTGAGGGTGACGCGGGAGGATTGAGCGACGCCATGCCGAGGCGTTCCGTTCAAGGCGTCTTCCAAGTTGTCAGGGCGGTTCGCTGACAGTGTCCGTCGCGATTCGCGACGAACCGGCGGAAAATCGCTCGAAAAGCCATCCCCAGACCGGTGCGCCGACGACGAGCCAGGCGACGAGCGCGGAAATCCAGTAGCCGGTCATGTTGTCGCGGAAAGCGAACGCCAGCGGCACCAGCAGCAGTCCCGCCGAAAGATTCATGAAGAGCATGAGGAGCCACGCCCAAAAGCCGCGTTTCCAGAACGCCCAGTAAGTTTTCATGTCGTTTCCTCCGGCGGGCTGTGGCATCGAGCCTCAAAATCGGCGATCCATTGGTTTGCCTGCTGCATTGAACGCCTGCGGTCCGGAGCATAACTGGCTTTTTCGTCGCCTCATGCGCACGAATCTACCGCGTCGTCGTGGTCTTCGTCTCGTTAAGATCAGCCGATCGACAGGGAGTGCGGCCATGACGCGACAGATCGCAAGTGACACGCAGACAGACGGCTTCCGCCGGTCCCTCAGTCTCCTCGATGGCACCATGCTCGTCGCCGGCTCCATGATCGGCTCCGGCATCTTCATCGTCAGCGCCGACATCGTGCGGACTACCGGCTCGGCCGGTTATCTGATCCTGGTCTGGCTGATCTCGGGCTTCATGACCGTCGCCGGCGCGTTGAGCTATGCCGAGTTCGCCGGCATGTTTCCGAAAGCCGGCGGGCAATACGTCTATTTGCGCGAAGCCTGGGGAAAACTGCCGGCCTTCCTCTATGGCTGGTCGTTCTTCGCGGTGATCCAGACCGGGTCCATCGCCGCGGTCGGCGTTGCGTTCGCGAAGTTCACGGCCTACCTCGTGCCGTCGCTTGGCGATGCCAACGTGCTGCTGCAGGTGGGCGGGTTCCGCCTCACCGCGGCGCAGCTCGTGGCGATCGCCGTCGTGCTCACGCTGACCTTCGTCAACGCGAGTGGCGTGAATTATGGAAAATGGATACAAACGGTGTTCACACTGGCGAAGATCGGCGCGGTGCTGGCGCTGATCGGCTTCGGCCTGCTGCTCGGTGCCAACGCGGACGTCTGGCAGGCCAACTGGGCGCAGGCCTGGCAGCGCACCGCGGCGACGCCGGAAGGCCTCGCGCTGGCACTGCTGCCGGCGATTGCGGTGTCCATGGTTGGCGCGCTGTTCTCGTCGGACTCCTGGCACAGCGCGGCCTCGGTCGCCGACGAGATCCGCAATCCGCGGCGCAACGTCGGCCTGAGCCTGTTCCTTGGCACCGTGCTGGTCTGCAGCCTGTATCTCGTCGCCAATCTCATGTACCTCGCCGTGCTGCCGCTGGACGGCATCGCGCATGCGGAATCCGATCGCGTCGGCGTGGCCGCGGCACAGGCCGCATTCGGAACCTGGGGCACAGGACTCATCGCCGTGCTGATCATGGTGTCGACGTTCGGTTGCGTGAATGGACTCGTGCTCGCCGGCGCACGCGTCTACTACAGCATGGCGCGCGACGGACTGTTCTTCGCCCGCGCCGGAAACCTCAACCGCAACGCCGTGCCGGGCTGGGGCCTGTGGCTGCAGGCGCTATGGGCCTGCGTGCTGTGCCTGTCGGGCCGCTACGGCGACCTGCTCGACTACGTGATCCTCGCCACGCTGATCTTCTACGTGCTGACCATCGCCGGCCTGTTCCGCCTGCGCCGCACGCGGCCCGACATCGAGCGGCCATACCGCGCCTTCGCCTATCCGGTGCTGCCTGCGTTGTACATCGTGTTCGCGAGCGCGATTGGCGTCGGCCTGCTGATCTGGAAGCCGGCCTATACCTGGCCGGGACTCGGCATCGTGCTGCTCGGTGTGCCGGTGTTCTATCTGCTGCGCGGCCGATCGGTTCGCACGTCGGATTGATTGCCGGGCGTTGACGCACCGCCCCGCGCCGAAAGCCTGACGCGCTACTTCAGCACCATGCTGCACTGCATGGTAGAGACGTCGGCACTGCATCCTTCGGCACCCGCGCAGCCACGCCTGGCTCCGCTATGATCGGCACGATTCCTGGGAGGGAACCATGAGCCTCATCCAACAGATCACGCGTCACAAGACGATCGAGCAGTTGCAGAGCGAAGCCGGTTCGCGCAGCGAATTCCGCCGGGTGCTCGGACTGTGGCAGCTCACCGCCATCGGCCTGGGCGGCATCATCGGCGTCGGTATCTTTGTATTGGCCGGACAGCAGGCGGCGGCGAATGCGGGGCCGGCGGTCGCGCTGGCCTTCATCATCGCCGGCATCGCCAGCGCCGCGGCGGCGCTGTGCTATGCGGAATTCGCCGGCATGATCCCGGTCACCGGCAGCGCGTATACCTACGGCTACGCCGTGCTCGGCGAAGGCGTGGCCTGGCTGATCGGCTGGGACCTGCTGCTCGAATATGCCTTGATCGTCGCCGCGGTCGCGAGCGGCTGGGCCGGGTATCTGCAGAACCTGCTCGCGCATGTCGGCATCCATCTGCCGGTCTGGGCGCAGGGCGCGATGGGCACGGGCGAGGGGCGTGTGTTCAACGTGATCGCAGCCCTCGTCGCGATGGGCGTTGCGGTGCTGCTGACCGTGCGCACCGAGACCGGTGCGCGCCTGAACACCATCGTCGTCGCGGTCAAGGTCATCGGCGTGCTGCTCGTGATCTGTGTCGGCGCGTTCTACATCAACAGCGCGAACTGGTTCCCGTTCATTCCGCCGGAAGTCGTCGGCGCCGACGGCGAGAAGCATTTCGGTTTCCAGGGTGTCGTCGCGGCGGCCTCGGTCGTGTTCTTCGCCGTATTCGGCTACGACACGCTGACTACGGCGGCGGAAGAATCGAAGAACCCGCAGCGCGACCTGCCGCGCGCGATCCTGCTGTCGCTCGGCGTGTCGATGGCGCTGTACCTGACCATTTCGTTCGTGATCACCGGCGTGGCGCACTACAGCACGCTCAACAACGACGCACCCGTTGCCAACGCGTTCCAGTCGCTCGGTCTGACCTGGATCAGCGCGGCGATCTCCGCCGTGGCCGTGGCCAGCATCATCAGCGTGGTGTTCGCCTTCATGCTCGCCGCGGCTCGCATCTGGTTCTCGCTCGCGCGCGATGGCTTGCTGCCGCAGTGGTTTGCGAAGGTGCATCCGCGCTACGGCACGCCGTACCGGCCGACGCTGATCCTCGGCGTGCTCACGGGCCTTGCCGCCGGCGCGCTGCCGATCGGCGATCTCGCGAAGCTTGTCAATATCGGCGTGCTCTGCGCCTTCATCGTGATCTGCGCATCGATCGTCGTGCTGCGCCGTACGCGTCCGGACGTGAAGCGCGCGTTCCGCACGCC
The DNA here is from genome assembly GCA_038207515.1 of Lysobacterales bacterium. Taxonomy (GTDB): domain Bacteria; phylum Pseudomonadota; class Gammaproteobacteria; order Xanthomonadales; family Rhodanobacteraceae; genus Tahibacter. Next base: position 118,197 of record JBBQZR010000008.1, on the reverse strand, counting down.
GCTCGTGCCGCTGGTGCCGATCATCGGCATCGTGTTCTCGATCTGGCTGCTGACCGGACTGCCGCTGGTGACGTGGGAGCGCTTCGGCCTGTGGATGCTCGCCGGGCTCGTGATCTATTTCGCCTACGGCATCCGTCACAGCGTGCTGGCGAAGAAATCGTAATACCGTCGCTCGCGTCTAGGCCCGGCTCGAACGGCCGGGCCAGGCGCGGATCTCGCGCAGGTTCTTCAGCGCACGCTGCCAGAGCTGTTCGAAGCCTTCGGTGAGTTGTGCGGCGAGGCCGGCGTCCTGCACCAGCAGCGACGCGAAGCGGCCTTCGCCGACGAAGGGATGGTCCAGCGCAAGGATCACGATGTCGTCGTCGACGACATGGAAGGGATGGCCCATCTCGCCGCTGTAGCGCACGCCGCTGAGCGTGCGTGTGGACGCGGCGAACTCGCGCAGGAAGTCCAGCAGGCGCGGCGCGGAGCGATCGCTGAAGCCGAAGATCACGCGGTGCTCCACACCGCTGCGTTCGCGCTCGCGCGCGATCACCTTGAGCACGTCGAAGCCTTGATCGCGCAGCATCCGCATCGCGGCTATGTCACCGCTTTCGAGGTACGACAGCACGCGCCGCCGCGCGCCGGCGAGGCGGCTCACATGGCGCTTGATGTGACTGTCGGCGCCCAGCGCGAGATCGACGCGTGCCTGGCTGCCCTTGAGCTTGCGCGGCAGCTTCTCGAACGCCGCGCGCAATCCGGTCGATGCCGTCGCGAATGCATCGGCGCGCTCGCGCGCGAGTGCATTCAGGCGCTCGACCAGCGGCTCGGGCGGCAGCGCCGCGTACAGCTGCGGGCGCGAGCGGCGCACCTCGATCAGGCCGAGCCGCGCGAGTTTCTCCATCGCCGCGTAGATCTTCGAGGTCGGGATATCGCCCTCGCGGCACAGCGTGGCGGCATCGCTGACGCCGTGCACGGCCAGCGTGACGAGCGCGCGCTTCTCATAGCTGCCGAAACCGGCTTCGTCGAGCAGTCCGAACTCGGCCCAGGCCACGCGCATGTCTACTCCACAAAGTAGATGAATCGCGTCGAGTGTCTGCCGATACTGGCGTCACCGCAACCCGCAAGGAAACCCCATGAATGCCGCTGCCACACCCGCCGGCGTGATGCCGCTGCGCTTCGTCGAATCGGTCGACGCGATGCGCACGTTCTACCTCGACAAGCTCGGCTTCGAACACCTGATGGGCGTCGTGGGCAAGGACGGCCAGCTCGATTTCGCGATCGTCCAGCGCGCCGGCGCGATGCTCATGCTGTCGCGGCCGCAGGACGGCGGCACACTGACCAGCGCGGTCGAGATCTATGTCGAAGCCGAGGATGTCGACGCGTATCACGACCAACTCGTCGGCGACGGCATCGCCATCACGCAGCCGCTGGCCACGCAGTGGTGGGGCGACCGCAATTTCGCGATCGTCGATCCGGCCGGTCACACGATCTGGTTCTGGAAGACCGTCGGCGAGATGCAGCCGCCAGCGGGCGTCACGCTGATCTGATCACACTGATCAGAGCTGCCGTACGACCGAACGCACCCCTTCACGCCTGCGGCGGTGGTGCGCTACCACTGTTCTGGGATTCCATACACAATCCGGTTCTCCCCGAACGGAACCTTCCGCGTGCCGGCATTCGCCTATCAAGCCCTCGACGCCAGCGGCAAGACCCAGCGCGGCGTTTTGCAGGGCGATACCGCGCGGGCCGTGCGCCAGACCCTGCGCGAGCGCGGGCTGAATCCGCTGGAAGTGACCCAGGTCGACGAGAAGCAGCAAAGCTCACCGCTCGGGCGGCGCGGCTTGTCGACGCCGCAGCTCGCGCTGTTCACCCGCCAGCTCGCGACCTTGCTCGCGGCCGGACTGCCGATCGACGAAGCGCTCGCCGCGCTCGGCGAGCAGGGCGAGGACGAACGCTCGCGCCGCCTCGTCGTCGCGCTGCGTGCGCGGGTCATGGAAGGGGCCGGCCTCGCCGCGGCGTTTGCCGACTATCCGGAAAGTTTTCCGGAAATCTATCGCGCGTCGATTGCCGCGGGCGAACAGTCCGGGCGGTTGTCGACGGTGCTCGAGCGCCTCGCCGACTACGCCGAATCGCGCGATGCGCTGCGCCAGCAGATGCTGACCGCGCTGGCCTATCCGATCCTGCTCAGTCTCGTTGCCGTTGCCGTGGTCACGGGACTGCTGGTCTACGTGGTGCCGCAGATCGTCGGCGTGTTCGCGAGCATGAAGCAGGAACTGCCCCTGCCGACGACGGTGCTGATCGGACTGTCCGAACTGGTCAAACGCTGGGGCATCGTGTTCTTCGTGGGGTTCATTGCGGTGCTGTTCGCGCTGCGCTTCGCGCTGCGGCGCGACGCGGTACGCATGGTCTGGCATCGCTGGCTGCTGCGCCTGCCGCTGGTCGGCAAGCTCACGCGCGCGTCGAACACGGCGCGCGCGGCGCGCACGCTGGCCTTGCTCAGCGCAAGCGCGGTGCCGCTGCTCGATGCGCTCGCGATCTCGGCCCAGGTCGTGCCCAACCTGCCGATGCGCGAAGCGCTGCGCCGCGCCGCGCACAAGGTACGCGAAGGCGGCGCGTTCTCGCGCGCACTGGCGGACAGCGGCTATTTTCCGCCGGTTGCCGTGCGCCTGATCGCGAGCGGCGAACGCTCCGGCCAGCTCGAGCGCATGCTCGACGAGGCCGCGGCGCACCAGGCGCGCGAACTCGATCGCTGGCTCGCGGTGCTGACCGCGGTGCTCGGTCCCGCGGTGATCCTGCTGGTCGGCGCGATGGTGCTGTTCATCGTGCTCGCGATCCTGCTGCCGATCTTCAACCTCAACCAGATGGTGAAGTGAGCGATGGTGCCGCGCCGATGATCCGCTTCGACCAGGTCACCAAGCGCTACCCGTCCGGGCAGGAGGCTGTGCACGAGCTGTCGTTCGAGCTCGGTGCCGGCGAGATGGCGTTCGTGACCGGGCATTCGGGCGCGGGCAAGAGCACCCTGCTCAAGCTCATCGGGCTGATCGAACGGCCGACACGCGGCCATGTCACGGTCAACGGGCAGAACCTGCACGGCCTGCGCCGCGGGCGCATCCCGGAGCTGCGCCGCGGAATCGGCATGGTCTTCCAGGACCACCGCCTGCTGATGGACCGCAGCGTCTATGACAATGTCGCGCTGCCGCTGATCATCGCCGGCCTGTCGCGCGAGGAGATCGCCAAGCGCGTGCGCGCCTCCCTCGACAAGGTCGGCCTGCTCGAACGCGAGCGCTCGGAACCCGTGACGCTGTCCACCGGCGAGCAGCAGCGTGTCGGCATCGCGCGCGCGATCGTCGCCAAGCCGTCCGTGCTGATCGCCGACGAGCCGACCGGCAATCTCGATCCGCAGCTGTCGGGCGAGATCATGCGGCTATTCGCCGATTTCCAGCAGGTCGGCACCACGGTCCTGATCGCCAGCCACGACCTGCCGCTGGTCAAGCGCATGGGCAAGCGCGTACTCGTGCTCAACCACGGCCGATTGCTCGACGACTGGCGGCCGGGGAACGAGCGTGCCAACCCATAAGTTTCCGAACATTCCGGTGTCTTTCGCCGCGATATGTCGTTGCGCCTCGTCGCCGTACTGCCGGTACGTCTCCTCGCCGCGCCTAATCTCGCGGCAAAAGCCATTCGGAATCTCTCGTTCAAAAACCTATGGGTTGGCACGCTGATGTTCGCGAAGAAGCCCAGCGGCAACCGTCTCAAGCCGACCGCGCCGCCGCCGCGTGCGGCGGCCGAGCGTGCGCCGCCGCGCCGCCGGCTCGGGTTTTCCAGCTGGCGCGACCAGCATCTCTACAGTCTCTTTTCCAGCCTCGGCCGTCTGCTCGCGCGGCCTTGGGCGACCGCGCTGACCGCGCTGGTCATGGGCCTGGCCCTGGCCCTGCCGCTGCTGTTCCTGATCCTGCTCGACAACGCGCGCGCGCTCGCCGGCGGCTGGCAGGACGCGCGTGAGATCACCGTCTTTCTCAAGCCCGCGGCCGATGCCGACGCCAGCGCCGCGCTCGCGGCCAAGCTGCGCGCGCGCGGCGACGTCGCCGCGGTCAAGCAGACCACGCCGGAGCAGGGACTGGAGGAATTCCGCGCGATGTCGGGCTTTTCCGACGCGCTCGACGTGCTGCAGTTCAACCCGTTGCCGCATGTGCTGATCGTAACGCCGCGGGAGGCGCAGGGCGCAGCCGAGCCCGCCGTGCTCGCGGATCTGCGCGCCGAGGCCAAAGTCGATCTGGTGCAGTACGACGCGGCCTGGCGCCGCCGGCTCGGCGCGATCCTCGGCCTGTCGCAGCGCAGCGTGCTCGTGCTCGCCGGCCTGCTCGCGCTCGCGACCCTGCTCGTGGTCGGCAACACGGTGCGGCTGGACATCCAGTCGCGCGCGGAAGAGATCGCGGTCATGCAGCTGATCGGCGCCAGTCCGGGCTTCGTGCGCCGGCCTTTCCTGTATACCGGCATCTGGTATGGCCTGTTCAGCGGCGCGCTGGCCCTGGTCGTGGTGTTCGCGGTGCAGTGGGCGCTGCACGCGCCGGTCAACCAGCTGCTCGACAGCTACGATCATCGGTTCATGTTGCGTGGTCTTCCGCCCCTAGCGGCCCTGGCCGTGCCGGTGCTCAGTGCCGTTTTGGGCTGGCTTGGCGCTATGCTTGCGACCGCACGGCATCTGGCCGAGGCGCACCCGGGCTGAGCGGGCAATCGGGCCGGTTCGTCATCCATCGCGCAGTACGAAGACGGAGTTCCTCAGGGGGAACCAATGGAAGCGCATCTCACCCGACACATTGCGAGCGACGAACCCCGGGTGATGGTGGTGGACGGCTCCAAAGTCGTGCGCCGTCTGATCGAACAGGTGCTCAAGGCCGACCTGCCGGGCGTCACCGTCCTCGCCTGCGAAACCGGCGCCGAGGCCAAGCGGCAGCTCGAGGCCGGCGTCGTCGATTTCGTGACCACGGCGCTGCGCCTGCCCGACATGGACGGGCTGGAGCTGGCCCAGTACATCCGCGAGCATGCGCCGCAGGCCTATATCCCGATTGTGGTGGTCTCCGGCGACGTGCAGGAACGCCTGGTCGCCCGCACCATGTCCGACGCGGTCACCGACTATTTCGACAAGTCGCTCGGCTTCGCCGCCCTGGCCTCCTTCATCCGCGGCTACGTGCGGCCCGAGTCCAATGTCACCGGCGAAGTGCTCTATGTCGAGGACAGCCGCGTGGTTGCGCTGGCGACGCGGCGCATGATGGAAAAACACGGCCTGACCGTGCTGCACGTGGTCAGCGTCGAAGATGCCCTCGCGCTGCTCGAAACCGCCAAGGCGCAGGGCAAGACGCCGGGCGCGGACATCGTCCTGACCGACGTCAACCTCAAGGGTGAGCTGACCGGCGGCGACCTGCTCGAGCGGATCCGCAACGATTTCGGCTACGGCAAGGCGTTGCTGCCGGTGCTGGTCATGACCGGTGACGACAACCCGAAGAACCAGGCCGTGCTGATCCGCCAGGGCGCCAACGACCTTGTCGAGAAACCGATCGAGGAACGCCTGCTCATCACGAAGTTGCTGTTCCAGTTGCGCGTCGGCCAGCATTCGCGCGCGCAGCTCACGGAAACCGCATGACCGAAGCGCGGGTAAAGCTGGAGCCGAGCTGGAGGCAGCGCGTCGGCGACTATCTCGACCGGCCCGACATGCAGGCCCTGTCGGAATTCCTGCGCAGCGAACTGCGCGGCGGCAAGGTCATCTTCCCGCCGCCGAAACAGATCTTCGCCGCGCTCGACGCGACGCCGTTCGAGCAGGTCAAGGTCGTCATCCTCGGTCAGGATCCGTACCACGGTCCCGGCCAGGCGCACGGCCTGTGCTTCTCGGTACAGCCGGGCGTGCCGGTCCCGCCGTCGCTGCGCAACATGTACGTCGAGCTGCAGCGCGACCTCGGCTTCGTGCCGCCGCGGCACGGCTGCCTCACGCACTGGGCCGAACAGGGCGTGCTGCTGCTCAATGCGGTGCTCACGGTCGAACAGGGCCTCGCCAACTCGCACCAGGGCAAGGGCTGGGAAGGCTTCACCGATGCGGTCATCGATGCGCTCAATCGCGAGCGCGAGCATCGGGTGTTCATGCTCTGGGGTTCCTACGCCCAGACCAAGGGAAAGCTCATCGACACGCGCCGGCATCTGGTGCTCAAGGCGCCGCATCCGTCGCCGCTGTCGGCGCATCGCGGTTTCATCGGCTGCGGGCATTTCTCGGCGGCGAACGAATACCTCGTACGCCATGGCGAGACGCCGGTCGACTGGACGCTGTAACCGGCTGCGTTTAGGTTTGGCGTTCCGCCATCCGCAGCAGGGAAGCCATGCGTCGCTTCGAATTCTCCGAAGGTGCGTCGAACAAGTTCTGGGAAATCGAGCGGGACGGAGTCGATCTCGTCATCCGCTGGGGCCGCATCGGCACCCAGGGGCAAAGCCAGACCAAGAATTTCACCGACGCGGCCAAGGCCGCGTCCGCGCTGGACAAGCTGGTCAGCGAGAAGACCGGCAAGGGCTATGTCGAAGCGGGTGCCTGCGTTGCCGCAGCGCCTTCCGCTGTCGCAGATGCAGCAAATGATAAAAAGAAAAATGCGATGCCGGCGGTTCCGGCGTCAGCTCCGGTGTCTCCGTTCGTTGCAGCACCGGTCGTCGTTGCGCCCGTGCCGGCAGTGACGGCAACGGCGCCGCCGGTGCCTGCGCCCGACGGGGAAGCCCCGGTCGTCGTTGCGCTCGACGACCTGCCGCCGCTGCCCAGCCTCGAAGGCGCGACGCCACCCTGGCTCGCCGCCGGCGAACCGCTGGATTTCGATGCCGCGATGAAACGCCTGCTGGAGCCCGACTACCAGGGCAAGGCCGGCGAGCCGCTGCCGTCGCGGCGCTTTCCGGGGTCGATCGACGACGGCGATATGCGCCGCGCGTGGATGCTGGCGAAGAACGCCATCCTGCAGGACAAGGAACTGGACCTCGCCGCGTGCGATCCGGCGCTGCTGCCGCTGCTGCGGGAAACCTGGCGCCGACTCGAAAAGGATAGCCTCGAAGGCAGCGACGAATCGCAGGCGCTGCTGCTGGCACTGGCCTGCGCACTGGCGCCGCACGGCAGCGACGGCAGCGTCGCGCGCTATCTGGTCGCGCAGTACGGACTCGCCGGCGCGCTGCAACTGCTGGTGCAGGCGCACGGTTATGCGGTCACGGTCGAAAACGACTGGAAGAGCGGGCGCAGTTCGATCCACAAGCTCAGCGTCACGCGCCAGGTCAGCGGTGTCGCCAGCACTCACTGGGGCAATCCGCTGAGCATGGAAGAGCTGCGCTTCCGCCGTTTTCTGGCGCAGGCGCCCGAGGCACTGTGGCAGGAATCCGTGGACCTGATCGAAGCTGCCCTGCCGGCGCTGCATCCGGCGCGCCGGGTCGCGCTCGCGCTGCTGCTACCGGATGCGCCGGAACTGTCCAACCGGCTCGCGCTGCAACTGGCCGGTCCGGCTTCGCCCGACGCGCTGCACTGGCTGCAGCTGACCGCGACCGATCCGGCTGCGCTGGCCGGGATCCACGCCGCGAAGGTCACCTACGGCTATTTTTTCCACAATGGCACCCTGCTCGCGACTGTGCTGCAGGAACGCCGCCTGAGGGCGCTTGATCTGTTCGTCGTCGAGCCGGCTTTCGACACCACCGGCGATGCCCTCACGCATTTCGGCGTGCCGGAAGCGATCGAGGCGCTGGTGCGCGTCGCCGGGGGCAGCAAGACCTGCCTGCAGCGCCTGAATGTGGCCGCGCAGCGTTGGCCGCTGGCGGCCATTCCCGCGCTGGCGCGCGTCATCGCCGCCGGCGGTCGTGAGGCCGGACAGTTCGTGCCGGTGCTCAGCGGCCTGCTGCAGAACCAGTCCACCGCGCTGCCGGCGTTGCGGCCCTGGCTCGACGCGCCGGCGGCTGGCGTGGTCGACCGGCTGCTTGCGCAGCTAGCCGGTCCCGCCGAGGTCGCCGATGCCGCCGACCTGCCGCGCGTGCTGGCGGACCCGCCGTGGCTCAAGCCGCGCAAGACGCTGGCGAACATCAGCGCGCTCGCGCCGCTGCCGCTGTCGACGCAGGCGCACTGGCCCGAAGGCGAACGCGAACGCGCCGCCGTCCTCGGGCAGTGGGCGCAGCAGCGCTATGCCAAGTCCGGCAAGGACCTGCTTGCGTTCGTCGAGGAACTCGGGTTCAACCGGGGCTACGGTACGGTCGACGAAAAGCTCGAAGCCGCGCTGCGCGACGAGGCGGTCAAGGCGCTGCGGAGCCGCGACATGGACGCGCTGCATTCCGCCTGGACGCGCATGAAGGCGAACCGGCGCTATCTGTATCTGACCGTCGACGGCGGCCTGATTGGCCAGCTGCCCGACGGCATCGCGATCGAGGTCTGGAACCGGCTGGCCGGAGACGGCAGCAGCGATGCGCACGTCGAGTACATGCTCGCGCGGTTCGGTCTGGACGTATGGCCCGGCGCGCTGCGTGCGATTCGCCGCACTCCGGCCGGCTTCACCGACCTCGCGCTGAAATTTGCTGATGTGGAACTTGCCGTATCCGCGGCGCGCGCACTGGTCAAGCTCAAGACGCTGCGCCAGTTCGGCCGCGACTGGCTGCTGCGCCATCCCGAATACGCGGCGGCGGGGCTGATCGCGCCGGCGCTGGGCAAGGCCGGCGAGGCGCGCGACTGCGCCGGTGCCGCGCTGCGCTTCCTCGCCGCGAACGGACACGAGGCGCTGATCCTCGACGTCGCCGCGCGCTACGGCCGCGATGACGTCGACGCGGCCGTGCGCCTGATGCTCGCGGAAGATCCGCTGGACCGGTTCCCGAGCCGGGGCAGCAGCTTGCCGGCGTTCTGGGCACCGCGCGGCTGGCGCCGGCCGCTGCTGCGCAGCAACGGCAAGGCGCTGCCGGACGCGGCACTCGATCACTTCGGCAGCATGCTCGCGTTCCCGAGCAATGAAGAGGTCTATCCCGGCATCGCCGAGGTCGTCGCGGCCTGCACCTCGGAATCGCTCGGTGATTTCGCCTGGGACCTGTTCAACGCCTGGCTCGCCGCGGCGGCACCGTCGAAAGACGGCTGGGGCATCGCCGCACTGGGCTGGCTCGGCAACGACGACACGGCCCGCCGGCTGACCCCGCTGATCCGCAACTGGCCCGGCGAGGGCGCGCATGCGCGCGCGGTGCTCGGTCTCGACGTGCTCGCCGCGATCGGCAGCGACGTCGCACTGATGCTGCTCAACGGCATCGCGCAGAAGGTCAAGTTCAAGGGGCTGCAGGACAAGGCGCGCGAGAAGATCGATGCGATCGCCGAGGCGCGCAGCCTCAGCACCGAAGAACTGGAAGACCGGCTCGCGCCGGACCTGGGGCTCGACGAAGCGGGCACCTTGCTGCTCGACTTCGGTCCGCGCCGGTTCCGCGTCGGTTTCGACGAGGCGCTCAAACCCTACGTGCGCGACAGCGACGGCGCGCGCCTGGCGGACCTGCCCAAGCCGAAGAAGACCGACGATGCGGCGCTCGCCGCGGCGGCGGTCGAGCGCTTCAAGCTGCTCAAGAAAGATGCGCGCACGATCGCGAGCCAGCAGGTGTTGCGCCTGGAAATCGCCATGTGCACGCGGCGGCGCTGGGACCAGGCCGTGTTCGAACGGTTCCTGGCCGGGCATCCGCTGCTGCGCCATCTGGTGCAGCGCCTGGTCTGGGGGATCTATGAAATGGATTCCGACGAGGATCGCCAGGGCGGCCGTCTGATGCAGTGCTTTCGCGTCGCCGAGGATGGCAGCTACGGCGATGCGGACGACGCGCCGCTGTCGCTGCCGCAAGGCGGACGCCTCCGTCTGGGCCTGCCGCATGCGCTGGAACTGCCGGCGCAGACCGCCGGCGCGTTCGGCCAGTTGTTCGCCGACTACGAACTGATGCAGCCGTTCCAGCAACTCGGCCGCGAAAGTTTCGCCCTGAGCGAGGAGGAGCGCGCGACGCTGAATCTCGAGCGCTGGAAGGGCAAGGTCGTGCCGACCGGCCGCGTGCTCGGCCTTGCCAACAAGGGGTGGCGACGCGGCGCGGCGCAGGACGGCGGCGGCATCTGGTATTTCACCAAGCCGCTCGTCGGCGATCTCGCGATCGAGCTGAACTTCGAGCCCGGCATCATCGTCGGCCTCGTCGACGAATATCCGCAGCAGACCCTGTTGCAGCTGCAGGTCGGCAGGCCGGGCGCGTGGGGCGACATGCAGGATGCGAAACCGTTCGCGACGCTCGACACTATCGCCGCGAGCGAACTGATCCGCGACATGCAGTCGCTGTGTGCCTGACCCCGGATAGCTATGGAAGTTCTGAACAGGTCCCGGTACTACGGCTCCTGTACTCAGCACCAGATCTCCACAACCCCGCCAAACGCCTGCTGCGCAGGCATTTGGCCGGTCCGGCCCGTTGGGCGTTCAGAGTGATCAGAACCTGCGGTTCTGGGCGATCACTCTTCACCCCCTTGACTCAAGGGGGCTCCAGAATCAAGTGCAAATGTCGATTTGTTCAGAGGTTCCCTATCCCCATGGCTACAAAGAAACCCGAAGTCGCAGCGCCCGTGCTGCAGCGGCCGCCGGCCGAGATCCTCTATGCCGGACAGCTGCAGCGTCTGGCCGAGATCGACCGCGATCCCCGCCCACCGGGCTGGGCGCTGAGCCTCAAGGCGGCGCGCACGTTCGTGCTCGGCGATGCCGCGCTGGGCATCCCGCGCAAGATCGTCGCGCCGGTCGCCGCGATCGAACGCATGCTCGTCACGCTCGCGACCGGCCGCGGCCTCATGCTGGTCGGCGAACCCGGCACGGCCAAGTCGCTGCTGTCGGAACTGCTCGCCACCGCGGTCTGCGGCGTCTCCACGCTGACGATCCAGGGCGGTGCCTCGATCACCGAGGACCAGATCAAGTATTCCTGGAACTACGCGTTGCTCATCAACGAAGGGCCGAGCCCGCGTGCGCTGGTGCCCGCGCCGTTGTACCAGGGCATGCGCGAAGGCCGCATCGTGCGCTTCGAAGAAATCACGCGCGCGCCGCTGGAGGTGCAGGACTGTCTGCTCGGCATGCTGTCGGACCGCGTCATGGCCGTGCCCGAACTCGGCGGCGAGGACGGCATGCTGTATGCGCGCGAAGGCTTCAACATCATCGCGACCGCGAACACGCGCGACCGCGGCGTCAACGAGATGTCGGCCGCGCTCAAGCGCCGCTTCGACTTCGAGACCGTGTTTCCGATCCTCGACTACGAGCGCGAGCTGGCGCTGGTGCAGCAGGCTTCTGCAGAGCTGCTGGCGCGCAGCGGCATACCCAAGACGCTGCCCGAACCGGTGCTGGAACTGCTCGTGACGACCTTCCGCGATCTGCGCGCTCACCAGGACAACGGCCGGCGCGACGGCGGCATGGACACGCTCAATGCGGTCATGTCGACGGCCGAGGCGGTCAACGTCGCGCATGCGGTCGGTGTGCGCGCGTGGTTCCTCGAACAGCGCGCCGGCGAACCGGCCGATCTGGTCGACTGCATCGCCGGCACCGTGGCCAAGGACGACGCCGACGACCGCGCCAAGCTGCGGCGCTATTTCGAGCAGAAGGTCGCGAAGAAGACCGGCGCGCACTGGCGCGCGTATTTCGAGGCGCGGCACCGCCTGCCATGAGCCTGCGCGCGCCCTGCATCGTCGGCGTGCGCCATCACAGTCCGGCCTGCGCGCGCCTGGTCGCCGCGCGCATCCGCGCGCTGCGGCCGAGTCATGTGCTGATCGAAGGGCCGGCGGATTTCAACGCGCGCATCGACGAGTTGTTCCTCGGCCACTCGCTGCCGCTCGCGATCTACAGCTATCTCTCGGGCGGCGGCGTGCAGCGCGGCTCGTGGGCGCCGTTCGCCGAGCACTCGCCGGAGTGGCAGGCGCTGCTTGTTGCGCGCGAGGTCGGCGCGCAGGCACGCTTCATCGATCTGCCAGCCTGGCACGACGCGTTCGAAGACCTGCCTAACCGCTATGCGGACGCACCCGAGGCGCAGCATGAAGCGCGCGCGGAGGCGTATGAGCAGGCGCTGGCCGATCGCCTCGCGATCGAAGGGCGCGATGCGCTGTGGGACCACCTGTTCGAGCAGGAACCGGACGAGGTGAGCCTCGAACGGCAGCTGCAGGTGCATTTCGAGCACTTGCGCGGCACCGATCCGGGCTCGCCCGGCAATGCCGCGCGCGAAGCGCAGATGGCGCAATGGATCGCCTGGGCGATGGCGCAGGGCGATGGCGAGGTGGTCGTAGTCTGCGGCGGCTATCACGCGCCGGCCCTGGCGCGATTGTGGCTCGATATCGATGGCGCAGCCGTGCGCAGCGAACCGGCCGTGCCGCAGCCGCCACCCGCGCAGGAAGGCGTGCCGCAGCGGCATGGCTCGTTTCTCGTGCCCTACAGTTTCAAGCGGCTCGATGCGTTTCAGGGCTATGCCTCGGGCATGTCCTCGCCGCTGTACTACCAGTGGCTGTGGGAGTCGGGCAGCGCCGGCGCCGGTCTGCGCCTGATGCAGGACGTCGCGCAGCGCCTGCGGCAGCGCACGCTCGTCGCATCGACCGCCGACCTGATCGCGCTGCACACGCATGCGCAAGGCCTCGCGCGGCTGCGCGGACACGCGCACGCGCTGCGCGCCGACTGGCTCGATGCGGTGGCCGCGACACTGCTGAAGGAGGCGCAGGACGCACCGCTGCCGTGGACCTATCGCGGCACGATCCGGCCCGGCACCGCGCCGCTGCTGGTCGAGGTCATGGATGTGCTCGCCGGTGACCTGCGCGGCCGGCTTGCCGCCGCGACACCGCGGCCGCCGCTGCTGGATTCGGTCGAGCACGAACTCGACGCGGCCGGTGTCGTGCTCGATGGCGAACGCACGATCGACCTGCTTGCCGATACCGGCCGGCGCCAGAGCCGCGTGCTGCATCGGCTGCTGCTGCTGGCCATTCCCGGCATCGCGCGTCTGCACGGCCCGGCGCAGGCCTTGTCGGGCGAGCGCAACGAGCGCTGGCGCCTGGGCCGGCCGATCGAACAGATGGCGGCGCTGATCGAGGCCGGCGCCTACGGCGCGACGCTGGCCGATGCGGCGCGCGCAGTGCTCGAAGAAAAACTGCGCGCGGCGCGCGACGACGTGGTCGCCCTTGCGCAGGCACTCAACGCGGCGGCGTTCGCGGGCCTCGCCGCCGTCAGCGACGCGCTGCTGGCCGATCTGCGCGCGGCGATCGCGACCGCACCGCGCTTCGAACCGCTGGGCGAAACGCTAGGCGTGCTGTACCCGCTGTTCCGGCACGGGCAGATCGTTGCGGTCGCCGGCGCGCCGCTGCTCGCCACGGTGATCGAGGCCGCCTGCGACCGCGCGCTCTGGCTGTTCGAGCCGCCCGCGGCGATTGTGCCCGCCGAGGCGTTCAGCCACGTGCGCGCGATCGTCGCGCTGCGCGATCTGCTGCGCGGCTACGCGGCGGACCGGCAGGACGGCGCCGGCGTACTCGTGCTCGAGACCGGGCGCATGCTGGCCGTGTTCGCGCGCAAGCTGCGTGATCCCGCCGCTGCCGCGCTGAGCCGCGGTGCGGCGCTCGGCGCGATCCTCAGCCTGCCGCAGCTGGCAGGGCAGGACGATGACGCGTTCGACCTCAGTGCCGCGCTGGCCCTGCTCGATGGACTGGCGCCCGATGCGCTCGGAGACGCGCTGTCCGGATTGCTCGCGCTGGCGCGCGAGCAGATCACGCAGGAGCCGGCCTTCGTCGACGGCATGGATGCGCTGATCGCGGCGCTGGACGACGATGACTTCCTGCGCGCCCTGCCGGCTTTGCGCGGCGCCTTCGCCTGGCTGCCGCCGCGTGAACGCGGCCGCCTGGCCACGCTGCTGCTGCGCCTGCACGACGCGGCACATCTGTCGCAACGCGCCCTGACCGCGGCGCTGCCGGCGGACGTGGACGCGCGCGACATCGCGCAGGCGTCCCGACGCGAGCGCGAGGTCTGCGAACGACTGCAGCGCTGGGGCCTGCGCACGGACGTGGAGGAAGGCGCGTGAGTTTTTCGATACCGACGCGATTGCAGCGCTGGCGACTGCTGCTTGGCGAACCCGCGCAGGGCGCGCTCGGCGGACTGCAGGATGCGGCGCAGGCGGCCGACGCGGCGCTGGAATGGCTGTACGGCCGCGACCCCGAGCGCGCACTGCGCGGCGAGCGCAGCGGCAGCCTCGATCCGTCGCAGCTGTCCACGCCCGACTGGATCAACGATGTGCACCGCCTGTTTCCGCAGGAGGTCATCGAACGGCTCGAGCGGGATGCGGTCGAGCGCTACGGCATTACCGAAGTCGTCACCAATCTCGACGTGCTGGAACGTCTCGAGCCTTCGCAGAGCCTGTTGCGTGCAGTGCTCCAGACCAAACATCTGATGAATCCGGCCGTGCTTGCCGCCGCGCGGCGCATCGTCGCGGAAGTCGTGCGCCGCCTCATGGACAAGCTCGCGACCGAAGTGCGGCAGGCGTTCGCCGGACCGCGCGACCGCCGCCGGCGCTCGCGCCTGAAGATCGCGCGCAACTTCGATTTCGCGCGCACCGTGCGCGGCAATCTGGCGCGCTGGGATCCGCAACGGCGGCGGCTGTTCGTCGACACGCTGCGCTTCGTCAGCCGTTCGCGCCGGCATGCGCAGCGCTGGGACATCATCCTGCTGATCGACCAGAGCGGTTCGATGGTCGACTCGGTCATCCATTCGGCGGTGATGGCGGCCTGCCTGTGGAATCTGCCAGGCATGAGCACACGGCTCGTCGCTTTCGATACCAGCGTGGTCGACCTGACCCGCGACGTGGCCGATCCGGTGGAATTGTTGATGAAGGTACAACTGGGCGGCAGCACCGACATCGCCAAGGCGGTGGCCTATGCGCAGAGCTGTGTTGCCAACCCGTCGCGCACGCTCGTCGTGCTGGTCAGCGATTTCTACGAAGGCGGCGATGCGGGCGAACTCGTGCGGCGCGTGCAGGCGCTGGTGCAGGCCGGCTGCCGTGTACTCGGTCTGGCCGCGCTCGATGCGGCGGCGACGCCGAACTACGACCGCGAGACCGCGGCACGGCTGGTCAAGGTCGGTGCCCAGATCGGTGCGATGACGCCGGGCGAGCTGGCCGGGTGGCTCGCCGAGAAGATACGCTCGTGACGGCGCGCACCGATCTGCTCGAACTCGGCGTCGATGCGCTGGCCGCGCTGTCGAACCCCGGCTTCGTCAAGCGTGCCCAGAAAGACATTGCCGAAGGACGGATTCCGCAGATCGACATCGACGCCGATACGACGGTGCGGGCGCGCTACGAGGATGGCCAGCAGGCCACGCTCGCGCCGGGCAAGTCGCTGCGCGAAGCGGTCTGCACCTGTCCCGCCGCGGGCCTGTGCCGCCATCGCGTGACGCTGGTTCTGGCGTACCAGCACCGGGCGCGGTCGGCGACCGACGTCGCGACTCCGGTCGCCGACGGCGAAGCCGCCTGGAGTCCGGCCGAGTTCGACGACACGGCGCTGGCCGCGGCGCTGGCGCCGGCCACACTGGATCAGGCGCAGCGTCTCGCGGCCGCACGGCCGGTCGTGCGACTGAGCGCATGGCAACCCTCGGCACCGACGCCGACGGCGCATCTTCCTTTGTGCTCGGTGCGGTTTTTCTCGCGGCACGCACTTTCCCACGCGCGCTGCGACTGTCGCTCGGGCGGCAGTTGCGAACACGTCGCGATTGCTGTCTGGGCCTTTCGCCAGGCCGGCGGTCTGGCCGATGCGGTGATTGAGCTGCTGCCGCGCGACACCGCAGCGAGCGCGGTCGGACTGGGCGCGGATGCGGCGGCTGTCGAGGCGATGGCGGGACGTTTCCTGCGCCGGCTATGGCTGGACGGCAGCAGCCAGGATTGGGCGCCGCTGGAAGCGGACTACACGGCATTGCGCGACGGCCTGTCGCGGCTGGGCTGGAATTGGCCCGGCGAATGCCTCGATGAACTGCGCAGCCTCGTTCTCGCGCAGGCAGCACGCTCGAGCCGTTTCGATCCGCAGCGCCTGCTGGAATTGCTGGCCGAGCTGCCCGCGCGCATCGCGGCGGCGCGCGGTGCAGCGGAACAGACAAAGCCGCTGCTGCCAGCCAGCCAGATCCTTGGTATCGGCGTACGCGGCGAAGTCGCACTGGATCACCTCAAGCTCGTTTCGCTCGGTCTGCAGTGCTGGCACGACGATATGGCCGATGGCGCGCGCGTGCTGTTCGCCGATCCGGATACCTTGGCCGTGACGGTTCTGGAGCGCAGCTGGCCGCGCGAGCCGGGTCAGGCCGCGACGCCGATCGTCAACCGGCGCGTGGCAGGGCAGGCATTGCGCCAGCTCGCCGGCGCGCAGGTCGTCACGCGCGGCGCGAAACGGCGCGCCAATGGCTTGCTCGAGATTCCGGCGCTCGCGCGCCAGACCAGCGTATTGCCGCTGTCGGCACAATCCTGGGAAGGACTCGGCGCGCCGCTGCGCCAGCCCGGCGGTGCCGCGCTCGCGCGTCATCTACATGCTGCTTTGCCGGATTTCGTGCGGCCGCGCCAGGCGATCGCGCACGTTTACGTACTGCCGGTCGCTGAGGTCGGCGAGTGGGGCTGGGACGCGGCCGCGCAGACACTGCACGCCCGCGTGCTCTGTTGCGATGACGCGGCGCGGGCCGCATCGGGTGACTGGGTGGAGCTGGCCCTCGCGCACGAGGCGGCCACTCCCGGCGCGGTGGACGCGCTCGCGGCCGCATTGGCCGACGTTGCGGATCCGCCGTGGCGTATCGCCGGCCCCGTGCACCTGCGTGCCGGCGCGGTCCGCATGACGCCACTGGCGGTACTCACGCGTCAGAAGGCGATCGTGCTGCAGGCCTGCGGTGTCGGTGCGCAGCCCCTGCCGCCGCTGCAGATTGCGGTTTCCGCAAGCGGGCTGCCGGCACTGATCGAGCACGTGCTCGACGAGCTGGCGGTCTGGGCGAGGCAGGGGATCCGTCATCAGACCGGGTCGGCGCAGGCGCGCGGCGAGGCCGCGGCCCAGCGCCTGGATGCCCGGGGTCTGACCAGCACGGCGGCACTACTGCGTCGGGTGTTGATCGCCTGGCGAGAGACCAACGATGACCTGCCGCAACGGCTGGCGACACTGGTTTTGCTGTTGCACGGCTTGCTCGCTGGCGCCGCCGCGGATGAACCGATACTGGCCGATACCCTCGCTTATACCGCGCGGCCATGACTATCGGCCCTTCAGGATCAACGGCTTGACGATGAAGCTAGTGGCCGAAGGAGGCCGGCTTATGAGGCTTCACCGCGGTTTAACCCTTTTCCTGTACTTGCTGGTACACTAATCGCCGTTCGCCGTAGTCCCCTCTCGGGAACTCCTGGCGCAATTAGCACTCCATACACGCGAGTGCTAACCTGTGATCAGTATTGGAGGTTTCAAGCCATGACCGAAGCGCTTGCCCTAGTCAGCAACAACCTGCCGGTTCCAAGTGCATTGGGCAGCCTTGAGGCGTACATCAGCGCCACGCACCGCGTGCCGATGCTGACCCAGGAAGAAGAGCAGCAACTCGCCGAACAGCTGCGCCGCGACGATGATCTCGATGCGGCCAAGCGTCTGGTGCTCTCCCACCTGCGTTTCGTCGTCCATGTGGCGCGTGGCTACCAGGGTTACGGGTTGCCACTCGGCGATCTCGTGCAGGAAGGAAATATCGGCCTCATGAAGGCGGTCAAGCGTTTCGACCCGACCCTGGGTGTGCGCCTGGTGTCCTTCGCAGTGCACTGGATCCGTGCCGAAATGCATGAGTTCATCCTGCGCAACTGGCGCATCGTCAAGGTCGCGACGACCAAGGCGCAGCGCAAGCTGTTCTTCAATCTGCGTAAGTCCAAGAAGCGTCTGGGCTGGCTCACGCACGACGAGGCGCAGACGGTTGCCAAGGAACTCGGCGTGCCGCTCGCGACCGTTCTCGAGATGGAATCGCGTCTGTCGGGCCGTGACGTGGGCTTCGATGCACCGACCGACAGCAACGACGACGATGCGCCGCCGGCTCCGGTGGCCTATCTGGTCGATCATCGTGCGGATCCGTACGAATCACTGGCCAGCAACGACTACGAGGAAAACCAGCTCGAATCGTTGCGTGAAGGCATGTCCCGCCTGGACCAGCGTTCGCGCGACATCATCACGCGGCGCTGGCTCAAGGACGGCGAGAAGGCGACGCTGCAGGAACTGGCTGACGAATACGGTGTTTCGGCCGAGCGCATCCGCCAGATCGAGGCGAACGCGATGAAGAAGATGCGGGCACTGTTCGTGGCGTAACGCCGCGGAATCCCGGCAACGAGACAACGGCCCCGAAAGGGGCCGTTGTCGTTTGTGTGATTGCCTCAGGCGTCGTCGCGGTGTTCCTGCCCGACGATGATTCGGGCGTGGCGCTGGTAGGTCCAGTACGACCAGCTCCAGTTGATCAGCACGATGAGCCGGCTGCGGAAACCGATCAGGAACAGGATGTGGATCAGCAGCCAGAACCACCAGGCGAGCACGCCGGACAGGCGTATCCGGCCGAGGTCGGCGACGGCCGCCATACGGCCTATCGTGGCGAGCGAACCGACATCGGCATAGCGGAACGGCGTCGCCGCCGAACCCGCGAGCCGGGCCAGGATCATCTTCGCCGCGTGCGTTCCCATCTGTTTGGCTGCCGGCGCCACGCCGGGCACCGGCCGGCCGTCCTGCTGCTTGCTCGCGAGATCGCCGACGACGAAGACGTTCGGATCGCCCGGCAGGCTCAGGTCGTCCTCGACGATCACGCGTCCGGCCTTGTCCAGCGGCGCGCGCAGACGCTGCCCCAGTGGCGAGGCCGCGACGCCGGCGGCCCACAACACCGTGCGCGCGGCGATTCGTTCGTCACCGAGCGCGATGCCGTCCGCATCGATGGTCGTGACCGCGCGGCCCGTATGCACTTCGACGCCGAGCCGGCCCAACTGCGCGGCGGCCTTGGCGGACAGGTCTTCCGGCAGCGCGGACAGCACGCGCGGTCCGGCCTCGACCAGCAGCACGCGCGCCGCGGCCGGATCGACCCGGCGGAACTCGCGGCGCAGCGTGTGGCGCGCGATCTCGGCCAGCGTGCCGGCCAGTTCGACCCCGGTGGGGCCGCCGCCGATCACGACGAAGTTGAGCCAGGCGGCGCGCTTGACCGGATCGGTTTCGGCTTCGGCACGTTCGAACGCGGTCAGCACGCGGCGACGGATCACCAACGCATCGTCCAGTGTCTTCAGGCCCGGCGCATGCGCCGCCCATTCGTCGTGGCCGAAATACGCATGGCGCGCGCCGCTGGCGACGATGAGGTAGTCGTAGTCGAGCGCGTTGCCGTCGGCGCAGCGCAGGCGGCGCGCGTCGCGGTCGATGTCGACGACCTCGCCGAGCAGCACGGTCACATTGCGCTGGCGGCGCAGGATATGGCGCAGCGGCGCGGCGATGTCGGGCATCGACAGACCCGCCGTGGCGACCTGGTACAGCAGCGGCTGGAACAGATGGTGATTGACGCGATCGACAAGGCTGACGCGCACGCGACTGCGCGCCAGCGCGCGCGCCGCCCACAATCCGCCGAACCCTCCACCGACGATCACTACATGCGGCTCACTTTCACTCTGCATGATTTGCTCACAAGTTGCCTTTAGGAACCTTTGAATGAGGCGTTCAAATCCGTTCGCCTCTGGAGCCCCCTTGAGTCAAGGGGGCGGCCAAACGCGCAGCGTTTGGCGGGGTTATGGAGATCTGGTGCACGGCCCAAAGGCGACACGGTTTTCGGCTGCTGCGGTGCGCGGCGAAGA
This sequence comes from Lysobacterales bacterium, assembly GCA_038207515.1. GTDB lineage: Bacteria > Pseudomonadota > Gammaproteobacteria > Xanthomonadales > Rhodanobacteraceae > Tahibacter. The sequence continues at coordinate 98,376 of JBBQZR010000008.1, read as the reverse complement.
TCTGGTGCACGGCCCAAGGGCGACGTTCCCAACGGTTTCAATAGAGATCCACAGGATCCACGTCCAAGGACCAGCGGACGCGCCGCGCCGAGGGCAGCTGACGCCAGAGTTCCATCCAGCCGGGCAAGGCCGCCTGCAGGCGCGCGCGGTCCAGGGATGACAGCAGCAGCTGGCTGCGCGCGAGGCCTGCGCGCAGCGGCATCGGCGCCGGCATGGGGCCGAGCAGCGCGATGTCGTCGACCGGGCCCGCAGCGGCGACGCAGGCGGCGAGGAATTCCAGCGTCGCATCGGCGTCTTTGGCTTCCGCGCGCAGCAGCGCCAGGTGCGCGAACGGCGGCAGCTCCGCGGTGCGGCGTTCTTCGAGCAGGCTCTGGGCGAGTGCGCGATAGCCGCCGCGCAGCAGGACCGCGAGCAGGGCGTGGTCCGGATGATGGGTCTGCAGCAGCACCGTACCTGGCTTGCTCGCGCGACCGGCGCGGCCGGCGACCTGCACGATGAGCTGGCCGAGACGCTCGCTCGCGCGGAAATCGATGCTGTGCAGACCTTCGTCGACCCCCAGTATCGCGACCAGGGTCAGGTTGGGCAGGTCGTGCCCCTTGGCCAGCATCTGCGTGCCGACATAGATGCCGGGCTGATGCGGTCCGAGGCTGTCGAGCAGTGCCTCGAGCGCGCCGCGCCGGCGCGTGGTCTCGCGGTCGATGCGCACGACCGGCATCTGCGGAAACAGCTCGGTCAGCGCTTCCTCGAGACGCTCCGTGCCCTGGCCCTGCGGCATCAGTTGGGCACCGTTGCACTCGGGACACTGCACCGGCACGCGCCGCTGCGCTTCGCAGTGATGACAGGCGAGGCGGCCGCGCTGGCGGTGCAGCGTCATCGGCTTGGCGCAGCGCTCGCATTCGGCGTGCCAGCCGCAGTCGTGGCAGAACAGCACCGGCGCATAGCCGCGGCGGTTGCGGAAGATCAGCGCCTGTTCGCCGCGCGCCAGCGTCTCGCGCAGCGCGAGCAGCAGCTCCGGTCCCAGGCCGTGGGCCAGGCGCGAGCGCCGCGCGTCGACGACACGCAGTTGTGGTGGCTGCGCATTGCCGGCGCGCAGGGGCAGTTCAAGCTTTTCGTAGCGCCCGGCAGCGACATTGGCGAGGCTTTCCAGCGACGGCGTGGCCGAGCCGAGTACCACCGGAATGCCCAGCGCGCGCGCGCGCACGAGGGCGAGATCGCGCGCGCAATAGCGGAAGCCTTCCTGTTGCTTGTACGACGTGTCGTGTTCCTCGTCGACCGCGATCAGGCCCAGCCGCGGCAGCGGCGCGAAGATGGCCGAGCGCGTACCGAGGATCACGGCCGCGTCGCCGCGCGCGGCGGCGAGCCACGTGCGCGAGCGCTCGCCTTCGGCGAGGCCCGAATGCAAGGCATGCACACGATGGCCGAAGCGATCGCGGAAGCGGCGCAGGGTCTGTGGCGTCAGGCCGATTTCCGGCACGAGGACCAGCGCCTGGTTGCCCTGCGCGAGCACCTGGTCGATGAGGCCCAGATACACCTCGGTCTTGCCGCTGCCAGTCACGCCGTCGAGCAGCCAGGCCTGGAAGCGGTCGAGTGCCGCGGCGACGCGTGTCACGGCTTCGTCCTGCGCCGGATTCAGCGGCGGCGCACCGATGCGTGCGCTCAGACCGGCGCTTGCGGTGATCGCGACCGTCTCGACCAGGCCGCGCTGGCGCAGCGCCGACGCACTGTCGCGCCAGCGCGGAATCGCGAGATCCAGCGCCGCATACGTCAGTGGCCCGTTGGCGAGGCGTTCGAACAGTTCGCGGATGCGTGTGCCGCGGCGCAGCGTGTCAGCGCTGGCCTCGCGGCCTTCGGCGCTGAGCGCCAGCGCGCGATAGCCCTCGAGCGGCAGCGGCTTGGCCTGGCGCAGTCCGACCGGCAACGCGGTTTCCAATACTGCGCCGAGCGGATACTGGTAATAGCGCGCCGCCCATTGCAAGGTCGCCAGCAGTTCACCGCTGAGCAGCGGCTGCGCGTCGAGCACCGCGCTGATCGGCTTGAGCTTGTTGCGCGGGACATCGCTGGTCTGCGCACTGCCGACGACGATGCCAACCTGCTTGCCCGGACCGAATGGCACCAGCACGCGACAGCCCGGCGCCGGCAGCGCGCCGCGCGGCGCCAGGTAGTCGAACAGCTGCGGGAGCGGCACCGGTACGGCGACGCGCAGGATGTCAGGCATGGACGCGAATTCGGGTGGCGCAGCACCGAGCCGGTACGGCAACGCTGCGCAGGTTACCTGGGGCCTGTCTCACTAGAAACCAATCACCGTGCCGAAGCCGCGCTCGCGTGCGCGCCGGACGAGAAACTGCGCCACGGCGAGGTCCTGCACGATGCTGCCGAGCGATTTGTACGCGGTGATGTCCGTGGCGTGGCGCCGTCCGGCCAGACGGCCTGCGAGCACCTCGCCGATCTCGCCGAGCACATGCGCGTCGTCGACGAGGCCGGCCTGCTTCGCCCGCAGGAACTCGGCGCCCTGGCGCAGCACGGACTCGCGATGATCGGCAAACAGGCGCGCGCGCTGCACGACTGCACTGTCGACTTCGACCGGCCCCGCGCGTCCCGAGCCGACCAGATTCAAATGCATGCCGGCTTCGAGCTGATGGCCGAACAGGATGGGCTCGCTCGCCGCCGTCAGGCAGCAGACGATGTCGGCGCCGGCGACGGCGGACTCGACATCGTCACTGGCGCGCAGCGTGGCGCCGCGCGACTGTGCATCTGAGCGCTCCTGCGCGACGAACGCATCGGCGCGCGCGCGCGAACGGCCCCAGACGCGCACCTCGGCGATGTCCCGGACTCGCGAGATCGCCTGCAAGTGCGTGGCCGCCTGTTCGCCGTAGCCGAGTAGCGCGAGCACGCGCGCATCGCTGCGCGCGAGTGCATCCGTCGCCAGCGCCGACGCGGCGGCCGTGCGCAGCGCAGTGACCGAGCTCGCCTCGATGATCGCGACCGGCGCGCCGCTGTCCGGATCGAACAGCGTGATCAATCCCTGGTGCGAGGACAGGCCGCGCTCGCCGTTGCGCGGGAACACGCTGATGAGCTTCGCGCCGAAGCTGCCGTCGCCGAGCATGCCCGGCATCACACCGAACGCATCGCCGTCGGTGAGGTCCAGCACGCTGCGCAGCGGCTGGCGCGCGTGGCCGTCGGACAGCGCGATCATGGCGCCGCGCAGTTCGGCGATGCAGTCGGCCGGATCGAGCTGCGCGCGCACCGTCGCGCCGTCGATGACGAGCAGGCTCATGCCGCGGCGGGCGCTGCGGCCCGGCGGCGGCGCAGCCAGCGCACGAGCAGGCCCGCGTTGAGCAACATGATGATGCCGTAGATCGTCGGCGTGATCGCGAGCGACATCTGCTTGAGCACCGACAAGGAGAGAAATGTCGCCATGGTCGCATTGTGGATGCCGACCTCGATCGCGACGGTCAGACTGTCGTTGCGGTCGAGCCGCAGCAGCCAGGCGATGCCCAGGCCCAGCGCCATGCTCGCGGCGTTGAGCACGTAGGCGGCCGGTCCGGCGTACAGCAGATTCTTCAGCACCAGATCCAGGCTCACGAGCACCGCGAACGCGATCACGGCGATCAGCACGATCAGCGACGCCGGCCGCAGCCACACCGACAGGCGCGCCGCCGCGACGGGCCAGAGATGGCGCAGGAGCATGCCGGCCACGATCGGCGCGAGCGTCATCTGCGCGAGCTGCAGCATGGTCCGGGGTACCGACAGCGGCGGCACCTCGCCGGCGACGAAGTAGTGCGACAGCGCCCAGTTCATCAGCGGCGGGATCGTGAACACCGTGATCAAGCTCGACACGGTCGTCAGCACCACGGCCAGCGCGACGTTCGCCTTCGCCGCATAGGTGATCGCGTTCGAGGTGATGCCGCCGGGGCAGATCGCGAGGATGAAAAGGCCAGTCGCCATCGCGGGCGGCAGGCGGAACAGCCAGATGATGAGCACGGCCAGCGGCGGCAGCAGCACGAGCTGGCCGAACAGCCCGCCGAACACTGCGCGCGGGTTGCGCGCGACTTCGGCGAAATCGCGCGGCAGCAGCGAAAGCCCCATGCTGAACATGATCGCGATCAGCCCCGCCGGCACGACGACGCGGTTGACCAGGGCAATGAAGTCGTCGGACATGGGCGATTTCCGGGTCGTCGTGTCACTAGTGCCAGATGGCCTTGGCGTAGCGCAGGAAATTGCCGCCGAGGATCTTCTCGATGCGCGTCTGGCTGTGGCCGCGCTTTTCCAGACGCGCGGCGAGTTCGAAGAACTGGTTGGCGCCGCGCAGGTCGACGACGAAGGGCAGCGTGTGCGGACCTTCGCCCGCCGCGGCGATGCCGGCCTTGCGCCGCTCTTCGATCTCACTCGCGAGCACCGCGCGGTAGGCATCGAGATCGTCGATCTGGGTCACGCTGCCGTCGGTGCCGATGCCGACCGCATCCTCGCCACAGACCTTCACCGCATGCTCGATATGCGCGACCACGTCGTCGGCCGTGGCCATGCCTTTGGGATTGAGGAAGGGCATGAAGTAGATGCCGACGAAGCCGCCCTTGTCGGCGACGAGCTTCAGTTCCGCGTCGGTCTTGTTGCGCGGCAGATCGACCAGGGCGCGGCAACCCGTATGGTTGATCGAGATCGGCTGCCTGGACAGGCCGGCCGCTTCGAGGCAGGTTTTCTCGCCGCTGTGGGACAGGTCGACCATGATGCGGTTGTCGTTGAGTCGCGCGACGACCTCGCGCCCGAACGGGGTCAGGCCGCGGTTGTCCTTTGCCATCGCGCCGTCGCCGACCGCGTTGGCCGGGTTGTAGGTCAGCTGGATCACACGTACGCCGAGATCGGCGAACACGTCGACGCGCTCCAGCTTGTCGCCGAGCATGGTCGTGTTCTGGAAGCCGTAGATCAGTCCGACCTTGCGCTCGGCCCGCGCCTGGCCGATATCGGCGGCGCGCAGCACCTTGCAGACGGCATCGGGACGGTCCTGGATCAGCCGGTCGTACAGCGCGATCTCCGAGATCGTGCGTTCGAACGGATCGCCGGGTCCGGCGACGTGGCCGAGCGTGCAGTTGACCGCGGTCAGGCCCGAGGCGCGCAGGTCGTCGAGCTCGCGTGCGTCGATGCTGAAACGCTCGCGCTTGCTCTCGGCGATGCCCGAGGTGTCGGCGTCCGGATCCCGCACGTTCGGATTGCCCAGCGAGCCCAGCGCATTGATGACGATCCGGCCGCGCCAGCGCGCGTAGGGATCGGTCGCTGCCCGCAGCGGCGGCGCGAGCGCGCCGGCGAGCGCGACGGTGCCCAGTCCGAGGAAGCTGCGACGGTCCAGGGTCATGCGAGGCTCCGGCAGGGACGAAACGCCGATCATCTCCGAGTGTCACGGGCGGCGCCAGGGTCATCCATACGCCCCCGCGTCCGTGCCGGAGGTGTTCGCGGCCAGCTCGGCAACATTCCTGGTCGTTTTCTTAGCAATGATCTGCAGGGATCTGTTTTGAAAAGGATTTGCTGCTTATCCACAAGGCCTGTGGATAAGCTTGTGGACGAACGCCGGACAGGCGCGCGCAAAGGCCGTAAATACGCGCTTCGCCCGGCGTTGGCGAATCTTTAACCAATTCGTCATATACCTTTAAAATCAATGGTTTGAATTGTAGTAAAAAGATCATATGCGACATTTTTTCGATTTGTGGCCGCAGCCGGCGGCGGCGCGGCCCGGCTGTGCACAACCCTTGACACGGCCGTCGTATTCGCTCCACCGCGCCGATGCTGGGTTTGCTGCGTGTCAACCCTCGGCCGGGCGGTGCGTTGAGTCGTCCAGTACGCGGCGGGAACCACGGCCGGCCGGTCGTCGGTTCGCACTATTCCTGTTCAACGAACTCGGCGGATCGCGACATTAGAATGAATGCATCTTCGGCGAGGGACCTGGACGGGATGCCATTGGACGAGGCGCACCGCGACACCGGCAAGGCACGCGTCGACGGCTTCCTGCGCAGCGTCGAGCGGCGTGCGCTGCGGATTGCGGAACTGTCGACCGGCAGTCGCGACGAGGCGCTGGATCTGGTCCAGGACGCGATGTTCGGGTTCGTGCGCAACTACACCGCCAAACCCGAGGCCGACTGGCCGCCGCTGTTCTACCGCGTGCTGGACAGCCGCGTGACCGACTGGCACCGGCGCAGCCAGGTGCGTGGGCGCTGGCTCGGTCCCTGGTGGCCGACGCGCAACGACGACAGCGAGGACGATCCGCTTGCGACCGCGCCCGATACCCAGGAAGCCGGCCCTCTGCTGCGGCTCATGGGCGAGGATGCCGGACAGGCGCTGGAAGGCGCGCTGCGCGCGCTTCCGCTGCGCCAGCGCCAGGCCTTTCTGCTGCGCATCTGGGAAGGACTCGACGTGGCCGACACGGCCACTGCCATGCGTTGCGGCGAAGGCAGCGTAAAGACCCATCTCTGGCGTGCGCTCAATGCGCTGCGCCTTGCTCTGGAGCCGCACCGATGAAACCTGTGCCTGACTGGACCGAACAGGCGCGCGCGCTGCTCGACGCGTCCGCGCAGCAGCTGGATGCGTCGACGCTGTCGCGCCTGAATCGCGCACGCCAGCGCGCGCTGGACGCGGCCGCACCGCGCGCCGCGCTGCACTGGCCGCGACGCCTCGCCATCGCCGTGTCGCTGCTGCTCGCGGTCGCGATCTGGTGGCCGGATTCGACGCCGCCGGCGGTCGCGACGTTGTCGCCCGAAGACGCCGAACTGCTCGCCGATGGTGAGCTCGAAATGACTGACGACCTGGAGTTCTACGCATGGCTCGATGCGGACGGCGAACACAATGGCTGAGCACGGCGCTGCTCGCCGCGGGTGGGACGACAATCGCCGCGCCGCCGCCGCCGGTACCGGCACCGACCGTGGCGGCACAGCCGTTACCGGCCGCGGCCGCCGACGCGGACCTGCTGCTCTTCCTCAGCGAGTTCGAGGATGCGCAGGGCGAGTGGGTCGATCCGGCCGAACTGCCGCCCGCGCCGACGCCCGGGGAGGATGACGATGCGCCGTGATGCCGTATTCCTCCGCGCGCTGCTCGGCGCCGTGCTCGCACTGGCCGCGCTGCCGCTGGCGGCGCAACCCGGCGACGCGTCCGCCGTCGCGATTCCGTACGCGAGCCTGAGCGCGACCGAGCGCGAGCAGCTGCAGCCCTTCGCCAAGGACTGGGACACGCTGCCGCCGCAACGCCAGGAGCGGCTGCGTCGCGCCGCCGCGCGCTGGGCGCAGATGCCGCCGGAACAGCGCGCCCAGATGCAGGAGCGCTTCCGCCGCTGGCAGGCGCTGAAACCCGAGGAACGCGCCGCGCTGCGCGAACGCTTCCGCACCTTCCGCTCGATGCCGCCCGAACAGCAGGATCGCGTGCGCCGCGGCGTGGAGCGGTTCCGTCGTCTGCCGCCGGAGGAGCGTGCGCGCATGCGTGAGGAATTCGCGCGCATGAGTCCGGATGAGCGCCGCGCCTTCCTGCAGGGAGCCGGCAACGAACGTCGCGCGCTGGCGCGCGAACGCTGGCTCAGTTCCCTGCCCGAGGCGGAACGCGAGCCGATGCGCGCGATGCTCGACGGTTTCACGCCGCCGCAGCGCAAGGCGTTCCGGCAGCTGCTGCGGGCGGTGCCGGACGTGCAGCGCGACACGCTGCGCCGGGAGTTTCTGCGCATGACGCCGGAGGCGCGGGCGCAGCGCCTGGAGGCGGCGACGCCGCGGTAGCGGGGTGGGATAGGGTCGGGTCCATGAATTCCGCGGCAGGACCTTGCAGGTCTGCCCGCCCGGGCGGAACGAATCGGCCGCCGGCTAAAGCTCGCGCAACACGCGGCGGCTTGCACTGAAGCGGCCGCCGAAGCGGCGCTCGCCGTCGGCGCGCATGGCGGCGGCGTGATCGACGAAATACGCGTCGAGTGCGGCCTGGTCGCGCAGGCGGTACGCGATCACGAAGCCGCGTCGCGGCGCATCCTCCGGAAGATCGCTGCGCTCGTAGCGCTGCGCGGCAACGAAGCCGTCGAAGTTCAGCATCTGCGCGACGTGGTCGCGCAGCCAGTCGGCATAGGCGTCGCCCAGCGCGCGGTCGACCTCGATGCTGACCTCGTAGACGATCACTGCAGCATGAGTCCCACGACAGCGGCGATGGCAACGGCAGTGCTGATCAGCATGACGTAGCAGAAACCGATGAGTCCCCATTTCAGTACGGTCATGAACCAGTTCTGCCGATACACACGCTTCTGCATGATGAGCAGATACAGCGGTATCCACGCGCCGATGGCGACGTTGACCCAGAACAGCACCGGCGTGGTGGCCGGCCAGGCGAGTTCGGCCAGGCTCACGAGGCAGAACAGCAGGATGCTCAGCGAGATGAAGGCGTGGCTGTGCAGCGCCACCATCAGGTGTTCCATGTAGTAGCGCCGCTTGAAGATATAGAAGATCTTCAGCAGCACCGCGAACAGCGGCATGATCAGGAACAGCGACTGCGGCAGCACGCCGATCAGCGCGACAAAGCGCTTGGGTTCTTTCAGCGCGCGTTTGAAGTTGACCTCGCCGTTGCCGATCATCTCGTTGATCTTGGCGTTGGCGATGTCGGGCAGCCACTCGATGCGCACCGGATTGGTCTTGGCGTTCCAGGCCTTGTCGTTGAACTGCATGAAGTTGATTTCGGGCTCGGTCACCCGCGGCGCACCGGGCGCACGCGGCACGACGGGCGCATTCGCGCCGGTTGGCACGGCAGGCACGGCCGCTTCCGGCGGATTTGCTCCGCTCGACGCGGGTGCGGCGGCGCTCGCTGGTGGCGTGTCGTCGGCGGCTTTTTCCGCTGCGTCCGGCGCGGCCGGTGTGTGGTTGAGCTGGGCCAGCCGCCGTTCCGCCGCCCGGTTCACGCGCTTGATCTGGGCTTCGAGGTTGTTGCGGACGAAGACCGGCAGATCCGGTTCGGCCAGCGCCTCCTTGAATCCTTCGATCAGTTCGTCGCGCTGGCGCACGACGTCCTCGGCGGTCTTGGCCTTTTCGATGCCCAGGCCTTCCAGCTGGACGAGAGGCTTGTCCACGTCGACCAGTGGACTGGCGCCGAAGTCGAGTTGGCCGAGGTAGATCTGGGCGAGGAAGAAGCCCACGATCGTCAGAAAGAAGAACAGCCGGAATGGCGTGACGTAGCGCTGGCGCCGGCCGATGAAATATTCCGTGGTCAGGAAGCCGGGCTTGAAGTAGAGCGGACCGAGCGTGCGCAGGAGGCGCGAGTCGAGGTTGAAGACGCTGTCGACGACGTCGGCGGTCAGGCCCGACAGCGGCCGGATCATGCCTTTGATCGGTTGGCCGCAGGCGTGGCAATACTTGCCTTCCAGTGAGGCGCCGCAGTTGGCGCAGTGCGTCGCGGCGGACGGCCGCAACACCGGAGGCGGCGTAGGCACGGGCGTGTCGTGGGGCGCGGGATCGGTCATCGGGCGCGGCATCGGCTGGGATTTGACGGCGGAGTATGGACGATGACGGTCGCGCCTGCCTCGCCCTTTCGCCGTACCGTCGACCGTTCGTTCGCAGCTGCCTGCTAGACTGTTCGGTCGCCCGTCTGCGTCAGCCCCTCCCATGCCCAGCTTTGATCGTCAGCGCCTGTGGCGCGACTGCGCCGCCACCGTGAGCCTGGCCCTGCCGCTCGTCGCGGGTCAGCTCAGCGGCGTGGGCATGACGGTCGTCGATACGATGCTGGCCGGGCATCTCGACGCGCATACCCTGGGCGCGGTATCGGTCGGCGCGAATTTCTGGGTGCTGGCCTACGTCGCCGCGCTCGGCGTCATGCTCGCGCTGTCGCCGTCGGTTGCGCAGCTGGCTGGCGCGCAGCGCCACGGCGAAATCGGCGCGCTGTTCCGCCAGGCGCTGTGGCTGGCCGCCGGCATGGGCGTGGTCCTGTTCTTCGCGGTGCGCGTCTGCGTGCCGTTTTTCCTCGAGTGGATCGGCGTGGATCCGTCGCTGCGCGCCGACGCGCAGGGTTTCGTGCGCGCGATCTCCTGGGGCGCGCCGGCCCTGTGCGGCTATCTGGCGCTGCGCGGCGCCAGCGAAGGCGTCGGCCTTACAAAACCGACCATGTACTTCGGCCTGCTCGGCCTCGTCTTGCTTGCGCCGATCGGCTGGGCGCTGATGTACGGCCGCCTCGGTTTCGCGCCCTATGGCGCGGCCGGTTGCGGCGCAGCGACGGCAATCGCGCTCTGGCTGCAGTTCTTCGCGCTGCTGGCCTGGCTGTACTGGCGTCCGGTCTACCGTCGTCAGCAGTTGTTCGCGCGTTGGGACCAGCCTGACCTGAAGATGATTCTCCAGCTGCTGCGCATCGGTGTGCCGATGGGCGTCAGCGTGTTCATGGAGGCGAGTCTGTTCGCCGTCGTCGCGCTGATCCTCGCGGGTTTCGGTGAGACCACGGCGTCGAGCCATCAGATCGCGCTCAACGTCTCGGCGGTCTGCTTCATGCTGCCGTTGGGTCTGGCTCTGGCGATCACCGTGCGCGTCGGCAACGCGGTCGGACGCGGCGACGAGCGCGGCGTGCGCTATGCCGGTTACGCCGGCATCGCGTTGTGCATCGCGACGCAGTTCATCTCCGCCGGCGCCATGCTGCTGGTGCCCGAGCGTATCGCTGCGCTGTATACCAGCGACGCGGCGGTGATTTCGCTCGCGGCGCAGTTGCTGATCCTGGCCGGCCTGTTCCAGTTTTCCGACGGCATCCAGGTCGCGTCGAACGGCGCCCTGCGTGGTCTCAAGGACACGCGTGTGCCGATGCTGATCACGGTGCTGGCCTACTGGGGCATCGGCATGCCAGTGGGCTGGTACCTCACGTTTTCGCTGGACATGGGCGCGCGCGGCATGTGGATCGGCCTGATCGCGGGCCTGTCGGCCGCGGCCGTGCTGCTGTTCCTGCGCTTCAACCGCCAGGCCGCACGCGGTCGCTGGCAGCAGGCCGCACGTCCGGCAGGGGTTTCACTGGCCGATACAGGCCACAATATGCCTCACTGAACATGCCTCACTAAAACCGGCGCCATCCGGCGCCGCCCGGCCATTCAGCAAGCGGAGAGAGCAATGACGGAGCGTAAGCCCGGTCCGGTGCGTCGGTTCTTCGGCGCGATCTGGGACGCGATCAATTTCACCCGGCGCCTGGTGTTCAACCTCATCTTTCTGTTCGTGCTGCTGATCTTCGTGATCGCGCTGTCGGCCAAGGCGCCGGTGATCGAGCCGCGCACCGCGCTGGTACTCGAACTCAAGGGCGAACTCGTCGAGCAGTACCGCACCGACGCCGGTTCGCGCGCGCTGGAGCGCATGCTCGGCAACAAGTCGAGCGAGATCCAGCTGCGCGACGTGCTCGAGGTGATCCGGCGCGCCGGTAACGATGCGAACATCGAACGCATCGTGCTGCTGCCTGATGAACTGCGCGGTGCCGGACTCGCGTCGCTGGCCGAAGTCGGCGCGGCGCTGGAACGCTTCCGCAGCAGCGGCAAGGAAGTCGTCGCGGTTTCCGACGGCATGACGCAGATGCCGTATTTCCTTGCCACGCATGCGGACCAGATCCTGCTGCATCCGGATGGCGCCGTGCTGCTGAACGGCTTCGCCAGCTATCGCTTTTACTACAAGGATCTGCTCGACAAGCTCGCGGTCAATGTGCACCTGTTCCGTGTCGGCGAATTCAAGTCGGCGGCGGAGCCCTACATCCTCAACGGCGCGTCGAGCGAAGCGCGCGAAGCCGACCTTTTCTGGCTCGATGGCCTGTGGCAGACCTGGCTCGGCGACGTCGGCAGCCGGCGCAAGCTCGAGCCCAAGGCGATCCAGAACGGCATCGAAATACTGCCCGAGGCGATCGACGACGCGCAGGGCGATCTGGCCAAGATCGCGCTGACGTCGCACCTCGTCGACCAGCTCGCGACACGCGACCAGGCGCGCGAAATCCTCATTGCCAAGGGCGTGCCCGACAAGGCCAAGCACAGCTTCCGTCAGGTGCACTGGCGTGACTACCACGCACTCGCGCACAGTGCGGCGCTGCCGGATCTGCGTGCATCGGTCGCCGTCATCGTCGCCGAAGGCGAGATCGTCGGCGGCGAGCAGAGCGCCGGCACGGTTGGCGGCGAATCCACCGCCGCGCTGCTGCGCGAGGCGCGCGAGGACGACAACGTCAAGGCCGTCGTGCTGCGCGTGAATTCGCCGGGCGGCGAAGTGTTCGCGTCCGAGCAGATCCGGCGCGAAGTGGAACTGATCAAGCAGGCCGGCAAGCCGGTCGTCGCGTCGATGGGCGACGTCGCGGCCTCGGGCGGCTACTGGATCTCGATGGACGCGGACGAGATCTTCGCCCAGCCGGCGACCATCACCGGTTCGATCGGCATCTTCGGCCTGTTCGTCACGATTCCCGAAACGCTGGAAAAGATCGGCGTGCATATCGACGGCGTCGGCACGACACCGCTGGCCGGCGCGTTCGATCCGCGCCGTCCGCTGGATCCGTCCGTGGCCAAGGTAATCCAGTCGGTCATCAACAAGGGCTACCGCGATTTCATCGGCCGCGTCGCCGCGGCGCGCGGCAAGCAGCCCGCCGAAATCGACCAGGTCGCGCGCGGCCGCGTCTGGACCGGCCGCCAGGCACTGGATCGCGGCCTCGTCGACAAGCTCGGCGGCCTCGACGCGGCGATCGCCGCCGCGGCCGAGCGCGCCAAGCTCGGCGCCGACTGGCAGACGCGCTACATCGAGAAGACGCCCGGCACGTTCGAGCAATTCCTGCTCAGCATGAGCGACAGCGCCGGCGCTCGTGCGCTCGCGAAGATCGAGCTGCTGCGGCCGGAAGCCTCGCTGCTGAACGACGCGGACCTGCAGCGCCCGTTGCGTCTGCTGCGCACGGTGCAGGGCGGCAAGCCCAACGTGTTCGCGTACTGCTTCTGCGAGATCCGCTGAGGCTGACGGCGCGCCTGCGGCCGCGCCGTTGGTTCGCTTGCGCGCCGCTGCCGCGATGGAAGGTCGTGCGGCGTCCTTCGCGTTCCTTTAATTTGAACAAATACACTAGTGCAATAGTGCCTGCGTCGGTCGGCGCGGCACAGGCAAGCGACGGCCTGCCGTGACGCGCGTGTCAGGCGTCGTTGCGCGGAGCGCCGAAGCGCTGCAGCGCCTCGACCATGACCTGTTCGAGCGAGGCGTCCGGATCGTGCCGGATCGCGTCGAGCGCGGCGGTGTCCCAGTCCTGCACGAGCTTGCCGCCGAGCAGCAGCACGCAGCGGCTGATGAAGCGTTCGGCCACCTCGAGCGCATGCGTGGCGAGCAGCACCGCGCAGCCGTGCTCGCGCGTCAGGCGCACGAGGTGCTGCTTGAGCGCGAAAGCGCTGAGCGGATCGAGACCGTTCATGGGTTCGTCGAGCACGATCAGCGGCGGCTCGCCGATCAGGCCGAGCAGGATGCCGAGCTTCTGCCGCGTGCCGAGCGAATAGGCCTGCACTTCGTGGTCGAGCCAGCGCGTGAACGCGAGCGCCTCGGCCAGTTCCAGCGTCGCGGCCGGAATCGCGACTAGGCCGCGCGCACCGGCGAACAGCTCCAGGCACTGGCGTCCGGTCAGCAATGCCGGCAGCAGGGTCGGATCGACCGCAAAGCCCAGACGCTGCTTGGCGCCGAGCGGATCGTTGGCCATGTCCGCGCCGGCGATCGCGATGCGGCCCTGCTGCGGCTGCAGGATGCCGGCGAGGCAGCGCAGCAGCGTGGTCTTGCCCGAACCGTTAGGCCCGATCAGCGCGGCGAATTCACCGGCCTGCAGGCGCAGTTCGACGCCGTCCAGTACGCGCTGCGGCCCGTAGGCATGAACCAGGCCGGCAATTTCCAGGACGGACATCAGGCAACACTCCGGGCAACAAAGTAGTGACGCACGGCCAGCGCGATCGCGAGCGGCGGCACGATGACGACGAACTGATAAGCGAGCAGCAGCAACAGCACGACTTCCGCCGTCGCGCGAATGCGCGCGAGATGCGGCCGATGGCGATAGCGCCAGCTCAGGCACAGCGACAACAGGCCGCCGAGGCCGATCGCGATGACGAATGCCGCGGCGACCCAGGGCTTGGCCGACTGCAGCAACAGGCCGCCGGCGCCGAGCACGCTCGCGCAGCCCCAGGCGAACAGCGGATAGCGCAGCGTGCCGGCGGCAAAACGCGTAAACGGCAGCGGCAGCGCGGCGAACAGTTGCGCCGCACGTACCAGCGTGTCCTCGCTCGCGCGCAGCGCAAGGCCGTACCAGATCAGCGCGATGCCCAGCAGCAGCATGCCGGCCAGCGGCAGCAGCGGCATGCCCATCGGCACCAGCAGGCCCAGCGCGAGGAACTGCCAGTTGCGTCCGCCCGAACGCCAGCGGCGCACGGTCTCGCGCCGCTGCCAGTCGGGCAGGTTGCGCAACTGCGGATGATCCAGCGCGCGCAGCGGCAGCAGCGCCGCGCTGGAATGGGTTTGCTTCACTTTGGCGTGTCTGCGCGTGCCCAGTCGGCGTACGGCCAGATAACCCAGGCCGCTGCCGAGCCAGAAGCCGAGGCTCGCGGAGGTCAGCAGGGGCACGAACCACGGCGTCGAGCGGCGCGACAACACGACGATGCCGGCCAGCACGAACAGCACGACGACATTGCCGAACACGGTCAGCAGGATCGCGTTGAGATGCAGGCTGCGCTGCGTCGCGACCTGGGGCACGGGTGCGGCGCCCCACCAGCCCAGCCGCAGTTCCTGCAGCAGCGCGAGGGTCGAGCTGCGGCACATCGCGAAGCCGAACGCGGCAAAAGCGATCGCAATCGTCAGCGGTTGCGCGGCGAGCAGGCGCAGCACGAGGCCGATGCGATCGCCGTCGATGCGCGAAACGCCGGCGCCGACGAGGAACAGCAATGCACTACCGGCAATGAGATGGAACAGCGTCTGCGGCCACAGGCGCAGCAGACGCCGCGCGCGATTGCCGGCGACGCGGCGGGTTTCCTGCAGGCGGGGATGAAAGTAGGCGGCCATTTGTGCGAGTGTTGCAGCCGCCGGTGGCAGCCGCATGGGCCACGAGTTGGGTGCATTGCTCCAATGCTCATAAGCGAAGCCGATCTTTCCGCGCCGCTGCCGTTGCCGTCCGGCCTGATCGCTGAACTGCGCGCCTGCTATGCGCAGCCGCCGCGCGCTTATCACAATTTCGACCATGTGCTGGAAGTGCTGGGCCACTACGCCGCGGTCGCGCGCGAACCGGGCTGGAACCGGCCAGTCGAGGTGTTTCTCGCGCTGCTGTATCACGATGCGATCTACGAAGCCGGACGCAAGGACAACGAGGCGCGCAGCGCAGACTTCGCACAGACCGCGATCGCGCGCTGGCTGGAAGGGCAGGGCGTGGATGCGGCACGCGTCGTCGAACTCATCGAGATGACGGCCAGGCACGGGCATTGGGACGCGTCGGCGCTGGATCGCGACGCGGCGCTGTTCCTCGATTGCGACATGGCGATACTCGCGGCCGAGCCGGCACGCTTCGACGCCTACGACAAGGCCATCGCGCAGGAATACCGCGGCAAGCTGCCGGCGTGGATGTTTCGCCACTACCGGCGCCGTTTCCTGCGTGGCCTGCTCGCGGCGCCGCGCATCTTCGTCTCGGACTGGTTTCATGCGCGCGGCGATGCGGCAGCGCGCGCCAACCTTGCGCGTTGCCTCGAGGGCAGCCGCAGTGCGCTGAAGGCCAGCGCGGGGCGCTAGACGGGTTCGACGACGGCAGAGCCATGGGCGATGCAGAAACCGCGGAACCATTTGTAGGGCAGACGCCAGAGCCACGCCGCACGCCGGCAAATCCAGGCTTATAACGATCGGCCATCGCGCGATCGGCGCGCTCTGCTACCGTGATTGCATGAGTACCGAGGAAACCGCTCCCGCGCTGCTGGCGACGGTGGAGCCCGAACTGCGCGGCGTCGGCTTCGCCTTCGTCGCCGGCACGACGATGGCCGCGCACCTGGCCGAGTGCGGGCCGCTGGACGATTGGGCCGACTTCGCGGCGAGCTGGAACGACCTCGCCGTCGACATCTACATGGCCGACCAGGGTCGCTACCGGCGCCGGCGCCACGGCGTGTATACGGCGGACGCCGCTCGACTGCAGCGCGAACCGGCGCAGCCGCACTACCAGGCGCTGGAATACAACACGCTCAACGGTGGCATCGCGCGCTGGTTCGAGCCGATCGCGCCGCGCTGGGATGAGGGCAGCAGCCTGCCGACGATACTGAGCTACTGCCAGCGCCTGTTCGGCGCGCTCGCGCCCGACGTCGCCGGCTGGCAGGTCGAAGTGCACCAGTTCCGCATCGAGGCCCGTGCCGGCGAGCACGGTCTGCCGACGCCCGAAGGCGTGCATCGCGATGGCGTGGACTACGTGCTCGTGCTGCTCGTCGCGCGTCGCAACATCGCCAGCGGCACGACGACGATCCACCGGCCCGACGGCGCATTGCTCGGCCGCTTCACGCTGGCCGCGCCGTTCGATGCGGCGCTCGTCGACGATGCGCGGGTCTGCCACGGCGTCACGCCGGTGGAAGCGGTCGATGCGGCGGTGCCGGCGTATCGCGACGTGCTCGTCGTGACGTTTCGCGCGCGGCCGTAGACGTTTCGCGACCGGATGGCTATTCGAACGCCGCGAACGTTGCTCCTCGCCGACTTTGCCGAGCCTCGCCGGTCGAAAGCATCGCGCTCGTGCGACGCCGCGTTTTCCGGCGCTTCAGCCGCAGGTTGCTAGCGTCCGCCGGGCCTTGTCACCGGAGCCTCGTCGTGTTGCGCCATCTGCCGCTCCTGCTGTCGTTGCTTCTGATTCCTGCGCTTCCCGTCCGGGCGGACGTGCTGCCGCAATCCTTCCCGTATTCCGTCTATACCGACATGGCCGCGGCGCACGCCGATGACGTGGCCGGTCGCGACCTTCTCCAACGTTTCATCGCGAGCGATCCGCAGGGACTGCTGATCCGTTTTCCGGCGGGCTCCGACGCGCGTGCGACGATCCATCTGCGTTCGCGCGTGCTGCGCTATGCCGCCGACGACAAGGATGAGATGCGCCTGCCCGACAAGCGCGAATGGCGGCGCGACAATCCGCGCATCGAACTGTCGGTCAGGCCTGTCGCGCTGGCGCTGGACTTCGGCGGCTGATCAGGCGGCGGCCTGCAGCGCGCTCCAGCGTGCGAGACAGTCTTCCACTTCGACGAATGCCGCATAGTGGGTTTTCAGCGCGGCGTGCAGCTTCGGCGATGCCTCGACGTCGCTGTCGACCAGGTCCTGCATCAGGTGTACCACGCGGCGTTCGCGCTCATGCAGTGCAGCGGCATGCGCTCGCGGATGCAGCGGATCGAACTGATGGCGCAGACCTTCGTAGCCGAGATCCGGTGCCAAGGTGCGGGTCGCATGCGCCGGCGACGTCTGAAACAGCAGCCGCGTCGAGACCAGGTCTTCAAGCAGGTCCAGCCGCGCCTTGGCCGCGAGCGAGAACACATCGGCGGTGTCCGGGTCACGCGTTTCATTGCGCGCGTAGGCGTAGTACTCACGGCCTTCGCGCAGCAAGCGGATCAGCAGTTGGGCTTCGTCGAACGAGGTCATGAGATGGCCTTCCTCGGGAATTCGAGGACGAGGCTACCCGCGCAAATGTTCAGTGCGCGTCGCGACTGCGGCGTGCGGTTCAGCTCACGTACGGCTCAAACCCATTCGGTAAGGCCTTCGATTTCATACAGCCGCTGCCAGCTCGGCCGCGCGCGTATGCGGTCGGCGAGGGCTTTCAGCACAGGCCACTCGGTCGCCGGCCTGGGCATGTTGCGCGACCAGCGCATCAGCATCGTGGCGTAGAAGTCCAGCGCACTCGGCTGTTCGCCGAGCAGATAAGGACGGCCGTCGCCGAGCTGTACGGCGAGCTGATCGAAGCACTGTTCGATGCGCTCACGCAGGCCTTGCTTGAGTGCGGCTTCGTCCACCGCGCCCGCATCCGACGGATAGAACCAGAGACGGAACGCCGGCTGCAGCGTGTTGGCGAGAAACAGCACGCCCTGCAGAAATGCAGCGCGCGTGGCCGTCCCGGGCGCGGGTGCGAGACCGGCCTCCGGATGGCGTTCGCACAGCAACAGCAGCAGCGCCGCGGTCTCGGCTCGGGCGTGTCCGTCGACGATCAGCGTCGGCAAGGTACCGTTTGGATTCAGGCTCAGGTATTCGGGCTTGCGGTTGTCGCCGGCCTGGGTGTCGACCCGGCGCAGTTCATGCGCCGCGCCGATTTCGAGCAGCAGCAGGTGCGGCAGCAGGCTCGCCGCACCGGGTGAGTAATACAAGGTATACATCGGACGGCTCCGTGTCAGGGCGCGCCAGCATACGAACTCATCCGCGGCGGCGATAGCGCGCGTCACCCTGCCGGAAGTCATGCCTACGGCTGGCGGATGCGCGCACTGCAACCCTCGCGCGAAAATCCGCATCCAAGGCCGCAATCGCCGACGTGACCGCGGCGATGCCCACTACCGATACGACGAGGACGCGCCATGAAACGCCTGCTGCTTGCTGCCGCCCTGGGACTGAGCCTCACTTTCGCTGCGCAGGCACGCAGCCACAGCATCGATTCCTGCGGCCTGGACAGCGACTACGACGTGACCATCGACAAGTCCGGCCTGGCGTTCCGGCACAGCGGCGGAAAGCCGGCCAGCATCGTCATGAACAAGGGGCAGCTGATCATCGACGGCCGCCCGCTGGCGCTCAGCGATACCGATCGCGCCCGTGTCGCCGAATACGAGGCAACCGTGCGGGCGCTGGTGCCGCAGGCCAAGGCCATCGCGCGCGATGCGATCGATATCGCCTACGTCGCGGTCAGCGAAGTCGCCGCAGCCTTCTCCGGCACGGCCGACAGCCCGAACACGCGCCAGCGCCTCGGCGTGCTGCGCGACGAGTTCAAGCTGCGCATCGACGACACCTTCGAAAAGCGGCCCTGGAACGAAGACGAGTTCGATTCGCTCGTCGAGAAGGCCATGAGCGACCTGTTGCCGGTGATCCTGACCGAAGTCGCCGGCAACGCGATCGCCATCGCCCTCAGCGGCGACGAAGCCCGCGCAGCTAATCTCGAGGCGCGTGCGGAAAAGATCGAGCACGACATCGAGCGTCGCATCGACACGCAGACGGCCCAACTGGCCTCGCGCGTCGCCGCGCTGTGTCCGATGGTCGCCCGGCTCGACAGCCTCGAGAACAGCCTGGAACTGCGTCTGGATGGCGGCTCGCGCCTGAACCTGCTCGATTTCGAGAAGTGAGCGTTACGCTCACGCGATGAATCGCGAATGCGGCAGACCTGTCTCTGCCGCTACGGATCGCAAACTGCAAGCCGCCGGCGCGGGCTTTCGTGCACGGCGCAATCGACGGTCGGGTGTGGCCGCTGTGGAAATCGTGGCCGACGGTGTTTGCGCTGGATGGACCGTGCACCCCGGCGCACACCATCCCCACCCAAACCCTCCCCTTGAAGGGGAGGGATTTCTCCGCTCTTTAGATGGCCTACCGCCGTTTGCGCGGACAAAAATCTGTTCGACAACAAGCCCTCCCCTTCAAGGGGAGGGTTGGGTGGGGATGGTGTAGCTTCACTTTGCACCCGACGCCAAGCGTCAAGACGACGGGTTCTGATGCGCAATCGCAGCGCTTTCGAATAACGCCACACTCGGATCGGGCCACCCTGGCACGCCGCTTGCGCTATCCATCCGGACAATCACCGGAGCACGAGCCATGCAGGACGACGACAACCGCCGCGACGACAGCAGCAACTGGCGCCAGGAAGGCCCCGAGGCGATCGCTCGCCGACTTGCGCCGGAAGCCGGTCAGGCTCCGATCGACGAATCCCTCTGGCTTGCGCTGAACGCCTGGGGTTGAAGGACCTGGGGCTGAGGGAACGGCATGCTCAAGCTCGCCATCATCTTTGGTCTGATCTCGCTCGTCGCCGGCGCGCTCGGCTTTACCGGTATCGCCGGTGCGTCGGGCGGCATCGCCAAGATCGTCTTCGCGATCTTCCTCGTGCTGTTGCTGCTGGCGCTGGCCGGAATCTTCCTCGGCCTCTCGATCGCGTTCTGAGCAGGGCGGACTCGAAGCCTCTACGACGCTATCTGGTGGATTTTTCCACCTTGCCGCCCTTCATGACGAAGGCGACTTTCTCCATCACGCCGATGTCCTGCAGCGGGTTGCCCGGCACGGCGACGAGGTCGGCATAGAGACCGGTACGGATCGCGCCGACCTGTTCATCGCGGCCCAACAGTTCCGCCGCACGCACCGTCGCTGCCTGCAACGCCTGCATCGGCGTCTGGCCCCATTCGGTCATTTTCGCGAACTGCTTCGCATTGTCGCCGTGCGGATATACGCCGGCATCGGTGCCGTAGGCGATCTTGACGCCGGCCTTGACCGCACGGCGGAAGCTCTCACGCTGGGTGCGGCCGACCTTGCGCTCCTTCTCCAGCATGCTTTCCGGATACTTCAGGCGTGCGAACTCGGCCAGGATGTAGTCGTCGTTGTAGACGTCGGCGACAAGCCAGGTGCCATGCTTGATCATCAGCGCGATGGCCTCGTCATCGAGGAAGCTGCCGTGCTCGATCGAATCGACGCCGGCCTTGACCGCCATCTTTATCGCCTCGGTGCCATGCGCATGCGCGGCGACCTTGCGGTGCCAGCGATGCGCCTCGTCGACGACCGCATTCATCTCTTCCTGCGAATACTGCGGTTCGCCGACCGACTCCTCTTCGCTGAGCACCCCGGCGCTGGCCATGAACTTGATGACGTCGGCACCGTGCTTCACGTCGAAGCGCACCTTGGCGCGAATCGCATCGACGCCGTCGGCGATGCCGTTGTAGCCCTCGAAACGCAGGTAGGGCGAGAACCCGGTGCCACCGTCGGCGTGACCGCCGGTCGCGCCGAGCGCGAGACCGCTCGCGAGGATGCGCGGCCCCTGCACCTCGCCGCGCGTGATGGCGTTGCGCAGCGCCACGTCGATGAACTCGGCCGAACCGACGTTGCGTACCGTGGTGAAGCCGGCCTGCAGGGTGCGTTGCGCGTACAGATGCGCCTTGACCGCGTTGTCGATGGGGCTGCGGCGGAATGCTTCGGTGTAGAAGTCGCCCGATTGAGAGTCGATATGCACATGGCAGTCGATCAGCCCCGGCAGCAAGGTCACGTCGCCGAGGTCGATGCGTCTGGCCTCCGCCGGCACCTGTCCGTCCGAACGCACGTCGACGATACGCTCACCGTCGATGACGACGACGGCCTTGCTGCGCAGCGTGCCGCTTTCCACGTCGATCATGCGTTCGGCAGTGACGGCGATGCGTTCGGCCAGCACCGTCATCGGCGACAGCGCGAGGGCAATGACAGTCGCGAGCAGCGATTGGCGCAGGACAGTGGTACGCGGCATGGGTTATCTCTTTGGCGAAAGCCCGAGACTACGCGCAGGCGGTCGCGCGCTTCCAGTACCGTACGGCCCGGTAGCGATCCGACCACGGACGCGCCTCTGCGCCGCGTCGGTTATTCCGCGTCGGTATGCAGATAGTCGCGGCCGCGCTGCATCAGCGCGACGAAGCTTGCCTCGTCGCCGTTGCGCACGGCCGCGAGCAGGGCATGTACCGCTTCGTCGAGCGCGGTCAGCGCCGGGCCGTTGTGGGCGTTGAGGGACTGGATCTCGAAGTACAGGTGCGGGTTCTCGCGGGCGACGCCCTCGGCGATGCCGAGCTGCGCGCTGAACGTCGTCGACG
The DNA here is from genome assembly GCA_038207515.1 of Lysobacterales bacterium. Classification (GTDB taxonomy): domain Bacteria; phylum Pseudomonadota; class Gammaproteobacteria; order Xanthomonadales; family Rhodanobacteraceae; genus Tahibacter. Next base: position 76,661 of record JBBQZR010000008.1, on the reverse strand, counting down.
ACACGGCCCTGAGGCGTTCCGGATCGACCCCGCTGCCCGCCAGTGCCGCGACGAACGCGATGTTCAACGCATGCGACAGGCCCAGCACCAGCGCGATCAGCCGATCGTGTTCGTCCAGATCCATCTCCACCGTGATCGCGGTCGTCGAGGCGAACAGGCTGCGCGCGGTTTCCAGTGCCTCGCGATCGCCGCTGTCGATGAGGACGACATGGCGCCCGGCCAGCACATTGGCCGAGGGACCGAACATCGGATGGATCGAGGTCGCACGTACGCCGGCCGCGTTGAGCTGCTGCAGCGACTCGCGCAGCGGCGTCTTGATCGAGCCCAGGTCGAACACGATGCCCGGCGGCCGGTGCGTGGCGAGCGCGGAGAGGATGCGCGCGGCGGCACGCAGCGGCGTGGCGACGACGATGAGGTCATGGTCGAGCGCGCCCTCGTCCCAGCGCTCGCGCTGCGCGAAGCCCGCGGCGTTGACGACGGGATCGGCGATCTCCACCGCATAACCCTGCGCGTCGAGGAAGCGCGCGAACCAGGCGCCCATGCGGCCGCTGCCGCCGATGAGCAGGGCGCTCTTGCCGCCGCCGGCGGACAGGGCGCGCACCGTGTCCTGTTCCTGCCGGGTCAGCGACGCGGCAATCAGCAGCTGCATCAGGCCGGTGGCGAGTTCAGGATCGATGCCGGCCTCGCGCGCATGGCCGCGCACGTTGTCCAGCACTTCTTTCTCGCGCCGGAAATCGCGCAGCGGCCGGCCGCTGCCGCGTTTGCTGCGGCCGATCTCGGCGACGATGCGCTGGCGTTCCGCGGCGAGCCGCACCAGGTCGCGATCGACCTGATCAAGCTGCGCGCGCAATTCCGTAATGTCCATGTGAGCGGTCCGCAACAAACGGCAGCCAGCTTAGCTGCGGGGCCGGCGTGTTGCGCGAACCAATCGGAATATGGCGGTGCTCGCGGCGAGGCCGGGTCCCGCCAGCCCTTTCCGAGTATCTGCTCTATCCGCTCTGGTGCGGGCGTGGCTTCGTCGCCACAATAGCTGCCTTGCCCGAAATCTGTCGCCTCGGAGGGTGTATGTCACAAGAAGTGAAGGTTCCTGACATCGGCAACTACGCCAATGTGCCGGTGATCGAGATCCTGGTTGCACCCGGCGACACGGTGAAGAAGGACCAGGGCCTGCTCACGCTGGAGTCGGACAAGGCGACCATGGAAGTGCCGGCGCCGTTCGCCGGCGTGGTCAAGGAGATTCGCGTAAAGGTCGGCGACGACGTGTCGGAAGGCACGGTGGTCGTGACCATGGACGCGGCCGATGCCGCGGCTTCCGCACCCAAGGCCGAGGCCAAGCCCGCGGCGGCAGCGGCGAAGGCCGAGGCGCCGGCTGCGCCCGCAAAGACCGAAGCGCCGGCAACGACCGAAGCGGCGCCGGCCGCGAAGACCGAACCGCCCGCCAATGCCGACGCCTCCCGCCCCGGCATCGATGCGGAAATCGCCGGCCCGCGCACGCCGCCGGTGCCGTTCGACGCCAGCGTAGTGATGCCGGACAAAGTGCCGCATGCAAGCCCGGCCGTGCGCCTGTTCGCACGCGAGCTCGGCGTCGATCTCAAGGCCGTCAGCGGCAGCGGCCGCAAGGCGCGCATCATGCGCGAAGATGTGCAGAACCATGTCAAGCAGGCGCTGGCCGCTGGCACTACGCGCGGTTCGGCATCCGCACCGGTCGCCGCCGGCGGCGGCCTCAATCTGTTGCCCTGGCCGCAGGTGGATTTCGCCAAGTTCGGCGAAACCGAAACGCGCGCGCTGTCGCGCATCAAGAAGATTTCGGGCGCCAACCTCGCGCGCAACTGGGTCATGATCCCGCACGTCACGCAGCACGACGATGCGGACATCACCGACCTCGAAGCGCTGCGCGTGGCGATCAACAAGGAAAACGAGAAGGCCGGCATCAAGCTGACCATGCTCGCATTCCTGATCAAGGCCGTCGTATCGGCGCTGAAGAAATTCCCCGACTTCAATGCCTCGCTCGATGCCTCGGGCGACAATCTCATCCTCAAGAAATACTTCCATGTCGGCTTTGCCGCGGACACGCCGAACGGCCTGGTCGTACCGGTGCTGCGCGACGCGGACAAGAAGGGCGTGCTCGAGATCGCGAAGGAAACCGGCGAACTCGCCGCGAAGGCGCGCGACGGCAAGCTCGGTCCGGCCGAGATGTCCGGCGGCTGCTTCTCGATCTCCTCGCTCGGCGGCATCGGCGGCACGGCCTTCACGCCCATCGTCAATGCGCCCGAAGTCGCGATCCTCGGCGTGTCCAAGTCGGCGACCAAGCCCGTGTGGGACGGCAAGGCCTTCCAGCCGCGCCTGATCCTGCCGCTGTCGCTGAGCTACGACCATCGCGTCATCGATGGCGCCTCGGCCGCGCGCTTCACCGCCTACCTGGGCCAGGTGCTCGCCGACATGCGCCGCACGCTGCTTTGACGCACGCCCGGTGAGCCAGCCCGACGCCCTCGACGCGGATTTCGACGACGTCCGCATCGTCGATCTCGACCTCAGCCGCACGACCTGGTCGCGCGTGCACGATTCGCTGCGCGTGATGTTCCTGCGCCTGGATCGCGAACCGCCGGATACGGACTGGCCGCGGCTGTTCTTCGAGGAACGCGAAAGCCGCATCGTCGCGCGCCGGCGCGGCCTGTGGATCGAGGAAAACTACATCAGCTTCGATTCGCTGCCGGAAGAAGTGGAAAAAATCCATTTGCCCGATATCCGCCAGTCGCTCGCCTATGCCAATCGCAAATACCGCGAGCTGAGCCACCAGCGCCGCCTAAAACGGCTGGAAAGCCTCGCCGGTCAGCGCAGCGAACGCGACGAAATGCTCGCGTTGCAGGAGCGCGTGCGCGGCCTGCTCAACGGCAGCGACGCCGCGATCGATGTGTCCGCGGCGGTCAAGCGACCCGAAGCCGCGCCGGTCGCGGCCGACACCGCGCCGGCCGCGACAGCCATAGCTGTCAAGGCCGCGACCATCGCGCCGGCCGCGACGGTCAATACTTTCGTTCGCGCGCCGGTTGCCGCAACGACGTCACCCGAACCAGTACCGGTACTCGACCCTGCCGGGCCACCAGCCGACGGCCAAGCAGGGACGCCGGTCTTCCCCCATCCCCTCGCCGAATTCGAATCGCGGCGCGACGCGCTCAAGCAGATGTTCCGTGCCGCCGCCGCCTCGCAGGACAAGGAGCAGAAATAATGGCAACGACAGAAGTCAAAGTGCCCGACATCGGCGGCGTCTCGGTTCCGGTGATCGAAGTCCTGGTCAAGGTCGGCGACACGATCAAAAAGGAGCAGGGACTGGTCACGCTGGAATCGGACAAGGCCACGATGGAAGTGCCGTCGACGGTCGCCGGCGTGGTCAAGGAAATCCGCGTCAAGCTCGGTGAGGAACTGGCCGAGGGCGCAGTCGTCGCGCTGATCGACACCGAGGCCGCGGATGCCGCGGCACCGGCGGTGAAAGACGCGGCGAAAGCGGCCGCGCCCGAGGCGAGCAAGACGCCCGCTGCCGAAAAACCGGCGGCCGAAAAATCTGCCGCGGCCGCGGACAAACCCGCTGCGCCCACGGGTCCGGCGCCCACTGCCGCGCCGGCCACCGGTCGCAAGGCCGACATCGAAACCCAGGTCGTCGTGATCGGCGCCGGTCCCGGCGGCTATACCGCGGCGTTTCGCGCGGCGGACCTCGGCCAGCGCGTGGTTCTGATCGAGCGCTATCCGGTGCTCGGCGGCGTGTGTCTCAACGTCGGCTGCATTCCGTCCAAGGCGCTGCTGCACGCGGCGCGCGTCATCGACGAGGCGCGCCAGTTCGCTGCACATGGCATCAGCTTCGGCGAGCCCATCATCGACCTCGACAAGCTGCGTGCGCACAAGACTGCGGTCGTCGCGCAGCTCACCGGCGGCCTGACCGGCATGGCCAAGCAGCGCAAGGTGACCACGGTTACCGGTGTGGCGAAGTTCGTGTCGCCGAACGAACTCGAGGTCGACGGTCCCGACGGCAAGAAGCTCGTGCGCTTCGACAACGCCATCATCGCCGCGGGCTCGCAGGCCGTGAAGCTGCCGGGCTTTCCCTGGGACGACAAGCGCATGATGGATTCGACCGATGCGCTCGACCTCGCCGACATCCCCCAGTCCTTGCTCGTCGTCGGCGGCGGCATCATCGGCCTGGAAATGGCCTGCGTCTACGAAGCCCTCGGCACCAAGGTCACCGTGGTCGAACTGCTCGACCAGCTCATGCCCGGCGCCGATCCGGATCTCGTACGCCCGCTGCTGCTGCGTCTGCAGAAACGCTACGCAGGCATTCACCTGAAGACCAAGGTCGCGAAGATCGAAGCGAAGCCCGAAGGGCTGGTCGCGAGCTTCGAAGGCGACAAGGCGCCCGAACCGACGGCCTATGACCGCGTCCTCGTCGCGATCGGCCGCACGCCCAACGGCGGCAAGCTCGATGCGCACAAGGCCGGCGTGAACGTCACCGAGCGCGGCTTCATTCCGGTCGACAAACAGATGCGCACGAACGTGCCGCATATCTTTGCGATCGGCGATCTCGTCGGCAACCCGATGCTCGCGCACAAGGCCACGCACGAAGCCAAGGTCGCGGCGGAGGTCGCCGCCGGCCACAAGACCGAATTCGTCGCGCGCGTGATCCCGAGCGTTGCCTACACCGATCCCGAAGTGTCCTGGGTCGGCGTGACCGAGGCCGAGGCCAAGAAGCAGGGTATCGCCTACGGCATCGGCAAGTTTCCGCACGCCGCGTCCGGCCGCGCGATCGGAATCGGCCGCACCGAAGGCTTCACCAAGCTGATCTTCGACGAGGCCACGCACCGCATCATCGGCGCCGGCATCGTCGCGCCGAACGCTGGCGACCTGATCGCCGAAGTCGCGCTCGCGATCGAGATGGGCGCGGAAGCGGCCGACATCGGCCTGACCATCCATCCGCATCCGACCCTGAGTGAATCGGTCGGCATGGCGGCGGAAGTGTACGAGGGGACTTGTACCGATATCGTCGCGCCCAAGCGGAAATAGACGGAGAGCCGATGTCACGCGCCGCATTCACGCTTGCCACCTGGCTCGGCATCGGCGCCCTGTTCGGCGCCCCATCCGACGCGTCCGCCTGCTCCTGCCGCCGCGGCTCGGTTGAAGACGCCGCGGCACGGGCGCGCAACATTGCGCTGGTCCGGGTGGAGAGCGTGCGGATCGGACCACCGCGTAGCGAAGTCACGGCCGGCGATGAACCTCCGCAACGCGCGCGCTTTGCCGTCGTGCGCCATCTCAAGGGCGAGCTGCCGCAAAACGAGGAACTTCGCGCGGGCTACGGCCTGGGCGATTGCGGCGCGCCGCTGATCGTCGGCGCGAGCTATGTCGTCTTCAACGACGGCGAAGCGCCGGAACTGGCGCTTTGCCGCGGATTCTTCGGGCCGTACCGGCTCTTTGGCGACGAACGATACGATGCGCGTGTCATGCGCTTCATCGACGCGCTGGACGAGCACCTGAAGACCGGTGCGGCCATACCACGTCCGCCGTCCCCGCAATGGGGCCTGAGCGATTCGACCGCTGTCTGGTTCGGGCCGCCAGATCCGCCGGCCACGCCTTGACCGGCGGATACGGGCTGGCGGTTCTCCGCGCGGAACATTACAGCGGATCTTCGTTGGCAATGCCTTGCAGAGAAAGTATCGATCGCAGGTGCTGCATGGTCTTGCCGTCGTAATGGTGGTCCGGGCGTTCCGGTTGCGCGCGCACCGCGTCGCGCAAATATGAAGTCTGTGCTGCGGTGGGCTGCACGAAGCTGTGGTTGAAGCCCTCATGCCAGCGTTCGTAGGCGCCGCGAAATTCGCGCAGCCCGTCTACGTTGTGCCGTCGCGCGAGCAACAGGAAGATCAGTCGCTCCCATTTGTTCGACGCCCGATGCGCGTTGGCCAGCCGTCGTACCGCTCCGTCTCGCGGCGCCGCCATGAGGATCGGCAGCAACTCCGTGACTTCAAAGCGCAGGTTCAAGCGTGCGGCAATGCGTGCCGCCTCGTTGGCGACGCTGTCCGCGTCGTCGCCGAGTGCGCGCAGCACCGCCGCAGCCACCCGATCGCCGGATCGGCGTGCGAGCGAAACTAGCGCCTGCCTACGCACGGCCGGCGTCGGGTCGCCGAGATAACGGGCAATCCGATCGTCGTCATCCTTGCGGCCGAACTCGCCGAGGCCCCACAACCCGGTGCGGCGCTGTTTGGGTGTTGACTCCGGCGTCAGTGCGCCGCGATACGCCGCAGCGACATCCACGCCGTGCTCTGCCAGCCGCGTGGCGACGAGCTGGCGCACCGAGACGTGACGGTCGAACAGATAGCTGCTGTAGTACGCAACGTCTGGCGTTTCTCGCAGCAAAGCCTGCAACGCCGCGCGGCGCAGTGGCATGCGACGATTGCCGAGTGCAGCGGCGATGGCCTCGCGTTGTGCGGCACCGTCGAGTTCAGCGATCAGGGGCGCGACACGCGCGCGGACCGACACATCGGCGTGATTCAGGCCCATGCGCACGAGTGTCGCCGCGTCGGGCAGTCGATGCCGTATCGCCAGCAGCAAACAGGCGTGAGCGACGCCATGGACCGTGCTGTGCATGCCCTCGACGACATGGTGCGCATTTTCGGGCCTGCAGACGAATGCCTCGATCTGCTCGACCAGCGGTGCGTGTTCGGCGCGACGACAGTTGCGCAGCCAGTGGAATACCGGCAGGCACGCGACGAACGCCGCGGCATTCGCCGGCACAGCCAGTTGCCACAGACTCGCTATGGCCGCGGCGCGCACCTGCGGCACCCATTCGTTCGCTCGCAGGATCAGCGCGGGCAGGGCGATAGGGTTGCCCAGGAGGCCGAGCTGGACGACTACTCGTTCGCGCTCGAATCCGTCGGACGACTCGCTCCGGTGCAGCAATTCTTCGAGTTCGGGAAGTGGGAGAAAGTGCGCGTGCAGCGCGGCAAACAGGGATTCAGTCCAGGTACTCGTGGACATGCTCGGCTCCGGAAATCCTCAAAGCGAGCAGCACAGGATTGACCGCGGACGCGATCCGGCGCAATTACTATCGCAATTCGCCGCCGCAGCATTGCCTGCTCCGTGCCCCGAATCCACCTCGTTCGGCATGCAGGATCGCCGGACCATTTCGCGAAAGGCCAAATCAATGCGAACCCTTGGACTCCTCGCCGGCATGAGCTGGGAATCGACGATTCCGTACTACCGGATCATCAACGAGCGCGTGCGCGATGCGCGCGGCGGGCTGCACTCGGCGCAACTGCTGATGTACAGCGTGGATTTCGCCGGAATCGCGCAGCTGCAGGCCGACGGCGACTGGGACGAGGCCGGACGCCAGCTGGCGCAGGCGGCCTCCGCGCTGCAGCGCGCCGGTGCGCAGGGCATCGTGATCTGCACGAATACCATGCACAAGGTCGCCACGCAGATCGAAGCGGGCTGCGGGCTGCCGCTGCTGCATGTCGCCGACGCGACCGCGGCGCGTATCCGCGAGACGGGGCTGCAGCGCGTCGGTCTGCTCGGTACGCGCTTCACGATGGAGCAGGATTTCTATCGTGCGCGGCTGGCCGGACACGGGCTCGACGTGCTCGTGCCCGAGGCGGCGCAGCGCGACGAAGTGCATCGCATCATCTACGACGAACTGTGCCGCGGCCAGATACGCGAGGAATCGCGCGACTTTTTCCGGCAGGTCATGGCCGATCTCGTCCTGCGCGGCGCGCAGGGCATCATCCTCGGCTGCACCGAGATCGGGTTGCTGGTCGGCGATGGCGACACCAGCGTGCCGACCTTCGATACGACCCGCATCCACGCCGAGGCCGCCGCCGACTGGGCGCTGGGCTGATCCGCGCTGCGGCGGGCGCGCGGCTTCTGCCGGATGCGGCCATTGCCGTACGGGAAACAGTGCATTCACGTTGCGGCCGCAACTGGCCTCTTGATCGACGCCGCTGCAGCCGCAGTTATCGGCGACGCGCTGGTGCTGCGGCATTCACGGACGCCGGCGCGCCCATCCTTACAACCAGGAGTGTCCGCATGAAACTGTATTTCTCCCCCGGTGCCTGCTCGCTGTCGCCGCATATCGTGCTGCGCGAGCTGGGCCTGCCGTTCGAGGCGATCAAGGTCGATCTGGCTACGAAGAAGACTGCCGACGGCGCCGATTTCAAGGCGATCAATCCCAAGGGCTACGTGCCGACCCTGCAGCTCGACAACGGCGAGATCCTGACCGAAGGCCCGGCCATCGTGCAGTACCTCGCCGACCAGGCGCCGGACAAGCAGCTCGCGCCGGCCAACGGCAGCTGGGAACGGTACCGGTTGCAGGAGTGGTTGAATTTCATTTCTACAGAAATCCACAAGCAGTTCAGCCCGCTGTTCAACGCGGCCAATCCGGACTCCGTCAAGGATGCGCAGAAGACCAAGCTCGCGCAGCGCTTCGCCGAGATCTCGCCGCTGCTGGAAAAGCAGGACTATCTGACCGGCAGCCAGTTCAGCGTCGCCGACGCCTATCTGTTCACCGTGCTGGGCTGGAGCAAATACTTCCACATCGATCTGAACCAGTGGCAGGGCATCGCGAAGTTCGTCGAGCGCGTGGCCGCGCGTCCGGCCGTGGCCGAAGCGCTGGAGTTCGAAGCCCAGGCCAAGAAGGCCGCGTGATGCGGCGGGGCTGACCGGCGCCGCGGCGATCGTGCGTCACCACACACGCCGCGCCCCTACCCGGGTGCGGCGTTTTCGTATGTGCGTTGCAATGCTCACGCAACGCAGAAACTGCGCGTGAGAAGGGAAATGGTTCAGGGCTTGCTGGCAGGTATCCCGCTGCTCGCGGTCGGATCGCCGATCATTTCCGCCACGTCGAAGTGGCGCACCAGCGGTTCCATCTCGAGCAGGAATTCCTCGTCCGCGTCCCAGTAGCGTGAACGCTCGGCTTCCTTGCCGGCGAAGCGGTGTACCGCTTCCATCGAGTCCCAGAAAGAAAGGATCTGGAACTCGCAGTGTTCGCCCTGGATGCGGCGGATCACCTGCACACCGCGGTTGCCGGGGGTCTGCACGAAGTCGCGCAGGCCGGTTTCGCGCAGGTGCTCCAGATATTCGTCGGCCCTGGCCGCGAGGGTCACGCCACGCCAGACGCGGGCAATCATGCGCAGTCTCCGGTGGAGGTTTCGCGCCGGCTGCTCAGGCGAAACCCCGGTTGGCGGATTAGCGGCGCGTTGCGGCCGGATCGGCCGTACCGTCGCCGCCGTGCGGCTTTTCGGTGAATCCGATCACGAAAGCGCCGACAGGCGGTACATTACCGGGAATAGGCAACCGGCCGCCATGCTTATACTGCGGCCGGGACTGAGGGCGGCGGACGGATGTTATCGATCTGTCAACGGCTCGATGCAGCAACCCCGGTAGGCCGCACGCAGGACGTCGTGCCGCCCGTCGATCGCGGCCAGGGCAGGCTGCGTGCAGGGGGAACGTGATGGGGAGAGTTTCGTGACAGCAGTGCTCGTGATCCTGGTGCTGGCCTTGGCTGCGGCGGCTGGCGCCTTGTTCTGGCGGTTGCGCCAGGTCGAAGCGGCGAAGACCCGGTTGCAGGCCGAACACCAGCAGACCGAGGTCGAACTCAAGCAGCTGCAGTCCAGCCAGTCGCAGGTCATCCATACCACCAAGCTCGCCTCGCTCGGCCAGATGGTCGCGGGCGTGGCGCACGAACTCAACACGCCGCTGGGCTTCGTCAAGAGCAATGTGGAAGTCGTGGGCGAGCTGCTCGACGACTACCGCAAGCTGGTCAAGGACTACGACATCGCCGTGCAGTATTGCCAGCAGCCGGTCGATCTGATGTTCGGCGCCGACAAGGAATCGTTGGACAAGCTGGTCAAGCATGTCGAGGAATCGCGGCGCAAGCTGTTCGACGCGCGCAAGGCGGTGGAGAAGAGCCCGCTGCTCACCGAAGCCAAGGAACTGCTCGCCGATTCGGCCGACGGCATCACCCAGCTGTCCTCGTTGGTGCAAAACCTCAAGGGATTCGCCCGCGTCGACCGCGACGGCCTGGATCTCATGGACGTGAACGAAGGCGTGGAGAGCGCGCTGATGATCGCCGCGCACCAGTTGCGCGACCGCATCAAGATCGTGCGCAAGCTCGACAGCGTGCCGCGCGTACGCGGCATGCCCTCGCAGCTCAATCAGGTCTTCCTCAATCTCATCACCAATGCCGCGCAGGCGATGGAAGACGAAGGCACGCTGACCGTCGCGACACGCGCCGCCGACGGCCATGTCGAGATCGCGTTCGCCGATACGGGCTGCGGTATTCCCGACGACGTATTGCCGAAGATCTTCGATCCGTTCTTCACGACCAAGGCGCCCGGCGAGGGCACCGGTCTGGGTTTGTCGATCGTCCACAAGATCGTGAAGTCGCATGGCGGATCGATCAAAGTGCGAACTACGCCGAACCGTGGCTCCGAATTCACCGTCATGCTGCCGAGCGAAAGCGCAGCGCGACCGACTCTTCACTGAGGCCGCCCGTTCATGCTAGGACAGGATTTCGAGATGCCGGCCAGCGATCCCAACCGAGGGGTCCTGCGCGTGCTGTTGATCGACGACGAGGCACGCATCCTGCGCGCGCTCAAGGCCCTGTTCCGCGAATTCGAGGTCCACATCACGACCGAACCGCGCGAGGCGGCGCAACTGGCCGTCACGCACAACGTCGACGTGGTGATCTGCGACCAGCGCATGCCGGAGATGCTCGGCGTCGACGTGCTGCGCGAGATCCGCGAAAAGCATCCGCGCGCGATGCGCGTGCTGCTGACCGGCTATTCGGATCTCAAGGCGGTGCTGGGTTCGGTCAACGAAGGCGAGGTCTATCGCTTCGTCAACAAGCCCTGGGTCAACAGCGAATTGCGCGCACTCGTGCTGGAGGCCGGCGAGATATCGCGCGACGCGCCGGCGGTCGCGACGGACCATCTCTCGCCGAACGAACAGAACATTGCGCGCTCGCAGGTCGGCGTGCTCGTGATCGAAGACGACGCGAGCGTGCAGCAGCGTTTGCGCGAGATCCTGCAGCCGCACTATCAGGTGCGCTTCGCCAATACGGCCGAGCGCGCGCTGCAGGTGCTCGAGCAGCACGAGACCGGCGTGGTGATTTCCGAAACCGCGACCAACCACGGCGCCGACCTGACCCTGATGCTCAAGGCGCTCAAGCAGTACCACCCGTATATCGCGACCGTGGTGATCACCGAGCGCGCCAACGCGCAGACCGTGATCGAGCTGATCAACGAAGGGCAGGTCTACCGCATGCTGATCAAGCCCGTGCGCATGGGCTCGTGCCGGCTCAGCGTGGATTCGGCGCTCGGACGCTACTGGAAACTCAAGCAGACGCCGAAGGCGGTGCGCCGCTACGGCGTCCTGCCGTCGGCGCAGACACTGCAGGCCCAGGCCAAGCTGCCCAACTCGCTGCTGAGCCGCATACGCGCGCTGCCGGCGCGCCTGTTCGGCGGCGTGCGGATCTGAAGCCGTGCGCCCGGCGTGACCGTGTTCGCGCGACTGTCGTGAAGCCGCGATCGGCTGTGCTCACTCTCCCCCGAGCAAGTTCGGGGAGAGGGCTTCATATGCGGCGCCCATGATGCCGCCCATTCTCGTCATCGGCGCCAGCGGTGCCGTCGGCGGGTTCCTGCTGACTCGACTGCGTGCGGCCGGCTACGGCGTTCTCGCATTGAGCCGCACCGGGCGTGCGCCACGCGACGGTGTGCAGTGGCTGCGCGGCGGTCTCGACGACGCGTTCGTCGCGCCGGCAGTCGAGTCGGTGATCTGCGTCGGCCCGCTCGATCAGTTCGTCGCCTGGCTGGAACGCGCGCAGACGCCGGCGCTGCGCCGCGTCGTCGCCCTGAGTTCGATGAGTGCCGACAGCAAGCGCGACTCGCTCGCCGGAGCCGAGCGCGAGCTGGCACAGCGCCTGGCCGCGAGCGAGCAGCGCCTCGCACTGCGCTGTGATGCGGGTGATGTCGCCTGGACCGTGCTGCGGCCGACGCTGATCTACGGTGCGGGCGTCGACCGCAGCCTGAGCCCGATCGTGCACTGGGCCCGGCGGACCCGCCTGTTTCCTTTGGTGGCGCAGGCCAGCGGGCTGCGTCAGCCGGTTCACGCCGACGACGTGGCCGCTGCCTGCGTCGCCGCGCTGACGGATGCGGCCTGTGGCCGGGTCCTGCCGCTGGGCGGCGGCGAGCGGTTGAGCTACGCCGCGATGCTCGATCGCGTACGCGCCGGGGTCGGTTGCGCGACAGTTCCGCTGCCGCTGCGTATTAATCTTTTGCGCTTCGTGACCCGAATCACAGGCCGCGGCGGCGGAATGGTGCAGCGCCTCACGCGCGATCTGGTTGCCGACAACGCCGCGGCGCAGACCTTGCTGGACTGGTCGCCACGCCCATTCCACCCCGGTCCCGAGTGCTGGAAGGCAGCGTCTGCCCCGAATCCGGCCGCACGCGAAAACACATCGGCACCCGCCGCGAAGTGATTTTTCGCAATGTGGACTATGTTGCGAACAGAGCTTATTTTGTTGCGCCGCAACAGCAAAAACTGTCCCGGCGAGTTCGTTAAATCCACGTTGCCAACGAGCGTTTGAACTCCCTAAGATACGGAGCGTTGCGCATCCACCTTGTCCAAGGAAAATTTCCTATGCAGGCCCGAAAGAGTTTGGCCCTGGCGTTGTCGTCTGCACTGCTTGCCGCGTGTGGCGGTGGCAGCAACAGCCCCCGCGCCACCCCGACACCGCCGGCGAACAATGGCAACGGTACGCCCGTTACCGGCGTCATCGCGGCCCGCTTCGACCCGTCCAATGCGGACCCGGCCCAGCGTGTGATTCCGCTGCCGAACAATCTGCTGCTGTCGGGTACGACCGACCTGACCCTCAACATCCCGGTCGCCAATCCGACCAACTTCGCCGATCCCCAGGTCGCGGTGAACGCGCTGGATGGCTGGAGCACGATCGGTCCTGGCCAGGTGCAGTTCTCCGCCGCGCCCAAGGCCAGCACCCTCGTCCCGGGCAGCACGATCCGCGTGTTCGAAGTGACCCTGACCGGTCCCGGCGGCGGCGTCACCGGCGTCGTGCGTGAACTCGCGGCAGCCACGGACTTTGTCACCGCCGTCGCGCCGTCGGACACGACGAGCCGCACGGTTGCGATCATTCCGACCAAGCCGCTCAAGCAGCTGACCAGCTACCTGACCGTCGTCACCACCGGCGTGACCGACAACAACGGCAACGACGCGACGCCGGACCAGACGTATTTCCTCTCCAAGCGGACCAGCCCGCTCTGCGTCAACGGCGCCTCGACCGAACCGTTGCTGCCGGCGGCGACGGCCTGTGCGCTGGAACCGCTGCGCCAGCTGACCAATTCGCATCTCGCCGCGGCCAACAGCAAGGGCATCACGCCGGACAAGGTCGTCGTGAGCTGGGTGTTCACGACCCAGTCGATCACGCCGGTGCTGCAGGCTGCGGTCGGCAAGGTCGGCCAGTCGCCGGCCCCGCTGACGCGCATCGCGCCGACCGGCCTGACGCTCGGCAATCTCAACGCCGGTCTCGCGCCGATCGCCGACATCTACATCGGTACGCTCGACGTGCCGTACTACCTCAAGGCACCGGCCAACGCGACGCCGCCGGCCCAGGCTGCCGCCGTGCTGCAGGGCTTTTGGACCGCCGCGCCGGGGGCATATGTGCCGCCGTTCAATGCGGCCGGCCTGTCGCCGACCTCGACCAACGTGACCTTCGCCAATCCGTTCCCGGTCGCGACCAAGACCGAGACGATCCCGCTCGTGCTGACCGTGCCGAATGCGGCCTCGGGCAAGACGCGTCCGCCGGCCGGCTGGCCGATCGTGATCTACCAGCACGGCATCACGCGCAACCGCACCGACGCGTTCGCGATCGCGCAGACCCTGGCCTCGCAGGGCTTCGCCGTCATCGCGATCGACATCCCGCTGCACGGCCTGCCCCCGGGCCATCCGTTCAATATCGAATCGACGCCGCTCGCGGCGACCGGTGCGCGCGAACGCACCTTCAACGTCGATCTCGTCAAGAACGACGGCACCGCGTGCCCGACCGGCCAGGCGATCTGTCCCGACGGCACGCCGGATCCGTCCGGTACGCACATGATCAACCTCGGCAGCCTGCTGACCTCGCGTGACAATCTCCGCCAGGGCATCGTAGATCTGTTCTCGCTGGCCAAGGCCGTCCCGACGATCAGCTACGACGGCGCCGCCGGCAGCGATTTCGACGGCTCGCGCATCAGCTTCGTCGGCCAGTCGCTCGGCAGCATCCTCGGCATCAGCTTCACCGCGTTCGAACCGAGCATCAACACGGCCGTATTCAGCGTGCCGGGCGGCGGCATCGCCCGCATGCTCGACGGTTCGGCCACCTTCGGTCCGCGCATCCGCGCCGGCCTCGCCGCCTCGGGCGTCAATGCGGGCACGCCCGACTTCGACCGCTTCATGGGCGCGGCGCAGCAGGCGGTCGATTCGGCCGATCCGATGAACACCGCGTTCGCCCTCGCCGGCAAGCGCGTGCTGCTGCACGAAGTCGTCGGCGGCGGCACGGTGCTGCCGGATCAGGTCATCCCGAACACGGTGGCGGGTGCACCGCTGTCCGGCACCGAGCCGCTGATCCGCGCGCTGGGCCTGACCTCGATCACCGCGACGACCCAGTCGGCCACCGGTGTGCGCGGCGCTACGCGCTTCACCCAGGGCAACCACGGTTCGCTGCTCGATCCGACCGGCTCGCCGGCGGCCACGGTCGAGATGCAGAAAGAAATGGCAAGCATGCTGGTCAGCGGCGGCACCGCGGTCCAGGTCAGCGACACCTCCGTGATCCGTACGCAGTAAGCGACCGACCAGGAACTTGGGGAATCCAAATATGAAAAAGAACACCAACTTCCGCGGCAACCTGCGGCCCCTGGCCTCGGCCGTGGCTCTTGCGCTCGGTGCGTTCGTCATCGTGCCGGCGCAGGCGTTCGAGTTCGGCAGTGACGACGGCTTCCATGGCAACGTCAACACGACGGTGACCTATGGCGCCGCGTGGCGCGTCGCTTCGCCGAACGAGGATCTGATCGGCAAGGCGCAGTTCAATCCGGCCATCGGCCAGCTGCCGCTGGGCAGCCAGGCCCAGCGCGACGCGCGTGGCCGCTACTCGGTCAACGGCGACGACGCTGACCTGAAGTGGGACGACGGCGACGTCTTCACCAACGCCGTCAAGGCGACGGTGGAACTGAGCCTGATGTACGGCGCGAACACCGGCGCATTCTTCCGCGGCTACAGCTTCTACGACTGGGAAAACGTCGATCGCTACGACCTGTCGCAGGAAGCGCGCGAGAAGGTCGGCAAGGACACCAAGATCCTCGACGCGTTCGTGTTCCATAACTTCAACATCGGCGGCAACTCCGGCTCGGTGCGTTTCGGCCAGCAGGTCGTGAGCTGGGGCGAGAGCACCTTCATCCAGGGCGGCATCAACGTCATCAATCCGATCGACGTATCGAAGCTGCGCGTGGCCGGTGCGGAACTCAAGGAAGCGTTCCTGCCCGTCAACATGCTGTGGGGCTCGATCGGCCTGACCGAAAACCTGTCGGCCGAAGCGCTGTACATGCTCGAGTTCGAGCAGACCGAGGCGGATCCGGCGGGCACGTATTTCTCGACCAACGATTTTGCCACGCTCGGCGGCAGCTACGTGATGCTGAACTTCGGCACCATCCCGCAGCCGGTCATCAATCCGGATTTCTACTACGGCTACTGCTTCGGCAATTCCGGCACGGACAATCCGAACCTGCCGGCGGCCCTCAAGCCTGCCGCTTGTGGTGCGGCAGTACCGCGTTCGCCGGACCGCTTCGCGAAGAATTCCGGCCAGTACGGCCTGCGCCTGAACTACCTGGCCGACTGGCTCAACAATGCCGAGTTCGGTTTCTACGCGCTCAACTACCACAGCCGCCTGCCGCTGCTGTCGGGCACGTCGGTAAGGACCACGGCGGTCAACACCGGCCGCTACTTCGCCGAATACCCCGAAGACATCCGCATGTACGCGGTCAGCTTCAACATGCCGCTGGAAGGTCCGGGCGTCGCGCTGCAGGGCGAGCTGTCGTACCGCCCGAATTCGCCGCTGCAGATCGACGACGTCGAACTCCTGTTCGCCGCGCTGAGTCCGCTCAACGCCGTGATTCCGGCGCCCGGCCAGCGCTTCAGCAGTCAGCTCGGCCAGTACGGCCCGGGCCAGGAAATCCGCGGCTGGGAGCGCCACAAGGTGTCGCAGCTGCAGGTCACCGCGACCAAGGTGTTCGGTCCCGGCAACTTCGTTGGCGCGGACCAGATTTCGCTGGTCGGCGAAATCGGCTTCACGAACATCTGGGATCTGCCGGATCCGTCGGTCATGCGCTATCAGGGCGATGGCACCGATACGGGCGGCGGCTTCGACGTGACCTCCGGCGCGCTGCGCAACCCGCAGACCCAGACCGACGGTTTCCCGACGCCGTTCTCGTGGGGCTACCGCATCGCCGCGCGCGGCGACTACAACAACGCGTTCGGCGGTGCGTTCACGCTGTCGCCGCGCATTGCCTTCAACCATGACGTCAACGGCATCACCCCGGGACCCGGCGGCAACTTCATCGAAGACCGCAAGTCCGTCACGCTCGGCGTCGAAGCCAACTATCTGAACAAGATGGCGTTCGACATCAGCTACACGGACTTCTTCGGCGCCGGCAATCTGAACCTGATCAACGACCGCGACTTCATCGCGTTCTCGGTCAAGTATTCGTTCTAAGCGTTTTCTGCGGGAGGGAAATTCATGACGATGCTCAAAAAGACCCGGACTGCGGCACTGGTGGCGCTGGCCCTCGTGTCCACCGCGGCGTTGGCCAAGGTCAGTCCGCAGGACGCGGCCAAGCTAGGTGTCAGCGGCACGCCGCTGACCCCGATGGGCGCCGAACGCGCCGGCAACAAGGAAGGCACGATTCCGGAATGGAAGGGCGGCATCACGACGCCGCCGGCAGGCTACAAGGTCGGCGACCATCACCTCGATCCGTATGCCGACGACAAGCCGACGCTGACGATCACCGCGGCGAACTACAAAGACCAGGGCGAAAAGATCGGCGCCGGCCAGATCGCCATGTTCGAAAAGTACAAGAACTGGAAGATGGTGGTCTATCCGACGCGTCGCAGCGCGGCGTACCCGACGCGTTCCTATGAATACACGATCAAGAACGCGACCACCGGCGAACTCGTCGACGACGGCGAAGGTGTCGAGGGCGTGGCCGAAGGCGTGCCGTTCCCGATTCTCGACAAGGATCCGGTGAAGGCCGGCTACCAGGCGGTCTGGAACCACAAGCTCAAGTTCAAGGGCGTGGCTGCGATGCGCTGGGCCAACCAGGCGGCGCCGACCGCGAGCGGCGCGTATACGCTGACCCGCATCAAGGAAGAACTGCTCGGCCTCTACTACAAGCCCGGCAACACGCTCAAAGACATCAACAACGTGCTGATCTACTTCTACCAGGAAGTCGTCGCGCCGCCGCGCCTCGCTGGCCAGGTGCTGCTCGTGCACGAAACCCTGGACTCGAAGAAAGAGCCGCGCCAGGCCTGGGTCTACAACCCCGGCCAGCGCCGCGTGCGCCGCGCGCCGAACGTAGCCTACGACAATCCGGGCACCGCGTCCGACGGCCTGCGCACGAACGACCAGACCGATATGTACAACGGCGCGATGGACCGCTACGACTGGAAGCTCGTCGGCAAGAAGGAAATGTACGTTCCGTACAATTCCTACAAGGCGCACAGCGACAAGGTCAAGGTGGAAGACCTGGTCAAGCCGGGCTTCATCAATCCGGACCTGCTGCGCTATGAGCTGCACCGCGTCTACGTGGTCGAAGCCACGCTCAAGGCCGGCCAGCGCCACATCAATCCGCGCCGCACGTTCTACATCGACGAGGACAGCTGGCAGATCCTCGTGATGGATCACTACGATGCGGCCGGCAAGCTGTGGCGCTATTCCGAAGCGCCGAGCGTGAACTACTACGAAGTGCCGCTGCTGTGGTCGACGCTGGAGACGCATCACGACCTCAAGTCGGGCCGCTACATCGTGTCGGGCCTGGACAACCAGGAAGCGATGTACGACTTCTCGTACCAGACCACGCCGGACATGTTCACGCCGCAGTCGCTGCGTCAGCGCGGCTTCCAATAACCGGCGAAGCGACCTTTGCAGCACGGTTTCTTTGTGCTGCAGCAGATCTCCACAACCCCGCCGAATGCGTGCGATGCACGCATTCGGCCGCCCGGCCCGTTAGGCGTTCAGAGTGATCAGAACCTGCGGTTCTAAGCGATCGCTCTTTAAAAGCCGGAGCGGGTTTTCGGCTTGTCGGGAAGGGTCTGGACATTGCGGTTCCTGCATCAGCCGCCGCCGTTTCCGGGGCGGCTGATTGCGTTTTGGGCCTGTGCGTTGCGGAAGTTGCGGGCGAAGCCGTTGTGTGTCGGAGCAGCCGTGTCGCGTGTGCTGCACTGCAATGTGCGGCGCGATGGTGATCGCGCGGCAGCCGTCATGCCGGACCAGCCCGGAAAAGTTTTGCGAAAGCACACTGCGGCTACGCGAACTCCGCACACGACCATTCCGCGACGGCCTGCGATTGCGCTAAGGTGAGACCGCTGCGGGGAGCATGCGAAAAACGCCAGACACGAGCGCCATGAGCGACGGCGGCGTGTTTGCCGGGGAATCCAAAGAATCGAACCGGCGCGGGTATTGCCTGCGTCAGCCGGACAGGGACCGGGACGGTCCTTGCCTACAGACTGCGAGGGGCTGGCTGATGGGACGTTTGCACAAACACGAATCGAAGACGGCGTTGTCGCTGTGGCGCTGCGCCCTGGTGTCGTCGCTGCTCGTCAGCGGCCTGGCCCTGGCGCAGGAGTCGAGCGCGCCGCCGCCGTCCGCCGAAGCCGCTCCCGCCGCCAGTGCTGCCGCTCCCGCGGCTGCTACTCCCGCGACTGCGGAGCCCGCGGCGGCCACGGCAAGCGCGCCGGCTGCCACGCCGCCGGCCAAGCCGGCACCGGCCGTGGCCTGGCCCGAACCCGTCAACAGCTCTGCGGAAACGATGCCGCTGGTCACCCAGTCGCTGCTGCTCGATCTCGTCGAATCCGGCAATCGCGCGATCGCGATCGGCGAGCGCGGCGCGATCATCCTGTCCGACGACCGCACCAACTGGCGCCAGGTTGCCAACGTGCCGACGCGCGCGACGCTGACCGCGCTCAGTGCGGTCGGCAGCAAGGTCTGGGCGGTCGGCCGCGACGGTGTGATCCTCGCGAGCGACGACGCCGGCGAACACTGGAAAGTGCAGCGCCGCGACCCGTGGGTGCCGCCGACCGACGCGGGCGGCATCAGCAGCGCGCGCCACGGCGCGCCGCTGCTCGACGTGCTGTTCCTCGACGAGAGCCGCGGCATCGCCGTCGGCGCCTACAGTCTCTTTCTCGAAACCAGTGACGGCGGCGCGACCTGGACCGAACGCCAGATCCTCGCCGACGCCGCACCCGTGGCGACCGCCGCGGCACCCGGCGAAAAATGGACCTTCTCGCGCGATGAACTGAAGATCGAGGACGAAAGCGAGCCGCACTTCAACGCGATCGCACGCACCAGCGACGGTTCGCTGCTGATCGCCGGCGAACGCGGCAGCCTGCTGCGCTCGCGCGACAACGGCGCGAACTGGCAGCGCATGAAGCTGCCCTACGACGGTTCCATGTTCGGCGCGATCGGCTTCGAAGGGCAGCGCGCCATCGTGTTTGGCCTGCGCGGCCATGCGTTCGAAACCGACAATCTTGGCGATACCTGGCGCGAGCTGCCGACCGCGACCGAGCTGAGTCTGCTCGGCGGCGTGCGGCTGGCCGGCGGCGGTGTCGCGCTCGTCGGCGCGAACGGGCTCGTGCTCGTGCGTCGCAGCGCGAACGAACCGCTGCGCGCCGGCGCGATCGATCCGGCCGGCGCGCTGGCCGCGGTGCTGCCGATCGAAGGCGGCAGCGCGTTCCTCGTCGCCGGCGAGAACGGCGTCGCGCGCTACCAGCCGCGCTGAACCGGTTCCGCGAACCAGTCGCGCAAGTAAAGAATTCCAGAAATTCCAGCCGCCGCCGATGCCGCAGCGGCCAGCAGAGCACGAGGGGACGACATGGCGGGTTCGATCAAGGCGGTAGACAATCCCAGCGCATTCCACCGCTTCGCTGAGCGGGTCCTGTTCGGCAACCGCACCGTCGTGCTGGTGCTGTTCGCGCTGATCACGGTCGCGATGGGCTGGTTTGCCTCGCAATTGCGCGTCGATGCCGGATTCAAGAAACAGATCCCGCTCGCGCATGAATACATGCGGACCTTCATCGACTACGAGAAGGAATTCGGCGGCGCCAACCGCATCCTCATCGCGGTCATGGCCAAGAACGGCGACATGTTCAACCAGCCGTTCCTGCAGACGATGGAGAAGATCACCCAGGACGTGAAGACCATCGACAACGTCGATGAGGCGCGCATCCGCTCGATCTTCACACCGAACGTGCGCTTCGTCGAAGTCGTCGAGGACGGCTTTGCGGGCGGCAACGTGATCCCGCAGGAATTCACGCCGAACGTCGAAGGCTTCGAGGCGACCAGCGAGCAGTTCGCAACGATCAAGGCCAACATCGAGAAAGCCAACATCGTCGGCCGCCTCGTTGCGAGGGACTTCTCCGGCGCCATGGTCTGGGCCGAGCTCGTGCCCGAAGGCGGCGAAGGGCAGGTCAAGCTCGACTACCAGAAAGTCGCCAAGCAGCTCGAAGACATCCGCGCGAAGTACGAGAACGACGCGACCAGCGTACACATCATCGGCTTCGCCAAGATGGTCGGCGACATCAGCGACGGCGCGCGCTCGGTCATCATCTTTTTCTTCCTGACCATCGCCTTCACCTGGATCCTGCTGTTCCTGTATTCCTCGTCGGTGAAGCTCGCGACGCTGACCGTGTTCTGCGCGCTGATCGCCGTGCTGTGGATGCTGGGCGCGTTGCGATTGCTGGGCTTCGGCATCGATCCGATGAACATGCTGACGCCGTTCCTGATCTTCGCGATCGCGGTCAGCCACGGCGAGCAGATGATCAACCGCTTCCGCGGCGAGATCTTCTTCGGCGGTCTCGAGGAAGGCACGGTCGAGGAACTCAGCCAGCGCCGCGGCGTGGACGCGCATACCGCCGCGCGCCTCGCGTTCCGCATGCTGCTGGTGCCGGGCTCGGTCGCGCTGATCGCCGGCTGCATCGGCTTTGCGACCATCCTCATCATCCCGATCCAGATCATTTACGAACTGGCGATCACTGCCACGATCGGCGTCGCGATCACGATCCTGACCGACCTGGTCCTGCTGCCGGTACTGCTGTCCTATTGCCAATTGCGCAATCTGGAAAAAAAGCGCCAGTACCGCCTGCGCCAGCTGACCCAGTTCGACAAGATCTGGTCGCTGCTGGCGAAATTCAGCCGTCCCGTGCCCGCCGCGATCATCATCGTGATCGGCGTCACCGTCTGGTTCTTCGCCAAGCAGTACGGCCACCAGGTCATGATCGGCGACGCGGAGAAGGGCGTGGCCGAACTGCGGCCCGAAGCGCGCTACAACCGGGACGCCGTGCTGATCAGCGAGAAGTTCGCGCTCGGCGTCGACATGCTCAACGTCATCGCCGAAGCGCAGCCCTCGGCCTGCACGACCAGCTACCCGGTCATGGAAACCATGGACCGCTTCGCCTGGCACATGCGCAACATCGAAGGCGTCGAACAGGTCATGACCCTGCCGATGGCGGCGAAGATCGTGAATGCCGGCTGGAACGAAGGCAATCTGCGCTGGCGCGCGCTGCCGCGCGATCCGGACACGCTGCGCATGGCCACGCAGGGCTTCGAGACCGACTCGGGCCTGCTCAACAACGACTGCAGCGCGATGCCGATCATGATGTTCCTCGGCGACCACCGCGCCACGACGATCGACCGCGTCGTCGCCGCCGTGAAGGATTTCCGCGAGAAGAACGGCGCCTGGTCCGGCGGCAACGTCAATCTCAACACGGAGCTGACCAAGCAGGCGACGGTCGCGACCGAGAAGGGCGAGACCTTCCACAGCGACCAGATCAACCTGCGCCTGGCCACCGGCAACGTCGGCGTGCTCGCCGCGATCAACGACAAGGTGCGCGAGGTCGACGCGATCATGCTGTACCTGCTCTACGGCGCGGTCTTCCTCATGTGCCTGCTGAGCTTCCGCAATCCACTCGCCGCGCTGTGCATCGTGCTGCCGCTCGTACTCGTGACCGAACTCGGCCACGCGCTCATGGTCAAGCTCGGCATCGGCCTCAAGGTCAACACCCTCACCGTCGTGGCGCTGGGCGTCGGCATCGGCGTCGACTACGCGATCTACATCTTCGCGCGCATGCGCGAATCCATGCAGGCTGGCGCGCCACTGACCGAAGCCTATTTCGCCGCGCTCAAGACCACCGGCATCGCGATCTTCTACACCGCACTCACGCTGGCCGTCGGCGTCGCGATGTGGATCTTCTCCGAACTGAAGTTCCAGGCCGACATGGGCCTGATGCTGACCTTCATGTTCGTCGTCAACATGTTCGCCGCGCTGATCTTCCTGCCCGCGCTGTGCCGCTGGCTGCTGCGGCCGTTTGAGAAGACCTGAGCGGACAGTCGTAGTTTCTCCGCGAGTCCAGTTCGCGGAGAGCACCGGCAAAGAGGTATCGGTTGTGGATGTGGTGGGTGATGTCGCTGCGTCCGGTGCGCGCGAGAATCCGACTCGGATGCCGATTCGGGCTTCTCCCCCTCACCCCAACCCTCTCCCCCGAGCAAGCTCGGGGGAGAGGGAGTGAAGGCGTTGCACCGAGCCCTCTCCTGCCCGTTGGGCGTTCGGGAGCGCCAGAACCTGCGGTTCTGAGCGGCGCTCCGCTCACCCCCCGACCGCGTCGGGGGAGAGGGTTGGGTGAGGGGGAGAATTCCACGACGCGAAAAAATCCGGTTTTTGCGTCGACCGGAATACTCAAAAAACTCTCACCCCTCGACCGCGTCGTACCCCAAAGCACTGAACTCGATCAGGCAGAACCCATGCCCGAACGGATCGGCCAGCCGCGCGATGCGACCCCATCCAGCACTGTCGACGTCACCCTCGAGTACCGCTCCCGCATCCAGCGCACGCGCCAGCACCGCGTCGAGATCGTCCACCGCCACATCGAAATGCACTGGCGTCCAGTGTCGCGCGTAGTCGCGCGGCTGCGCGGCCGCGGCAACGCTTCCGGCCGGTTTATGCAACAGGAACAATGCAGCATTTGCGTCGCCGAGCTCGGCGACGCTGCCGTCGAACAGATGTCGTTCGACGCGCAGGTCCAGCGCGTCACAGTAGAAACGACAGGCCGTGTCGAGGTCGGGTACATCGATATTGATCAGGACGCGTGTCATGGCCCGCTCATCGCCAGAAAGTGGCGTGAGCCTAGCCGCGCCGAGGTTAACGGTCAGTGCTCCCGGCGCAGATAGGGGCGCTGAAAACCAAGCCCTGGGGCCGGCGCAAATTTCATGTCATCCTGCCCAACCGCGTGTGCTTGCAGTTCTATCAAACCGACTGACGAGGTTTGCATGGAAATCCAGCTCGAAGGCCTCTGTCCGCTGATCCAGGTGTTCGACATGCGCGCGTCGCTGGGTTTCTACCGCGACGTGCTGGGCTTCCAGGTCACGCAGCGCGCGCCGGACACGGAGGACTGCGAGTGGTGCCTGCTGTGCCGCAACGGCATGGAGATCATGCTCAACACGCAGTACGAGCACGATGAACGGCCCGGCCGGCGCGACACGGCACGCGCCACGGCGCACGGTGACACGGCGTTCTACGTCGGCTGCCGCGATCTCGACGCGGCTTATCTGCGGCTGTGCGCGCAGGGCGTTCCCGTAGACGCGCCGGTCGTCACGCACTACGGCATGAAACAGCTGATGCTGCGTGACCCTGATGGTTACGGCGTCTGCCTGCAGTGGCGCGCGGCGTGAGTCGGCCCGGTTTTCCAGGCCGTCGCGACCTCGCCGGCGGCGCATGAAGTTCGCCGCGTTCTTCCGCAACGTGAACCTTGGCCGCGCGAACTGTCCGAACAAGACGCAGCTCGAGCGCGCCTTCCTCGATGCGGGCGCCACCGACGCGGCGTCGTTTCTCGTCAACGGCACGCTCGTGTTTTCCGCGCCGGCCGCACGCGGCGATCGCGTGTTGCGCAACGCGGTGTCCCAGCTCGAACAGGTCTGCGGCCTCAAGGAGCCGGCTTTCCTGCGCCGCGTGGATCACCTCGCAACGCTCGTCGCAAGCGGGCCGTTCGCCGCGGTCGATCGCGCCGCCGTCTACGAGTGCTGCGTGACGTTCCTCGCGCCGCGCGCGGCGGCATTGCCGGCTCTGCCGATGTGCTCGCGTCGAGGCGATGTCGAGCTGCTCGCGCGCACGGACGGCGAGGTATTCAGCGTCTCGCGCAAGCTCGGCAATACGCCGGGCAGTCCGAATGCATTGCTCGAAAAGATCACCGCCGCATCGGCAACGACGCGGGCTTGGAATACCCTGGTGCGGCTCGTCGCCCGGCATGCCTGAGTGCTGACGACCTGTCCACCACAGCAAACGGAGAACATCGATGACCTACGAGGGAAGCTGCCATTGCGGCGCCGTGAAATTCACAGTCGAGGGCGAGATCGACGGCGCCATGTCGTGCAATTGTTCCATGTGCCAGCGCAAGGGTTCGCTGCTCTGGTTCGTGCCGCGCGACGCGCTGACGGTGCAGGCGGGCGAAGCGGATCTCAGCACGTATACTTTCGACAAGCATGCGATCCAGCATCGCTTCTGTCCGACCTGCGGCATCCATCCGTTCGGCGAGGGCGCCGATCCCAAGGGCAATCGCATGGGGGCGATCAATATTCGCTGCCTGGAAAATGTGGATCTCGATGCGGTGCCCGTGCAGCATGTCGACGGGAGGTCAAGCTGAGACGGGACTGCATGTCGGTGGCCGGATCGCAACGAGCGGCAAACGGCCGCGTCATCCCGGCTGGCTTGGCGTGCGCTCGTTGGACGCCTCCAGCACGGCGGGCCGGCCTGTCGTTCTTCCTGTCGGAGAATTGCGGTGCGTGATGTGATTCTCCCCGCCGGCCTTGCCGCCGCCGATGCCGACTGGACGTCGCCCTCTCGCGGGGGCTAAATTGAGCGATCGTAGAAATGCGGGTTTGCGTCATGAACCAGTCCATTGCTACCCCATCCCGCACACCGCCACGAAACCTCCGGACGACGGCTGGTCTTCTGGGAGTGCTCTCGTTCATGCAGGCGGGCAGCGTTGCCGCCGGGTGCGTATCAGCGGCGTCAGCGGTGACAGGACAGATCACGGTGCCGAATCCGGCCCTGACATTCGAATCTGTACCGCAGTTGGTAGCCGACCAGGAAATGGCATATACGCTGGAGTCTCATCCGGCTTCCTTCTCCGTAGCCAACGGTGTGGGCCTGTTCGCTTCGGGAGGGCAGACCGATCTGAAACTGGGCTGGTACAACAACCCGCGTCTGTTCGGTGGTTGCGAGTCAAGCGTAACGATAGATAATTTTGCCCTCATTGTTCCGGGATCATCTCCTGACGTTCCGCTACTCTCCATTCGAGGCAAGATCTCAGCACGCGCCACGGAATACGGGCGCTGTCCGAACTTCCCCCCGTTCGACGATTGGAGTCACGCTACGCTCGAGGGGCTCGAGGTATCGGTCGACGGCATAGAGGTTTCAGTGCCCGCCAATCCTTCGCCCAATACGGTAGTGGGCTTGAGCGGTCGCCTCAGCGGTGCCACGCTCACATTGAATGAGCGGACCTATTCAGGCGGCGCGTTTGCAATCACTTCTCTGCGCATGCGTTCCAGTCTGGACGGTCTGCTGGTTGGCGACGTTTCGGTCGCCGCTACCCGCGTGAACGCGGTCTGCGGAACACCTGTTTCACTCCAGTCGTTTTCTGTGGACTGACGATCCCGCGCGGTGCGCTCCATGGCCTAACCTAGTCGGCGCAGGCGTTCCTGCGTCCGCCCTCGGCTGCGCGCTGTCGGCCTGGGCGCCGCTCGCGGGAAACAGGCCGTCGCCACACGGGTGAAAATGCCAAGGCCGGTCGGATCCGGCCGGGTACCGGTGGCTCGCCAGGTACCCACGGGAACCGCGGCGCGCAGCCAGCATGGCTTCAGCCGCCATCGCTAAGCTGCCGACGTTTGTCCGCGTCGCGCCGAGGGTCGTTCGCCCGTTTCCACACCTGGAGAATTCCCGTGCGTTTCCTGATCATTGCAGCCGGCCTGCTCGCCGCCGGCCTCGCCAGCGCCGCCGATACTTACCGCAGTGGCAGCCGCGTCATCACCGTCGGCGACAGCGCCGCCAAGCTCACCCAGATCGTCGGCACACCGACGCTCAAGGAACCCATTGAAAGCAGGCAGGGTGGGCACGTCGGCGAACGCTGGCAGTATGCCGTCGACGGCAAGACCGTCACCTTCGAGATCCGCGACGGCAAGGTGTTCTCGATCGACGAGCGCCGATGATGGATTGGTGTTGCGCGGGAGCTCGCGGTATACGTGCCGGCTGGCCGTGTTAGCCCTCTCCCCCACGCGCTTGCGCGTGGTGGAGAGGGTTGGGTGAGGGGGAGAAACATCAAGCACGCGCTCGTAAGTGCGTTTCGCCGGCCGCATGAATGCGAGCCTTGATGGCAACCTCAAAACTTGCGGATCGTCCGCTTTTCCCCCTCACCCCAGCGCGCAAACGCGTGGGGGAGATGGAGCGTCAACGCACCGCGCGCATCGCCGTCGCCGTCTCCAGTCACCTCAGTGCACAGCTGGCTTTCGGTCGGCTGGCCTTGCAGTCAGAGCGTCGCTCCGTTGCTGTCGGCTGGCGAACTCAATACGCGATACCCGCCCTGCGCAGCAGCTTGGCCACGATCCACGCCGGACCGATCAGCAGATAGGCGAGATCCGTCAGGAACGACGGGCGCTTGCCTTCGATGTGATGGCCGATGAACTGAGCGATCCACGCGACGACGAACACGCCGATCGCGAGATAGAGCAGATTGGTAGCCCCCAGCTCCCGATACAGCAGTTCGGTGATCACGCCGAGTACGACGAATACGCCGAACATGGCCAGGCCCAGCGTGCGCGACAGGCGCATGTAGAACGCGAGCGCGAAGAACATGGCGACGCCGGCCCAGAGTCCGGCTCGGCCGAGCAGCGACGGTACTGGCACGACCCAGAGTGCGGCGATGACGGTCCAGAGGATGGCCGGTACGCAGATCCAGTGGATCAGCACATTGGTCGCGTTGCGGTGGTCTTCGGCGTAGTTGCCGAGCCAGCGGTCGACTTCGCGGCGCGGATCGGATTCGGAATGGACAGTGGCGTTCATCGGGCACTCCCGCAGGCTGGCGAGGGACTATGTCAGCTTAGCGTGTTATGGCCGCGAATCGGGAGTGGGGAATCGGGAATCGTAGAAGCGCGGTCGAGGCTTTCGCTCTTACGATTCCCGATTCCCCACTCCCGACTCCCGTTAATCCACGACGATCCCCGCCAGCCGCTTCAGTGCCTCGGCGTATTTCGCTGCGGTCGCGGCGATGACGGTGGCCGGCACAGGCGGGCCCGGCGCGGTCTTGTTCCAGTCCAGCGTCTCGAGATAGTCGCGCACGAACTGCTTGTCGTAGCTCGGCGGGCTGATGCCGACGCGGTACTCGTCGGCGGGCCAGAAGCGCGACGAGTCCGGTGTCAGCATCTCGTCCATGACGTACAGCGTGCCGTCCTCGTCGGTGCCGAATTCGAACTTGGTGTCGGCGATCAGGATGCCGCGCTCGGCGGCAAACGCGGCGGCCCAGCGGTAGATGCGCAACGTCGCGTCGCGGACGCGCTCGGCCATCTCCGCGCCGACCTTGCCGACCAGCGTATCGAAGCTGATGTTCTCGTCGTGGTCGCCGACGTAGGCCTTGGTCGAAGGCGTGAAGATCGGTTCGGGCAACTGCTCGGCCTGGCGCAGTCCGGCGGGCAGGGCGATGCCGCAGAGCGCGCCCGTGGCCTGGTAGTCCTTCCAGCCCGAACCGATCAGATAGCCGCGCGCGATGGCTTCGACCGGCACGGGTTTCAGGCGCTTCGTGATGACGCTGCGGCGCGCATAGGTCGGCAGGTCGGTGCCGGCCGGCAGCACGGTTGCGATGTCCTTGCCGGTCAGGTGATTGGGTACGAGGTGAGCGGTACGGGCGAACCAGAAGTTGGAGATCTGGCAAAGCATCTCGCCCTTGCCCGGTATCGGGTCGGGCAGTACGACGTCGAAGGCGCTGAGGCGGTCGCTCGCGACGATCAGCAGTTCCTGCGCCGACAGCGCATAAACGTCGCGCACCTTGCCGCGGTGGATCAGCTCGAGGCCCGGCAGGCGGGATTCGCTCAGGGTCGTAGGCACAGGCCGGGCTCCGCAGAAAACGCGCATTGTAGCGGCGCGCCGGCTAGAATCGCGCCGTTTTCCGCCGCGGTCTCCCCCATGTCCCGCCTGATCCCAGCCGCCGCGGCGGTGTTGAGCCTGTTTGCTTCCCTCGCCGTCGCGCAGACCCCGGAAAAGCCTGCCCGGCTCGGCCTGTGCGCGTCCTGTCACGGCGAAAGCGGCCGGGCGGTCATGAAGGGCATGCCGCATCTGGCCGGACAGGATCTGGATTACCTGAAGACCTCGCTCGCGGCCTACCGCAGCGGTGCGCGCGACGTGGCCGTGATGCGCGCCGCGGTCGGCGCGCTCAGCGTGGCCGAACTCGACGCGCTGGCGGCCTGGTACGCGGCGCAGGCGCCGGCACCCTGATGAAGCATTGGCTGGGCAAGCTCATCGGCGGCCTGCTCGGCCTGCTGCTGCTGCGCCACCCGCTCGGCGTGGTCATGGGTGTGCTCGCCGGCCATCTGTTCGACAACGGCACGTTCACGTCGCGCGCGCGGCCGCAATCGCGCGTCGCGCGCAGCTTCATCGATTCGCTGTTCGGCATGATCGGTGCGATGGCCAAGGCCGACGGACGCGTATCCGAGCGCGAGATCGCCGCGACCGAGCAGCTGATGCAGCGCATGGGCCTCGACACGGCGCAGCGCCACGAGGCCATCCATCGCTTCAACGCCGGCAAGACGCCGGGCTTCGCCGTCGAGCGCGTCATCAACGAACTGCGTGTCTGGTGCCTGGGCCGGCGCGACCACGCCTACGTGATCATCGACGTGCTGCTCGACGTGGTCTTCGCCGACGGCGCTGGCAGCGAACGCATGCAGCTGATGCGCCGCCTCTGTGTGGCGCTCGGCGTGCACGAGCGCGAGATCGCGATGCTCGCCGCGGGAAAGGGCTATGTCTGGAGCGATGCGGGCCAGTCCCGCTCGCAATCCGCCGCGCCGCCGCCGCCGCGCCCCAGCGGCGGACCCGACCCCTACGCCGTGCTCGGCGTGGAGCGCGGCACCGACGAGCGCAGCCTCAAGCGTGCGTGGCGCAAGCTCATGAGCGAGCATCATCCCGACAAGCTCGGCGACGTGCCGGCCGTGTTGCGCGAGCGCGCCGAGCAGCGCGCGCGGGATATCAACACGGCCTACGAGCGCGTCAAGAACGAACGCGGGTTCCGCTGAGCCGCGCGATTCCCGACCAGCCCTTTCCTTCACGACGAGTCCGCCGCCATGTCCCGCCAATCCGACATCATCGCCCCGTCCATCCTGTCCGCCGATTTCGCGCGGCTCGGTGAAGAAGTGAACAATGTCATCGCCGCCGGCGCCGACTGGGTGCACTTCGACGTGATGGACAACCACTACGTGCCGAACCTGACCATCGGTCCGCTGATCTGCGAGGCGCTGCGCAAGCACGGCGTCACCGCGCCGATCGACGTGCACCTCATGGTCAAGCCGGTGGACCGCATCGTGCCGGACTTCGCCAAGGCGGGGGCCACGTACATTTCATTCCATCCCGAAGCGTCCGAGCACGTCGACCGCACCATCCAGCTGATCCGCTCGCACGGCTGCAAGCCCGGCCTGGTGTTCAATCCGGCCACGCCGCTGAACCATCTCGATCATGTGCTCGACCAGCTCGATCTCGTCCTGATCATGTCGGTCAATCCCGGCTTCGGCGGACAGAGCTTCATTCCGTCGGCGCTCGACAAGCTGCGCCGCGTGCGCGAACTCATCGACCGCAGCGGCCGCGACGTGCGCCTGGAAATCGACGGCGGCGTGAAACCCGACAACATCGCCGAGATCGCCGCCGCCGGCGCCGACACCTTCGTCGCGGGCTCGGCGATCTTTGCCAAGCCCGATTACGCCGAGGTCATTCGTTCCATGCGCGAAGCGCTCGCGGGCGTCGGCTGAGCCGCGGCATCGCCTTCGTTTCTCATTGCTCCTGGTCCGCTCATTGCGGGAGCCGCACCGCTTCGACCACATAGCGCAGCGGCCCGCCGGCGACCCAGTCGTCGAACGGATAGCAGGTGACGAGCAGCAGACGATCGCCGCCGGAATCGTCCGCGATGCGCATGGTGCGCGCGTCGACGATTGCATGGCCGGCGACGCGGTAGCGCAGGCGCGTGCCGGACCGTTCGACCTCGACGACGTCACCGTTGTTTATATTGCGCAAAAAGGAAAAATGCGTATCGCGATGGCCGCTGATGACGCTCGTGCCGCCGCTGCCCGGCAGCGCGCTCGCTTCGTTCCAGGCCGGGCCGAAGGCGAGAGTGCGGCCGGAGTCGCCGGCCAGCACGATCTGGTTGATGTCCAGCGCGGCCACGCGCAGCCGCGCAAGCGGCCGTGTGTCGGCCCAGGGCCAGGGTTTGGCCGCGGCATCGCCGGCGAGCTGGCGCTGCCACGCGCGTTCCAGCAGCACCTGCGCGAGCGCGGCCTTGGCGTGCAGGTAGCCGGCATTGCCGAGCAGCACCAACGCCAGCGCGAACAGCATCCACGTCATCCGGCGGCGGGCGTTGCGCATGTCGTCGCCGTCCGCTCAGGCGGCGAACGCGCGTTGCCGCGGCGTGCGCCACTGCAGTGCCGCGGCGAGCAGCAGCGCGATCAGGCCCAGCGCCAGCCATAGCCGCGCCGACGTCGCGGTCTGCGCGAAGGCCAGGCTGCCGGCGGGATCGGCGTTGGCGATGTCGACCGGCTGCAGCGCGGCGTCGACCGGACGCTGCGGCGTCTTGTCGACCGCGACGAGGCTCGTGAAGCGGCTGACCAGATGGTGCTGCAGCGCCACGCCTATCAGTTTGGCGCGCAGCGTGGTTTCGTCGCCGCCGCGCCGCATCGCATCGTCCAGCGCCTCGATCTTGCGTTGCGCCCACAGCCGTCCCAGGCCTTTGGATTGCCCGTGCAGATCCAGCGTCAGCTGCTGCGACCAGGGCGCGCCGGCGAGCTGGCCTTCGATCTGCACGCGGCCGCTTTTCGTCGTGGACGGCAGCTTTGCGATCAGCAGCAGCGGCTCGCCTTCGTACAGGTCGGGCAGGCGCTGCGGATAGATCTCAGCCTGCACTGGCAGGTTCCATTGCAGATCGCGCAGGGCCGGGCGGTCGAGCTTGGCGAACAGCGTCTGCATCTGCTCGCCGACGTCGCTCAGATCGCGGATCACCGCCGAACTGCCGCGCCCGAGCTCGCCGGCCTTGCGCAGGAACTGCGCGTTCGGCGCGCTGCCGATGCCGACCGGGAACAGGCGCGACTGGGCGAGTTGCGTTTCTATAGTCGTATACAAGGCGTCAGCCTGCTCGACCGCGCCGTCGGTGACGAACACGATCTGGCGCAGGTAGCCCGCGGGCGCCGCATCGCGCAGCGCCCATTGCATCGCCGGCACCATCTCCGTGCCGCCGGTCGCGCGCAGCTGCGCGACCCATTCGCGAGCGAGTCCGACGTCCTTGGCCGTCGCCTCGACGGCGTGCTCGAACAGCGCCGAGGTCACCGAGTTGAACTGGATCACGTTGAAGCGGTCGCGCGGCGTCAGGCGCTGCAAAGCGACGTCCAGTGCGGCACGGGCCTGCACGATGGACTGGCCTTCCATCGAGCCCGAGGTATCGATCACCAGGATCAGTTCGCGCGGCAGCGCCGCGGCCGGCTGCGTCGGCGGCAGCAGCATCAGCAGCGCGTACTGGTCGTCGCCGGCCGGTTCGCGCAGCAGCGCGGCGGTCGGCGTCGCCGAGGGTTTCGCGCGCCAGCGCAGAACGAAATCGCGATCGGACGCGACCACGTCGTCGGCGAGGCGTATCGCATAGCGCTGGCCGTTCTGCTCGATCGCGAGCGAATGCGTCGAGGATTCGACGCGCTCCAGCGGCAGCCCCGGATCGAGCAGCGCGCTGATCGCCACGGTCGGCGCGCCGACCATCGCATTGGGCACGGCGGGTGCCGTAGCCGCGACCGGCGCGGACCGTTCCGGCTCATCGGCCGCCACGGTAGCCGTGTCGTTCGCAGCGCCGGGCGCGGCCTCGGGCTGCGCGCGCACGAGTCCCGCCGCTTCCTGCAGCGCATAGCGCGGCGTGAATGTCAGCGGAAACACGAGCGAGAACTCGCCGTCGCGGAAAGCGACCTGCTGCCAGTAGCCGATCTCCACATCGACCGTTTCGCCGGGTGCGACGTTCGCTATTGCGGTGCGGAACAGGTTCGCGCCGTGGGCTTCGACGAGGCTGGCCTTGCGCCCGCTCGCGACGGCCTGGGCGTATTCGCTGCGCGCGGCTTCCTTTTCGCGGATCTCGCCGACGATCAGGCGCTCGCCGATGCGCAGCGTCATCGCGTGTACCGCCGCGCCTTCCGGCAGCGGCAGCAGGTACTGGCCCTCCTGCCACGCCGCGCCGGCGTTGCGGAAGCGCTGCCGGACGCGGACTTCGGCGAGCAGGCCGTGGATCTGCAGGTCGACCGTGGTGTCGAGGCTGGCGACGTCGGTGCGGCTGCCGTCGGCACGGGTGATGCTCAGCGCACCGCTGTCGGCCAGCGCGGGCTGCGCGGCAATGACTGTGGTGAGCAGGGCCAGGACGAGGAAAGTGCGTAGGGTTGTAAACATGTGCCGCTCCGCGCGTTGGGAATTACGGCAGGTGCCGTGGCGGCAGAATCGGCGTCGCTCGGGCAGGCGCTATTGCGATCGCGTGGCGGGACGCGGAATCGCGATGGCTTTTTTCTGGCTTTGCGGATCGACCGCGAAGCGGCACGGCGATTCGGCGCGGTGACGATCGCAAGGAGCGCCACATCGAACGCCGATCTGGCGTTCGCGGCAGTTCGTGGACAGCGGAGGATGGGGGCGGCCCGCGGAGGATGAATCGGCGAGAGACGCCGCCCGGGACGCGAGTGCAGTGCGGCGACGTGTGCTGGTCACGCTGTACATCACGTGCCGTAGAATTGTGGAAAAAGCGCGGCGTGGTCGCCGCGCTCAGCACGCCATCCGCTTCAGATCACGCGCCACGTCGGATCATCGCGCAATGGCGTGCGCGGCGACTTGCGCGGCGGCTTGTTGGCGACAGGCATAGTCGGGGCGACCCAGGCCTCCGCACCGAGCCATTCGCCCTGGCTCACGCTATCGGTGGACGCTTCGGCGGCAGTCAGGCGCAGGAATTCTTCGGGCAGGCAGACGTCCATGGAGCAACCTTCGGGTGTGGGAATGGGCCGACCCGGATTCAGCCAATCTGCAGTGCCGCGATGCAGCCGAGGATCAGGGCGCCCAGCGCGAACAGCACGCGCAGCGGTTCGAAGCTGCTCTTGAGTTCGGCGTCGGGTTCGGCGTTGCGGTTCTGCATCGTGTGGTGGTCCCGGGTCGGTGTGGCCATTCAAGCGCCGGAGTGGGCCGGTCTGCTGCGTACGCGGGCCATTCCACCAGCGAAATCTGGCAATTCGCGGGCAATCGCTGCGACGGCGTTGCGGCCGGTCGCACGGGGCCGATACAGTGCCGCCCAGCCACCACGAGCACCGACCATGCCCCGCAGCATTGCCATCGTAGAAGACGAACCGTTGATCCGCGCCAACTACGTCGAAGCCCTGACCCGCTTCGGCTACGAGGTGCGCGGCTACGCGTCGCGCCCCGAGGCCGAGGCGGCATTCGCGCTGCGCCTGCCGGAACTGGTGATCATCGACATCGGCCTGGGCGACGAACCCGAAGGCGGCTTCGATCTCTGCCGCGCCCTGCGCACGCGCGCCGCCACGCTGCCGATCCTGTTCCTGACCGCGCGCGATTCGGACCTCGACGTGATCTCCGGCCTGCGCCTGGGTGCCGACGACTATCTGACCAAGGACGTCTCGCTGCACCAGCTCGCCGCGCGCATCAGCGCGCTGCTGCGGCGCATGGACGCGCTGCGCAAGCCGGCCGAATCGGAGAGCGTGATCGCGCACGGCCCGCTCAAGCTCGAGCAGGAACGCATGCGCATCACCTGGAACGGCGAGGAAGTGCCGCTGACCGTGACCGAATTCTGGATGGTGCATACGATGGTGCGCTTCCCCGGCCATGTAAAAAACCGCGACCAGCTCATGCGCGAAGCCCAGGTCGTCGTCGACGACGCGACCATCACCTCGCACATCAAGCGCATCCGCAAGAAATTCCTCGCGATCGACGCGGAGTTCGACGCGATCGACACAGTGCACGGCGTCGGCTATCGCTGGCGGCCTTGATGGCGCCTGCTGCGGGAATGGCGTCGAAGCCACACCATCCCCACCCAACCCTCCCCTTGAAGGGGAGGGCTTTAGCGACGACGGGGCGTGAGTGCTCAACATCGCAAGATATTCTCGCGCCGTGGCGATCACTCCCTCCCCTTCAAGGGGAGGGTTGGGGTGGGGATGGTGTTTCCTCGAAATCGACGCAGGGTCTGACGCAGTGGATCTGGTGCGCGGTATCGGCATCGCGGACTACCCTGAAGGCCGATCGAAGCGGTTCTCGTAGCTGACCATGTCCCTGCGCCGCAAACTCCTGCTCGTCGCCCTCGCCATGCTGGCCCTGCCCTGGGCTGGCTGGCAGTTCGTGCGCCAGATGGAAGTGCTGCTGCGGCAGGGCCAGGAACAGACGCTGATCGCGTCGGGGAAGGCGCTTGCGCGCAGCCTCGCCGCGATCAACGCGGAGCTGCCGCAGCCCGGCGCCGCGCTCTACGTGCATGAACTGGAAACGCCGCTGCAGGTCGACGGCTATGCGGACGATTGGCTCGAACTGCGGGGTTATTCGCAGAACCTCGGCCCGGTACAGGATGCGCAAAAGTTAAAATTGACACTGGCCGAGGACGCGGCCTGGTTCTATCTGCTGGCCGAAGTGCGCGACGCCACGCGCCGACGCGCCGATGCGCGCGACGGGCAGGTGCAGCAAGCCGACCGCATCGAGTTGAGCCTCGGTCGCGGCGACGCCGAGCGCAGTTATCTCATCGCCAGCGCCGCCCCGGGTTCGTTCGACGCGGTGCCGCGCGG
The DNA here is from genome assembly GCA_038207515.1 of Lysobacterales bacterium. Lineage (GTDB taxonomy): Bacteria > Pseudomonadota > Gammaproteobacteria > Xanthomonadales > Rhodanobacteraceae > Tahibacter. The sequence continues at coordinate 41,302 of JBBQZR010000008.1, read as the reverse complement.
TGCCGACGGTGCTGGCCTGCCGGTGAGCCTCAGCGGTGAATGGCAGGAAGACGCGGCGGGCTACCGCATCGAGCTGCGCCTGCCGCGCGCGCAGCGGCCCGAACGCCTGTCGCTGCGCCTGATCGACGCCGGTGGCAGCAGCGACAGCGTGGTCACGCTTGATCGCCTGCCGTTGCTTGCGTATTCGGAGAGGCTTGCTGCCGAGCTGGCGCAGTTCGCGCCCGAGTCGACGCGCGCGCGCCTGATCAGCGGTGAAGGCTGGCTGCTCGCCGAAAGCGGCGAACTCGCGGCCGGTGTGGCCGACACGACCGCGCCGCAGCCCTCGGCGCTCGCGCGCTGGTCCTACCGCTGGCTGATCGCACCCTCGCTGCAGGGCACCGAAAGCCTCGCGCAGTCACGCCCGCGCGTGGATGCGGCCGAACTCTGGCAGGCGCTGTCCGGCGTGCCCTCGGCGAGCTGGCGCGCCGGCGCGGGGCAGGGCGACGTGGTCCTGGTCGCGGCGCTGCCGCTGCAGTTGCGCGGCGAAATCCGCGGCGCACTGGTACTGGAACAGGTGAATACCGCGCTGCCGCTCCTGACCGACGCTGCGCTGCAGCGCCTGGCCCTGGTCAGCATCGCCGCGCTGCTGCTCGCCGGCGGCGTGCTCTTCGTGTTCGCGACCTGGTTGTCGGTGCGCATACGCCGGCTGCGCGACGGCGCCGAGCGCGCGCTCGCTGCCGATGGCCGCATCCAGGGTCGCGTGCCGCTGACCGACACGCGCGACGAACTCGGTGATCTCGCGCGCAGCTTCCAGCAACTGCTCGACGCGGTCGGTGCCTATACCGACTACCTGCGCACGCTCGCGTCCAAGCTGTCGCACGAACTGCATACACCGCTCGCGATCGTGAAATCCTCGCTCGACAATCTCGAGCACCACCCGATTTCCTCCGACGCGCGCGCCTACGTGGTGCGCGCGCGTGACGGCGCGGACCGGCTCACCCACATCGTGCGCGCGATGAGCGAATCCAGCCGCATGGAACGCGCGATCGCCTCGGCCGACGGCGAGGATTTCGATCTCGCCGAAGTCGTACGTGGCTGCGCCGACGCGTACCGGCCGCTGGCCGCGCCGCGTCGCGTCGACTGCGAAGTGCCCGGGCAGCGCGTGCCCATGCACGGTGCGCCCGAGCTCATCGCCCAGGCGCTCGACAAGCTGTTCGACAACGCGCGCTCGTTCACGCCGGAATCCGGCTGGATACGCATCTCGCTCGACGCTGTCGCCGATGGCGCGCTGCTGCGCGTCGCGAACCAGGGGCCGGAACTGCCGCTCGCCATGCAGGGGCGGCTGTTCGATTCGCTGGTCAGCCTGCGCGAAGGCGCGTCGCGCGGCGAAGCACCGCACCTCGGCCTGGGCCTCTACGTCGTACGCCTCGTGGCCGAACGCCATGGCGGCAACGCCGCCGCGCAAAACCTCGCGAGCGGCGACGGCGTGGAATTCACGCTGCGCCTGCGCGGGATGCCGCGCGAACCGGCGTTGGCCGCGCGCCGCATGCGCTGAGCGGTTCCTGGATTTGCACGGACTTCGACCGGTGCCTTCAGGGATGCCAGGCCAGAGCGCGCGTGCCACCGGCCGAGAGGCATCCGCCCGTTCCCGCTACGCGCGGCGGGCCATTTGTGCCTTATTCCGCCGCACGATTTCACCCATGCCGATCTCTTGCTATCGTGCCCGGCCCCGCCCGCAGAGACTTGCCGTGATTTCCCAGGACGAATTCCAGGCGCTGGCTGCGGACGGCTACAACCGCATACCGCTCGTGCGCGAAGTGCTGTCGGACCTCGACACGCCGCTGTCGGTGTATCTCAAGCTGGCCGACGGGCCGCATACCTATCTGCTGGAATCGGTCGAAGGCGGCGAGAGCTGGGGACGCCATTCCATCATCGGCCTGCCATGCCGGCGCGTGTACTCGCTGCGCGGCCATACGCTGACCGTTTCCGAATTCGGCGAAGTCGTCGAAACGCGCGAGCTTGCCGATCCGCTCAACGACATCGAAGTCCTGCGTCAGCAGTTTCGCGTGCCGCGCCTGCCGCACATGCCGGCGTTCAGCGGCGGCCTCGTCGGCTTCTTCGGTTTCGAAACCATCGGCTACATCGAGCCGCGCCTGGCCGGGTGGGACAAGCCCGACCAGCTCGGCACGCCCGACGCGCTGCTGATGCTGTCGGAAGAAGTCGCCGTCTTCGACAACCTCAAGGGCCGCCTCTATCTGATCGTGCATGCGGATCCGTCCGAACCCAGGGCCTATTCGCGCGCCGTGCGCCGCCTCGACGAGCTGAGCTTCCGCCTGCGCCGCTCCGGATCGAGCTATCCCGACGTGCTGGATCCGAAGCTGCTCGACGAGAGCGATTTCGTCTCCGGCTTCACCCGCGACGGCTTCATCGCCGCGGTGGAAAAAAGCAAGGAGTACATTCGTTCCGGCGACGTGTTCCAGGTCGTGCTGTCGCAGCGCATGAGCGTGCCGTTCCGCGCGCGGCCGGTCGACGTGTACCGCGCGCTGCGCTCGCTGAATCCGTCGCCGTACATGTATTTCCTCGATCTGGGTGATTACCAGATCGTCGGCTCCTCGCCGGAAATTCTCGTGCGTCTCAAGCAGGGCCGCGTCGTGCTGCGCCCGATCGCCGGCACGCGCCCGCGCGGCGCCACGCCCGAGCACGACCAGGCGCTCGAAGCCGAACTGCTGGCCGATCCGAAGGAACGCGCCGAGCACCTGATGCTGATCGACCTCGGCCGCAACGACGTCGGCCGCATCTCGCGCACCGGCACGGTAGAAGTCACCGAGCGCTTCGCGGTCGAACGCTATTCGCATGTCATGCACATCGTCTCGCAGGTCGAAGGCGATCTGGCCGAAGGGCTCAGCTACATGGACGTGCTGCGCGCGAGCTTCCCCGCCGGCACCGTCAGCGGCGCACCGAAGATCCGTGCGCTGGAAGTGATCCAGGAACTCGAACCCGTCCGCCGCAACATCTACTCCGGCGCCGTCGGCTACATCGGCTGGTGGGGCGACGGCGACACCGCCATCGCGATCCGCACCGCCGTGATCCAGGACGGCCGCCTGCACGTACAGGCCGGCGCCGGCATCGTCTACGACTCCGACCCCGCGACCGAATGGGACGAGACGATGAACAAGGGCAGGGCGCTGTTCCGCGCGGTGGCGCAGGCCGTGGGCGGGCTTTGACGGAATTCCGGCCCCGCGGCGGCCGGGCACGAATCGCCGCAACCCTCCTGCCCGGCCGCATCAGCGAGGTGGGATTGCTGCCAGCCGTCCTCGCGAGCCAGAACGCGCAGCCGACGTGCTGCGATCGTTGTGCGTTGCTGTCCTCACTTGGGTTCTCGCCCGCCCAACGCTGAGCGGGCGACATCGCGTCGACTGCGCGTTATTGCGCGCCACGGCGTTTTGATCGGCGCCCGCGCAAGACGGGGCGCGCGGAGTCGTTGCCAAGTCAGGGAACAACCGCAGTCACGGGCCGACTAAACCACCCGCACGGCCGATGTCCTGCGGCTCGTCGACGATGCCGTTGCGATTCCCGTCAAAGCACAGCGTGTCAAATGAAGCGCGGACACAATTGGCGCATTTGATAGGTGTGGCCGCCGTCTCCCGCTGGAAATTCCTGGGTGGACGCCCTCAGTTTTTTCGGAAACTGAGCGTGGCCCCGTTTTCCGTGGCATGAAAATCAACGCTGGCCTGGAGCTCCGCTATGACCATTCCCGAACAGAATGACACCCAGATTCCGAAGTTGGATCGGGACGTACTCGAGATCATTTCAAAGGCACCGGGCGGGCAGAAGCTGCTGGGTGCCGGAGGCCTGGACGGCAGCAAGAAGTTGGCATTCATCAGTGCGTCCGGCGGATACAGTCAGGAATCCGGTTCATTCACGGGATGGATCACCTACGGCCTGTTTCAGAAGAAGATTAGGTTCCAATCCTCCAGGTTCACCACGCGTATGCTCCGCTTCTTCGGCGCCGGCGGTTTCCTCAATGAAGCACTGCCGCTTGAAAGGCTTGCTGGAAAAACCGGCACATTTTCAATGTCCGGCAGCAGGGAAGTCAGCGCGCTGGTGCTGTGGCTGGGCAATGAACTGGTCTGTGTGCCGTTGGTCCTCATAGGCGAGGGAGGAGCCGGCCATCTCGCGGAAGGGGAAGTGGTGTTTCACGCAGTGGACTAGGCATTCGGCCCAGGTCTGCGCTTCGGCCGTGTCGGCCACGATCGGGCCGCGCTTCAACCGGTGTCTGAGCCGCACGAATCACAAACGCCGGGGCGGCGCGACGCCGCCCCGGCAGCGAGGGGCGCTAGATTCGCGCCTCCAGACGAGCTTCCATCAGACCGCGCACATCGCGCGACAGGATCGCGACCGCTTCGAGAATGCCGCTATGCGAGTCCGAGTCCGGCGCTTCCAGCTTCGCCGTCGCCACCGTCTCGCTGAGCAACTGGATGGCCGTGAGGCGACTCATCACCTCTTCCTCCCACGCTTCTCGCTGCGCGCGCGTATCGACGATAAACGCGAACATCACCGGATCAGCCGACGGCACATCGCGGCGCATGGGATAGAACGAACCTTGAGGGGTCATGGCGCGCGCCTCCCGAAGCAGGGAACAACGCCGCCAATGCGGACAAGGGAACAACGACGCGGCTCAGTGCCGCCAACTGCAGACCGATTTTCCATGGACAACTCCCTTTGCGTGGAGTCGCCACCCGGAACGGCGAAAAGGGTGGCGAACGGTGTGCGGGTTTGCAGACCGGCCATGGACCGGCGAGCCTTGCGGCTCCCCGCACACCGTCGCCAGAAATCGGCAGACGACGCCGCATGAATTCCGGGCATAAAAAAACGCCGGCTTTCGGTGCGGCGCTGTGTGCGCCATGGATCGGGCTGCAAAACCCGGTTGCCGAATTGGCGGCAACGCGTGGATTGTTTATCTGGCTGCCGGCGGCGTCAAGGGCGCAGATTCGTCCCGCTGCAGCGAGTACACGGCAGAATGCTGTCTGAGTGCTCGACGTCTTTCGGAGCGCGAATCTGATGCCCTGTGCGGCGGCGTTTTTGCGGCGGCACTGATAGACGGGACGCGCCTCGCGATCTCCGGAAATCAAAGTCGCAACGATATGGGCTGAGCAAAGTCTCGATGGCCTCTGCGGCCATGACGCTGCCGGCGCTACGGACCCCGTTTCGCAAGATCCACAAAGTATCAATGGCCTCTGGCCATGCCGCTGCCGAACCTCGGCGACCTGGCGTCGCCCCATCAGACGGGATCGCGCGACATCGCAATCGGAGTCGCCCTGGCGCAATCGAACTGGGACCTGTCGGTACTCATACATCTCGAATCTCCGGTTGCTCATCGCTCCCCCAGGCAAAAGGCCCGGAGGGTAGCGGTGAATGAGAGTTCGAGAGCCCGATCAGGGCATCAGCTCGCGCCTTTAGCCCGATCCTCGGCTGGCTCCAATAGCCCGATCATTCGGTGGCTCCATTACCCCGGTCAGCACCTGGCTCCATTGCGGCGATCCTGGAATCGCTCCTTAAGGGCGGTCGGTGACACCGGATATCAAAGAAATCATGCAGGGCTTCGGGGCGTCTCAGTGGCCTCTGCGGCCATGCTGCTGTCGGCACTTGCAGGGCTGCTGTTCCAGCGTTTCGAAGAGTCTCAATGGCCTCTGCGGCCATGCCGCTCCGGGCCGAGTCCGAGCGCGACGAGGCGCGGGAGTGTGTATCTCAATGGCCTCTGCGGCCGTTCCGCTGCCGGACTCCGTCAGCGTGTGAGGTGAAGCGGTACGTCTCAATGGCCTCTGCGGCCATGCCACCGCCGGGCTCCTGCATGAGCCCCCAGCAGCGCGGAGCAGCCCGTGTCTCAATGGCTTTCGCAGCCACGCAGCTGAGAGATGCACATCGCAGTTCTCCACCTCAACCAGCCACCCGTGTCGATGGCCTACGCGGCGATGTACTGGTGGGTCAACGTGAACGTCGATTCCGACTGTGTCGTTGTGTCTCAAGCACCTCTGCGGCCATGCCGCTGCCAGGAGTCGGCCGACCGCGCCATGGGAGGGGAGTGATGTTCTCAATGGCCTCTGCGGCCATGCCGCAGCTGCGGCGCGCAGCCACGGGGTATAGCGGCCATGGGTGAGTCTCAATGGCCTCTGCGGCCATGCCGTTGCCGGCGCCCGTAAAACCAAAAAAATAGCGGATCTCATCCATTCCAATTCCCATCTGCAGCCCATGGCGCTGCAGGTGGCCTCTGCGTCCAAGTCGCTGCCGGCGAAACCGGCAATGTACATGGCGGCGCGCGACAGTCTCAATGGCCTCTGCGGTCATCCCGCTGCCGGCCGCAGCCCTCTGCAAACTAACCCATGACACGTGAATCTTAATGAAGCTGCGGCCATGCCGCTGCCGGATTGATGATCGATTTCTGCGTGCATAGTAAAGAATGTCTAAATGGCCTCTGCGGCCATGCTGCTGCCGGCCGCCCTCGCCAGCGCGCGGGGTGAGGGATGAAGTCTCAATGGCCTCTGCGGCCATGCCGCTGCCGGTCGGCGCCAACGTCGGCGGGGTCCAACCGAAGTACAGTCTCAATGGCCTGCGGCCATGCCGCTGCCGGTACTTCCATGATCCCGATTCCGAACCAGCGCTTTGTCTCAATGGCGTCTGCGGCCATGTCGCTGCCGGGAACGAGCAAGGCAAACGCATCAGCATCGCGTTGTCTCAATGGCCTCTGCGGCCATACCTCTGCCGGGATGCCCAGGTATATGGCTTTCACAATGAGCTGAAAGTCTCAATGGCCTCTGCGGCCATGCCGCTGCCGATGGATCGCTACGAGGAAAACAATTCGAGGACCTGGTCTCAATGGCCTCTGCGGCCGTGCCGCTGCCGGTCGATGCCCTCGACCTTGATGCACCCCGCTACTGCCGTCTCAATGGCCTCTGCGGCCGTGCCGCTGCCCGCGGTACCATCACCGCAGGTCCCGGCACCAAGCTGTCTCAATGGCCTCTGCGGCCGTGCCGCTGCCGGATTACTGGTTACGTTGAACGCGTCACTAACAAGTCTCAATGGCCTCTGCGGCCGTGCCGCTGCCGGCGTTTTGCTTTAAGCGTTCTGGTCTGCCGCTGCCGGCTACGCCGAACGCTTGGTCAGTTTCTTCGAAAGTCTCAATGGCCTCTGCGGTCTCGCAGAAGTGCTTACTCCTGAAGATTCAGACGTCTCAATAGCCTCTGCGGCCATGCCGCTGCCGCATTGCCATGAAAACGCAGGGCAGGAAGTGGTGGTCTCAATGGCCTCGGCGGCCATCTCGCTGCCGGTGGTGGCGATCTTAGTGCTCCTGCGGCCGATTCTGGTCTCAATGGCCTCTGCGCCATGCCGCTGCCGGTGTGTTGAAGCGTTTCCACACTGCGAAGTACGAGTCTCAATGGCCTCTGCGGCCATGCCGCTACCGGCGATGGAGGTGACTCCGGCGACGATGAGCCCCACGTCTCAATGGCCTCTGCGGCCATGCCGCTGCCGGTCATTCAGGATCTCTTCACGAGGATTCAGTCGCGTCTCAATGGCCTCTGCGGCCATGCCGCTGCCGGCTGAGCAGGCGGAGGTCAATGCAACTGTGGTTATGGTCTCAATGGCCTCTGCGGCCATGCCGCTGCCGGCGAAGTGTCGGCTTGGTACGCCTCGCCGTCTCGTCTCAATGGCCTCTGCGGCCGTGCCGCTGCCGGAGTCGCGCCAAACCATCTAAAAAATCTTCCCATATTGGGAGTCTCAATGGCCTCTGCGGCCGCTGCCGGCTGCTGGTGCGGGCGGTGTTCGGACGACTTCGATCGTCTCAATGGCCTCTGCGGCCGTGCCGCTGCCGGGACCGCGAAGACCGACACCGACGGCGCCGAAAGGTCTCAATGGCCTCTGCGGCCGTGCCGGTGCCGGAATCCCTCGTCACCGTCCGGATCAAGAACAACGTCTCAATGGCCTCTGCGGCCGTGCCGCTGCCGGTTTCCGCCCTGCCGATCGCGCTCGATGTCGAGTCTCAATGGCCTCTGCGGCCGTGCCGCTGCCGGAAAATCCGTCTGCATGTGGTGCTGAGCCGTGTGGATAGTCTCAATGGCCTCTGCGGCCGTGCCGCTGCCGGCGACGGATTGTCGATCTTTTCGGGCGGAACTCCGGTGTCAATGGCCTCTGCGGCCGTGCCGCTGCCGGTTGTCGCCGTCTGCTTGATCGTTTGGTGCTTCTACAAGTCTCAATGGCCGCTGCGGCCGTGCCGCTGCCGGCGCCGGCCCCGCTACAACCCTCGAGAAGGTGATGATGTCTCAATGGCCTCTGCGGCCGTGCCGCTGCCGGGGCGAAGAGCCCGGCACCTATACGCTGGAACTGGTCTCAATGGCCTCTGCGGCCGTGCCGCTGCCGGGCGAGTACACCTACTTCAACGGCAACTACTACGAAGTCTCAATGGCCTCTGCGGCCATGCCGCTGCCGGAAGCGGATACCATGCAAGTCAAGTTCAAGCAGTCTCAATGGCCTCTGCGGCCGTGCCGCTGCCGGATGTCGCTGGCGCCGCCCTGCCCAACGCGGCACAAGTCTCAATGGCCTCTGCGGCCGTGCCGCTGCCGGTGACGCTCGCAAGGTCGGAATGTTTGTTCTTAAAAGTCTCAATGGCCTCTGCGGCCGTGCCGCTGCCGGGTACTGGCCGAGCTGGCATTTATCATCTGGACGTCTCAATGGCCTCTGCGGCCGTGCCGCTGCCGGGACGCGCCGGTCTACGCCCGCGCCGTCGAACAGGTCTCAATGGCCTCTGCGGCCGTGCCGCTGCCGGCGCCTTTCCGCTGAAAAGCTGGACCCGGCTAAGAAAGTCTCAATGGCCTCTGCGGCCGTGCCGCTGCCGGACCGGCTACTGTGATGCGTTGGCTGACTCACAGAAGTCTCAATGGCCTCTGCGGCCGTGCCGCTGCCGGGCGGTACCGGAGGCTCCCAATGCGACTGCGTGGACAGTCTCAATGGCCTCTGCGGCCGTGCCGCTGCCGGGATAGCCACCTCGGCGTCACCAACCGCAACATGTCTCAATGGCCTCTGCGGCCGTGCCGCTGCCGGCGGGCGCACTCACTGATTCACTCAAAGCAGAGATTGGTCTCAATGGCCTCTGCGGCCGTGCCGCTGCCGGGCAGCCCATCCTCAACGGGCACGGCTACACCAAGGAGTCTCAATGGCCTCTGCGGCCGTGCCGCTGCCGGAGCCCTGCGGTGGCGTTTTGGCAAGGCGATGACCGCCTTGTCTCAATGGCCTCTGCGGCCGTGCCGCTGCCGGCATCCAAGAATGCGCCCAAGGATCGCCTGAATGGTCTCAATGGCCTCTGCGGCCGTGCCGCTGCCGGTCTATACGTTCGGCGGATCAACGTGCTGTGAGCGTCTCAATGGCCTCTGCGGCCGTGCCGCTGCCGGAGACAAGCGAGTACCGTCAGAAGTGCGTAGCCAAGTCTCAATGGCCTCTGCGGCCGTGCCGCTGCCGGACGCTTACGTCGCAGATTCACAATACCGTGTCCCAGAGTCTCAATGGCCTCTGCGGCCGTGCCGCTGCCGGGTGTGCGATGCAAGCGGTTGTCGCCAAGCTGACGTCTCAATGGCCTCTGCGGCCGTGCCGCTGCCGGGTCATGACTGGTATAGGCAAGCCAAGTACGCGATGTCTCAATGGCCTCTGCGGCCGTGCCGCTGCCGGAAGTTCACTTTGACGGATACGTCTGCTGCTTCGCAGTCTCAATGGCCTCTGCGGCCGTGCCGCTGCCGGGTGGAAGGGAAATGCGGAGGTCTATGGCTTTGTCTCAATGGCCTCTGCGGCCGTGCCGCTGCCGGGTATTTCCTGTCGGCGTACCCCGAGGAAATCAAAGTCTCAATGGCCTCTGCGGCCGTGCCGCTGCCGGACGCGCTCGAACAGTACGCACTCAACATCCTGTCTCAATGGCCTCTGCGGCCGTGCCGCTGCCGGGGACTGCGATGAAGGAGATCTCACCGGCACCCCGTCTCAATGGCCTCTGCGGCCGTGCCGCTGCCGGCGACGAGCACGCTTGAGCAATATGCGTTGAACTGTCTCAATGGCCTCTGCGGCCGTGCCGCTGCCGAGTGATTCTCGTTATGGCCTTTTGCCTCGACACCGAGGTCTCAATGGCCTCTGCGGCCGTGCCGCTGCCGAGCTATTCGCGCCAACCCGAAGTACGCGCAGGAGAAAGTCTCAATGGCCTCTGCGGCCGTGCCGCTGCCGAGCCGCATCGCGATCAAGAAGGCCGAACTCTCGAAGGTCTCAATGGCCTCTGCGGCCGTGCCGCTGCCGAGGATGCGTACGCCTCCAACGTCGGAGCCGAGATGTCTCAATGGCCTCTGCGGCCGTGCCGCTGCCGAGCCTGCTGCACGCAGGTCGCATCGCCGAATACAAAGTCTCAATGGCCTCTGCGGCCGTGCCGCTGCCGAGACGAGGGTGTGGATGTTGATCCAAGGCTTCTTGTCTCAATGGCCTCTGCGGCCGTGCCGCTGCCGAGATTGTCGATTTCTGTTTTCATCTCGAAGGATTCCGGTCTCAATGGCCTCTGCGGCCGTGCCGCTGCCGCTTTGCGTGATGTGCGTGCAACGCGCAGTGAATGGGTCTCAATGGCCTCTGCGGCCGTGCCGCTGCCGAGCCGCGTCCCGCAGACCGATCGTGTGGTAAGTTTGTCTCAATGGCCTCTGCGGCCGTGCCGCTGCCGAGGCTGCCACCAGACCGCATGCGGGCAGTAGTAAAGGTCTCAATGGCCTCTGCGGCCGTGCCGCTGCCGAGCGCACCGTCAGCCACCCGCAGGGCGGGAACCTCCGTCTCAATGGCCTCTGCGGCCGTGCCGCTGCCGAGGCCCGCCGCGTACGATTACACCAAGCAATTCCTTATGAGTCTCAATGGCCTCTGCGGCCGTGCCGCTGCCGAGTACCAATATCGGCGCTTTGAGCTCTATCGCACTAAAGGTCTCAATGGCCTCTGCGGCAGTGCCGCTGCCGAGGATCTACAGCAAGAGCTGGATGATCGGTGACAAAGTCTCAATGGCCTCTGCGGCCGTGCCGCTGCCGGCGGCATCTGCCCTGCGTACCCCTCCAGTCTTACGTCTCAATGGCCTCTGCGGCCGTGCCGCTGCCGGAGCGGTCCCACATTCTCTGCGATATTCAATCGCTTGCAAGCGCCTATGCAGCAACCTCGGTTCGCCACGCGAGCAGATAGGCCAACGCTGGGCCGGAGGGGGCAGGTCTCGGCAAAAAAGCCAGGGGAGTCAGGTCTGCAGGAGTGATTGCTCACATCAATACTCCAGAACTCTTATAAGCAGCTATTCGCAATCGGAATACTCGGGTCCGGCCGTTTCGGCGCCAGGCGGCGCGGGCGGTTGCTGCGTGTGTCACCGCAAGACCACTGCCGGGGGCATGCCGGGCGTTGCCGTGCCCAGGGCGCCGGAGCGCGCGAAGCCGTCCTGATTGAGGCCGTACCAGCGAACTTGTCCCTCGATCGTGGTGCCCAGAATCGCCTGCAGGTCACGGGTGATGGCATCGAATGCGGCGTCGGTTTTCACGAATACCTCGAAGACGGATTCCTGGACCCGGCAGCCGTCGCGCTGCAGTCTGCGCGCTACCTTGTCGCGCAGGCGATCGCTGGCCAGATCGTAGGTGACCAGGAAGGCCTTCATCGGAAACGTGGCACGCCTATCGGGGCGTCGGCCTTGAGCGCGCGCTTCAGGCTTTCCGCCTGCAGTTGCAGGTGGCCATAGAGGCCGCAGGCGCGCTCGGCGTAAAGGGCGCGCAGGGGCTGCTGGAAGCGTTCATGCATGGCCAGTACGAACCGCCCGCGGGCCGGGCTGCCGAGCACACACGCACCGTCGCCGCGCTGGGTGAAGTCGCCGGGCTTGATCTCTCGCCGGTTGATCTGACTGAGGACTTGCCGCTCGACGATGAACCGGAACGGCTCGATAAAGTCGGAGGCGAGCGCTGCATGGGTGCCGCGCGCCTGGTGGTAGATGCCGATACGCGGATTGAGCTGGCTGGCTGTCAGTACGGCGTGTGCAGCCTGATGAAGCAGCGTATAGCCGAACGACAGCAGTGCGTTGACCGGATCCCGCGGAGGACGCCGTGTTCGCGCGCGAAAATCGAAACCGAACGGCAGCAGGTCATCGAGTGCGGCGAAGTAGCGCGCGGTCCCGTGCCCTTCGATGCCGCGCAGGGTGGCAAGGTCGGTCGCGCGTTCTGCGGCGTCGTACGATTGTCGCAGCGTATCGATGGTCGCGGGTGCGGCGCGGCGATGAGCAAGAACGACCGTCATGGAATGCAATCGTGCGGAAACCAGTTGCCTGGCAAACGACAGCTGAAAGACCGGGTCGGATGCGCGCTGATGCTGCGCCTGCCAGAGCGCCATCGTGCTGCCGTCGGCTTCGCCAGCGGTCGATCCTTGCCATTGGCCGGTGCCGGAAAGAAAGTGCAGCGGCACATTGGCCCGCATCGCTGCCTTGATCAGTTCTGTGGAAAGTTGCGCACGCGCCATCACGAGGACTGCGGACAGCATCGAAAACGGATAGTGATCCAGGTTGCCGTCGCGGCGTTTCAGTTGAAGCCGTCCGCCATCCAGACTCAGTCTGCAACCCGCCTCGTTGACGACCAGCAACAGCCCTGGCTCCTCTCCGGTGCTGCTCACGGCGTGAACCTCCACCGACGGTTCCGGTGGCGGCGTGAGCAGCAGCCGTAGCTCGTCGGAGAGCTCGAATGCCGACTCCTTTTCCTTGGTCACGGGTACGGCCAGGCTTTCGACGAACTGGTATCCCAGGAAGCGGAATCCCGCGGAGAAATCGGTGACCCGTGTCTTCTCCAGCTTCAGGCGAAGCCCGGTGTCTGCCAGCACGGTTGCCGTCAGCTCCAGTGCGGCTTCGGCGACGCTCCGGTTCTTGCAGAGAATCACCAGGTCGTCGGCGAACCGTACAGGGTGTCCGCCGCAATCCATGAGTACGCGGTCGAGATGATCCAGCATCAGATTCGCAAGGATCGGGCTCAGGGCCGCGCCTTGCGGTAACCCTTGTGTCCGCTCCACGCCATCGCGGCGGCCTGCCTCGAGCCAGCGCATGATCTGGTCGATCAGGGGTTCCTGGCCGAACAGGCAGCGCAGTCGCGTCTCCACGCGCCACCAGGCCACCTCATCGAAAAACCGTTTGACGTCGGTCTCGGCGACGACAGTAAATCCCTGGCGCTGCAGCGCCTGAATCCGGTCGCGCGCCGCCTCGCGGCCGAGGCCACGACGAAATCCGTACGAAGTCTTCGCAAACAGCGCATCCAGCGCCGGCTCTATCGTCTGCAGCACGGCACGCTGCGCGACCCGGTCGGCGAAACTCGGAATCAGCAGTTCGCGCAGTCCGCTATCCGGCTTGGGCAGGCTCAGTGGAAACAGCGCCGACGGAATGACGGCCGCTGCCAAAATGTTCTTCGACAGCGTGGCCAGCATGGCGCGCGCGGAGGCGCTGTCTTCCGCGTCCGATTCGTCCAGCCCGTGCTTGAGTTCCGGCCATGAGGTCAGATCGTTGCCACGGCGCACATGCTCGTAGGCCAGCGCGACATTGCGCTCGTCCGCAGCGAGTGCGAGCGCACGGTGCGGGTTGGACAAGACGGCCTTGGTCCGTTCGCCAGCCAGCGTTTCCAGCTGCATGCGCCCGAGGCCGAACGAACGTCCCTGACCAACGCCCAGATACTGCAGAAGCACCAGATGCTGCCACTGTTCGGCCGTCGGCGGTCCGGCCCATTCGACCACCACTTCTCCCAGCAGCCCCTCGTCGAGTGGCTTGCTGTCGCGCTTTTCGCTGCGCCGGCCAGGGTCGACCAGGAACAACTCCTTGCGTCGTATGCACAAGGGCATCGGGGGCACATTCCAATCCCGCAAACCGAAGGCGAATTTCAACGCCACCAGGCTGTTGAGCAGCGCCAGCGACAGCGCGGCGTCGTCGACGTCCGCCTCCTGGCGACAATAGCGAACCCGGCCGCGCGCATCTTTTCGCGCCGCCTTGATGCGCAACGGCGAAACGAAGCGAATCCGGAAGCGCGAAGCCGACGTCCATTGCGCGGCTTCTGCCTGGATGGCTGAGTAGTCCAGTCCTTGTCCATGAAGCATTGGCTCGGCCGAGGCGAACCGCCAGTTGTCGGCAAAGGCGCAGCCGTCGCCCGTGCGCAGCGCCGAAGCAGGCAAGCCCTGCAGCAACTGGAAGACGGCATCGCGGCGCGCGGCATCGTGGCGCGTCGCCTGTAGCACGAACTCGAACTGCTCGCCCGGCAGGAAATGATGCTGAGCGCTGCGCGTCACTTCCAGCGACAGGGCGTCGACACGATCCTTGTGCGCTGCCTGCGCCGCCAACAGCAGACTGGCCAGCGCCGCCTCCGGAAACAGGCCGATACGCGTTGGCTCGAGGCACGTCAGGCGGACCTGCCACCGGTGCAGTGGAAGCAGTGGTATCGGAGAGGCGCAGACCGGATCCGCACTTTCCTGGCTATCGCCCGTGCGTTCCGCCGGCGCGCTCTGCCTTGCCTCGGTGATCGTCGGGTTCATGTGAGTCTGAGCAGACGTGCCAGTTCGTACTGGTCGTCCATCAGTTCGTCGGCGCGCAGTATCACGCCGGCGGGCAAGCGCTGCCTGAGCCGCAGGACCAGTGCCGAGTCTCCTGGCTGCATGTGAATCGAAATCCGCTGCTCCGGAATTCTGACGTCGAGCAGCTGCGACAGAAACCGGGCCGTCTCGGCATGGCCTATCGCCGACGTGAATTCGCCGGCCACCATGGCCTTGGCCTCGGCCAGATCAAGCGCCGACAGCCGCCAGTCGCCGTAGGCGGTGAGTACCGGAGAATTCAGCAGGTAAATCATGCGTTGCGGCTGGGATCATGGTTCACGACGGCGACCGTGTTGCCATCGAATGGCGGTTGCCAGATCCGCTCAGGCGCGGATTCATCGAGCGCCAGCAATTTTTCCGGCAAGGCCAACAAATCGATTTCAAGAAAGTAGTGGCGCTGGAACTGGCCGCCATCGCCTTTTTCGACCTCACCGCCAGTCTGGCGAATCTTTGCGGCGTTGAACTTCAGCTGCTGAGTGCCGGCCATCTGCTGGCCTATCTGCAGCGCCAGCGCCCTTGCGTCGCTGACATTGGCCAGATCGGCACGATGGCAGATCATCTCCAGACGGCCTTTGTATTTGAATGAAACGGTCAGCTTGTTCGGCAGGGATGCGCGCCAGTCCTGCTGCAGCTCGCCAAGCCAGACAAAGATGGCGACGGCGAGGGTGGAGATGCCGGCGTACGCGTTGAAACTCTCATTCCATCGTTTGGTAAACAGCTGATGAAACGACGGCATGCCGCCGTATTGGGTGATCACGAAGATGGCCAGCAGGAGGGACGCGATGATCAGGTTTCCTTTGCGCGAACGCAGCGCGAACCGGACCAGTTCCGGCAGGCGCATAGCTACTTTCATGACGTTGTCCTTGATGAGTTCAGAAATTCTGGTGAGCGGCAGGCCCTGACTAGTCCTTGCCTTCCAGCCAGCGCAGCACCTGCTGCGTTTCCTGGTAGGGGTAGTCCTTCTCCACTTTTTTCGCGTTGCTGTGTAATCGCCATTTGCCAGCGGCTACGAGTCTTTCCTTCAGCATGGCGGCGATCTGTTGCTTGGTCTCACCCTGCCAGACGTTCGTGCGCAACGCGGCGAACAGCACCGGAATCTCGGCATCGTTCTTGTTCGGACGTTTGTGCAGATACTCCGCGACTTCGCGCTGCAGCGGTGTCATCGCTTCCAGGGCTTTCAGCCAGGCGGCTTCCTGCTCGGCTTTCCGCCCGGCGGCTTCGTCGCGTTCGCGACGCGCGGCGCGCACCTCGTCCAGCTTCGACTGCGCCTTTGCATCGACGCTCATATAACCGTAGCCCGAACGCGTCTTGGCTCCGGCGCCGTTGCTGCCGAGTGCCTGCTCGACGATGGATTTCGCCAGTCCCGTCCACGCCGCTGCCCCCTCCAGCACGATAAGAAAGCTGCCCTGCACGGCGATCAGCGCATTGGGTATCGGCGAATCCAGATCTGTTGCCGGCGTTTTGCCGTCGCTGGCGTAGTAGAGGCTGTGATGCGACGTCACGATGTCCTGCACGAAGGGGTGGTTGTGGGGCGCGCTGTCGGGTACCCACCAGGCATCGTGAAAGGTAACCAGCCCGGCGAGACCGTCCCTGTGCTGTTCATCGGCCGGCGCGCCGAACAGATCGTCGATGACGCGGTCGTCACGCTGCAATACGCTGGCGGCATGGGCGCGAGCCACGCCCTTGATGCTCGAACCCGGAATGTACGGCGTGCCGTAGGTATGGCTGACGGCGCATGCGGTCTCCAGGGACGCGCCACCGCTGAGTCCAATCAACAGGCGGCCGTCGATCTTCAGTACGGCGGAACAGAATCGCGCCGGGTCGCCGGTAGTGGCCAGCCAGCGCGCGTAAGCCTGCGCATAGAACGGACTCGCCGGAATCTTGCAGATTCGTTCAATGTGCTTCTGTTTCGCGGATGCGCCCGGCTCGGCATCGGTCCCTTCCCGGTTCGCGTCCTGCCGCGCCGACTCGGTCTTGTCCAGGCCGCGCTGTATCAGCAGTCCCGGATGCGCGGAGGTGGCATCCGCTATCAGCGCACTCAGGTCGCGTCGAACCAGATCGATCACGCGGCTCATGGCGCAGGTGCCTCATCGACGGCATCGCCCGTTGCGCCGAGTTTCAGCACGCCTTGTACGTAGCGCTTGATCCAGGCGGATGCCTCCAGGCCCCTACGGGTCAACTGCATGGTGTCTAGCGTTGATGCGTCGATGACCAGCCGGTGCAGCGACGCGCCGTCGAGGTTGCTGTCCAGGCCGGACGACTCGCGCAATACGGCTGCGAAATCATCCAGCAGGGCTGCGTGCTCGTTGTCGTTGTTTCCCGACATTTTGGCCAGCAGGAATCCGGTTGCCTGGGCCATTCCGTTTTGAAGAATCATCGCCGGCAATTTGTGGGCGAGCGCGCCGTATTCTTTGCACTTGCCATACTTGTCGCGGCGATCGGAAACGAGTCTATGCGCGACATGCGCCACCCGATGGCTACGAGGAATCATGTCGCTCTCCCTCCGATGAACCGCGTCAGGCCGCGGCCCACGCCCGCCTTTCCGCCGAGTTGCAGCAACGCGTCGCGTGGCATCGACCCCGCCAGTTCATCCGCCTTGCGCGAGTCGCCTCTCATTCGCGAGTCCGATACGGCGTACACACCCCAGAGAATCGATTCAGCCGGCAGATTCTCCTCGGTCCACAGCATGCCTTTCCTGACCGTGCCGGTCGTCGGGTCGATCGCGATGCGGGTACGGACCTCGGTCGCGGTCTCGGCCAGATACGAGAACACGGAATCGGACAGGATGAGGAAGCGCTGGGTCAGATCTTGCTGCGCCTGCGCGTCGCCGGCGAACAGCGCTTCGGCGATATGGGTCGCCCATTTGCCGGCATCCGGCGATACGGCCGATGCCAGGTCAAGATCTTCCAGCACGACCTTGGCGCTGAGGGTGTTGACGCATTCGCTGCCATGAACGGCCTGGTCGTCGACGACGGCAGGCACGTCTGGTGTGGCGATGCCGCTGCGCGCGCTGTCTTGCGCGTAGTGCCTGAGAACGAAGGGGCATGTGACATAGGCAACAATTCCTGCAAGAGCGCGCACCGGCAGCATCAGCAGATGCGCGTCGCCGATGGCTAGCGCGCCCGCATAGCCGTCATCGGTGCCTGCAATGCTGCGTGGTCCGAACAAGGTCAGCTCGGCGTCCGAACCGGTTTCGGAGAACGCGTCGCGCATGACGCCGCGCAGTGACGAGCCGGGAACGATAGGCAGCTGGGTCGCGCGCGCCCGGGCGATGGGCAGGTCGACAATGCCTACGGACTGTCCCGTTCCACAGTGCAGTGCTGAAACGGCATGCAGATGATAAAGATGCGGTCGCATGGGGCGCTCTCTGGAATGGTCAGTGATTGGGTGGGAACGTCCAGGCACTTGGCAGGGCCAGGCCGAAACCATCGAGGCGATCCTGCTCGGCATCGCTGATGGTGGACAGCCACAGCGCGCGCAGTGCCGTGTCTGGAACGTCGTTCGCGTTGAGTATTTCGAACCAATAGGCTGCACCGGCCGGCACGAGTTTTCGGCCGGCACGGGAACGGTTTTTCGCGAGATCCCAGCCGGAATGCGGTAGCCAGCGTTCGAGGGCGGCAGCACGCAGCTTCAATCTCAATCCGCTACAGCCCGGAGGAGACCCGACGCCGCCGTCGGCCGACCAACCGGGCCGCCAGCCCGTGTCGAACAGCGCGTGCGTCAGCAGGCTCAGGCACACACCGCCAGCGCGTCGAAGTGATGCGACCCAATCAGCAGGGCATTCCGGCCAGAGGTTTTCGGCACAGGGCGCTATTGCCGCCAGGCGACGCTCGCCGCCCAGGATCACGACTCCGGGCTCGATGTGTCCGGCAATGCGGCCTATCAGTCCGATGCGGCCGGCCGGCAAGGCTTCCTGCCCGAGGCGGGTCGTTACCGGTGGCCGATGGAAAAAGCTGACGCCGGCCGTCTGAAACAGTTGGGACGACGCAGCGGCATGGCTGTGACGGTCGATCGCGACGTGGGTGCGGATGTCGTCTTCCGGCGCGGTCCATCCGGCATCTTCCAGCGACTCGACCGTCGGCATTTCGCCGCGACGAAATCGCTGCAGATCCTGCAGTGACCACCAGCGCGGCCCCGATCCGGGCTTGCCCGTAGCCTGCTCGGCAAGTTGCATCGGATACAAATCGGCGTCCGGCAGGTCCATGCCCTCGCCGGCGGCCAGTGGTCGGGGATGCGCAGCGACCAGACGCTTGTCGGAAAAATAGAGCGCGTTCGCCGGCTTGGGGACCAGCAGCCACGCCGGCTTGCCGTGCTCGTCGAGCCGTGCCGGAAGCGGCCCGTCAACGGAGATGCGCGCCAGATCGGATGTCAACGGCAGCCCCATCGATTCGGCATGCGCGGTGCGCAGTGCGCCGGCCAGGGTGGATGGCGGAGGAAAGCGTGCGGTGTCCGCACCGGTCTGTCCGTCGAATGGCCGGCCGGATCGCACGATGATGGGCGCGAGCGGTTCGATCACGTAGGTCGTCATGCTGCCTGCGTTCATTCCATCGCTCCCAGGTCCGACGCCGTGCGTGCTGACAGCCAGCGGGCCAGGATCAGCTCGTCGGCGAGTTGGCCCAGTCCGACGACCGCTGCCCGCGATTCAAGAAACTGTTTCAGCGGCCTGGATAGTTCGACATCGCTGCCGCGTTGCCGCGCGTTGTCGAGTGTTCGAGTCAGTTCCGCGGCCTGGATTTCCGGCAGGACTTCATCGCGCGTCTTCGCCCAGGCCAGTCGACACGAAATGGCGCGAAGCTCGTAGCCAAGGCCCGAGGGACATGTGTTCTGGCGATATTCGGCGGAGAGCCGGCGCAGCGTTGAAACGCCGGTGCAGGTGTGCGGCTGGTCCGATCCTTCATTCCAGCGGCAGCGCCAGTGGATCGAGGCGCCGGAGCGAATCCCCAAATGGATCGCCAATGCATTTCGCGGGGAGGTTGCACCGTTGCCTTTCGCGTGTTTTTCCGCCTCGTCGGCGCGGGCGCGCAGCCGCCCCAGCGGTTCCATCAGATGGCCGATGCCCAACCCCACTGACAAAGTCGGCCGGCGATCGTGGGAAACGCCGAGTGCTGAAGCCGGCACCTGCATGGAGCCGCTGAACTTTTCGGCCAGTTCGGCAGCACACGCTACGGCATGCTCGAGTGGAAGCAGGGCGAGGACATCGTCGCCGCCGGCATAGATCGCATGGCCCCGATGCTGCCGGATGATGCTGCGGACCTGGCCAGCAAATTCATGCAGTGCGTGCGATATGTCGCGCGACGCGTCCGCGCTGGCGGCGCGACTGAGCAGTTCGCCCATGTGATCGCCGTCCGCCTTGAGAACGACGGCGTACGGAACCGGCTGCCCAAGACCACTCAACGCGTTGCCCAAGGCCTTCAACGCGAACCGGTCATCGTCGTCGCTCGCATTGGCGATGGCGTTGTCCCTGCGGAAGCCGAACAGCAGCTGCGCGTCGTAGGGCAGCGCTGCGTAAATTTGCCGGTTTCCACTGACTCGCGTGGCCAGTTCCAGCGGTACCAAGGTCTCGTAGGCTCTGGCGACAGGACCGAAGCGGTCCGCGTTGCCGGCTGATACCTCCTGTATCCACGAATCGGCGGCGATTCGGGAGTACGCCGTGAACTGATCGATCTCGCCGGCCATGCGCTTGGTCAGCGCCAATGCGTCGAGTTCCTCGCCTGCGCTGAGCCCCAGCTTGCGCAGCGCCAGCTTGTTGCGGCCCAGCTTGCGTTCCTCGCGCGACAAGGCGATCACGGATTCGCGCGCGCCATCGAGTGACGACTTGGGTTTTCCCGCACCTGCTGCATCGGCATGCGTTGCAGCCGGTACAAAATCCCGGCTGGCTTTTCTCGCGGCCAGCAGCGCGCCGAGACGCTGCGAACCAGCGCGGTAGGTATCCGGCTGTATCGCGACCCAGGCCGCAAAGATTTCGAGGATGTCCTGCGTCTGCTGCTGCCAGAGTTCGGTGTGCAAATTCAGAGACGTGATTTTTCCTCGCGCCTGCTCGCACAGTGCGGCCATCCGCCGGTTTGCGGCTGCCTTGGCTAGGCCTACCCGATCCCGCACCGCCGACTCTTCGTGCACGTCGATCTGCGCGCGCAATACATTGGAAACATTGGCCTGGTTTTCATCCGGTCGGTCGGATGGCCGCAGCGCGTGCTCAGCGTCGGCGAAATACGGGAAGACCAGGCAGCCGGGCTGTGCGCGATGCAAGGCGAGGGCTGCGGCTTTTGCGGCTTCACCCAGGAGCCACGAGCCGCACCACAGGTCGCGCGTACGTCGCGCCGCCTCGATCAGGCTCTGCACTGGTCCCAGGGACAGCGCTACAAGATAGGTCGCCATCAGGGTTTCTCTAAGAAGAACTGCATGAACGCCGTAAGGGGGTCGGTGCCTCGCAACGATCCGTCCGCCGTTTTCATGGGGGAGATCAGCTTGGCTACCGCAGCACGGCTGACTTCGTCCTTCGGCCAGTGCGCCGGGACATCGTGGCCCGACTTGAAGCGCAGCGGTTGTTCCAACGCATCCCGCCATCCGGGCAACAGCAAGGCCGCGGCGAGCCATGCTTTGCCATTCCAGTACGGTCGCAATATCAGAGGACTGGCCATGCGTTCGGCGGTGCCCGCGGGCAGGAGCACGCTGTCGTGTGGATCGTTCCTGTCCTTGAACTGGAAGTTGATCGGCAGGCCGAAAGCGGCGCGGGGAAAGACGTTCTTCGCTGCATGTACCGGGTCGTGCCGGTGATTGTCATTCCTGCGGGTAAATCGTCGGATCTGGTCGGCCTCAGGCCAATAGCTTCGTCCCGGTCGCTCGGCGTCAAGCCGACCGACTCCTTGCTGACGAAAGCGCCACAGCCTGTCGACGGCGGCCTTCCAGGCCTTCTCCGCAGAATCGTGGGTGTCGCTGCCCAGGCACAGCCATCCGCCGGCAATACTGACGGCTTCGATCGCCTCGGCGGCAGACCTGGGCACCACCTGATCGATGCGGACGGCGCCGAATCCACGTCGGGTGCGCGCTCCGATGCCGCCGAACGCCGCCCACCATCGCAGCGTTTCCTCCACCTCCGCGGCAATTTCGCGGGCATAGCGCAGTTTCAGCAGGAACGGATAGTCGGCTTTGAGCAGCCACTGTTCGGTTTTGCCGATCATTGCCGGGCCGAACGCATAGCCATGTTTGGCCTGCGGCTTGTTCGGCGCCGCCTGACGGTCTACATCCCGAACGGGTTCGGATTGCACACGCACACGAACCCGGCTGGCAGTCGGCCCGCTGCGGCCGATTCCGCCCCAGATCGCCGCTTCGCGCGCGAACATTGCCTGCGAGTCCAGCTTGCCGCCGAACACGATCCGCCACCAGAAGCGCAGCTGCCCGCGAATCGACGCCGCCCGGATCGGAATGGCGTGGTCCAGCTTGCCCGCGTGAACGCCCCCGCCATACATCGGCGTCGCGAGATGGCATTGATGGCTGTGCCAGTCTTCATCAGCGCCTGGGCGGATTTGAAATCTGGCCTGAGCGCTGGCGAGGTCTTGTTCCGTTGCGCAGGGCTCACGTCGCCGTGAATGCCGGGAAACCTCTGCGGGTGGGCCTGATTTTCCGCCGAACCCGGGCGCGTTGTCGTCGGCTTGCTCGTCCAGCGAAGTCTTTGCCTGCATGAGGAATTCCAAAGCAGTTCAACGAGTCGTCGCCCGCGTTCGCGCAGCGATGCGCGGGTCCGCTACCAAAACAGCAAACTGATACGTGGAGTACAACCTCGTGAAAACCGTGCCACCCGAACACCCGCGTTGCCACGGGAGCAATCCGGTGCCTGGATACCCCTGTCGCGACAACGCAGTACCTCTCATCCGTTGTGCGGACCGCTGACGTCCGTCACTTCGGCCGCCACCGACTTGTCGCTGGCGACGTGTTTTTTGGATAAATCCCTTCGGGGCGGCAATGCCTTATTGTTAACGTATACACGCGCGGCCGGCCAGTGCTCGGGAGCGTGGGAATGGGCCAAGGTCAACTTCCTGTGCGGCCTGTGAGACGCCGAGGTCGTGTTCGCCGCCGACGCGCTCCATCCCGGGGCCGGAGTTTCGGCGCCCAGGGCAAGCAGGTTTGCGGGTCGGAGCGCGGACCGTACGGCCCAGTACTGCGCGAGCAGGCGGCCGTCGTGGCCTTCTCCCTGCGTCAGGCGCGCCGTGCGCGGACGCAGGTAGAGACCTATGCGCGCGCCGTCGTCTGCCTGATACACGAGCATTGCCGCGGCGCCCTCGGGGGTGGATAGCAAATTGCCGCCAGAGGACGGGGTCAAGTTAGCTTGCTGGCGATACTCACGAAGTTAACCTGACCCCGTTACTGGCCGGAAAACGGGCGCGCCTGTTCACCACCCACGTTGAACCGCCCAATCGCGATCTCACCCTTGGTCGTATCGAGCCGCCGCGTCACGGCTTAGCGTTTGCTGTCGCCGCTGTCGAAGCGGGTCAGGAATTCCAGTTGCACGGTGACGGGGCTGGTCAGCTTCTGCGCGTGGTCGGCGTAGTAGTGCGTCTTGACACCGTAGGTGCCGGGAATTGGCCGGCAGATCATGAAGACTTCAGGGCCGTAGCCGCCGGTGAAGTCGCGGCTCACGTGACGGCTGGCACGCGCGTGATCTTTATCGGCTGGAAACACGGCTGGTTGTGGGGTGTGCTGGCCTTCGTGATCTTGCTGCCGTTAGCCGTGTCCACCCTCGGCATGTGGAGCTGTTCGGCTTCGTCAGGCTCGCCGTTCTGGGCGGGTGGCGATGGCGGTCGGGTATCGATCTAGTGGATGGCCTTCGCGGCTCTCGGTTTGCCGTTCAGGTCGTCGGCCGTGGGGCACTGTAGACCGGGCGCCTCATCGAGTCGGCTTGTTAAAGCTGAAATATCGTTTACGTTCATATAGCTGCGTGAGCTTTCGACTGATTTCTGATGCCGCTACGTATGTTTGTTCAGTAAAGCCAGCTGTTCATGTAACGTGAACAGCCATACTATTTGAACATGATCACCCTAGACGACGAACGGCAGTTACTTCACGCGGCCTCGAAAGCCTTCGAGGCTGCTACTGGACTAACGTTCCAAATGGACCGGGCTCAGCCCAGCTATGGCCGAACCCATGCGGACTTCCTTCTGCATCTCCGCTCTCCCCATCGGAACGACGTGCAATTTGTCGCAGCGTGCAAGCAGTCCATCGACCGGTCCGCTGCACTCACCGCTGTTCGTGCCCAACTGGCAGAGATGAGCCTGCTTGGCCGCCCTCTACTGGTCACAACACATGTGTCGCCACAACTGGCCCAACGTTGTCGAAGTCTGGACCTCAACTTCATTGATGCCGCAGGCAACGCGTATATCAGTACCGAAGAAATCTTGATTTTTCTGTCAGGCAGCCGTTCGCCAGAGGGATTGGGTCTTCCCAAGCGAAGTCATGGAAGCGCTGCAGCACTGCGAGTAGTTTTCGTGCTGGTTACCAATCCGTCACTTCTACACGCGAGCTACCGGGAACTCAGTAGTGCGGCGGGTGTTTCTCTAGGGGCAATAGGTCCCGTGCTGAAGGACCTGCAGAAACGGCACTTCCTTAGCGGAATGGATCGGAGGCGAGAGCGACATCTTCTCGACATCGATCGGCTGCGATCGGAATGGGCATTCAACTATCCCCTCCGCCTACGCCCGCAGCTGAAGCCGATCCGATTCATGGCTGATGATCCTTATTGGTGGCGGCGTGAAGAAACCCCTGCTGACTTTCTCTGGAGTGGTGAAGTAGCCGAGAGCATGACAAGCGGTGTTTTGCGTCCATCAACGCAAACCTTGTATGTCCGGCCAGGAAAAATGAAGGCGGATGTCATCAAGCGGCTTGTGAAAGCGTACAAACTACATCGACATCCCGATGGGTCTGTCGAGATCCTCGATTCTTTCTGGTCATTCGAGGATGAGCCGGCCATGGAAGCGATTGTGCCTCCGCTCTTAGTCCACGCAGATCTGCTTGGACTCTACGATCCAAGGGCAATCGAAGCAGCGGCAGCATTCGAGAGGAAGTTTCTCCATGGCCAGTCTGATCGTCCCTACTGGAAGGCCTATTCTGGATTCCATAGTTAAGCTGGTAAGTGCTGCCGCTCATGCGGCCGCAGTCGTGAATGTCCCCATGACCATTGTTGGCGCCACAGCTCGAGACATCATCGTGGAGTATGTTTATGGCATCAGGATCGAGAGGGCGACGGCTGATGTAGATGTAGCAATAGCCGTATCGTCATGGGAAAAATTTGACGAGCTGATCAAAGAGCTGTTGCGTAATCCCCATTTCGAGCGTGCTCCTGAAACACCAAACAGACTACGTTTCGGCAACGGTACTGCACCGAAAATACCGCTCGATATAATTCCCTACGGAGATGGAATCGGGACGCTCACCTTCACTTGGCCGAACGATCCAGATACTGAGATGAACATCGGTGGCTATGATGAGGCCACCGCGAATGCAGTCCAGGTAGCGCTGGCGGATAAGCTTGTTGTAAACGTCCTGTCCATCCCTGGACAGGTCCTGCTGAAGCTATATGCATGGTCAGACCGGCGCAAAACCACTACAAAAGATGCCTTGGACCTGGCGTTGTTGCTGAGCTGCTATATCGATGCGGGCAACTCTGAGCGGATTTTCGCTGCAGCTTACGATCAGCTCGAAGTCGTTGAGCACGATTTGGATAGGGCAGCGCCCTACTTGTTGGGAACGGACCTGGCGGGAATCCTGTCGAAAAGTTCAAGAAAATTTGTCAATCAGCTCGTCAGCGATCAAATACTTTGGCAGGAGCTTGCTAAAGATGTTTCACGTAGATGGCCACACGACGACAAAGCATTGTCACGCGCTGAGGCGCTGCTACAGGATTTCCGAAGTGCGATGTTGGCGAGCAGCTTCAACAATTAGACGAAGATTCCTCGAGGCTGCCCACTGACACGGCGAAAACTGACGCCCAGTAGCGATACGAGATGTCTATGGGGTGCGGCAGGGGGCGAGAGCAAGTTGCCGCCGGAGGACGGGGTCAAACTAGCTTGCTGGCGATACTCACTAAGTTAACCTGACCCCGTGACTGGCGGCATAGCGGTACGCGCCAACCCTTTGTCTCGATGGGGGAAATCACGTATGGTTCAACTAAGCGTTAATGACGACATCTAATTCGACACTTTAAGGGTGGCGCGGCGTATCAATGGCAACCGACCTTCAGATTCCGCCGCACGAAGTGCAGCGACGGCTGAACACCGACAACCCCTGGTGGCGGTCCGGTACCGGAATCGATCCGGAAGAGGCCGCCTGGCCGCGCCGCGCCTACTTCGCCCAGTTCGCCACACTGGTCCTGCAGATCAAGGTCCGTCGCGCCGTGGTGCTGATCGGCCCGCGCCGAGTGGGCAAGACCGTGATGCTCAAGCATCTGGTCGCGCGACTGCTCGACGACGGCGTAGCGGGCACGCAGATCCTGTTCCTGCCGCTGGACACGCCGCTGTATTCCGGGCGCTCACTCGCGAGCCTGATGCAGATGTACTCCGATCTGCACCGCCATCCGCCCGCCTGCCTCTATGGATTCTGGGCGCGGAAGTGAGCCGCTCGCTGCACTACGCGCGCTGGAAGTCAGGTCGCCAGGATCTGGAAGTGGACATCGTCTCGCTCGACCATCGCACTCAGAAGCCCCGCTTCGCCGTCGAGATCAAATGGTCTGACCGCGCGCCCGGTTCGCTCAACGAGTTGCGCGGTTCGCGCGAACTGGCGCAGAAAAACAAGCTCGTCCGCATGCCGCTGGTTACGACGCGAACCTATAGCGGTATCGCCGAGGTAGATGGCGAAACGACCATCGAATTCATGCCGGTTGCGCTGCACTGCTACACCATCGCCCGCAATCTGCTGAGAGGCGCCTGAGCGTATGGCCCGCAAAATCGCCTCACGACCCAGCTATCGCACCATCCGCATGGAACACGCTCGGTCTCATCCTATCCCGCCCCGCGCAACAACGGCGCAATCCGCAGCGCCTGCGTCTGCGTTGCCGGCGCAACCACCGCGAACGCGGTATCGCCCTCGGCCCAGTACTGCGCGAGCAGGCGGCCGTCGCGGCGCTCGCCCTGGGTCAGGCGTGCCGTGCGCGGACGCAGGTAGAGGCCTATGCGTGCGCCGTCGTCTGCCTGATACACGAGCAGTGCCGCGGCGCCTTCGGGTGTCGACAGCAAGTGGCCGCCGCTGAGGCGGAAGCCTTGTGCCTGCAGGTCCGGCACGTCGCCGGCCGCACCGAAGTGCGCGCGTAGCCAGACTTGCAGCGCATCGCGGTCGTGCATGTCGAATGCAGTCGGCGTGGCTTCGACGGCGAACAGGCGGTACGCCGCGACTGCATCGGCCATCGGCGGGTGTTCGCCGGCGAATCGTGCTTCGCGCAATTTCCAGCCGGCTCCGAGTCCCAGTACTAGGGCCAGCATGCAGGCGGCCGCCATGCCGAGTCGTGCGCGCCGTCGCCGCTGCAGCGCACGGCGCAGGCGCGGCGGATCTAGGGCGGCGTTCGCCGGCTGCGCGCCTTCGCCGGTCCAGATCGCGCGCAGCGCGTCGGTGTCGCGTTTCCACGCGGCAACTTTCGCTGCCGTCTCCGGATGTCCGCGCAGCCAAGCCGCGAGTTGGTCGCGTCGCGCCGCATCGAGGCGGCCGTCGACATAGGCATGCAGTTCGTCGTCGTTCGGAAGCGTCATGGTGGATTCCTGTTCACGACTACGCGCAGCGGCGGTGCAGCGGGTGCGATGCCCTCGCCGAGCCGGCGCAGCTTTTCCCTGGCGCGCGACAGGCGCGACATCACGGTGCCGACGGGGACGCCGAGCAGCTCGGCAGCCTCGCGGTAGCCGAAGCCTTCGACGCCGATCAGCACGAGCAGGGCTCTGTGTTCCGCCGGGAGCTGGGCGAACGCTGCCAGTTGGGCACGGCCTTCGTGCACGCGATCCGGCGACGGCGCGGATTCGCTGGCCTGCATGCCGAAAAAACCGAGCACGCGCTGCCAGCGGGCCGTGCGGCGGTAGTCGTCGACGAATTGCCGGTAGACGATGGACAGCAGCCAGGACTGCAGGGCTGTGTCGTCCCGCCGTGATTCCCAGTGCGACAGCGCGCGTTCCAGCGCCGACTGCACCAGATCGTCGGCATTGGCCGTTTCGCCGGTCAGCGAGCGCGCGAAGCGCCGCAAGGACGGCAGCAGGGCGCGCAGGCGATCGTCGTCGAATTCGTCCATCGTCAGGCCTCGTGCAGATCACCGGTCAGACGAACGCCAGTGCGCGATTATTCCATCGCGCGTTGGCCGTGATGACGGTGGAATAAACCGGTGGCCCGTACGTCACACCTGTACCACCTCCGCGACAGGCGCCAGCCATGCACGATACCGATCCGCCGATTCCACCGCCCGGCGATGCCGCCGCGCCGGACAGACTCCCCGTCGCGTCGCCGCCGACGCCAGCGGACCCGACGCCGCCGACCGTCGCCGGACCGCGCGCCGTGTTGCCTGCGCTGGCTGGCATCGGTGCCATTGTGCTGGCTGCCGCCGGTGCATTCGCCTGGACCGCCGGCTGGATCGGCAGCGGCCTCACGGCGCAGCGCATGACCGACGCGATCGAGGCGACCGGTGCGCCGCACCCCGGCTTTCGCCGTGCGCACGCCAAGGGCGTCTGCGTATACGGCACGTTCCGCAGCAGTGGCGCCGCCGCTGCGCTGTCGACCGCGCGCGTGTTCGTTCAGGCGCAGACGCCGGTGGTCGGGCGTCTCTCGATTGCTGGGGGCGACCCGCACGGTGCCGATGCGAAAGCGCGCGTGCGCAGCATGGCGCTGCTGATGCGTACCGACGACGGCCAGGAGTGGCGCACGGCGATGAACAGCTTTCCGTTTTTTCCGGTGGCCACGCTGGCCGCCTTTCATGCGCAGACCCTGGCGGCGCGACCCGACCCGAACACCGGCAAGCCCGATCCGGCGAAGCTCGCTGCGTTCGCGGCAAACTATCCAGAAGTGAAAAAGTTCCAGGCGTGGGCCGCCTCGGCGCCGTGGTCCGACAGCTGGGGCAATACCGAGTACAACGGCGTCAACGCGTTTCGCTTCACCGCGGCCGATGGCAGCGCGCGCCACGTGCGTTGGTCCCTGCGTCCGCAGCTGCCGTTCGCCGCGCTGGATCCTCTGCAGCGGGATCAGGCCGATGGCGATTTTCTTGCCAGCGACCTGGCCGCACGGCTGGCGCAGTCGCCGCTGCGCTGGGACATGCGGCTGACGATCGCCGCGCCCGACGACCCGGTCAACGATGCCTCGCGCGCCTGGCCCGCCGAGCGCGAACAGGTGCTGGCCGGAACATTGGAGCTGGTGCGTGCCGAGCCGCAGGCAACGGGTGCCTGCCGCGACATCAATTTCGATCCACTGATCTTGCCCGCCGGGATTGCCGCATCGGACGATCCCCTGCTCGCCGCACGCTCGGCCGTATACGCGCACTCGTTCAACCGGCGCGAGCGCGAGATCGCCCATGGCAAGGCCGAGCAAGCCACCGGCCAAGGAGCGGTGCGATGAGCGCACCCGTTCGTTTCAATCGTCTCGCGCGCGTTCTGCATTGGACGATGGCGGTGCTGATCGTCGCGATGCTGTTCGTCGGTGTCGGCATGGTGGCGTCGGTGTCGCAGCGGCCGTGGCTGATCGATCTGCATCGGCCGCTGGGCATCGCCATACTGTTGCTGGCGCTGGTGCGCCTGGCCAATCGCCTGCGGCATGCGCCGCCGCCGCTGCCGGCGGATCTGCCGCGCTGGCAGGTGCTTGCGGCGCACGCGTCGCACGGCGTGCTGTACGCGCTGATGCTCGCGATGCCGCTGATCGGCTGGGCGATGGTGTCGGCCGGCGGCTATCCGGTCGAGATGTTCGGCACGCTGCGGCTGCCGGCCATCGTGTCGCCGGATGCGACCGTGTATGCCTGGCTGCGCGATGCGCACGGCGCGCTGGCGCGGGTGCTGTTCCTGACCGTGCTGGCGCATCTCGCGGCCGCGCTGTTCCATGCCTGGGTGCGCCGTGACGGGGTCTTTTCGCGCATGGCACGGTTCGGGCGGTGGGAGTGATCGGCGCCACGCCGACCGGTCCGGAGCATCTGCTAAGGTCGCCGCGAGGCTCAGCCGGAGATCAGGATGCGGGAAAGCGACGAGGTGCTGGAGGATCCGATGGCGGTGTCCCGCACGGCGGAAATCCTGGTACCGCTGCTGCTGGACGACCTGCGTAAACGCGCGAGTCACGAGCGCCGCCGCGTGCGGGCCGGCGAAACGCTCTGCACCACGGCGCTGGTCCACGAGGCCTATCTCAAGCTGCGCCGCAGCGACGGCTGGCAGGGCGAGCTGCATTTCCTGCGTGCGGCCGCACTGGCGATGCGTCAGGCCCTGGTCGACCACGCGCGGCAGAAGCTTGCGGCCAAGCACGGCGGCGGCGCGGTCGATTCCCTGGAGACGATCGCGGCGGAACCGTTCTGGACCTCCGACGAGCGCCTGGTGGAACTGGACGAGGCACTGCAGCGCCTGAGCGCCCTCAACCCGCGCCTGACCCGCGTCATCGAGTGCCGCTTCTTTGCCGGCTATTCGGAAATCGACACGGCCCGCGTGCTCGGCGTCACCGACCGCACCGTGCGCCGCGACTGGATCAAGGCGAGGGCGTGGCTGTATCAGGAGCTGGGGGAACACGCGGAGCTGCCGCAGCCAGCCGCGACCTGAGCGCCGCGGCCTGGGCGAGCAGGCGCGCGCCCGACGGCCCTGCGGCGGTGGCGATCCGCTCCGCTTCGGCTAGCAAGGCGGCGGCCTCGCGCGGACGTTGCTGGTCCAGGCGCAGGCGCGCCATCGTCAGACTGGCCAGTGCCGTGCCGACGTGGTCCTGTCCCAGCGTAGCCAGTGCTGCGTCCAGCGCGGTCGCGGCGTCTTTGGCGCCGGCGTCGCGGTGCCCGAGGTTGAGATGGGCTTCGGCCGTGGCCGCCAGCGCAGCGACATGATGCAGGCTGCCGTGGCCGGCGAACTGTGCGCCCATGGCAGCAGCGTCCTGCAGCACGGGCAGGGCAGCGTCCGGTCGCGACTGCTGCAGCAGCAGCTTGCCGTAGTTGTTGAGCAGGGCGGCGGTGGCCGCCGAGGGACCGAAGAGCCGCTGGCGCAGCGCGACGGCTTCGCGCAGCAGCGGTTCCGCGGTCTCCAGATGGCCCGAGGCCAGTTCCAGCGAGCCCCAGTTGTTCAGGGTGTTCAGCGCATCGGGCGATTGCGCCAGGCCAGCCGCGCGCCACACCTCGGTGGCGGCGCGGAACGACGCGCGCGCCGGCTCGATCTGGCCGTTGGAAAACCGGGCGACGCCGAGGTTGTTGTGAAAGATGCCGGTCTCGCGGTGGTGCGGGCCGCTCAGTTCGATCCGGCGCGCCAGCGCGTCCTGCTGCAAGCCGATGGCTGCTGCATGTTCGCCGGCGTTGCGGATGAGCTGTGCCTGCAGCAGTCGGCTGTCGACCATCCGGCTTTCCCAGCGCGCCGGGTCGCGCGCCCAGAACTGCTGCGCCTGCGCGAGCAGCGGCCGCGCACCGGCGGCGTCGCCACGCCGGAACAGCACCTGCGCCAGGTCGTAGCGTGCGGCCGCGATCAGCGCCGGATCGACCACGGCCGGGTCGGCGGCTGCGAGGCGCTGCAGCAGCGGCTGCGCGGCCTCGTAGTCGGTGATCAGGAAATACAGTTCGCCCAGCGCATGCAGGATCGGCGCGGCCTGGGCCGGGTCGCGTGCAAACTCGTCCTCGATGCGCTGGGCCGCGCTTTCCAGCACATCGGACGCGGTCGCGTAACCGCCCTTGAGTTCGCCGGCGCTGCGGAACATGTGGAACACCGACTGCTGCACGGCTTCCAGGCGCGCCTGTTCGCGCCGGGCCTGGTCGCGTTCCTGCGCCGCCTGGCCGGCGTAGCGCAGGGCCAGGCCAAGACCGATCGCGAGGCTCGCACCGATCGCGGCGGCGGTGGCGAGCGGCCATTTGAGGCGCCATAGCGTGCGGCGCAGCGTATGTCGCGGCTCGTGTCGGCGTGCACCGACGACGCCACGGTCCAGCGCACGCTGAAGGTCGTCGCTGAAGGCCGGGACTGTCGCGTAGCGCGCCGTCGCCTCGGTGGCGAGTGCCTTGGCGAGGATTGCATCCAGATCGGCGAGCAAGGCGCGTGCGGGACCGGAGGACGGCAGGGCGATCGGGACTGCGGCAAGCCGTGCGGGCGGTGTCTCCAGGGCCTTCACGGCGGCCAGGGGACCCGGCAGTCCGCCCAGGTCGCGCGGCGGCCGGCCGGCGATGAGCCGGTAGAGCGTGGCCGCCACGCCGTGCACGTCGGTCGCCGTGGAGACGGGCGTGCCCTCGATCTGCTCGGGTGCGGCATAGGCCAGCGACAGCGGTGCGGCGGCCTGCGCCGGTTCAGCGCCGTCCGCCAGATGCGCCACGCCGAAATCGATCAGGCGCGCGCGGCCGTTGCGGTCGACCAGTACGTTGGAGGGCTTGAGGTCGCGGTGCACCACCAGCTTGCCGTGGGCGTAGGCGAGGGCATCGCAGACCTGCACGATCAGGCGCGTGCGCGCGGCCGCGTCGAGACCCTCGCGGTCGCACCAGGTGTCGATCGGCAAGCCGTCCACCAGTTCCATGACCATGAACGGCCGGCCGTCGTCGAGCAGGCCGCCGTCGATCAGCCGCGCGATGCCCGGATGTTCCAGCCGCGCGAGGGTGGCGCGTTCGACCTGGAAGCGTGACCAGTCGCCGGAGCCCGCGCGCGTGATGCGCTTGAGCGCGGCACGCTGCGCGAAATGGCCGTCGGCCCGCTCGACCTCGTACACGTCGCCCATGCCGCCGTGGCCGATCGGCCGCACGATGCGCCAGGCGCCCGCGCGCTCGCCCGGCCGCATGGGCGCGGATGAAGATTCCCCGCCGGCGGGACGCGCGTCCTGCGTGCTCAGGAACCCGTCGCTGCGGCCGGCGGCGTCCAGCAGGCGCAGGACCTCGTCGAGGACATCGCCCGGGTGAGGCTGTGCCCGGACCCAGGCGCTGCGTTCGGACTCGGGCAGCTCCCATGCGGCGTCGAATACCGACTCGACCAGGGTCCAATGGTCTGGCTCGTGCACGCAGCGGTCTCCACGGGTTTGGTCAGCGCCCGAGCATCGGCGATGCCACGAGCCCGGGCAACCGCGTGTGTTCGGACCGGCGGTTGTCCGGGTCCGGCGCGGTCTGCCGTAGGGGACGGTCCCGCGGCACCGACCGCCTTCGCCCCCCGGACCGTCCATGCATCGACCACTTACCTTTGTGATTCTCGCCGCCCTCATGAGCGCCTGCGGCGAGTCCAGCCCGCCCCCGCCCGCGGAATCCACGCGACCGATTGTTCCGTCACCGCCAGTCGCCGCGGCGAGCGTGCCCGCGACGGGGCACTCGCTGGCGGACTGGCGCGGTCGGCTGGGTCAGCTGCTGCCTGCTGCGGACATCGCCGAACTCACCGGCATGTCGCCGGACGCGACGCCGGACGCGGCGCGGCCGGACCATCTCCAGTACCGCTGGGACGCCGGTCGGACGTTCGAGTACGCCGGGACACGGGTGAAAAAACGCAGCCTGGTTTCAATCGGACCGATCCGCACCGGCAGCACCGTCGACGCATTTACTGCGCTCCACTTCAACCCGCCGGACGAGCGGCACCGGGCGCGTCTCAAGGACGAGGTCACGCGCCAGGCCGAGCGCCGGAATCTGGACGAGCAAAGCACAGCCGTGGCGCAGCAGCTGGCGGATGGCTTCGCCAGTCGCAAACCGGCCGAGCGGATCGAGGGACTCGGCGACGCCGCCGCGTGGGCGACGGACGGCGGCGATCCAACCCTCTACGTACTGGTCGGGGGCAGCACCGTGATGCTGGTGGTGAACGTCGCCGACGATCCCGCGGCTAACCGCAGCACGGCCGTAGCGCTGGCGCGCCGCGCGATCGAGCGGGCAACCGGTGGCGCCCGGCGGTGAGCGTGCGGCGGAATGTCCGGATCGTTCCTGCCTTCTCGTATGGGCCGTCTCATTCCCCTGGAGCTTGCCCATGCGTGCTGTCGTCGTCGGGACCCGATCCCATTCTCTGGTCCCTCTGCGTGCCCTGATCGCCTGCGTCACTGTCGCGCTGGGCACCGTGATACCGGTTGCATCCGCACAGGCGGCGACTTTCCTCGTGACCTCGTCGCTGGCCAGCGGTGCCGGCACCTTGCGCGACGCCATGACGCAGGCGCAGGTCGCGGCGGGAGCGCCTCACACGATCATCTTCTCGTTGCCGGCCAACAGTGTGATCGGCCTGGCCTCGGCGCTGCCGACCCTGACGTCCACGCCGCTGGTGATCGACGGCAGCGGCACACCCGGACTCGTGGTGGACGGGCTCGATACCGCGCGCCCGTTTGAAGTGGGAGCGTCGAGCTCTCTCACGCTGCGCGACCTGACGATACGCAACGGTTTCATCAACAACGGTCGCGGCGGCTGCATCCGGGTGACGAGCGACACGTCGACACTGACGCTGGACCGCGTGACGCTGCGGGGCTGCCGCGCGCTCAGCCTCGACACCAACGGGATCGCGCTCGGCGGCGCGGTGTCTACGGAAGGCGGCGCCTTCGTCTACCGCAGCGTGTTCGCGGACAACCTGGCGCGTGCCTCGGGGTCGACGGCAGGCGGTGCGATGGACGTGCGCCGCAGCCTGTGGATCGAGAACTCGCGCTTCGAGGGCAACGAGGCGATCAGCACGGGCAGCACCGGCGCAGCCGGCGGCGCCGTGATCACCGGCACCGGCACGCTGACCGTGCTGCGCAGCCAGTTCATCGACAACCGCGCCGTGCAGACGGTCACGCCGAACCTGAGCTTCGGCGGCGCCATTTCCGTGCGCGACCGCACCAGCACCACGGTGCGGCAGTCGCTGTTCCTGCGCAACGAAAGCGGGCAGGGCGCCGCGCTGTATGCGGCGCTGCTGACCTTGCCCAATACGATGAACGCCACCGTCAGCAACACCACCTTCGCCGGCAACCTCAGTGGCCCTTCGCTGAGCCTGACCAACGTTCGCGTGGACCTGCGCAACAACACATTCTGGAAAAATAGCGGACGCAGTGGTCTCGGCGCCCACCTCAACGTGACCGGCGCGAACACCACCATCAACGCCGCCACGCACAACCTGCTCGCGGGCAGCGCGGACGCCAGCATCCTGTGCTCGTCGTCGTCGCTGCCCAGTGGTTTGCAGGGCACCGGCTCGAACCTGATTGCCGACACGAGTTGCGGCTACCTCGACGCGTTCAGCTACATCAATAGCGGCAATCTGCGCATCCGCGGCCTGCGCGCCACCGGCAGCGCGTTGCACGACATTCCCGTCGTCGATCTGTTCGCAGGAAGCCCGGTGATCGACGCCGGCAATCCTGACGGTCCCGCTGCGGGCACGGTGTTCGTCTGCACGGCCGGCGATGCGCGCGACGAGGCGCGTCCGGCCGATGGCGACGCGGACGGGGTTGCGGTCTGCGACATCGGTGCGCACGAGCTGCAGCGCGAAGCCTCGTTGTTCGCCGACGGCATGGAAGCGATGTTGCTGCGCTGACCCGTGCCTGTGCGGGTGGATCACAGTTCGCGCATGGCCCTTGCCGGCCATCTGTGCGCAGTGCCTTCGAAACCATTCGCCTCGCGCTTCGGTGCGGAGGCCCCACAACCGACCCAAGGAATCGCCATGCGCCGTGAATACGCGGTCTTGTTTCTGCTGTTCGGCTGCACCTGCGCACCGGCGGCAACCTTCAGCGTGTCGAACATCGATGATGCTGATGCCGGCTCGCTGCGCCAGGCCATCGTCGCCGCGAACGCCGCGCCAGCGCCGCCGCATCGCATCGTATTTGACGCGGCGTTCCCGCAGCAGGGCATCGTCGAGCTGTTTTCATCGCTGCCGCTGATACAGGTGGAGCTGGAAATCGATGGTGCGGGGCGCAGCCCGTACCTTATGGCATTCGACCCGAGCAACAGTTTCCCGCTGCTGCGGACGCAGCGCGGGCTTACCTTGCGTGAGCTCTCGTTGAGCTTCGGCCGCGGTAGCGGGTCAGGCGGCTGCCTCGCAGGTGAAGGTGGTGGCAACACCAGTGTGCTGCTACTGGATCGCGTCGCGTTCTCCAACTGCACGACGGTCGTCAGCGGCGGCAGCGTCGCGGCCGGCGGTGCGGTTTCCTGGTCGTCCACTGGCCTGGTCCACATTGTGGACAGTCGCTTCGACGGCAACAGCGCAGCGTCGCTGGGGACCGGCGCTGCCACGGGCGGCGCCCTGTCCGTCAACGGGCCGTTGCGCATCGAGTCATCGGCGTTCACCGGAAATATTCTCAATGGCGGCAGGGTTGTGGGCGGGGCCATTGCGACCAGCGTCGGCACGTCCGGCGCCATTGAAATCCGCGACAGTGTGTTCACCGGCAACACCGCTGAACCCGACGCGGTTTCGTCGCCGTCGGGCATCGGCGGTGCGCTGAGCCTGGACTGCACTGCCTGTTCCATCAGCCTGCAACGCAACTATTTCGGTGCCAACCGCAGCCAGAGCGCCGGCGCCGTATTCGTTCGCGGCAACGGTGGCGTCGCCTCGCTGGCGCTCCAAAACAGCAGTTTCGTTGGCAACCGCGCGACCGGCCAGGGCGGGGCTCTGTTCGCCAACTCGGCGCAACTGCAGGTCCGTCACGCCACGTTCTTCGGCAACGCTGCGCCCGTGGGCGGGCACGTCTTCACCACCCAGTCGTCGGTCAACGAACTGAGCAACAGTGTCATCGCTCCCGTTGCCGAGGGGTCCGGTGCGGCCTGTTCCATCGGCGCCGTCGCGACGGTCGCGGTCGGGAACTTCCGCGGGAATACGGACTTCAGCTGCACTGTGTCCGTGCCGGGCAGCACGCCGATCGCGGACTTCCGCATCATCGGTGTCAACGATCAGCAGGCAATGCCGGTGCTCGCTTTCGAGCGTTCCAGCCCGGTGGTCGACGGTGCCGATTCAGGCCGTTGTCTGCCGGACGACGCGCGGAGCGCCGTGCGGCCCCAGGACGGCAACAACGACGGCAGTGCGCTGTGCGACGCCGGCGCCTTCGAACTTCCCTACGACGATCGTCTCTTTCACAGCGGTTTCGAGTCGCAGCAAAACGCTTTCGATACTGGCGCCGGAGCTTGACCCGGTCGGGCAGATCGCCGTTGCGGCAGGCTTGGCCAAGAGTGATCTATGTATAGTGTTCCACTAAAAAAATATGCGCATGGCCGGGCCGCCTCTCACTGCTGCCAATGGCTTCGCTACTGCCGTACCCGCGGATCGACGACGCGCCGCCACAGAGGCGGCAGCAGCGCCAGCACGAACATGCCGGCATACCCCGCGGGCAGTTGCGGACTGTCCTCGTAATGCCGCAATGCCTGGAAGCGACGGCGCGGATGAGCGTGATGGTCGGCATGGCGCTGGAGGTGAAACAGCATGCCGTTCGTCAGCCGTTGCGCCGCGTTCCACGAGTGATGATGCGTG
The DNA here is from genome assembly GCA_038207515.1 of Lysobacterales bacterium. Lineage (GTDB taxonomy): Bacteria > Pseudomonadota > Gammaproteobacteria > Xanthomonadales > Rhodanobacteraceae > Tahibacter. The sequence goes on along the minus strand of JBBQZR010000008.1, from coordinate 4,163 downwards.
ACGCGCTCGAAGCGGCCGTCCGGCAGACGCTCGCGTTCCATACCGTAGTGCTCGACGTAGTTGATGATCTCCAGCGTCACGCCGGCAACCATGCCCTGGATCAGGAAAGCCGCTGCCGCCGGCCATCCGAGCGCCGTGCCGAAGCCGGCGGCAAACAGGACGCTGAGTCCGTACCAGAGCACCAGTTCGTTACGCCAGTGCACGACCGGCAGCCCGCGCGCCTGCAGGCGCTGGGCTTCCAGGGACCAGGCGCGGTACTCGTTGCCCCACAGTGCGCGCGGCAGGAAGTGATAGAGCGATTGGCCGAGATAGGCTGAGGACGTGTCGAGCGGCGTGGACACATGAACGTGATGGCCGCGCACGTGCTCCACCTTGAACCCGGCGTAGACGACGCTGGCCAGCAGCAGTCCGCCGAGCAGGGGCTCGAAGCGGCCAGTCCTGTGGATCAGCTCGTGCGCGGTATTGATCGCCGTCACGCCGCCGACTATCCCCAGCGACACGATCCACAGCGCGAGCGCCGCGGCGGAAAGCGGAACCGTTGCGGCATACCCGATCGCCCACGCGAGGTGTGCCAGCCAGGCCGGCACCATCAGCCAGGTCAGCAACCGAAAGCCCACCATCCGTTCCAGCGCCGGCGCTTCCGCCTCGTGGCGCGAGTGTGGCGCGAGCGCGCCGCGGCGGATCCTCGAAGCCGGCCAATGCTGCGAGAATCGCCGTCGCTGGCGTTGCGCCGGCAGACCGCACAGGGGAATGCGTCTATGAAGGTAGCGATCAACGGAGCCGGCATTGCCGGTACTGCGCTGGCCTACTGGCTGAGCAAGCGTGGCCACGAGGTGGTGCTGGTGGAGCGTGCGCCCGCATTGCGTACCGGCGGATTCGTACTCAACCTCTGGGGCATCGGCTACGACGCGCTGGAGAGAATGGGCCTGCTGCCAAGGCTGCTGGAACTGCAGCACCACTCTGACGAACTGCGCATGGTGGACCGGGCGGGGCGAACCCGTGGCGGGTACCCCTCCCGTGTTCTGTTGAAGCTCGCCAACGGACGCATGGCCACGCTGGCACGATCCGATATCGCAGCGGCCATCTACGGTTCGTTGGACGGTCGGGTGGAAACGGTGTTCGGCGACAGCATCACCGCGATCAACGCTGACGCGTCGCGTGTGCACGTCGAGTTCGAGCGTTCGCCGCCGCGGGAAGTGGACCTCGTGATTGGCGCTGACGGGCTGCACTCGCGCGTTCGCCAGCTTGTCTTCGGCCCCGACGCCGCGTTCGAATATCCGCTGGGGTGCCACGTCGCTTCGTTCGAGGTCGCCGGCTATCGGCCTCGCAACGGCAATGCCTACGTGGCGCACACGGCGCCCGGCCGGTATGTGGCGCGCTTTCCGATGCGCGATGACCGGATGCTCTTCTTCGTACTGCTGCGGGACGAGCATCTCAAGGGGCGGGTTCCCACCAGCCATCTCGAGCGCAAGGTCGCGTTGACCGATGCGCTCGCCGACATCGGCTGGGAGTCCGCAGCCATAGTGTCAGCACTCGGGCAGGTAGACGACATCTACTTCGACAGCATCAGCCAGATCCGCATGGATGCCTGGGCCAAGGGCAGGGTGGTGCTGATCGGTGACGCCGCGGCCTGTCCCTCCCTGATCGCGGGAGAGGGGGCAGGCCTCGCACTGGCGGCGGCCTACGTGCTTGCGGGCGAATTGCATCGGCATGGTGGTGACAACGCAGCGGCAATCACCCAATACCAGGCGCGTCTGACGGTGCCCTTCGCTCGCAAGCAGAAGCAGGCCGAAAGTCTGGTTGCCTCTTTTGTTCCGAGAACGTCGCTAGGGGTACGCGTTCGCGACTACGCCACGCTACTGATGCGCCTGCCGATATTTCCCAAAATCCTGATGGGGCGCTATTTCCATGATGAGATCGTATTGCCGGAGTATGGGATCTGATGCCCAGTCGTCGGTCGTGTCCCGTTCGATGGTTCGTTTGGGCGTCATCTGATGTGACAGAAACGGCTTCTGCTGCATTGATGCAGTCATTTCGCGTTCTGGTTCAAGGGCGTTTACCGCACGCGTGCGCCATGCCTGGCCGGATCTCGCTTCCCCCTCGCGCGACCGGTCGATGGGAGCCGAGGCTGCTGTGGGCTCGCTGTACCGAAGCTGGCCGGCGAGCCGGTCGAATGCATTCGCGCATCGCGCCGCTGTCACCAGGAATGCGTGAGACGCCACTGGCGCGGTGCGTTGAGCTGAGCATGACCCCCGGTGGCCCCGCGTTCTCAGCTTGCGCTGGCCGTGTTCGGAGACGACGGGCCACCACTCGATGCCGCGCGCGGGTCGATGCCTGCAATGTGCTTCTTCGCGATCGCATCATCGGCAGCACCCGGTTGGCAGGTCGGCCACAGCTGCTAGCGGGCAACTCCTGAACAACGAACGATCGCAACAGGGAAAGACGCGGCGGCCTGGAAGGGTGCTGTTGCCGCTCCGTACGCGTTTCGTCAGGTAATGCGAATGAGTGTTCGGCAAAGCTCGACGCCTCCGTGCCCTGGAATCCTCCCATGACCGTCCGTCGTCTGTTGGTCCGCTCACTCGCGACAGCGGCGTTCTCCACCCTGGCATTTGCGCAGCCAGCTCCGGCGCTGGTCAGCGACGCCGCGCAACAGCAGCCCCGGGAAGTGGCCAGTTGGCTGGCGGGTTCCTTCAGCAACCACGCGCAAGCCGCGCAGGACCCTGCGTTCTTCGAGGTCGTGCTGCATATGCGCGAGATCTGGCCGCAGCGTTCCGGGGAGCAGTGGCTGTATGTGGAGCAGGCGCTGGCGGCGTCGCCTTCCCAGCCGTACCGCCAACGCGTCTATCGCATTGGCTGGGACGGTCGCGGCCCGGTGAGCGAGGTGTTCACGCTGCCGGGCGATGCGGCCGCGTTCGTCGGCGCCTGGCGGAATGTCGCCGTGTTCGAGGCGCTGTCGCCGCAGGATCTGCATCGACGGGAAGGCTGCAGTCTGCACCTGGTCAAGCAGCCCGACGGCACCTACCGCGGGTCCACCGTCGGCCACGACTGCGCCAGCGAGCGCAGCGGTGCGGCCTATGCGACGGCCGAGGTTATGCTCGACGCCAACGTGCTCACATCCTGGGACCGGGGTTTTGGCGTACAAGGCAAGCAGGTCTGGGGTTCGGAGCGCGGTCCGTACCGGTTCGAGCGACAGCCGCCAGGCTGATGCAGTCCATCGTCCGCCGTCGCCGGTTCGTCGGTCTTCCGTCAGGCGCCGGTAATGGCTTTACGTCACTGTCGATCCCGGTTTTTCACGAGGTTCTCCGATGACCGTTCGCTGGTTGGTCGCGCTCATTCTCTCCGCTGTGGTCTCGACGCTCGGCGCCGCGTCTCCCCGGGTTTTTTATGCCGGCGGCGCCGGCGCGGAACGCTTCAACGATGTGCTGGCGCTGTCCGACGGTACCTTCCTCATCGCCGGCCAGGCCGACTCGCTCGACTGGCTGCCGCCGCAGACGCCGCGGGTGCAGCTGGATAGTTCCGGTGTCGTCTCCACGTCGCCCGGCAATATCGGGTTCGTGCTGCATGTGTCGTCGACCCTGGAGCAGGTGCTGGATGTGGTGCACTTTCCGGCCGGCAGCGTGCGCGACGTGTATCGCCTGCGCCAGACCTCGCGTCCGGGCGAGGCCACCGGGGCCATCTATCTGTCAGGTACGCGTGATGGTGCCACGCCGGGCTATTTCATCGGTCGGCTCAATGCCAACTGGCTGAACGGGCGACCGACCGCGTTGTCGTGGGTGCACAACGCCGACGCGGCGGCGGGCTCGTCCTTTCAACTGCTCCAGCCCTGGGATGTCGGCGGGGACGGCGCCGTGGTGTTCGGCCGGGGAAAGGAATACGACGCCAACTGGGCCGTCATGGAACGGCTCGATGCGCAGGGCCAGCGGGTGGTGGTCAACCATTGGCATGCGCACTGGTTCGACGACCCGGCGATTGCGGGCGACCAGGAGTGGGACGGTACTCCCGCGACCACGTACGGCGGCACGCTGCCGCTGAGGTATAGCGGCCTCGTGCTGAAGGCCCAGCGGCGCGGGTCGCTGCGATCGACGACGCAGGCCGACTACGATCTCCTGCAGCCGGACGGCAACGGCAACAGTGGTCGAAAAGGGCGCTTCCCGGACGACTAT
>JBBQZR010000007.1:0-139680 GCA_038207515.1 Lysobacterales bacterium | reverse complement strand
CGGCCCGAAGACACCGCCCAGGTGATCGACGCCGACGGCTGGCTGCATACCGGCGACATCGCGCGGATGGACGAGCAGGGTTATTTCTACATCGTCGATCGCAAGAAGGACATGATCCTGGTGTCCGGCTTCAACGTTTATCCGAACGAAGTCGAGGACGTGATCGCGATGATGCCCGGAGTGCTGGAGGTCGCCGCGATCGGCGTGCCCGACGACAAGTCGGGCGAGGCGGTCAAGATCGTCGTCGTGCGCAAGGATCCGACACTCACGGCCGAGGATCTGCGCCAGCATTGCAAGCTCAACCTGACCGGCTACAAGCTGCCGCGCTTCATCGAATTCCGCGATTCGCTGCCCAAGAGCAATGTCGGCAAGATCCTGCGCCGCGAACTGCGTGACGCGCCGAAGACGGCGGCGTAGACGCGGGGTGTCACACAAGCAAAAAGCCCGCCGAAAGGCGGGCTTTTTGCTTGTGCGCGTGTGGCAGCGCGGTCAGTTGCGGTACGACTCGAGCGAATCCGCATAGCCGCCAAGCAAGTTCCACAGCGGCTCTTCCTTGTTTTCGGGAATGCGCGCGTAGGCGAAACCGATGCTTTCCGGCGTCACGCGGGCGACCGTCGCTTCCACGTGAATATTGAGTTCGTCGCCGATCATCATGTCGAGCACGAACCGGTCGCCGGCCTTGCCCGTGAAGCCGTCCGGGCGACGCACCAGCACGCCGGTCGCGGAGATGTCTTCGAGCTCGCTCGACCACGCGTCAGCGCCGTGCATCATCAGCACGGCCGAGCGTATTTTCATGCGAGCTGGGCGCACTCCCGCCTGCGTCTTACGATCATTCATGCTGAGCATCCTGCAACCCCCTGTGGGCCGGCACTCTTTCTAGCGAAGCGGTGCATTGAAATCAAACTATATGAATCACGAACCATGCCAGATTCTTGACCGGGAGTCAGCCGATCGCGTCGAGATTTGCACTCACGGGTCCTTGTCCTCGCTGCGACGCGATTTGAGCACGACGCCGCGCACCAGGCTGCCCTGGCCGAAACGCCGATTGATCCGGTCGGCCAGGGTATCGCTGCCGGTGACCGGCACGAACAGGCCGCCTTGCACCTCCGCAGCGAACTGACTCATACCGATGCCGAGCAGGCGCAGGCTCGGGTTCTTCTCCGTTTCCCACCAGCGTCGCAGCAAAGTGCGGCCCGCGTCGATCAGCGCGTCGGTCGAATCGGTGGGATGAGCCAGGCTGAGCTGGCGCGTATGCGTCTCGAACGGCGGCTTGCGCAACTTCACCGTCACTGTGCGTCCGCGCAGTTCGTGCGCGCGCAGGCGCTCCCCAACGCGTTCGGCCAGCCGGGCCAGCCAGGACAGGGCCTGCTCCAAAGTGGTCAGGTCGGTGACAAAAGTGGTCTCCGCACTGACGGATTTTTCCGCCGCTTCCGCGTCGACGGCGCGGTCGTCGAGTCCGCGCGCCAGGCGCTGCCAGTGTTCGGCCTGGTTGCCGCAGGCCTGACGCAGACGGCGCGGTTCGGCAAAGCGCAGTTCGCCCACGGTGCGTATGCCCAGGTTATGCAAGCCGGCTTCGGCCACCTTGCCCACGGTCCAGAGCCGTCCAACCGGCAGCGGATCGAGCAGTGCATGGACCTGCTCCGGCTGCACGCGCAGGAACCCATCGGGCTTGGACAGCTCGCTCGCGAGCTTGGCCAAAAGCTTGTTGTGCGCCATGCCGACCGACGCGACCAGGCCGGTACGGCTGAAGATTTCCTGCTTCAGGAAGCGGCCGATGTTCTCGACCTCACCGCCGAAAAGGCGCAGGCTGCGCGTGACGTCCATGAAGGCCTCGTCCAGCGAGAGGCCTTCGATCTCCGGCGTGACTTCGCCGAATACGGTGAAGACCTCGGCCGAGATCTCCTTGTAGCGCGCCATCCGCACGGGCACGAACAGAGCCTGCGGGCAGAGCTTCTTCGCAGTCAGGGTCGGCATGGCCGAGCGCACCCCGAAGCGGCGTGCCTCGTAGCTCGCGGTGGACACGACGCTGCGCGGGCCCAGTTCACCGACGACCAGCGGCAGGCCGCGCCACTGCGGGTGATCGAGCACTTCGATCGCCGCGTAAAACGCGTCCATGTCGACGTGGATGATGGAACGTCCGGTCTGCATGCGCACAGTCTGCCGCGCTTGACGAATTTCGTCTGCGTGCGCAGGCTCGCGGGATGACCTTGCGCATCCAGATCCACCCGGACAACCCGCAGGCGCGCCTGATCGGCCAGGCCGTCGCCGTGCTGGACCGCGGCGGGCTCATCGCCTATCCCACCGACTCGGGCTACGCGCTGGGCTGGCGTCTGACCGCCCAACCGGCGCAGGAACGCGTGGCGCGGCTGCGAAAGCTGGACAGCAGGCACAACTTCACTTTAATCTGTCGCCACTTGAGTGAGGTCGGCGCGTACGCCCGCATGCACGATGCGGCGTTCCGAATGGTCCGATCCCTGACTCCCGGCCCCTACACTTTCCTTCTCCCTGCGGCTGCCGATGTACCCCGGCACCTCAAGCAGGCCAAGAAACGTTCCGTAGGCGTCCGCATTCCGGACCATCGCGTGGCACTCGCGCTGGTCGAAGCATTGGGCGAGCCGCTCTCGAGCTCCAGCCTGATACTGCCGGACGAGGACATGGCGGGCTGGGAAGTCGATGACCTGTACGACCATGTAAGTTCCGCCGTCGACCTGTTTGTCGACAGCGGTTTCTGCGGCAACGAACCGACGACCGTGATCGACCTTCTGGACGACACGCCCCGGCTCGTACGCCAGGGCAAGGGCGAAGTGCCCTTCGTCTGAACACGATGGAATCGGCCTGCAGGGCCCGCATGCCGCGGTGAGCGCGGCGAACAGCGTAGAGACCAGCATCCGCTAGATGAGCACCGAGCCTGCCGAGCAACTCGCGCCCAGCGAGGGCCAAGGCATTTTCACGCCCGTACCACAGCAGCAGGAAATGCCGCTGGCGATCGTGAGAGGCCAGCCCGTGCTGCAGATGCCGCAGGATCTCTATATCCCGCCGGATGCGCTCGAAGTCATTCTCGAAGCGTTCGAAGGTCCGCTGGACCTGCTGCTCTATCTGATCCGCCGGCAGAATCTCGATATCCTGGACATACCGGTCGCGGAGATCACGCGGCAGTACGTCGACTACATCGAGCTGATGCAGAACCTCAAGCTCGAGCTTGCCGCCGAATATCTGGTCATGGCCGCCATCCTGGCCGAGATCAAGTCGCGCCTGCTGCTGCCGCGGCCGCCGGAGGCGGAAGGCATCGAGGAAGATCCGCGCGCGGAACTCATCCGCCGCCTGCAGGAATACGAGCGCTTCAAGAAGGCCTCGGCCGACATCGAGGCGATGCCGCGACTCGAACGCGACCTGTCGCTGGCCTCGGCGTTCGTGCCCGACCGCAGCGTGGTGCGGCTGCCGCCGCCGGTGGACCTGAAAGAACTGCTGCTCGCGCTGAAAGATGTGCTGCGACGCGCCGACCTGACCGGCAACCATGCGATCCAGCGCGAGGCGCTGTCGGTGCGCCAGCGCATGAGCGACGTGCTGGGCCGCCTCGGTGACGGCGAATTCCACCGCTTCGAAAGCCTGTTCAATTCGGAAGAAGGCCGCCGCGGTATCGTCGTGACCTTCCTCGCCATGCTCGAACTGGCCAAGGAAACCCTGATCGAGATCGTGCAGAACGACGTGCCCGGACCGATCTATATCAAAGCTCTGGTCGTCGACGGCGAGCAGCCGGCCCTGACAGCCGACGGCGATGAAGCCGCCGACGTGATGGAAACCCCCTGATGGATCCGCAACTGCTCAAGCGCGCGATCGAGGCCATCCTGCTCGCGGCAGCGCAGCCGCTGTCGCTGGCCCAGCTCGCTGCGCTGTTCACCGAAGAAGAAGCGGTCGACAACGAACAGCTCCTCACCGCGCTGCAGGCCCTTGCCGACGACTGCGCCGAACGCGGCATCGAGCTCAAGGAAGTCGCTTCAGGCTACCGCTACCAGATCCGCGAGGACGTGCACCACTGGGTCACGCGCCTGTGGACCGAACGCCCGACCAAGTATTCGCGTGCATTGCTCGAAACCCTGGCCCTGATCGCCTACCGCCAGCCGATCACGCGCGCCGAGATCGAACAGATCCGCGGTGTGGCAGTGTCGTCGTCGATCGTCAAGACGCTGGAAGAACGTGAGTGGATACGCGTCGTCGGGTACCGCGATGTACCCGGACGCCCTGCCCTGTTCGGTACTTCACGCATCTTTCTCGACTATTTCAACCTGAAGTCGCTGGACGAGCTGCCGCCGCTGGCGGCGATCCGCGACCTCGACGAATACGATCCGCAGCTGGACCTGGCTCCTGTCATGCGGCCGTCGCTCGAGCTGCCGCCCGAGGACGAGGACGCGGCGCCGTCCGATGACGACGAAACGGTGGCCAGCGACGGTGCGGACACGGTCGTGACTACCGCCGAAACACCGGCCAGCGCTGCAGCGACCGATGACGCGGCCGACGTCGCATCGACCGACGCGACACCGACCGACGCCGCGCAGGACGCAGCCGAGGCCGCCGCGAGCGAAACCTGCGAGTCACCCGCGACTGACGCCGGATCGGTCGGTCACGAATCCGCCGGAAGCCCCCGGGCCGGAGGCGACGATGACGAAACCGCCGTTGACGGCGACGGCGACGAATCGGCAGAACGCCTCGTCGACGATGGCGTTGCGGGCTCTGATCCAGCCGATTCCAATCACCCAGATTCCGATCAACCCGATCCCGATCCACCCGATCCCGATTTCCCCCCGGACGACGTCGACGTCGATCCGACCGACACCACGACGTCCGACGACGTCCCGGAGCACACCGCATGACCGCTGCACCCCGACGCACCCTTACCCTCAAGCGCGGCCAGACCGACGACAACGCGACCGTCGTCGAGGAGCGCCTGCACAAGGTCCTGGCCAACGCCGGCCTCGGATCCCGCCGATTGCTAGAACAGCGTATCCAGAACGGCGAGATCTCGGTCAACGGCACGCCGGCGACGATCGGCCTGAGCGTCAAGAGCGGCGATCGCGTCGAACTCGACGGCAAGCTGTTCGTCGTCATCCGCGACGACGCGGAGCAGGCCCAGGTGCTGGTCTACCACAAGCCCGAAGGTGTGGTGACCACGCGCGAAGATCCCGAAGGCCGCCCCACCGTGTTCGAACAGCTGCCGCGCCTCAAGGGCCAGCGCTGGATCGCGGTCGGCCGGCTCGACATCAACACCACCGGCCTGTTGCTGCTGACCACCGACGGCAACCTGGCCAATGCGCTGATGCATCCGTCCAGCGAAATCGAGCGCGAATACATCTGCCGCGTGCATGGCGAGGTGCCTGACGAGGCACTGGAACGCCTCAAGGCCGGCATCGAGCTCGACGACGGCCCGGCCCATTTCGACGACATCGGCGTGATCAGCCGCAGCGGCAGCCATTCCTGGTTCCGCGTCGTCATCAAGGAAGGCCGCAATCGTGAAGTGCGCCGGCTCTGGGACGCCGCTGGTTTCCTGGTCAGCCGCCTCAAGCGCGTACGCTACGGCACCGTCGAGCTGCCGCGTCCGCTCAAGCGCGGCCATTCGCAGGAACTCGATGCGGAAGACACGAAGGCGCTGCGCGAGGTTTGCGGCGCGGCGCAGAGCGAGCCGACCCTGACCCTGCAGCCGGTCATCCATCAGCGCCGCGCGAGCCAGGCCGCGGTCACCGAATATCGTCCCTCGCCGCGCACCGGCCAGCAGGCCTGGGTCGGCGCCGACCGCGCCGAGGCACGCGAACTGACACGCTTCGATCGCATCCGCGACGATGGTCCTGGCCGGCCGGGTCGTGGTGCTCCGCGCGGTCCGAAGCGTTTCGGTGCCGGCGCGGGCGCCGGTGCACCGCGCGGCGCGGGCCCGGGCCGTAGCGGTCGCGTGGTCGACGGCAATACCGACAAGCCGCAGCGCCGTCCTTCGACGGGGCGCCGCGGTCCCGCGCCGGGCCAGGAAGTGGGCACGCAGCGCACCTGGTCGGCCGGCGATGAATTCAATCGCGGCGCCAACCGCGGCAGCGGCCGTCCCGGCGGCGGTCCTGGCGGTCCCGGCCGCGGTGCTCCGCCGCGCGGTCCGCGCAGTGACGGCGCGCCGCCGCGCGGTCCGCGCGGCGACAGCGCCGCCCGCGAGGGCGGCGGTGGCCGCAGCAACGCCTGGGGCAATGACAACCGCGGCAACATCGGCACGCGTCCCCCGGGTGGCGACGATACCCGCGGCAACCGCGGCGGCCTTCCCTATGGGCATCCCGGTGGCGCCGATCAGGGCAATCGCGCGGAGCCCAACGGCAACCGCGTCGGCTACGGCGAGCGTTCGGGCAATCGTGGCGCCCCCGGCGACCGTGGCTCCTCGCCCTACGGCGAACGTCCAGCACGCGATCCCGGCGGTCCCGGCGGTCCGGGCGGACGTCCCGGCGGCGGCAGGCCGGGGGGCAACAGTCGACCGGGTGGCAATCGCCCCGGCGGCGGTGGCGGCGCACGGCCTGCGGGCAGTGCACGTCCCGGTGGCGCGCGTCCTGCGGGCGGTGGCCGTCCGCCGGGTGGCCGTCCCGGCGGCAGCCGCGGCGGTGGCCCGCGCAGCGGCAACCGCTAACGCGCCGGCAGTCATCGCTGACACAAAAAACCCCGCCAATGGCGGGGTTTTTTGTGGTCTCGGAGAACGTGGGCAAGCTCCGCTTGCCCCGTTCGATCGAGAAAGGGTGTCAGCCCTTTCTCGACAACCTGCTAGTCCAGCTTGAGCGACTTCTTGGTCCGTTCGCGACGACCCGATTCCTTGGCCCGATATTCGTCTTCGCAGCTGTTCCGCTCGACCATCACGCAATCGAGGTATTCGCTGATCTCGACGAGCGCGGCGCGGATCGCCTTGCCGGCCGGGGTGTTCTTTTCGGAAGCCAGGTTGCCGCCGAAGCCGCCGCGGTAGACGCCGACCGCAACGCCGCCGCCCGAGGCGCGGCCTTCGATCGTGCGCGAGAACTCGATGTCGCCGGTGCTGGTATTGACGACACGCACGTCCACGGCCAGATAGGCATCGCTCTTCTTGCCGCCTAGCGAGATGCCCTTGAAGCTGATGCCGCCACCCGTGGACTGGGTGTTTTCCTCATACGCCGTCACGGTGCCCATGACGAGATAGTCCGCGCCGGTGACCTTGCCCATCTTCGCGCCCGTGCCGGAACGCACGCGACCCGAGGCGGCCAGGTTCTGCTCCTCGAGCACCTTGTCGAGCTTGGCACGCTCGACGATCGTGAAGTTGCCGCTGGAGCCGAGCTCATTGGACAGCATGCCCGACAGCTCCCAGCCCACGCCGCCGCGCCACCAGGCGGCGCCGGTTTCGTTCTTGAACTCGGCCACGCCGATCGCGATCTTGCCGCCAGCGGCCAGCACCGGGCTCGCCGCGAACACGCCGGCGAACGCCAGCGCAACACCAAGAACCCACTGTTTCATTTGCCCTGCTCCTCAGTAGTGCGGATAAGTACGGCTGCCCCCTGCCGCCCTGCGGCGCCGGCCCAAGGCCGGTGTCCGCGTAAGCAGGTGAATCCTGACGTTCGCTGTACGAACGGCGTCATTCTAGCGATGCCGCCATGGCCATCGCCAGCAACTCCCGTTCGCACCGCTTGCCTGAACGCGACCGGGCGGCGGATCCGAACAGGAACGCCGCCGCCCTGCTCCTGGAATACGCAATACAACGGCAAAAGACGTCACGCGGGCCACGGCCCGGCCGGGCCGCCGTTCAGCGGGGATCGACAGGCCGGCCACCGCTCGCCCGAGGCAGATGACATCATTTGCAACATGTTCACAATTAAACACGATGTGCCGCGCATGGAACTTTCGCGAACGCCGAAGGTCGCCGAGCGCATTAACCCCGGTGCAACCTCCCGTTAACGTGGCCTGCACAACGCCTGCGTATGCTCTGTGCTCCGCGAACGACTCAGGGACACCCACCATGCGCACTTTGCGCACTTTGGAAACACGCGTACTTGGCTACGCGATCGAGCGAATCGACGAGCGTGATCATCTCGGCACCGTGCGCGCAACCTGGTACGAAGTGCTTTGCCCCGAGCATGGCAACGTACTTGGCAGCGGCGCCGCACGGGCCGATGCCGAACGCATCGTCATCCGTCGTGAACTCGAACAGGCGCGCCGCGCCCTGCCCTTGAACGCGCCGGTCATGGCCGCCTGATCCCACGCGCCGCCTCACCGCGGCGCACAACGCAACCGGGTCTGCCCGCGGCTTGCCGCGGGCGCGGCGGAACGGCACAGTGTCGCTCCATTCCGTTCCGCCGCGCGCATGGCCGACTGCACCGTCTATTACAACCCGGCTTGCTCCAAGTGCCGCGCTCTGCTCGCGCTGCTGGACGAGCGCGGCATCGCACCACGGCTGGTCGATTATCTGCAGACGCCGCTGACGGTCGCGGAACTGCGCCGGCTCGTCGATCTGCTCGGCGTCGAAGCAGCGCAATTGCTGCGCCGCGACGCGCCCGACTGTGCGGCGCTGGAACTCGGCGAACGCGAGCCCGATGCCGGCGACATCGTAGCCGCGCTGCACCGCTTCCCCCAATTACTGCAGCGGCCCGTGATCGTCCGCGGCGATCAGGTAGTCATCGCGCGACCGCCCGAACGCGCGCTGGACCTGTTCCGGGACGCCCATGGATAAATTGCAGGCCATGCAATTGTTCGTGCGCGTCGTCGACGCCGGCAGCTATACGGCCGCCGCCGACCAGATGGAGATCTCGCGCGCGCTCGCGAGCAAGCTGGTGCAATCGCTGGAAGACCAGCTTGGCGTGCGCCTGCTGCACCGGACCACGCGCAAGCTCAGCCTGACCGAAGCCGGCGAACGCTATTACCAGCGCGTCAGCGAGATTCTCGGCAGCCTCAATGAAGCCGAGGCGCTGGCATCGGAACTGCAGGCCGAACCCCGCGGCCGTCTGCGCGTGTCGGCGCCGATGTCCTTCGCGATCCATCATCTGGGCAGCGCCGTCGCCGAATTCCAGCAGCGCCATCCGCGCATCGAACTGGAACTCACCCTCAACGATCGCCAGGTGGATCTCGTCGACGAGGGATTCGACATGGCCGTGCGCATCGCGCGCCTGGCTGATTCCAGCCTCGTCGCGCGACGCATCGCCCCCTGCCGCCTGCTTTTGCTCGCCAGTCCGGCCTATCTCGCCCGCGTCGGCGCCCCGCAACATCCGCAGGATCTGGCCCGGCACAATTATCTGAGCTACACGCTCGCGGCGCGGCGCGACGAGATCGTGCTCGTCAACGGCAACGACGGCGAACGCCAGACCGTCAATCTCAGCGGCAGCTTGCGCGTCAACAACGGCGACGTGATCGCCTCGGCAGCCGTCGCTGGCCTCGGCATCTGCCTGTCACCGAGCTTTCTGATCTGGCAGCGCGTGCTGCGCGGGGAGCTCGTACCCGTGCTGCCGCAGTGGCAGATCCCCGACATCGGGGTCTACGCCGTGTATCCGGCCGGACGCACCCTGCCGGCCAAAACGCGCAGCTTCATCGACTTTCTCGTCGAGCGGTTCGGTCCTGAGCCCTATTGGGATAAGCCGCAAGACTGAATTCGGCGCAACTCGCCGGACAAATCATTCTGCAGGCCTTTTGCCGCATTGCAGCAGTCCGCCGCGGTACCTACGCGCCGCTATTGCCGACGATGGATCTTGTCCTATAGTCGGCGACGATCTTCCGCCCAGGTCACCGGGATCGCGTTCCTGCCGGACACGCCGACAGGGAAGATCGCCCGGTGCGTGCTCGGCAACGATGCCCCCGTACCGGAATTCCCGCCGTGTCACGGACGCGGTCGCGGCGCTCTCATGCCGCACCGGGGGGAGTCAGTATCTATTGCTGCTATTTCTTGGGGAGTCACCATGCGCAAACCGTTGTATCTCGCCCTCATCGCCCTGCTCGGCGGCGGCGCGTCCGTGCAAGCCGCCGATACCGTCCGCGTCCGTGTCGATCATGCGGCGGGACCCGTCATCGAATCGCTCGACATCCGTCCGCTGAACCGCGTCGCCTACGGCAGCTTCCAGGTGCTGGAAATGTCTGCCGCCGACGCGCAGAAACTCATCGAGCGCGTGCCGAACGCCAGCATCATGAGCGACGCCGGACGTATCCGCTTCAACCAGGTCGACTTCGATCCGCTGCAGGATCCGGCGCGCATCGGCAACGGCGCATTCCCGATGACGGCCTCCGGCGAAGGCCTGCACCTGGTGCAGTTCGATGCGCCGATCAAGCAGGCCTGGCGCGACGAGCTGGAAAAGCGCGGTTTGCGCGTACTGCAGTACTACCCGGGCGAGACTTATCTGGTCTGGGGCCGCATGGACACCGTCGTGGAAACCATCAGCGTGCCGCATGTGCGCTGGCAGGGCGGATTTCTCGCCGACTACAAGGTCAACCCCGACCTGCACGGCCGCAGCGGCCGGATCACCAACGTCGATGTGCACTTCTATAACAATGGCGACGTCGCCGGCGTCATCGGCGCGCTCGAAAAGCTCGGCGCCACCGTGCTGACCCACGCGCCGGCGCAGCCCGACAAGGCCTTCTTCGACGCCTGGATCGAGATCGACGCGGACAAGCTTGCCGACATCGCGCGCCTGCCGCAGGTGCTGGCGCTGGCCTATGCCAGCCCGACCATCCGCTATGAAGACGAACTGGCCGCGCAGACCGTGGCCGGCAACTACAACGGCGCCGGCCAGCCGCAGCTCGGCTACGCGCCGTGGCTCACCGGCTTTGGCTTCAACGGCAGCGGCGTGACCTGGGCGGTCGTGGACACCGGCGTCGACCTGGGTCATCCCGACCTGTCCCCGCGCATCGTCGGCGGCTTCAGCTACCCGGGCTGCGCCGCCGCCAACGGCGACGACGAAGCCGGCGGCGGCCACGGCACGCACGTTGCCGGCATCATCGCCGGCATGGCGATTGGCGACGGCGCGGGCGCGACGGTCGACGAGGACGACGCCAACGGCTTCCGTTATGGCCAGGGCATCGCCACCGGCGCGTCGATCTACGCCGTGTGTACCGGTTCGGCCTGGCCGCCGGCCGGCGGCTGGCAGAGCCTGTCGAAGACTGCGCTGGCCGGCAACGCCATCGGCATGAACTCGAGCTGGACCACCGGCGAAGGCACCGCCCACGGCTACCAGGCCAGCGAGCGCACCTTCGACACGATGATCCGCGACGGCGACTTCGACGCCGCCGGAAACCAGCCGTTCATCATTTCGTTCTCGGCCGGCAACAGCGGCCCGGCCGCGAGCACGCTGACCGCTCCGAAGGAAGCGAAGAACCCGGTCACGACGGCTTCTTCGCTAAATTTCCGCGCCGGTTCGATCGACGGCCTGTCGAGCTTCTCGAGCCGTGGCCCCGGCGTCGACGGCCGCGTGCTACCGACGATCGCGGCTCCGGGCGACACGGTCGCCTCGACCAAGCGTCGCGCCGGCGCCTCCCAGTGCGGTACCAGTATCGCCGGCACGGGCAACTACTACGCCAACTGCAGCGGCACCAGCATGGCCGCGCCGCAGGTGTCCGGCATGGTGTCGGTACTGGCGCAATGGTGGCGCAGCAACCACGCCGGCGCGACGTTCAGTCCGGCCATGGCCAAGGCGCTGCTGGTCAATGGCGCCGTCGACATGGCCACGGCCGACGTGCCGAACAACAACGAAGGCTGGGGCCGCATCCACCTGCCGCGCGCGACCGGCGGCGCGGTGCCGCGGCATATGGTCGACCAGACGGTCGTGCTCGACAACGTCGGCGACACCCACGTCATTTCGGCCGGCATCGCCGATCCGACAAAACCGACGCGCATCACGCTGGCCTATACCGACGCGCCAGGCGCCGTGGGGTCCAACCCGGCCCTCGTCAACAACCTCGATATCGAAGTCGTCAACGGCGCCAATACGTACAAAGGCAATGTGCTCGCGGCCGGCGTGTCGACGACCGGCGGCACCGCCGATGCGAAGAACAATCTCGAGAACGTGTTCCTGCCGGCCGGCGCCAGCGGCTCGATCATCGTGACGGTTCGCGCCACCGCCCTGCCGGGCGACGGCATCCCGGGCGTCGGGGATGCGACCGACCAGGACTTTGCCCTGATCTGCGACAACTGCGCCCTGACGCCGAACTACTCGCTGGCCGCGACCACGGCCTCGCGCGAAGTCTGCGCGCCGGCCGCGGCGACCTACCCGATCACCGTCGGCTCCGTACTCGGCTATACCAACCCGGTGAATCTCGTCACGAGCAACGTGCCTGCGGGCGCAACGGCCAACGTGACGCCTTCCGCGGTGACCCCGCCCGGCTCCGGCACGGCGACGCTGACCCCCGGATCACTGGCCGCCGGCAGCTACAGCTTCAACGTGGACGCCAACTCGGCCAGCGGCGCGCAAACCGTGCTGCTCGGACTGGAACTGTCGACGACCATCCCGGCGACGCCGGCCCTGACCACGCCAGCCGACAACGCGATCGGTGTCTCGGCCGCACCGGCCCTGACCTGGTCGGCTTCGGCCCAGACCAAGAACTATGTCGTGGAAGTGGCGACCGATGCGGCCTTCGGCAGCATCGTGTTCACCCAGACCGTACCGGGCGGCACCAGCAGCACCACGGTCGCGCCGGCGCTGAGCACGAACACGCGCTATTACTGGCGCGTGCGCAGCGGCAACATCTGCGGCACCAGCAGCAACTCGCCGGTGTTCACGTTCAAGACCGCGCCGGCACTGGGCGATTGCGACGACACGCAGAGCGCCAACGCGGTCTTCAGCAGCAATGTGGAAGGCGACGTCAGCGGCTGGACGACGACCGGCAGCACCGGCGCGTCGACCTGGGCCGTGAGCACGGCCCGTCCGTTCTCGCCGACGAAGTCCTGGCTTGCCGTGGATCTGACCACGACGTCCGACCAGCGTCTGGTCTCCCCGGCGATCGTGCTGCCGGCTGGTGAGAATCCGCTGAGCCTGAGCTTCCAGAACGACGTCAACATGGAAGAGCGCACCACCAGCCCGTTCGGCTGCTGGGACGGCGGCCTGCTCGAGATCTCGACCAACGGCGGTTCGACCTGGACGCAGATCACGAGCGCGCAGATGTCCACGCCGTATACCGGCGCGCTCCAGGACGGCCCGGGTCTCGGTTTGCAGGCCTGGTGCAACACGGTGCCGTACCGCAAGACCGTCGTCGATCTCAACAGCTACGCTGGTCAGACGGTGAACTTCCGCTTCCGCGCCTCAACCGACGGCTCGGTGGGCGACACGCCGCTGGGTTGGTTCGTCGATGACATCAAGGTGCAGAGCTGCCGCGTGAGCCTGCCCGATGGGATCTTCGAAAACGACTTCGAACTCTGATCGGCCGGTATCACCGGTGAAGTAACAAAAAAGCCCGGCGATGCCGGGCTTTTTTCGTCACGCGATCCGCAGCGTCGTCGCAGTTGCCGCCCACGCCGCGGCGGCCCGACGCTCAGTCGCCGAGCTCGAACCGGTCCGCATCCATCCAGGCCGGAAAACGCGTGCGATGCGCTGCCAGCGCAGCCGCATCCAGTGTCGCGGTCACCGTGAGTTCGCTCGCGCCGAGTTCGACGACCGGCTGACCGAGGAAATCCAGCACCGCGCTATCGCCGGCGTAGTGCAGGCCGTTGCCGTCGGTACCCACGCGGTTGACGCCGATGCAGTAGCTCAGGTTCTCGATCGCGCGCGCGCGCAGCAGCGTCTGCCAAGCGTAGCGGCGCGCACTCGGCCAGTTGGCGACGAAGAGCACCAGATCGTAGTCGAACCGTTCGGCGACGGTCGTGTCGTAGCGGTTGCGGATCCAGACCGGGAAACGCAGGTCGTAGCAGACCAGCGGACAGATGCGCCACCCCTTGAGCTCCACGATCAGGCGTCCGGCGCCCGCCGCGTAGCGTTCGTGTTCGCGCGCCATGCGGAACAGGTGCCGCTTGTCATAGATCTCGAAGCTGCCGTCCGGACGCATCCAGACCAGCCGGTTCACGCACTTCTCGCCGATGCGGGTGACGAGGCTGCCGGTAATGACGCAATCGACGTCGGCCGCGAGCGCGGTGAGCCAGCGCAGGCTTTCGCCTTCCATCGTTTCGGCGTTGCCCAGCGTTTCGTTGGTGAAACCGCTGGTGAAGGTTTCCGGCAGCACGATCAGATCGCTCTGCCCGCGCAGCGCGCGCACGCGATCGCCGTAGTAGGCGCGGTTCGCCGCGGCGTCGTGCCAGATCGTATCGCCCTGCACCAGAGAAACGCGCAGCGGCTGAGTGGGTTCGGACATAAAGGAGTTCCTGCGGGTCAGACGCGCGCGAGGCGCTCGGCCGCAGCGGCCAGAGTCGCGTCGCTCTTGGCGAAACAGAAGCGCACGATGCGCGCATCCGGCGCGGTCTCGTAGAACGCCGACACCGGTATCGCGGCGACGCCGGCTTCGCGCACCAGCCATTCGCTGAAGTTCAGATCATCCTTGTCGCTGATGGCCGAATAGTCGACGAGCTGGAAATAGGCGCCACCGACCGGCAGCAGCGTGAAGCGCGTCGGCGCGAGCAGCTCGCGGAAGCGGTCGCGCTTGGCCTGGTAGAACGCGGGCAGGTCCAGATAGTGCTGCGGATCGTTCGCCAGCACGTCGGCGAACGCCCACTGCGCCGGGCCGAACGTGCAGAATGTCAGGTACTGGTGCACCTTGCGGAACTCGGCGCTGAGCGCGCGCGGCGCGATGCAGTAGCCCACCTTCCAGCCGGTGCAGTGATAGGTCTTGCCGAAGGAACTCACGACGAAGCTGCGCTCGGCGAGTTCCGCGTGGCGCAGCGCGCTCTGATGCAGGGCGCCATCGAACACGATGTGCTCGTAGACTTCGTCGGAGATGACGAGGATCTCGCTGCCGCGCGTGAGTTCGGCCAGGGTATCGAGGTCGGCCGCGCTGAACACTGCGCCCGAGGGATTGTGCGGACTGTTGACCATGATTACGCGGGTCTTCGCGGTGATCGCATCCTTGACGCGCTGCCAGTCGACCGAGAAATCCGGCAGATTCAGCGGCACATGCACAGCCCGCCCGCCAACCAGATCGATCGCGGGCTCGTAGCAGTCATAGCACGGGTCCAGCACGATGACTTCGTCGCCGGGCCGGACCACCGCGGCGATCGCGGCGAAGATAGCCTCGGTCGCTCCGGAGGTAACCGTGACCTCGGCGTCGGCATTGACCTTGCGGCCGTACAGGCGCTCGGTCTTGAGCGCGATCTGCTCACGCAGCGCAGCGATCCCGGTCATCGGCGCGTATTGGTTCTTGCCGTTGTTCATGGCCTCGGCGAGCGCGTCGCGCAGCGACTGCGGGCCGTCGAAGTCGGGAAAGCCCTGCCCCAGGTTCACCGCGTCGTGCTGCTGCGCGAGCTGGCTCATGACGGTGAAGATGGTCGTACCCACCTTCGGCAGCTTGGTCTGGATCTGCATCGCCTATCCGTTTGGACGTCCAAATGAACGCCGATGGTAGCACGCGGGCCGCGCCGCCTCGTGGCCTGCAACGGATGAATCGGTAGAGGGATCGCGAAGGACTGGTCGTGCAGGACGCCGCTGCGGAGCGCGGCCAATAGCGCGCGCTATTGGCCAGGTGAGCAGCAAGTACTGCGCGGCCAGGACTAGCGAGCTGCTATCGATTTGTCCGTTGCAGGCCACTAGCCCAGCAGATGGGCGAACCAGTCCCAACCCTTGACGCGCTGGCAGACGATCTTCAGGGCCACCAGCAGCGGCACCGCGATGACGATGCCGACCGCGCCCCAGAGCCAGCCCAACAGCATGAGCCAGAGCAGGATCATCAGCGGATTGATCTTCATCTGCCGCCCCAGCACCAGCGGCGTCAGGAACTGGCCTTCGATGATGACCATCGCCGCGAACAGGCCGGCCGGCGTCAGCCCGGGACCGAGCTTGGCGTGGGTCAGCATGCCGAGCAGCGCGAACAGCACGGTCATGCACAGTGGACCGAAGTACGGGATGAAATTCAGCAGCAGGGCCATCACGCCCCAGAGCAGGGGATCGGGAATGCCCGTGGCGAACGCGATCAGCGTTGCGCCGACACCGACGAAGGTATTGATCGTCGTCGTCGTAAACAGATAGCGCGACATCTCGTGCTGCATCACGCGCACGATGTCAACCGCGTTGCGTCGCGAGGCGAACGACGAGGTCAGACTGACGGCACGGCGCAGCAGCAACTCGCCGTAGACCAGGGAAAAATACACCAGCAGGAAAATACTGAAGACGGTGACGACGAGACGCGGCGCCGCGGCGACGGTCTCCCAGACGTCGAACAGCACCGGCGAAGGCGTACCTTCCGCGCGCGTGCCCATCATGGTCTGGGTGACGCGGCCGGCGGCCTCGATCTGCTGCGTCACCGCGCGCATGCGCGGGGTCAGCAGCCGTGCCGCCTCGGGCGCGCGTTCGATCCAGCGCTGCGCCGGCTCCGCGACGGCGACGCCGACGAACACGATGACGGCGGTGCCCGCGGTCATCACCAGCATCGCGATGAGTGCGCGCGGCAGCCAGCGCCGCGACAGGCTGGCCACGAGCGGATTGAGCGACAGCGCGAGGAACAGCGCCAGCAGCATCGGCACGATCAGCGCCTTGGCGAAATACATGATGCAGAGCGTGGCGAGCATCGACAGCCATACGAGGGTCAGGCGCAGCGAGGACAGATGGCGCTGCTGGCGTACGCCGCCAACGCGGTCTTCCTCGCCGAAGGCGACGCTGTTCTCTTCGGCGTTGGGTTCCACCCAGTGCCATTGCACCTGCCACCAGCGCGGCGAATTCATTCGTTGTCATCCCGAGCCGCCAGCATCGGCAGCAGTCGCGTCAGGGCGAAATTGCCCAGGCCCAGCAAGGTGCTGCCGCGCAGGTGTTTGGGCAGCACCATCAGCAGGAAGCCGCCGGCGAGACCGACGCCGAGCAGCAGCTTGGGCGACAGCGCGCGTGCCATGCGGCGCACATCGCGCGCTTCGCCGCCAACCTCGTGCAGCGCCGCGTCGAGACGCTGCGCCGACGCGGTCACGTCACTCTGCAGGTTCCTTAGTCGCACTATCATGCTGTTCGCTCCTTTCCAGCCAGTACACGATGCGCCGGCGCGACTCGGCGAAACTGGCCGCGCGCACCGCCTGGCGCAGCAGCACGCCGCCGCCGGCGAGCACCAGCGCGCTGACGGCGCCGAGCCACAGCAGCGCTTCGCCGATCGATCCGGTCCAGCGATACACCAGCAGCACGGCCGCACCCCAGATCGTGGCCAGAAAGAACACACCACCGAGGGACACGACGACGAGCCAGATCAATGCCTGCGGCAGGGCCGCGCGGGCCAGCCGCGCTTCGGCCCGCAACAAGGCCACGCCCGCGTCGCGCACTTCGCCGCCGAGATCCAGCCAGCGGCCCAGCCGTGCGAACAATCCGCGCCGCACGCGAGGTCGGCGCCGACGCGCGGTGGCATCGGCGCTCGCGACGGTCTCGTCCATACCTCAGCGTCCGCGTCGGCGCAGCAGGCGCGCGGCGATGGCGCCGGTGACCGCGGCGATGGCGATCGAACGCATGGGATGGCGGCGTACGAACTCCGACACGCTCACGCCGATCGAGCGGCCGAGTTCTATCGCGTCCTCCGCGACCTCCTGGCCGAGTTCACCCATGTCGTCGATCGCTTCCTGGAAACCTTCGCGCGTCTCGCTCGCGGCTTCGCGCGTTTCGGCGCGCACGTTGCGCGCCCGTTGGCCGAGCTTGGCGCCGATATCGCTGACACTGTCGCGGGCCTCGCTCCAGGCGCGCCCCAGCGTACCGCCGAGTTCGTGGATGGCTTCGGCCGGGCTCGGTTGGGCCTGATCGTCGCCGGGGATATCGTCCACGTGGTTGGCCGCCTCGGCGGCGGTCTTGGAACGTGCGGGAGTCTTTTCATTGGCCATGGTTTCAGCATCCGTGTTGAGCGTGGAGGAACGGACCGGGATCCGGCCGCCGGGCCCACCCGACCGCGACAGCGCGCAGAGTATCAGCCCGATCAGGTCGCGGCGGCGTCAAACCCCTGCGGCTTCCATGCGGCGTTGCAGTTCCCCGGCTCCGACCACGGAGGTGCCATCGGATGACGTCATCCCATGTATCGCTTAACCTGCCGTCCCATGAGGGAGGAGTGTACGGACGAAGAATTGATGCTGGCCTACGGCCGCGGCGACGCGCACGCGTTCGAAGCGCTGTATACGCGCCATCGCGGCACTCTGTACCGTTTCCTGCTGCGCCACTGCCGCGAGCGCGCCAGCGCCGACGAGCTGTTCCAGGAAACCTGGAGTCGCGTCATCGTCGCGCGCGAGCGCTACCGGCCCGAGGCCAAGTTCACCACCTGGCTGCTGCAGATCGCGCACAACCTTGCGATCGACCTCATGCGCCGCAATAGACCACAGGCCGGGCCGGAGGAAACCGAACTGGTTTTCCGCCAGCTCGACGCGCCGGAAGCCGAGCGGCCCGAACGGGTGCTCAGCGAATTCGAACAGCGGCGCCGCCTGCAGCGGGCGCTGGAAGATCTGCCGGACGAGCAGCGCAACGCCTTCGTGCTGCGCATGGAGAACGGACTCGGACTCGAAGAAATCGCCGAAGTGACGGGAGCTGGACAGGAAACGGTGAAATCGCGCCTGCGCTATGCATTCGCGAAGATCCGCGCCAGGTTTGCCGAATGACCCATAGAAACCACCACGAGCGCGAATTCGAAGCCTTCCTCGCCGGCGAGGAGTCCGAACTCGCACGCCTGTACCGGCGCCTGCCGCAGAGCGAGCCCGACGCCAAGCTCGACGCCGCGGTGCTCAGCCTCGCGCGCGCGGCGGTCGAGCCACAACGCGTCAACGCGCTGCGCCACGCGAATGTACGCCAGCGCCGGCCGCTGTGGCTGGTGGGCTTGAGCAGCGCCGCCGGCGTCGTGCTGGCCGCCGGCATCGCCTGGCAGATGCGTAACGGATTCAACGAAAGCGCCGCGCCGACGCTGCGCCAGTCAGCCTCGGCACGCACCGAACGCGACGTCATTCCGATCAGCGCGATCGTGCCGCCGGCCGAACCCGCCGCGGCGCCGCCCGCACCGCCGCCGCCGATCGTGGCGCCGGCTACCGCATCGACGACGGCTACGGTGCCGGCCCCGCCACCGGCCAAGCCTATGCCCATGCGCTCGAAAGCCGCGCCTCACGGGCGCGAGGCCGAGCTGGCGGCAGCCGTCGACGCGAAGAAGGACAGCAGCCTGCGCGCCGACGTCGCGGTACCAGCCGACACCTCGCTGCCGGAACGCGTGGCCGCCACGACGGCGCAGGCGTCGGCCGAGCCGCTCGCGCGGGAAGGCCTCGCCGATGCCGAAAGCAGCGGCGGCGGCGGTGTCGACAAATTCACCGCCGATGCAGCGCAGCCACAACCGTTCCCGGGCACGGGCGGCGTACCCGACTACAACTCGGTCGAGCGCAAGGCCGCGATCGCGAGCGGCTCGCGCCGGGACGACTACGGCGTCGATGTCGACGCGGCATCGGCCGATCCGCTGGCCAAACAGGAACAGCGCGCCCGCGTCGCGCGCGCGGCGAAGGAAAAGCGCCCTGCCGAAGAAATCTCGGCGCGCGCACAGTCCGCGCCGGAAGCAGAAAGGCAGATCGCGCCGCAGATGGCGGCAGCGCCCGCTGTCGCAGCATCACCGGCAACATCGGCAGCGCAGGCGCCGCCGATGATCGCGACAGAGGCCGCACCGCGTCCCGCCGCCGCGGGCGCCATCGGCAACGCTGCCTCGGCGGAGCTGCAACGCAACGCCATGCTGCCGCCGGATGAGTGGATCAGGCGGATCCGCGACCTGCTGCGCGAGGAGCGCCGGGCCGACGCGCTGGAAAACCTCGAACTGCTGCGGCGCAAGCATCCGGCCTACGTGGTTCCCGCCGACCTGCGCGAACTGCGCTGAGCGGCGCGGGCCGCCGCGTCGGCGGCCCGCGTCGAGCACGTATCCCCGCAGCCGTGCCGCTTTGCGGGTACCTGCGCCGGTTTGCCGCAGCCGTGATCGCGTACCGGCCCGGTAGCCGGCGCAGTTCCTGGCGGATAATCCGCGGATGACCACGCCGCTTTGCACGCTCGCGCAGCCGGCCGCGGCGTCGCAGGAGATCAAGAAAAGCCGCTTTGTATGTCAGGCCGCGCCGGTCAACAGCCCGGCCGCCGCGCTCGCCTTTCTCGATGACGTCGCCGACAGCCAGGCCACGCACAATTGCTGGGCTTACCGGATTGGCCAGCATTACCGGTTTTCCGACGACGGCGAACCCGCCGGCACCGCCGGCAAGCCGATGCTGCAAGCCATCGACGGCCAGGGCTGCGACCAGGTGATGCTGGTCGTCACGCGCTGGTACGGCGGCATCAAGCTCGGCGCCGGCGGGCTGATGCGCGCCTACGGCGGCGTCGCGGCGGAATGTCTGCGCATGGCCGCACGCGTCCCGCTGGTGCACAAGACCGAGGTCACACTGGAGCTCCCGTTCGCGAGCCTAGCGATCCTCAAGGCGCGCCTGAGCGACTTCGACGCCGACTGCCTGCACGAGCAATTCGGCGCGGCCGGCGCGACGCTGCGCCTGGCCCTGCCCGACGCGCAGGTCGACGCACTGAGCCAGTTGCTGGCCGATCTGACCCGCGGACGTAGCAAACTCGAGCGCAGCGATTGAATCGCGCCGCGGCGTCTCCATCACGAGCAAGCAGCCCAATGCCAGGCACCGCCGCGCAAGACACGGCCGCGCAAGACACGGCAGCGCCCCTGGCCCACTGACCGACACTTCATGACCGAACCGACTCCGCCGCGCCGCAGCCTTGCCTCGCTTTCCCGGATCCTGCCGCTGCTGCGCGGCCACGGCGGCCTGCTCGCCGGCTGGCTGGCCTTCCTCGTCGTATCATCGGCGGCGACCTTGTCGCTGCCGGTCGCCGTGCGCCACATGATCGACGCGGGCTTCGCCAACGCGAACCCGGCCAGCATCAACGCGAGCTTCCTCGCCTTGTTCGGCGTCGCGGTCGTACTCGCGCTGGCCACGGCGGCGCGCTACTACTTTGTGAGTCTGCTCGGCGAGCGCGTCGTCGCCGGCCTGCGCCGTCGCCTGTACGATCACCTGCTGACGCTCGACCAAGCCTTCTTCGAGCGCACCCGCATCGGCGAGATCACCTCGCGCCTGTCGGCAGACAGCGAACTCGTGCAGACCGTCGTCGGTTCCAGCCTGTCGGTCGCGGTGCGCAGCGTGGCCACGTTCATCGGCGCGTCGGTCGCACTGGTCTGGACCAGCCCGCGCCTGGCCATGTACGCCGCGCTCGTGATTCCACTCGTGATCCTGCCGATGGTGATCGGCGGGCGGCGCCTGCAGCGACTGTCGCGCGACAACCAGGACCGCATCGCCGACGCCTCCGCCGTCGCGAACGAAAGTCTCAACGCGATGCACACCGTGCAGGCGTACGCGCGCGAGGAGACCGAGAAGCGCCGCTACGCCGACGCGGTCGCGCGCGGCATCGCGACGGCTCGCCGCCGCATCGGCGCGCGCGCGGCGATCACGGCGCTCGCGATCCTGCTGATCTTCGGCGCGATCGTGCTCGTGCTCTGGGCCGGAGCGAACGCCGTGCTCGCGGGCGAGCTCAAGGCCGGCATCCTCAGCCAGTTCGTGCTGTACGCGGTCATGGCCGGCGGCTCGGTCGGCGCGCTGACCGAGGTCTGGGGCGAGGTGCAGCGCGCCTCGGGCGCGCTGGAGCGCATCAATGAACTGCTGGCGACGCAGCCACAGATCCGCTCGCCCGAGGCGCCTGTCGCGCTGCCGCGCCCGGCGCGCGGCGCGATCGAATTCGACCATGTCGAGTTCCGCTATCCGTCGCGGCCGGACACCGCCGCGCTGCACGACTTCAGCCTGACCGTGCAGCCCGGCGAGACCGTCGCGCTCGTCGGGCCTTCGGGCGCGGGCAAAAGTACTGTTTTCCAGTTGTTGCTGCGCTTCTACGATCCGCAGTCGGGCAGCATCCGCGTTGACGGCGTGGAGCTGCGCGCGCTGGCCCTGCCCGAACTGCGCGGCACGATCGCGCTGGTGCCGCAGGACACGGTGATCTTCGGCGCGAGCGCGCTGGAAAACATCCGCTTCGGGCGCGTCGACGCGCCTGAGGAAGACGCCATCGCCGCCGCACGCGCGGCCGAAGCGCACGACTTCATCGTCGCGCAGGGCGAGGGCTACGCGAGTCATCTGGGCGAACGCGGCGTGCGCCTGTCCGGCGGCCAGCAGCAGCGCATTGCGATCGCGCGCGCGCTGCTCAAGGACGCGCCGATCCTGCTGCTGGACGAAGCGACCAGCAACCTCGATGCGCAATCCGAGGCGGCGATCCAGGGCGCGCTCGAACGCCTCATGCGCGGCCGCACCACGCTGGTCATCGCGCATCGTCTCGCTACGGTGCAGCAGGCCGACCGCATCGTCGTACTCGACGGCGGGCGCATCGTCGCGCAGGGCACGCACGAGGAATTGCTGCAGCAGGAAGGACTCTATGCCGAACTCGCGCGCCTGCAGTTCGCCGCCTGACCGGCGCGCCGCTCACGACATTCCATGCCGCCCTGGCCGCGCCGCGCGCGCCGGGCGTCCCGTTTTCCACTATCGAGCATTGTCCATGACTATCCCATCGCGCCTTCGCGCCGTCCTGGGGCTGGGCCTGGCTGGCCTGCTGCTGGCCGGCTGCGGTTCCGATCCGCAACCCGCCGCGGCCGCGGCCGACACCGGGGCCAGCCTCTCGGTCAGCCTCGTCACGCCGCAGTCGCGCGCGCTGCAGCGCCGCCTGACCGCTTCCGGCGCGATCGCCGCACAGGAGGAAATGCTGCTCGGCGTCGAACTGTCCGGCGTGCGCGTGGCCGAAGTGCTCGTCGACATCGGCGAACCGGTACGTAAGGGCCAGGTGCTGCTGCGCCTGGACACGCGCACGCTCGCGAGCGAAGAGCGCCAGTCCGACGCGGCCGTGGCCGAGGCCGAAGCGGCGCTGGCCGTCGCCAAGCGCAACAACGAGCGCATGAGCGCATTGCGCGACAAGAGCCTGATCAGCGCGCGCGACGCCGACGAGATGTGGGGCGCGGCGACCCAGGCCAATGCGCGCCTGAACTCGGCGCGCGCGCAGCGGGAAGCGGTCGCCTTGCGCCTGAGTTTCGCCGAACTGCGCGCGCCCGACGACGGCGTGATCTCGCGCCGCGACGTGCAACCCGGCCAGGTCGTCTCCGCCGGCGGCGAACTGCTGCGCCTGATCCGCCAGGGCCGCCTGGAATGGCGCGGCAACCTGCCCGAGGCCGAACTCGCCCGCGTGCAGGAAGGCACCGTTGTACAAGTCAGCGGTCCCGACGGCAGCCGTGCAGAGGCGCGGGTGCGCCGCATCGCCGCGAGCCTCGATGCTGCCAGCCGCACCGGCGTGGTCTACGCCAGCCTGGCCGAACCCGGCCCGCTGCGCGCCGGCATGTTCGCGCAGGGCGACCTGCTACTCGGCGAACACCCCGCGCTGCTGCTGCCGCTGGCGGCCGTGGTGCAGCGCGACGGGCACAGCTATGTGTTCCGCGTCGGCAATGAGCAGCGTGTCACGCGCCAGCGCATCGAGATCGGCCGCGTCGACGGCGACCAGATCGAAGTCGTCTCCGGCCTCGCCGCGACCGATGCCGTCGTCGCGCGCGGCGCCGGGTTCCTGAGCGAAGGCGACCGTGTGCGCGTGGTCGCAGGGACGGCCGCGCCATGAATGTTTCCGCCTGGGCCATACGCCGGCCGCTGCCGTCGATCCTGCTGTTCATCCTGCTCTGCGTCGCCGGCATCGCCGGTTTCCGCAGCCTGCCGGTGTCGCGCTTCCCCGACATCTCGCTACCGATGGTCATGATCACGGTAACCCTGCCCGGTGCCGCGCCGAGCCAGATGGAAACCGAGGTCACGCGCAAGGTCGAGGATGCGGTCGCGAGCCTCGCCGACATCGACAAGCTGGTCTCGACGGTCAACGAAGGCGTCTCCAATACGCGCATCGAGTTCGAACTCGGCCGCGATCTGGACGAGGCGCTGGACGAGGTCCGCGACGCCATCACACGCATCCGTATCGATCTACCGCAGGACATCCAGGAACCCGTCGTCGCGAAGGTCAACATCGTCGGCGGCACGATGCTGAGCTTCACGGTCGCCTCCGACACACTCGCGCCCGACGAACTGAGCTGGTTCGTCGACGACACCGTGACGAAGTCGCTGTTCAGCGTGCCCGGCGTGGGCCAGGTCAAGCGTACCGGCGGCGTCGAACGCGAAGTGCGCATCGACCTCAGGCCCGGCGCGCTGGAAGCGCACGGCATCACCGCCGGCGCCGTGTCGCTGCAGCTCGCGCGGATACAAGTGGAAATGCCCGGCGGCAAGGCGAACTGGGGCGGCAATGAACAGATCGTGCGCACGGTTGGCACGGTCGATGCGGTCTCGCAACTGCGCGACATGCCGATCAGCCTGCCCGACGGGCGCCAGATCAAGCTCTCGGCGCTGGCCGAGATCCGCGACGCGGCGGCCGAAGCGCGCCAGGTCGCGCTGCTCGACGGCAAGCCCGCGGTCGGTTTCGCGATCACGCGTACGCGCGGATCGAGCGAAGTCGGCACCGGCCGCGCCGTGCGCGCCAAAGTGGAAGAACTCGGCCGCGCCTATCCCAACCTGCGCTTCGCCGAAGTCAGCTCGACCGTGGAAGAGGCCGAAGGCTCCTACGAATCGTCGATGACCATGCTCTGGGAAGGATCCTTGCTGGCCGTGCTCGTGGTATGGCTGTTCCTGCGCGACTGGCGCGCGACCTGGATCTCGGCGCTCGCGCTGCCGCTTTCGATCATTCCCACCTTCGCCGTGATGCACTGGTTCGGCTTCAGTCTCAACATGATCACGCTGCTCGCGCTCGCGGTCGTCGTCGGCATCCTCGTCGACGACGCGATCGTCGAGGTCGAGAACATCGTGCGTCATCTCGGCATGGGCAAGTCGCCGCAGGAGGCCGCGACCGATGCGGCCGACGAGATCGGCCTCGCGGTGATCGCGACCTCGTTGACGCTCGCCGCCGTGTTTGTGCCGGTCGCGTTCATGCCCGGCATCCCGGGCAAGTTCTTCCGCGAATTCGGCTGGACTGCGGCCACGGCCGTGTTGTTCTCGCTGCTGGTCGCGCGCCTGCTGACGCCGATGATGGCGGCCTACATGTTGAAACCCGGCCCGCATGAGGAGAAGGAAGGCCCGCTGATGCGCTGGTACCTGCGCCTCGTCGAAAGCGCGCTCGCACATCGCACACGCACCCTGTGGCTCGCGTTCGGGCTGTTCGTCGCCTCGCTCGCGATCGTGCCGCTGATTCCGGCGACCTTCATTCCGCCGGCCGACCTCGGCCGCAGTAATCTGAGCCTGGAACTGCCGCCCGGCGCGAGCCTCAGGGAAACCACCGAGGTCGCCGAACAGGCACGCCGCGCACTGGCCGATCTGCCGGAACTCAAGCGCGTCTATACCGCGGTCGGCGGCGTGCTGGACCTCGGCGACCCGAACCAGTCCCTGGTCGGCGACGTGCGCAAGGCGATGCTGACGCTGGACTGGGGCAAGCCCGATACGCGCGAGCGCCACCAGAAAGTGCTCGAACGCGAAGTGCGCGCGCGCCTCAGGGATCTGGCCGGCGTACGCGTAAGCTTCGTCAGCAGCGAGCCCGGCGAACTGCTGCAACTCGTGCTGGCCGGCGACAACCCGCGCCTGCTGCTCGAAGCGAGCCAGGCGCTGGAGCGCGACCTGCGCGGCCTGACGGGACTCGGCAGCGTGACCTCGACCGCATCGCTGCTGCGTCCCGAAGTCGTGATCACGCCTGATCCGCTGCGTGCCGCCGATCTCGGCGTCGCGACGGCCGACATCGCCGAGGCCGCGCGCATCGCCACGGCCGGCGATTTCCGCCAGCGCCTGGCCAAGCTCAACCTGCCCGAGCGGCAGATACCGATCCGCGTGCGCATCGCCGAACAGGACCTCGACCAGCCCTCGGCGATCGCGCTGCTGCGCGTGCCCGGCCGCGACGGTCCGGTGCCGCTCACGTCGGTCGCGAGCATCCGGCTCGACAGCGGCCCGGCCCAGCTCGACCGCTACGGCCGCCAGCGCAACGTCACGTTCAACATGGAGCTCAACGGACGTCCGCTCGGCGAAGTCATGACCGAGATCGAGAAACTGCCGTCGCTGCAGAAACTGCCGCCCGGCGTGACGATGCTCAATACCGGCGACGCGGAAATCTTCGTCGAGCTGTTCGTCGGCTTCCTCGTCGCGATGGGCACCGGCATTTTCTGCGTCTACGCCGTATTGCTGCTGCTGTTCAACAACGCGCTGCAGCCGCTGACCATCCTGATCGCCGTGCCGCTGTGCGCCGGTGGCGCATTCGGCATGCTGCTGCTGACCAACAATTTCCTGTCCCTGCCGGCGCTGATCGGACTGCTGATGCTGATCGGCATCGCGACGAAGAACTCGATCCTGCTGGTCGACTACGCCGTCATCGCCGAGCAGGACCACGGCCTGAGCCAGCACGACGCCCTCGTCGACGCGTGCCGCAAGCGCGCGCGTCCCGTCATCATGACCACGCTCGCGATGGGTGCGGGCATGCTGCCGATCGCGCTGGGCTTCGGCGCCGACGCGAGCTTCCGCGCACCGATGGCGATCGCGGTGATCGGCGGCCTGATCACGTCGACCCTGCTGAGCCTCGTGGTGATTCCGGCGGCGTATACCGTGCTCGATGACCTGCGCGAACGCGTCCACCAGCGCGCGACGCGCAAGAAGGCGCGGCTCGCCACGGCGTCGCCGCCGCACTGATCGCGCAACGCCTGCCGTGGCAGGGACTGCTGTCGCAGCCCTGCCACGGCAACGGTCGAACACGGCACGCCGCGGTCATGACACGCGTTTCACGCCAGTGCCGTTATGCCGGCACACGCAGTATCGGCCCACCGTGGAGGACAGGCACATGACCGACATCGAGGCGACGACCGAGATGCTGATAAGGCGTCCGAGGAACGAGGTATTCGACGCGTTCGTGGATCCCGCCACGATCGAGAAATTCTGGCTCGAACGCACGAGCGGTCCGTTGGCCGACGGGGCCGTGGTCGAGTGGCAGTTCCTGGTACCGGGCGCCCGCGAAACCGTCCACGTCCGCGACTTTGTTGCGGACGAGCGCATCGGTTTCGCGTGGTCCGACGGCATCGTCGTCACCATGGAGTTCCATGCCGTGGAGGCCGGCACGCGCCTATCGATCGTCGCGACCGGCTTTGCCGGACCCGATGCCAACGCGCAGGCCGTGAATGCGACGGAAGGCTTCACGATCGTCGCGTGCGATCTGAAATGCCTGCTCGAAACCGGGCAATCCGGCGGGATGGTTCGCGACAAGGCGCTGCTGATCGCCGCCTCCTCATCCGCTGCCTGACAGAGCCCAGCGATCTCTCAGACGACGTGCCGGATCCACTCACGCAGCAGCGCCTGCAACGCCGGTGCTTTCGCCTTCAGCTCGGCGGCGTCCCCAAACTCGACCGTCGCGCGATCCTTGCCGAGCCAGCGCAGCAAACTGGCGGGATCGGGAATCTCGACGCCGTCCGCGGAGATTGCGTTCTTCTTCGCGCCGAAATGCAGGATCAGCCCAGTACCCTGCTTCGCGCGCAGGTTCGTCGTCGCGAAATATTCCGTCGTACGAAAGCTCGGCGCGTTCCACTTGATGCCCTCGACGATGCGGGCATCGGCGCCAAGCACGACACGGCGCAGCTCGACGATGAGTGCCTTGGCCGGATGGTCGAGTGTGGCGAGGAAGGCGTCGACGTCAGTGTCGTCCACCGGTTTCTTGCTCGTTCGTGCGGCCATCTGACGCTCCCATAGGCAGGACCGCGAGCATAGCAACGCGCGGCATCGACGCATCGCGTGGCGGCATCGCACCGCGGGGTGCGAAATCCGCCACACGGCGCTGCCCGCACCGGTGCGGCGGCGCGGAGCTGGCACCATAGGCCACCGTTTCCGCCAGGACCACGCCGTGCACGCTTCCGAACGCATCGAGACTTTCTATCGCGCCTTCCAGCAGCGCGACGGCGCCTCCATGGCCGCCTGCTACACGCCCGACGCGACCTTTCGCGATCCGGCCTTCGACCTGAAGGGCGAAC
This sequence comes from Lysobacterales bacterium, assembly GCA_038207515.1. Lineage (GTDB taxonomy): Bacteria > Pseudomonadota > Gammaproteobacteria > Xanthomonadales > Rhodanobacteraceae > Tahibacter. The sequence goes on along the minus strand of JBBQZR010000007.1, from coordinate 111,537 downwards.
GGGTCGGTGCGATGTGGCGCATGCTCTGCGAACGCGGCAAGGATCTGCGCCTGGAATTCGGCAATGTGCGCGCCGAGGGCGAACGCGGCAGCGCGGACTGGCAGGCCTGGTACAGCTTCAGCAAGACCGGCCGCGCCGTGCACAACGTCATCCACGCGGAGTTCCGCTTCCGCGACGGACTGATCTGCGAACATGTGGACACGTTCAATTTCTGGCGCTGGTCGCGCCAGGCGCTGGGACCGGCCGGGCTGCTGCTGGGCTGGACGCCGATGCTCCAAGCCAAGGTGCGCGCAGAAGCAGCGCGCTCGCTGGCCGCCTACCGCTGAGCGCCACTATTCCGGCTGGCACGCCTGCAATTCCGCGCGCCGCCCGGAAAGGAAATCGATCAGCGTGCGCAGCGCCGGCGACAGACGCCGCTCGGTATAGACCAGGTTTAGCGGCACCGCCTCGCCGATCCACTGCGGCAGCACGCGCTGCAGGCGTCCGGCGGCGACGTCCTCGGCCACGTCAGCCCAGATGCGATACGCGATGCCGCGCCCGCGCAGTGCCCAGCGGCGCACCATTTCCGCGTCGTTGAAGGTCCAGCGCGGCGTCACCGTCACCTCGCTGATCTCATCCCCACGCTGGAACGTCCAGCGGTCGGCGGCGCGGTGCAGACGCATGTAGCACAGCGTCTCGTGCGCAATGAGCTCCTGCGGATGCTCCGGCGCGCCACGCCGCGCGACATACGCCGGTGCGGCGCAGGCAACGCGCACGAGCCGCGCGAGCGGCAGCGCGATCAGGCTCGAATCGGTCAGCGCGCCATAGCGCAGCGCGAGATCCACCGGCGCGGCGAAGAAATCCGCGATGGCGTCGTCGAGGGTGATCTGGAACTGCACCTGCGGATGCAGCTGCGCGAAGTCGTCGAGCCAGCCGGCCAGGCGGTTGCGGCCGAAGTCGGCCGGCGCGGTGATGCGCACCAGACCCTGCAGCGCGCCGTCATCGCGACGGAGCGCCAGCCGCCCGGCCGACAGCGCATCCAGCGCCGCGCGCGCATGCGGCAGATAGCGCTCGCCTTCGGCGCTCAGGCGCAGGCTGCGCGTAGTGCGCAGGATCAGGCGTGTACCGAGCTGCGCCTCGAGCCTTTTCAGCGCCGCACTCGCGACGGCCAGCGTGATGCCCAGCGAACGCGCCGCATTGCTGAGCTGCCCGCTGTCGGCGCAGGCCACGAACACCGCGATGTCGGATACCGATTCACTCATTCTCAATCGCCCGTTGATACTGAATCGGCCGGTGCGCCGCTGTTGCGACGATAGCGCTGTCGATACCCTTCCCGACAGTTCCAACGGGTGCCGACACGATGAAGCCAGTTACTACCGATTCCGCCCCCCAATGGACCCGCGCCGCGATCATCGCGATCGCCTGCGGCGCGCTGATCGTCACGCTGAGCATGGGCGTGCGCCAGAGCTTCGGCATGTTCATGCAGCCGATCGGCCGCGAGTTCGGCATCGGGCGCGAATATTTCGGCTTCGCGATCGCGGTGCAGAATTTGCTGTTCGGCCTTGCCCAGCCTTTCGTCGGCGCGATCGCGGACCGCTACGGCGTGCGCCGCGTGCTCGTTGCCGGCACGCTGGTCTATGCGGGCGGGCTGCTGCTCGCCGCGTTCGTGCTCGCGCCGGGCGGCATCATGGCGAGCCTCGGCGTGCTGGTCGGCCTGGGCCTGAGCGGTACGACCTTTGTCGTCGTACTGACCGGCGTCGCCCGCCTCGTGCGACCGGAGCAACGCAGCATGGCCTTCGGCCTCGTCACGGCCGGCGGCTCGTTCGGCCAGTTCGCGGTCGTGCCGATCGCGCAGGCGTTGATCGCGAGTTGGGGTTGGCGCGAAGCGCTGATCGGCCTGACCGGCCTGATACTGATCACGATCATCGCGGCGGCCGGCATACGCCGCCCGCAGGTCACGGCGGCATCCATCGCGGCCGACGCCGTCGACGACGGCGGGCTGCGGCGCGCACTCGCCCAGGCCGCGGCACATCCGCACTACTGGCTGCTCAATGCCGGGTTCTTCGTCTGCGGTTTCCACATTGCGTTCATCGCGACGCATTTCCCGGCCTATCTCGTCGACCAGGGCATTGCCGCGAGCGTCGGCGCGACCGCGCTGGCCTTGGTCGGCCTGTTCAATATCGCCGGTTCCTACCTGTTCGGCCTCTGGGGCGGGCGCCATTCGCGGCCGCGCCTGCTCGCGGCGCTGTATGCGGCGCGCGCGATCGCGATCGCGGCGTTCCTGCTCGTGCCACTGAGCACGTTCTCCGCGCTCGCCTTCGCCGCGGTGTTCGGCTTTCTGTGGCTCGGCACCGTGCCGCTGACCAACGGTGCCGTGGCCAGTCTGTTCGGCGTTCGCTACTTGTCCACCTTGTACGGCATCGTGTTCCTGAGCCATCAGGTCGGCAGCTTTCTTGGCGCCTGGGTCGCCGGCCGGCTCTACGACAACACCGGCAGCTACGGTCCGGTGTGGATCGCGAGCATCGCGCTCGGCCTGCTCGCCGCCGGCGTGAGCTTCTTCACGCGCGACGAACCCGCCGCCGCGACACCGCCGCTGCGGCCCGCCGCGTCGACGCCATGATGCACGCCCTGTCCTGGCGCCGCGTAGCATGGTCGTCCGCCGCGCTGCTGACGGCACTGCTGCTCACGGCACTCTGGCTGCGCTGGGGTGAGACCATCTTTGCGCGACAACTCGGAGCGATGCTGTGCTGAAATCCGTCACACCGGTCGATCCGCGCGCACTGGCCGCGAGCCTGCAGGAACTGTGGTCGCCGCGCGTCATCGGCGAACTCGATGACAGCTACATCAAGGTCGCCAAGATCCACGGCGAGCTGGTCTGGCACAGCCACGACGCGCAGGACGAGTTGTTCTTCGTACTGCAGGGACGCTTGCGCCTGCGCCTGCCGGACCGGGATGTGGAACTCGGCCCCGGCGAACTGTTCGTCGTGCCCAAAGGCGTGCAGCACCTGCCCGTCGCCGAGGAGGAATGCCTGGTGCTTCTGATCGAGCACAAGGCCACCGCGCATACCGGCGAGGTGCAAACCGCGCAGACGCGCAGCCTCGCCGACCAGCTGCGCGACATCGGGTAGCGCGCCGCGCCTGCGCTATTCTGGCCGTTCCCGACCTGCGCGGACGCGTTGCCTTGGCCATCCTGATCTTGCTGCTGATCCTGTTCGCGGCGGTCGCCGTGTTCCTGATCCTCGTCATCGGTTTCATGCTGCTGCTCGCCGTCGGTACGGACATCGCCCTCGTCGTGGCCGTGCTGATGCTCATCGGCCTCAGCGCACTGGGCGGGCTGGCCCTGAGCGCGATCTCGCGCCAGATGACGGGACCGCGCTGGAGCTGGCCCGTCGCGAGCGGCCTGTTCGCGCTGGTGACGGCGGCCGAATTCGGTATTTCGCTGCTGATCTCGAGTCGCTAACCCGGCGGCCTCCATGCGCTTCGCATTTTGCCGCCGTCGTCCGATCGGTCGCGGCGGCGGCGTCATGCCATGTCGTGCGGCAAGCGCAATGGCTATGCTTATGCGCTCATTCGCTGCCGGTGCCGCCCATGCTCCGTAACGCCGTCCTGTTCGCCGCCCTGCTGTCCGCCGCGGGCGCGGCCTCCGCCGCCGTCGACAACCTGCGCACCGTCGCCGAACAATCCGGCTTCAAGCGCACGGGCCGCTACAACGAAGTCATTGATCTCTGCGCGCGCTTCGCCAAGGCCTGGCCCGACGCAGTGCGCTGCGACGAATTCGGCCGCACGCCCGAAGGCCGTCCCCTGCTCGCGCTGGTCGCGACCACGAGCGGCGCGCGCACACCCGAGGCGGCGCGCGAGCAAGGCATTCCGGTCAGCCTGTTCCAGGGCGGCATCCACGCCGGCGAGATCGACGGCAAGGACGCGGGTTTCCTGCTGCTGCGCGAGATCCTCCAGGGCAAGGCCGGCAAGGGTCTGCTCGACAAGCAGGTCATGGTGTTCGTGCCCGTGTTCAACGTCGACGGCCACGAGCGCTTCGGCGCCTGGAACCGGCCCAACCAGCGCGGCCCTGAGCAGATGGGCTGGCGCACCACGGCGCAGAACTACAACCTCAATCGCGACTATCTGAAAGCCGATGCGCCCGAGATGCAGGCCATGCTCGCGCTCATGGGACGCTGGGATCCGACCATCTACGTGGATCTCCATGTCACTGACGGCGCCAAGTTCGAGCACGACGTCGCCATCCAGGTCGAACCGCTGTATTCGGGCGACGAGGAACTGCGCAAGCTCGGCCGCGACCTGCGCGACCAGACGCTGACGCGCCTGACCAAGCAGGGTTCGTTGCCGCTGGGCTTCTATCCGTCCTTCGTCAACACCGACGATCCGACCTCGGGCTTTGTCGATGTCGTCGCGCCGCCGCGCTTCTCGACGGGCTACGTACCGCTGCGCAACCGCTTCGCCATGCTCGTCGAGACGCATTCCTGGAAGCCGTATCCGGTGCGCGTGAAAGTGACGCGCAACACCATGCTCGACGTGCTGCAGCTCGTCAGCGAACGCGGCAAGGACTGGCGCACCGAACAGCTGACCGCCGACGAGCGCGCAGCGACCCTCGGCGGCACGCGCGTGGCGCTGGACTACAAGGCCAGCGACACTGCACGCGAGATCGAATTCCGCGGCTATGCGTATACGCGCACACCGTCGGAAATCTCCGGTGCGCTGATGACGCGCTATGACGAACGCAAGCCGCAGATCTGGAAAGTACCGCTGCGCGACGACGTGCAGCCGGGCACACAGGTCGAAGTGCCTAAGGCGGGCTATCTCGTGCCGGTAGCGTGGGCGCCGCTCGTCGCCGCCAAGCTCGACGCCCACGGCGTGACCTACAAGCGGGTGACCGACCCGCTGCCGCAACGGGCCCTGCAGACGTTCCGTGCCAGCGCCGCGCGCTTTGCCGATCAGCCGAGCGAGAACCACCAGCGCGCGACGCTGCAGGGTGAATGGCAGGCCGAAACGCGCGACCTCGCCGCCGGCGCGCTCTACGTCCCGCTGGCCCAGGCACGCTCGCGCATCGTCGTCGCCCTGCTCGAACCCCAGGCGCCCGACTCGCTCGCCGCCTGGGGTGCGTTCAACGGCGCGTTCGAGCAGAAGGAATACATGGAGGAATACGTAGCCGAGGACGTCGCGCGCGAACAGCTCAAACGCGATCCGAAACTCGCCGAGGAATTCCAGCGCAAGCTCGCGAACGAGCCCGAATTCGTCAAGGATCGCAACGCCCGCCTGCAGTTCTTCGCGCGCCGGCATGCGTCGTGGGACGAACAGTTCAATCTCTATCCGGTGTTTCGTGTCGATCGTGCGCCGGAATGAGGCGGTGATCGGCTGAAATCTGGCGATTTTCTGCAACGGCTGATGCTGTCTGGCTACTGCGAAAATCGCTATCCGCGTTCAACGGATGTTTCTCCCCCTCACCCCAACCCTCTCCCCCAAGCGAGCTTGGAGGAGAGGGAGCTGAAGCGCTGAAGCCCTCTCCCCCGACCACGTCGGGGGGTGAGCGGGGCGCCGCTCAGAACCGCAGGTTCTGACGCCCCCGAACGCACAGCGGGCAAGAGAGGGTTGGGTGAGGGGGAGAAGCCGAGATCTGCCACAATGCAGCAATTGTCGTTCGATATCGTTTAACGACTTCGTCGACTCCCGACGAAGCAAGACACCGTCAGCTGTCGGAACAGCGACGGACATAGCAGCATGCAGTCGCGACTCGCCGGACTGCACGCGAACCGCAACGCTCAGCAATCCTGGTACTTCCAGTTCCGCGGCTTGCCCTCAGCGAGCCACTCGAGGGTCTGTACCAGGCGCTTCTCGCGTGTCTCCGCGCGCTTGGCCTCGGTGATCCACTCGATGTATTCGCGCCGGTTGGTATTGCTGAAGCCGTTGAACACGGCCGCGGCCTTGCGGTTCTTCTTCAGCGCCGCGGCCAGGTCGTCGGGAACTTCCGCCGGCGGCTTGGGTACCGTGTCCTTGGTCGGCCGCACCGGCTTCGCGCCGGACTCGTTGAACTGCATCGCCTGGCGGATATAGCCGGCCAGCAGCTTCTTGCCGGGCGCGTCCTGCAGCGAGGTGATGCGGCCGAACTGGCCCATGGCTTCGTCGTTGCGCGCATCGGCGACGAACAGCGTGCCCTTCCAGAAACCGAAGGAGCAGTGCTGCTTGAACGCGGCCATGCTGCAAAGCATGCCGTGGTAGAGGAAATGCGGGAAACCCCACTTGATCGATTCCTCGACCTCGGGGCAATACTGGTGCACGACGCCGCGCAACCAGGTCAGGATCGGCTGGGCAAACTCGGCCGCCTGGGCAATGTAGGCATCGACACGCGGATCGCGGATTCCCATGCCCTTTCCCCATGTTCAGGCCAGCAGATCGGCGTGTTCGGGATGCCGTTCGAACCAGACCCGCGCGTACGAGCACAGCGGCGCGATCTTCCAGCCCTCACTGCGGGCGGCCGCGACGGCCGCTTCGGTCAGCGTTGCGGCAATGCCGCGTCCGCCGACTTCGCCTGGCACGCCGGTATGGACGATGCTCATGCGATCGCCGCTGAGTTCGTAATCGAGCACGCAGCGGTAGCCCTCGACATCCGCCTGGAAGCGGCGTGCGGCACGATCGTGATGTACGGAAACATCCATGAGCAGCACTCTGGCGACAGTCCGCCGGAACGCTACACCGGCGACCCCGGCGACGACAATGCTCGCGAGCCGGCCCGTCGCGTTCGGCGCAAAGTTAACAGCACCCGCCCCGGCCGCCCGAGCACATCCGCTGCACACCCGTGCCCGCTACACTGAAACGCATGTCCGAGCCCGCCCGCCTGCCGCACGCCTCACCCGCCTCACCCTGGCGTCGCATGGCCGAACAGGCCTTCAGCCGGGCCGCCGGCGCGCCGCTGATCGGAGGCAACCAGGTCGATCTGCTGATCGACGCCGCCGTGCATTTCGAGGCCTGGGAGCGCGATATCGCCGCCGCGCGGCGGTCGATATTCCTGGAAAACTACATTATTCGCGACGACGAGATCGGGCGGCGCGTGCGCGATGCGCTCGCCGCCAGCGCCGCTGCCGGCGTCGCGGTCTGTGTCGTGCGCGACTGGCTGGGCTGTTTAGGGTTGGACGGGAAACGCTTCTGGCAGCCCTTGCTCGATGCCGGCGGCGAAGTCCGTTCGTACAACCCGCCGCGTTTTTCCAGCCCGTTGGGCTGGATCAGCCGCGATCATCGCAAGCTGATCGTCATCGACAACGAGCTGGCCTGCATCACCGGCGTCTGCCTGTCGCAGAAGTGGCTGGGGGATCCGGCCAAGAAGATCCCGCCCTGGCGCGACACCGGCGTCAGCCTGCGCGGGCCCGCCGTCGCCGAGCTCGTGCACGTATTCGCCGAACTCTGGGCACAGCTCGGCCCGCCGCTGCGCGGCGAGCTGCTGCAGACTTCGGCGGTGATCGCCGGCGACATCGACGTGCGCGTGATCGCGACCCAGCCCAGCACCGCCGGGCTGTTCCGCCTCGACCAGCTGATTGCCGCGATGGCGCGCGAACGGCTGTGGCTGTCGGATGCGTATTTCGTTGGCCTGGCGCCCTATGTGCAGGCGCTGGCCTCGGCCGCGCGCGACGGTGTCGACGTGCGTCTGCTCGTGCCCGGCACCAGCGACATTCCCGCGGTCGCGCGCATGTCGCAGGCCGGCTACCGGCCGCTGCTCGAAGCGGGCATCCGCGTATTCGAGTGGAAGGGCTCGATGATGCACGCGAAGACCGCCGTGGCCGATTCGCGCTGGGCGCGGGTCGGCTCCAGCAATCTCAATATCTCGAGTTGGCTCGGCAACTGCGAGATCGACCTCGCGGTCGAGGACCGCGACTTTGCCGCGCAGATGGAACACCAGTACCTCATCGATCTCGACAACGCGACCGAGATCGTGCTGAAGAAGCGCAAAGTCCACAAATCCGCAAAAAGCGACGTGAAGCCGCAGGGCGGCAGCTCCAGCCGCGCCGCCGCCGGCGTCATGCGCCTGGCGCACAGCGTCGGCACGGCGCTCGGCAACCAGCGCGTGCTCGGCCGCGCCGAGGCGGGCTCGCTGCCGTGGGTCGCGCTGAGCCTGCTGGCATTGACCTTCGTCGGCCTGCGCTGGCCCTGGGTGCTGGCCTGGCCGCTGAGTGTCCTGATCGGGCTGCTCGGCCTGAGCCTGCTGACGGGCTACGTGCAGACACGCCGGCGCAGCAGCGCGTCGTCGCGCAAGAACGAGCGCAAGGAAATCGTCAAGGTGCCCCGTGAGTCAGAGCACCGCGTCGGCGAAATCGAAATCGAAGTCGCTCAGCCAATCGCACACCACGATGCCGTTGGCGTAGTGAGCGCCGACACGCAGCAGCTCGCCGATATCGCTAATGTCGTTGACGCCGGTCGCTATGACGATCTTGCCGAGACCGCGCACGCCGGCGAAGCGTTGCGCCATCAACGCCCAGGGTGAGCCGTTCGCGACCGTCACCGCCGGCCTTTCGAAGCGCACGACATTGAACGCCGCGTGCTGCACCCAACGCTGCGCACGTTCCGAATCATCATTGGCGCGCAGGCAGAAGCGCGCGCCGACCCGCTGCAGCGTCTCGATCGCCACGTCGTTGGGCTGCTGCTCGATCAGGTCGGCGATATCAAATTCCAGCGCGATCGCGGAAGCCGGCACGGCCTGCGCGCGCAACTCGGTCGCGAGCCACGGCGCGAACGCCGTATCCAGCAGCGACTCGGCGCTGATCGGCAGGAACAGGCGCAGCTCGCCGATATCGCTGCCGCGCGTATGCACCTGTCGCAGCGCGAGGCGGATCAGGCGCCGGTCGGCCAGCGTCGTCAGGCCCAGGCCGCGCGCGAGCGGCAGGTATTCCTCCGGCTCGATCAGGATGCTCTGCGAACTGCGCGGCGGCTTGAGCTGCATGCGCGCAAGGTATTGCCCGCTGAGGTTGCCGGCCAGCGGCGCGAACGGCTGGTAGGACAGCAGCGAATTGCTGGAATCGGCAGTCGTGCGCAGGATCGCGCGGACGAGGCGCACGCGCGGATCCTCGGTCGCGGCATTCGGATCGCGCAGGTCCAGCGCGACGTCGCCGCCGCCGGACGATTGCAGCGTCAGCGCCTGCTGGCGCACACGCCGGATCAGACTTTCGGCGCGTTCGGCCGGGCCCGTCACGCGCAGCGCCGACACGGTGAAGTTCAACCGCAGCGGGTCGTCCGCCGACAGCCAGGCGCGCGCGGCCAGGCGCGTACGCGCCTGCGCCAGCGCTTCGCGCAGTGACAGCTCGTCGTCGCGCTGGGCCAGCGCCAGGAATACGTATTCGCCGTACGCGCACAGGGGTCGCGCGAACGGCAGTTCCCCGGCAATCGCAGAGGCGAGCTGCTGTCCCAGCGTGCCGGCCGTGACGAAGCCGACGCGCTCGCGCACCGCATCGACGTCATCGACCGCGACATAGACCAACGCCGCACATGCCTCGGTGCCGGTCTCGGCCAGGTGCTGCAGTTCCTGCAGGAACGCATCGCGGCCCGACAGCGTCCCGCGGCGTTCGCCGCGGGCCGAGCCCGCGCTCGCGCTGAGCGTGCGCGCGCGGCGTACGCGGCTCTCCACGGTCAGCAGCAGATGGCGCGGCTTCACCGGTTTGGTCAGGAAATCGTCGCCGCCCATGGAAATGGCGTCGAAGCGCCGATCGAGATCCTGTTCGCCGGACAGGAACACCACCGGCAGGAAAGCGCAGCCGGGCTCGGCGCGAATCATCTGCGCGACTTCGATGCCGTTGCCGTCGGGCAGATAGAAATCCAGCAGCACGAGGTCCGGATGGAAGTCCTGCAGGGTCTCTATAACACCGCCCGCGGTCGCGCAGACGCGCGTGGTGATGCCGCGGTGGTGCAGCACCGACTCGCAGAACTTGGCCTGGGCCGGATCGTCCTCGACCACGAGCACGCGATAACCGAGGCTGCGGCGCTGTTCGAGCATTTCCTCGATGCGCGCGAAAATCGCGACCGGGTCGCGGCTGGACACCACCGCATCGGCGCCGGCGCGCTGCGCGTACAGCACGCGGGCCAGATCGGCGGCCTCCGACAGCACCAGACAGACCGGCGTATCGCGCTGCGCGTCGCGCGCACGCAGAGTGGTTTCGAGCAGGCCGTGCAACTGCGGTACGAAGCCATCATCGACCAGCAGCACGTCCGGCGGACTCTCCGCCATGGCCCGGCTCAGGGACTCGATCTCCTCGAACGGACGCACGAGAAAACGCTGCGCACCCAGGGTCGGCGCGAGCGTGTCGATCACGCGCTCGGCTGCGGCGAGGTAATACACCTGGCCACGGACGTGGCTGGCCACGGCACGCTTGGCGACGCGCGGCGCGCTGCGCGGCGGCTCGGACGACTGGCCGAGGTTGTCGACGAGGCCGGCCAGTGCTTGGCGCTGCAGCGCACTCGGCACGGCGCCGGTCTCGACGAAGGAACACAGGAATACGATGAGTTCGAGCGTCGGCGTGGCGATGTCGCCGATGGACTGTGCCTCGGCGTCCGCGTTGATCTTCTCGATTTCCTCGTGCAGCTGGCTGGCCTTGGCGCCGTCCCAGCGCTCGCCGAGGCTCGCGCGCCACTCGCCGACGAACGCGTCGAGGCGCTGGCGCAGTGCGCGTTCGCCGGCGGTTGCGCGCAACGTGTCGGCTTCGGTCGTGGAATCGGCCATCGTCGTTTTCATCACCCCTGATGTGGCGACTACTATAGCGATTGGAAGGGTGTGGCTGCGTGGCGGCTCGCGCCCGAATCGAAAATGAATGTAGCGCGTTGCCGCTGCCGATCCGCGCGCCTACACTGCCCGCCCGTCCGGTTGACCGCCGGCACCGTCACTGTACACCGATGTCCGAAGACCGCATCGCCTATGCCAGCGGCCGCGACGTGCTGACGCCGTCGCAACTGACCCGGCGCGCACGCGATCTGCTCGAGGATACCTTCGGCCTGGTCTGGCTCGAAGGCGAAATCTCCAATTTTTCACGCCCGGCCTCGGGGCATCTCTATTTCAGCCTCAAGGACGCCGGCGCCCAGGTGCGCTGCGCGATGTTCAAACCCAAGAGCACCTACCTGCGCTTCCGTCCCGCCGACGGCATGCAGGTACTGGCGCGCGCACGGGTCAGCCTGTACGAGGCCCGCGGCGAGTTCCAGCTCATCGTCGAACACCTCGAGGAAGCCGGCGAAGGCGCGCTGCAGCGCGAGTTCGAGCGGCTCAAGGCGCTGCTCGCCGCCGAAGGTCTGTTCGCGATGGAGCGCAAGCGCGCGCTGCCGCGGTTTCCGCGCCGCCTCGCGGTCATCACGTCAGCGACCGGCGCGGCCGTGCGCGACGTGCTCAGCGTGCTCGCGCGGCGCTATCCGCTGCTGGCCGTGGATATCGTGCCGGTGCCGGTACAGGGCAAGGAAGCGCCCGCCGCCATCGTGACCGCACTGCGCCGGGTGGGCGCCGCCGCGCGCCACGACGCGATCCTGCTCGCCCGCGGCGGCGGCTCGATCGAAGACCTGTGGGCATTCAACGACGAAAGCGTGGCGCGCGCGATCCATGCCAGCGTCCTGCCCGTGATCAGCGCGATCGGCCACGAGACCGATTTCACGATCGCCGATTTCGTCGCCGACCTGCGCGCGCCGACACCGTCGGCCGCGGCCGAGCTGCTCGTGCCCGACATGGCCGAGCTGTCGCGCCAGTTGCAGCAGCGACAGCAGCGCCTGCACTTGCTGCTGCAGCGCCGCCTGCAGCGGCGCCAGCAGGAACTCGACCGTCTGCACGCGCAATTGCAGGCGCGCAGTCCGGCACAGCGCCTGCAGCTGGGCGAGAGCCGGCTCGGCAACCTGCGCCTGCGCCTGCAGCATGCCGTGCAGCGTACGCAGCAGCACGCCCGCGAGCGGACGTCCAACCTGCAGACGCGCCTGCTGCGCCAGGCACCGGAGCAACGTCTGCAGCGCGCACGCCTCGCGCTCGCGCACCAGCGCCAACTGTTGCAGCACCGCCTGCGCGGCGGCCTGGACACGCGCCGTGCGCATCTCGCCGAACTCGCCCGCGCGCTGCATGCGGTCAGCCCGCTGGCCGTGCTCGCGCGCGGCTATGCCCTGCTGCAGGACGAGAACGACGGTCGCGTGATCCGCAGCAGCCGCGATACCGCCAGCGGCGCCCGCCTGCGCGCGCGGCTGGCCGAGGGCGAGCTTCAGCTGCGCGTGGAATAGTGTCGCACGCGCGCCATCGCCCACGATCGTGCGATTGACCGCATCGGAAGCGGCGCACAGAATCGGCAGACACATCGCAGGAGCGCATCATGAAAGCGTCGGACCTGTTCGTGAAAGCGCTTGAAGCCGAAGGCGTGGAATACGTGTTCGGCATTCCCGGCGAAGAAAACCTCGACCTGCTCGAGTCGCTGCGCACCTCCTCGATCAAGCTGATCCTCACGCGGCATGAACAGGTCGCCGGCTTCATGGCGGCGACCTATGGCCGCCTGACCGGCCGCGCCGGCGTCTGCCTGGCTACGCTCGGTCCCGGCGCGACGAATCTCGTGACCCCCGCTGCGTACGCCAATCTCGGCGGCATGCCGATGCTGATGATCACCGGCCAGAAGCCGGTGAAACTGTCCAAACAAGGACATTTCCAGATTGTCGACGTGATCGACATGATGAAGCCGCTGACCAAATACACGCGGCAGATCGTCTCGGCCGACAATATCCCGGCACGCGTGCGCGAGAGTTTCCGCCGCGCCGAGGAGGAACGCCCCGGCGCGGCACACCTGGAACTGCCCGAGGACATCGCCCGCGACGACACCGACGCGATGGTGCTCCCGGCCAGCTACCACCGCCGCCCGATCGCCGACGAGAAGGCCATCGCCCATGCGGCCAACGCGATCCGCCAGGCGAGGCGTCCGCTGCTGATGATCGGCGCCGGCGCGAACCGCAAGACCTGCTCCAAGATGCTGCGCGAATTCGTCGACCACACCGGCATCCCGTTCTTCACCACGCAGATGGGCAAGGGCGTCATCGACGAGCGCCATCCACTGTGGCTCGGCAACGCCGCCCTGAGCGACGGCGACTTCGTGCACCGCGCGATCGAGCAGGCCGACTGCATCGTCAACTGCGGCCACGACGTGATCGAGAAGCCACCGTTCTTCATGCGCCGCGGCCTGCGCACCGTCATCCACGTCAATTTCTCGAGTGCCGAGGTCGACACGGTATATTTCCCGCAGATCGAAGTGGTCGGCGACGTGGCCAACTCGATCTGGCAGCTGCAGCAGGCGCTGGAGCCGCAGGCGCACTGGGACTTTTCCTGGTTCGACACCGTACGCACGCATCTCGAAGCGCATCTGTGCAAGGGCCACGACGACGCACGCTTCCCGATGTATCCGGTGCGCCTCGTCGCCGACGTGCGCGCCGTCATGCCCGACGACGGCATCCTTTGCCTCGACAACGGCATGTACAAGCTGTGGTTCGCCCGCTACTACCGTTCGCGCCAGCCCAATACCGTACTGCTCGACAACGCGCTCGCGACGATGGGTGCGGGCCTGCCCTCGGCGATGGCGGCCCGGATCGTGCACCCGCGGCGCAAGGTCGTCGCGGTCGCTGGCGACGGCGGCTTCATGATGAACTCGCAGGACCTGGAAACCTGCGTGCGCCTGGGCCTGGACCTGACCGTGCTGCTGCTGCGCGACGACGCCTACGGCATGATCAAGTGGAAACAGGCACATATGGACTTTCCGAACTTCGGCATGGACATGGGCAACCCGGACTTCGTGCGCTACGCGGAGTCCTACGGCGCGCACGGCTACCGGCCCGCATCCAGCGCCGAATTCGCACCGCTGCTGCAGCACTGCCTCGACACGCCGGGCGTGCACCTGATCGATGTGCCGATCGATTATTCCGACAACGACCGCGTGCTCAACCGCGAGATCCGCGAGCTCAGCCGGGCGATTTGAATCATCACCGGGCAGGCGTCGCAGGTCGTTCACACCGCAGCGCTTACCGCCACCCGCCTTACCTCGGCCGGGGACCGCAAGGAGAATCACCGTGCTCGCCGAAACTTATCCGTATTACCTCGCCAACAAGCCCGTCGCCGCCAACACCGATCTGGAAGTCACCGACAAGTTCAGCGGCAAGGTCGCCACGCGCGTCGCGCTCGCCGATGCGAAGGCAATCGACGCGGCCATCGCCGCGGCGGTCGCGGCGCAGGAACCGCTGCGCGCGTTCGCACCGTACCAGCGTCAGGCCGTGCTCGAACATTGCATCGTGCGGTTTCGCGAACGCGCCGAGGAAATGGCCGTCGCGCTGTGCATCGAGGCCGGCAAGCCGATCAGGGATTCGCGTGGCGAAGTCTCACGCCTGATCGACACCTTCAAGGTTGCCGCCGAGGAAGCGCTGCGCATCGACGGCGAGGTGCTCAATCTCGAGATCTCGGCGCGCGCGCGCGGCTACCGCGGGTTTTCCAAACGCGTGCCGATCGGGCCGTGTTCGTTCATTTCGCCGTTCAATTTCCCGCTGAACCTGGCCGCGCACAAGGTCGCGCCGGCGATCGCCGCGGGCTGTCCGTTCGTGCTCAAGCCCGCGAGCCGCACGCCGATCGGCGCGCTGATCATCGGCGAGGTGCTGGCCGAGACCGACCTGCCGGCCGGCGCGTTCTCGATCCTGCCGGCTCATCGCGATGGCGCCGACCTGTTCACGACCGACGGGCGCTTCAAGCTGCTGTCGTTCACCGGCTCGCCGGGCGTGGGCTGGGATCTGAAGGCGCGCGCCGGCAAGAAGAAGGTCGTGCTCGAACTCGGTGGCAACGCAGCCTGCATCGTCGACGCGGACCAGCGCGAACGACTCGACTTCGTGATCGAACGCCTGGTCTTCGGCGCGTTCTACCAGTCCGGCCAGAGCTGCATCAGCGTGCAGCGCATCCTCGCTCACGACGCTGTCTACGACGAAGTGCGCGAGCGCCTGGTTGCCAAGGTCAAGACGCTCAAGTGCGGCAACCCGCGCGACGAGGACACCTTCATCGGGCCGATGATCGACGTCAAGGAAGCCCAGCGCCTAGAAGGCTGGATAGTCCAGGCCGTGCAGGCCGGCGCGACCCTGCTGTGCGGCGGGCAACGCGACGGCGCGATGCTGCAGCCGGCCGTGCTCGAAGGTGTCGACGCGACGCAGGCGGTGTCCTGCCAGGAGGCGTTCGGCCCGGTCGTGCTGCTGCAGCGCTGGAGCGATTTCGAGGCCGCGCTGGCTCAGGTCAACGACAGCGATTTCGGTCTGCAGGCCGGGCTTTTCAGCTTCGATCTGCGCAAGACCATGCGCGCCTGGGACGTGCTCGAGGTCGGCGGCGTCATCGTCGGCGACGTGCCGAGCTTCCGCGTCGACAACATGCCTTACGGCGGCGTCAAGGACTCGGGCCTCGGCCGCGAAGGCATCCGCTACGCGATCGAGGACATGACCGAGCTGCGTCTGCTAGTGATTCGCGATGCCTGAGTCAACGCGTGAGCCGCGCTGCGTCGGGCACGCCGCGGCGTGACGCACTAGGACGAACCGGCAGTTGCCGTCGTGCTGCAATGCGTTGCGCTCCACCGCCGTTGCAGCGCGCTGCTCCCATCCGTCGCCCACGAGGCCCGCCATGCGCTATCTGCCCGCTGTTTTCCTGCTCGCCGCCGCGCAGGCCGCCGTCGCGCAAACGCCGGCTTTTCCCTTTCCGCACCATGTGAACCATGCGTTCGGCAGCATCCGGCCGAGCCATCGCACCCAGACTCAGCTCGATCAGGACATTCGCGAGGCCTACGCGCGCTGGAAAGCGGCCTATCTGCGCAGTGCGGGCACCGACGGCAGCGGCAATCCGGTCTATCGCGTGCTGTGCAACACCGACGGCAACGGCAATACGGTTTCCGAAGGCCAGGGTTATGGGCTGATCATCATGAGCGTGATGGCCGGCCACGAAGCCGATGCGGCGGCAATCGCGGCGGGGCTCTGGCGCTATGTCGATCTGCACCGCAGCGGCATCGACAACCGGCTCATGAGCTGGAACATCACGGCCGCCGGCCAGCCGCAGCAAGGCAACGACAGTGCCTTCGACGGCGACAACGACATCGCGCTGGGCCTGCTGATGGCCGCGGCGCAATGGCCGGCGGGAGCAACCGTCGATTTCCGCGCCAAGGCGCTGGACATGCTTGCCGGCCAGGCCGCGTCGGTGATGGGACCGGACTCGAAACTGCCGCTGCTTGGCGACTGGGTCGCGCCGAACGGCGCCAGCTACAACCAGTACAGCGTGCGCCCGTCCGATTTCATGCCGGCGCATTTCCTGAATTTCTCCGCCGCGAGCGGCGCACCCGTCTGGAAGGCCGCGATCGTCGCGACGCGCACCGCGGTCGAACATCTGCAGACCACGTATGCGGCCGGCACGGGCCTCGTGCCGGACTTCACCGTGCGCGAAGCCGCGGCATCGAGCCAGCTGAAACCCGCGCCGGCCGGTTTTCTCGAAGGTCCGCACGACGGCCACTACAACTACAACGCCGGACGCGCGCCCTGGCGCCTGGCCACGCACGCGCTGCTGCACGCGGATGCCGACAGCGCGCGCCAGGCGCGGCGCATCGCGCAATGGTCGGCGACCGCGGCCGGCGGTGTCGCGACGAATATCCGCCCGGGCTATCTGCTCGACGGCACGCCCATCACGACGACGTATTTCACGAGTTTCTTCGCCGCTCCGATCGGCGTCGCCGCGATGACCTCGCCGACCCAGCAAAGCTGGCTCAATGCGATCTACGACAGCGTGCGCACGCGCCAGGAAGGCTATTACGAGGACAGCGTGGCGCTGCTGTCGCTGATGGTCATGAGCGGCACGTACTGGGATCCGGTCGCGATTGACCGCATCTTCGCCGACGGCGTGCAACGCATCGCGCCGTAATGGCCTGTAACCGAAGAACGGCAGTTCACCGCCGATTCGAGAGTTTCAAACCACTTTAGGCGCTATTGCGAACGTTGCTCAGACTTCGTCGAGACGCTTGTTCGACGCGTGCAGCACGACCGTATCGAGTGCGGCCGCCGCGGCGCGATCCGCCGCATCGGGCACGACGACGATGGTCGGCAAGGTCACGATGTTCTCGTTGCGCGGTGAGGCATTCGGAGTGACAGAAGACGCGCCGGAGAGCAGGCTGACAACGGCGAAACCCATCGCAGCGGCGCAGGCGGCCGCGAACTTCGGCGGCAGGGTGGAAGAAGAAAGGACAGTATAGGTAGACATGACGTGTGCTCCAGGGATTGCTGCATTTGCCCTGACTTGGATGAGCAGGTACGTCATTTGGTTGCGTCGCTTCGACCCAACTGATGGCAGGGTTCGCTCGCTTCGGCGCAGCACTATGCCGCCGCGCGATGCGCGTATGACTTCCGGCCTGGCGGCCCTGCACAGTGCCGTCGCTTCAGGCGCTGCGCGGATGCCGTATCTGCCCTTCCCCGCGCACGACGTAGCGTTCGATCGTCAGCGACTCCGCACCCATCGGCCCGTAGGCATGCAGACGCGTGGTCGAGATGCCGATCTCGGCGCCGAGGCCGAGTTCACCGCCGTCGCTGAAGCGCGACGAGGCATTGACCATGATCACGGCCGAGCGCAACGAGCGGATGAAGCGCTGCGCCTGCGCCGCGTCGCGCGTCGCGATCACTTCGGTGTGGTCGGAACCGAATTCGCGGATGTGCGCGATGGCCTCGTCGAGATCGTCGACGACGCGCACGGCAAGTATCAGATCGAGGAATTCCGCCGCATAGTCGTCGCGTGTCGCCACCGTCATGCCAGCGACCCATTCGCGCGCGCGCGCGCAGCCACGCAGTTCCACGCCACGTTCGCGCAGCGCGGCGGCGGCACGCGGCAGCCAGCGCGGCGCCACGTCCACGTGCACCAGCAGCGTTTCGAGCGCGTTGCAGACCGCCGGGCGCGTGGTCTTGCCGTCGATGACGAGATCCAGCGCGAGGTCTTCGTCCGCGCTCGCATCGACGTAGAGATGGCATACGCCCTTGTAGTGCTTGATCACCGGCACGCGTGCGTGCTCGGCGACGAAGCGGATCAGTCCTTCGCCGCCGCGCGGGATCGCGAGATCGACGATGTCGCTGAGCTGCAGCAGTTCGATCATGCTGTCGCGACGCAGGTCTTCAAGCACGCTGACCGCGGCGGCATCGACGCCGCAGGACCGCAGCGCCGCACCCAGCACCGCGGCAATCGCGCGATTGGACTGCTGCGCTTCGGAACCGCCGCGCAGGATCACGCCGTTGCCGGCCTTCAGACACAGCGCCGCGGCATCGGCGGTCACGTTCGGCCGCGCCTCGTAGATCATCGCAATCACGCCGAGCGGCACACGCACGCGCTCGATCGCGAGCCCGTTCGGGCGCTGCTCGCGCCGCGTGACCTCGCCGACCGGGTCGGGCAGACCAGCGACGTGCCTCACGCCAGCGACCATCGCCGCGACGCGCGCCGGATCGAGTGTCAGCCGGTCGAGCAGCGCCGGCGCAACGCCGCGCGCGGCCGCCGCGGCGACGTCCTGCGCATTCGCCTCGAGGATATGGGCTTCGTCGCGCGCGAGTGCTGTGGCCATGGCTTCGAGCACGCGCGTCCGCGCGGCGGTATCGAGTTCGGCCACCTGTTGCGCGGCGGCCCGGCAAGCCAGCGCTTGTTCGCGTACCGTCGCCGTCATGGGTTCGCTCCGCTCGTGGCGACGAGATCGTCGCGGTGGACCACGGTTTCGCCGTAGCTGTAGCCGAGCAGGTGCTCGATCTCGGCCGATTTGCGTCCGGCGATGCGGCGCACCTCGCTGGCGGCGTACTGGCTGATGCCGCGCGCAACGATGTGGGTGCCGGATTCCTGCTCGGTTTCGATTTCCACCATGTCGCCTCGCGCAAAATCGCCGTGCACCGCGGTGATGCCGCCCGGCAGCAGCGACGCGCCCGCGCCGAGCACCGCGCGTGCGGCGCCGGTGTCGATGCGCAGACGGCCGCCGGCCAGCGGCGCATGGCGCAGCCAGTATTTGCGCGCGTGCAGGCGCGTGTCGCCGGCGCGGAACAGCGTGCCGCGCAGGCGGCCGGTCGCGAGCAGGCGCAGGCTGTCCGCATCGGTGCCGTTGAACAGCACCGTGGCAATGCCGGCGGCCGCGGCCTTGGTCGCGGCCTCGAGCTTGGTATACATGCCGCCGGTGCCCATGCTGCTGCCACTGCCGCCGGCCATGGCGAGAATCGCCGGCGTTACCGCCGCGACATCCGCGATCGGTTCGGCGTCCGCATCGCTGCGCGGATTGGCCGAATACAGCCCGTCGATATCGCTCGCGATCAGCAGCAGGTCCGCATCGACCAGCGCGGCGACGATCGCAGCGAGGTTGTCGTTGTCGCCGAGCTTGAGCTCGTCCACGGCAACGGTGTCGTTTTCGTTGACCACGGGCAGCGCGCCCAGGGCCAACAGTTCGCGCAGTGTCGCGCGCGCATTCAGATAGCGTCGCCGGTTGCGCAGATCGTCGTGGGTCAGCAGCACCTGCGCGACGGGACGGTCGAAGAAGCGCTGCCACAACGCGACGACCGTTGTCTGGCCGATCGCGGCCAGCGCCTGGCGCGCCGCGAGACCATGCGCGGCTTCAGGTTGCTGGCGTACCAGCGCGCGACCCGCGGCGACCGCGCCGGAGGACACCAGCACGACTTCGCGGCCGGCACGATGGCTCGCGGCGATGAACTCGGCCAGCCCCAGCGCGTGACGCGTGCTCACGCCACCGCCGTTCGCCGCGAGCAGGCTGCTGCCGACCTTGAGCACGGCACGGCGCCAGCGCGGCAGATCCTGTTCGGCATGGCGGCGCAGGCTCACGCCGAAGCGCCCAGCGCGACCCAGCGCGCGTCGAGTTCATCCAGACGCAGATCGGCCGCGCCGCCCGGCGAGACGCGTGCGGCGAGGCTGGCCTGCGCGCTGCGCCCCTCGCCCGCGCTGGCCGCGGTTTCGGCGGCACGGCGATAGGCCTCGCGGAACGGCACACCGGAGACGGCCTGCTCGATCGCGACGTCGGTCGCGTACATCGCGGGCTCTATGGCCGCGGCAAGTCTCGGCGCGTTCCATTCCAGCGCGCGCAGCAGGTCCGGCAGCAGCGCGAGTGCGGCGAGGCCGCGGCCGAAGCCGTGAATCATCGAGCCCTTGCTGAACTGCAGATCGCGCTGATAGCCCGAGGGCAGCGAAAGCAACTGTTCCACTTCGCAGCGCGCCGCGGCGACCGCGGCATAGCTGGCGCGCATCAGCTCGACCACGTCGGGATTGCGCTTGTTCGGCATGATCGACGAGCCGGTGGTATAGGCCGCCGGCAACTGCACGAAGCCGTATTCGCTGGTCGTGAACAGGCTCAGGTCCCAGGCCAGGCGGCGCAGGTCCAGCAAGGCCGAAGCCAGCGCGTCCAGCCCGGCCAGCTCGAACTTGCCGCGCGACAGCTGCGCGTAGATCGGCGAAATCTGCAGGCGCGCGAAGCCCAGCCGTTGCGTCGTGAAATCGCGGTCCAGCGGCAGGTTCACGCCATAGCCGGCCGCCGTGCCCAGCGGGTTCGCATCGATCAGCGCCAGCGTGTCCTGCGCGCGGCGCGCATCGTCGATGAAGGCCTCGGCGAAGCCCGCGAACCACATCGCCGTGGATGAGACGACGGCGCGCTGCAGGTGCGTATAGCCCGGCATCGGCAGGCTCTCGCCGCCGGCCCGGTCCAGGCAGACGCGCGCCGCGGCGGTGCAGTGTGCGATCAGTTCAGCCAGCTGGGCCTTGAGCCACAGGCGCGAGGCGACCAGCACCTGGTCGTTGCGGCTGCGCCCCGTATGCACCTTGCGGCCGGTGTTGCCGAGACGCTCGGTCAGGCGCGCCTCGATCGCCGAATGACCGTCCTCGAAGCGCTCGTCGAGCACGAAGCGGCCCGCAGCGAAATCCTGCGCGAGCAGATCGAGTTCGCGCACCAGGTCGTCGCAACCTGCCTGATCGAGCAGGCCGATGCGGGCAAGCCCTTCGACATGCGCCTTGCTCGCCTCGATATCGTGGGCGAACAGTTCGCGGTCGAGCAGCACGTCGTCGCCGGCCAGGAAACGCATGATGCGCGGATCGACTTCGATACCTTCCTTCTGCCAGAGCAGGCCGCTCATGCGCGTTCTCCGTCGGTCAGCGGGACGCCGGCGAGTTCGACGAACCCCAGCGCCGTGTTGAGGTTCTGTAGCGCCTGCGTCGCGGCGCCCTTGAGCAGGTTGTCCAGCGTCGCGACAACGACGACGCGCTTGCCGCCGGGCGCGAGCGCGAAGGCACCGATTTCGCAATGATGGCGGCCGGCGATGCGGCTGACCCAGGGCGGTTCTTCGACGAGGCGGATCAGCGCTTCGCCGGCGTAGCGGCGTGCATAGCGCTCGCGAATCGCGTCGCGCGTCGTCGGCTGCTGCAGCCAGAGATTCGCCGTCAGCGTGATGCCGCGGAAATGCGGCGCGACATGCGGCATGAATTCGACCGGCAGGCCAATCTGCTCGCTGACTTCGCGCTCGTGCACATGACCGGTCAGCGCATACGGCATGAGGTTGTCGCGCAGCTTGTCGACGTCGTTCTTGTCCGACGGCGACGTGCCGGCGCCGGAGTAGCCCGATACGCCGAAGCAGGCCGGCGGTGCCGCGAGATCGCCGACCAGCGGCGCGAGCGCCAGCTGCATCGCCGTCGCGTAGCAACCCGGATTGCTGATGCGCTTGTGGCCCGCGTAGCGCGTACGCGTCAGCTCGGGAAGGCCGTAGTACCACTGCCGGTCGAAGCGATGGTCCGCCGACAGGTCGACGATGACGCGTGACGGTGCAACGCTGTCGATCGCCGACACATAGGGCGCCGCCTTGCCGTTGGGCAGCGCGAGCACGACCGCGTCGACGGCCTGCTGGGCGGTCGCCGCGGCATCGAGATTGACGTAGCACAGATCGCCGGCATGCCCGGCAACGCTGTCGGCCACGCGCTGGCCCTCGAGTTCGCGAGAGGACACGAACGCAAGCTCCAGTCCCGGATGCGCCGCGATCAGGCGGATGAGTTCGGCGCCGGTATGCCCGCGCGCGCCGATGATGCCTACGCTCTTAATACCGTTCTCCTCAGCCGAGCAAGGTCGCGGGCCGGCCGCGGCAATGTTCCACGCAGCGCTCGATCGTGGCGAAATCCGCCACGCCGTACCAGAACACTTTCCATTTTTCCTGTTTGTAGCAACCGTCGGATTCGGCGTAGTAGAACGGATTGACGAGGTTGCCGTGGCGCGAGCGCCAGAACAGCCGCGGATTCTCCTCGCGCATGACCTGCCACACGGCACGCCCCAGACCTTCTCCCTGGGCTTCGTCGAGCACGGCGAATTTGTCGAGATAGGTCAGGCCTTCGGCGACGGTCAGGATCACCGCGGCGCGGTAGTTCTCGCTAACGTAGATGCGGAACGGTGTCGTGCGCTCGAAATAGTCGTCGACCAGGGTGCGGCCGAAGCTCGATTCGATCAGGCCGCGCATGCGCGGCAGATCGATGCCGTCCCACGACGTGAAGCGCAGCACTTTTTCGCCGCGGCGGATCAGGGTGCCCGAACCCTTGTGCGTGAACAGTTCCTTGGCCAGCTCCGCCGGCCGCGTGATCGACACCGACGAAGCCAGCGGCAGATTGTCGAGCAGGTCGCGGATCTGCTCGATCTTCAGCCGCATGCCGCCGTTGATCCACGGCTGCGTCATCAGGTGATCGTATTCGGTCGACAGGTTGATCGAGTCGATGACCTTGCCGTCGCCGTCCAGCAGGCCGCCGGTACCGGTCAGGAAGATGATCTTGTACGGCTGCAGCACCTGCACCAGCTCGTTCGCGGCGAAGTCGGCGTTGATGTTGAGGATCTGCCCGCCCGCGGTTTCGCCGAGGCTCGCGATGACCGGAATCGAGCCCGCGTTGAGGCTGGCCTCGATCGGCGCGAGATTGACGCCCTGCACTTCGCCGACGAGACCGAGGCGCTCCTGGTCGAGAAACCGCGCATCGAACACGCCGCCGACGACGGAGGTCGCACGCACGTCGAGCGTCTGCAGCGATTCGACGAGGCGCAGGTTCTCCGTCTGCATCACGCGGCGCACGATGGCCAGCGCTTCGGGCGAGGTCACGCGCAGGCCGTCGACGGTCTGCTTGACGATACCGGCGGCAGCCAGCTGCGCGTCGAGCTGCGGGCCGGCGCCGTGCACGACGATCGGCGTCAGGCCGACCTGCTGCAGGAACGCCAGCGACGAGGTCAGCGCGTCGAGATCGTCGCGCAGCACCGCGCCACCGACCTTGACGACCGCGAAGCGCTTCGCGTCGATCTGCGAGAAACGCTTGAGGTACTGATGGATTTCCTTCGCGCTGGCCATGCTCGACAGCAGGCGCACGATGGTCTGGCGGACGTCCTTAGTGGCGGCCATGGTCGATGATCCGTACGTAGCTTTCGGCTACTTTTTGCAGTTGATCCAGGGCGACCCATTCGTCGGCGCAGTGCGCCTGCGCGATGTCGCCGGGTCCGTAGACGAAGCTCGTGAAACCCGCTGCGGAAAACAGCGCCGCCTCGGTCCAGAAATCGACCGCATTGCCGATCGGCAGGTCGAGCTCCTCGGCCACATCGCGCGCCGCGAGGCGGCGTGTCTCCGCCGCCGCGGTGTCGCCGGCCGGCAGCGAGGCGCCGAAGAAGGTCTGTTCCAGTTCCGCCGGCAGCGCCGGGCCCAGCGTACGGAAGGTTTCGATGAGTTCGTCCGTCGACATGGTCGGCAACGGACGAAACCCGAAGCGCACCTCGCACGACGGCGCGATCACGTTGGCCTTGATGCCGCCCTCGACGCGGCCGATGTTGAAGCGCAGACCGGTCAAACCGCCGAAGCGATGGTGGGACAGCGATTCGACATGGTTCAGCGCGCGCTCGCCCCAACGCAGCGCCTGATGCACGGCACTGTCCGTGGCCGCGCTGGCTCCCGAGGCATGACCGGCCCGGCCGGCGAAACGCATCCGCACCGAACTTATGCCGCGATGCGCGAGCACCGCCTCGGCCCTGGTCGGTTCGGCCACGAGCACGGCATCGAAGTCGCGCGGTTCGGCCAGGAATCCCGCGATGCAGCGGGCGTCGTTGGCTTCCTCGTCGGAGGAAAACAGGAACGCGCAGTCGCCGTCGCTGGCGCGCGCGGCGGCGACCATCGCCGCCGCCGCGCCCTTGATGTCGCAGGCGCCCATGCCGATGGCGCGATCGTCGGTGACCAGCAGCTCGAACGGATCACGCGTCCAGGTCGGCGTCGCGGGCACGGTATCCAGATGCACATTGATCAGAAAGCGCGGGTTTCCGCGAACCGAATACAGGCTCACCGCGCCGGCGCCGAAATCGGTGACGCGATGACCAAATCCCGGCAGTTGCGCCTGCAGATAGTCGAAGATACCGCCGGTACCGATCGCACGCGGCGGATTCTGCGTGTCGTAGGAGACCAGTGCGCGCAGATGAACCAGGCAATCGTCGAGCACAACGTTGCCGGTGCTCACTGTCGGTTGACCTCGGCCCAGAGCGTGGAACTCATGCCGTAGAGACGGATGAAGCCTTCCGCCTCGGCGACGCCCCAGTCGGCCGATTGCGCGTACGTCGCGCCCTTGGCGTTGAGGATGTGCGGCGATGCGATCGCTACCGCATACACCGTGCCGCCATGGGTTTCCAGCGTCACTTCGCCGTTGACGCAGCGTTGGCTGGAGGCCAGAAACGCCTCGAGGTCGGTCTTGAGCGGGTCGTGATAGAAGCCTTCGTAGACGAGTTCCACCCAGCGCCGCGCGACCTCGGGCTTGAAACGGTTCTGATGCCGCGACAACACCGCTTCCTCCAGCGCGCGGTGCGCTCCTAGCAGCGCGATCAGGCCGGGCGCTTCGAAAATGATGCGGCCCTTGAGGCCGATCGTCGTGTCGCCGGTATAGATGCCGCGTCCGACGCCGTAAGGCGCCAGCGCGGCGTTGAGCCGGGAGAGGATGGCGTGTCCCGCCATGCGCTCACCGTTGAGCGCCACCGCCTCGCCGTGCTCGAAGGAAACCCTGATGCGCAATGCCTGCGCCGGCCACTCGGCGCGCGGCGCGCACCAGCCCCGCGCGCCCTCGCCGGGCGCTTCCCAGCGATCGATCTCGCCGCCGGACATGGTCAGTCCGAGCAGGTTCTCGTTGATCGTGTAGCTCTTCTGTTTGGCCTTCACCTCGAAGCCGCGCTGCTCGAGATAGCGCTGTTCATAAGCACGGACTTCCTTGTGCTCGCGTTGGATCTCGCGGATCGGCGCGAGGATCTCGTAGTCGCCCAGCGCCTTGACCGCAAGATCGAAGCGAACCTGGTCGTTGCCCATGCCGGTGCAGCCGTGCGCGATGCGGCGCGTACCGAGTTCTTCGCAGCGGTGCAGCGCGGCCTCGACGATGAGATAGCGATCCGATACCAGCAACGGGTATTGACCCTGATAGCCCTCGCCAGCCCAGACGAACGGCTTGACGAAGCCGGACCAGATCGCCGGGCCGCCGTCGACGGTCACATGGCTCGCGGCGCCTAGCTCCGCCGCACGCGCCTCGATGTAGGCTCGCTCCTGCGCGTCCACACCGCCGGTGTCGGCGAACACGGTGTGCACGGCATAGCCGCGCTCCTGCAGATAGGGAATACAGAAACTGGTATCGAGGCCGCCGGAAAACGCGAGGACGACGTCCTTGGCGGTAGCGCTGGTCGAATCGGTCATGGGAGTGTTCCAGGAAAGGGCAAAGGACGACGTGATCGGTCAGCGGGTCTGGTTGAGCAAGGCAGCCATGACGGATTTCTGCACATGCAGGCGGTTTTCCGCTTCGTCGACCGCGATGCAGGCGGGCGAATCCATCACTGCGTCGGTGGCCTTGACGTTGCGTCGCAGCGGCAGGCAATGACTGAACACCCCGTTGTTGGTCAGCGCCATCTTGGCTTCGTCGACGATGAAGTGACGATGCGCCTCGCGGACCGGTTTTTCCTGCTCCCAATTGCCGAAGAACGGCAGCGCGCCCCAGCTCTTCGCGTACACCACGTCGGCATCGCGATAGCTCGCCTGCACGTCGTGACTGATCTGCAGCGAACCGCCGTTTTCCGTCGCGTTCTGGCGCGCGAGATCCATGTAGCGCGCATCGAGCACATAGTCCGGCGTCGGACAGAGCAAGGTCACGTCCATGCCGAATCGCGTCGCGATCAGCAGCGCCGAATTGGCGACCGCGGTATTCAGCGGCTTGGGATGGTAGGTCCAGGTAAGCACGTATTTCTTGCGATCCAGAGTGCCGAAGTGCTGCTGCAACGCGAGGATATGGGCCAGTTCCTGGCACGGATGCGTGATGGTCTCGAGATTGATCACGGGCACGGTCGAATACTGCGCGAACGCTTTCAGCACCAGATCCTGGCGATCGACTTCCCACTGCTGGAACTTCGGAAAAGCACGTACGCCGATCAAATCGACGTAGCGCGACAGCACTCGCGCGACTTCGGCGATGTGCTCCTCGGTATCGCCTTCCATGACGGCACGCGGCGCGAATTCGATCGGCCATGCGGCCTTGCCCGGTTCCAGCACGACGGCATGACCGCCGAGCTGGAACGCGCCGAGTTCGAAACTCGTGCGCGTACGCATGGACGGATTGAAGAACAGCAGCGCGATGGACTTGCCGGCCATCTGCTGGCCGAGCCGGCTCTGCTTGAAGTGCGCCGCCTGTGCGAGCAGCGCGTCGAGTTCGGCCCGTGACCAGTCGTTGGTGTTCAGAAAATGGCGCAGAGTCATCGAAGTCCTCGGAAGTGACAGGGTTGCCTGGCTGCCGGGTTCGATGATCGAACATGAAAAAACCCGGCGCAGGGGCCGGGTTTTCGTCGAAACACGTTAAAGCTGTGCGACAACCTACCCGGCAGATATGTGCGGGTACGGTCGGCGCGCACGCGAAGTCATGCCGGCGGCCATGCGGGCGCTGGTCAGGATATCGGCGTCGGAATAGATGAGGCTCATGGGTTCAACGATCATGGCACGGAAGATTTGTGTGGTGCAACAATACGAAAGCATAAGGACCGGCATGCCGGCCCTTATCGTAATACCAAGCACCCGGCTCAATCGGCCGGGGTGACGCTGACACGAACGCGCATGCGTTCGCCGGGATCGAAGTTGAGACGTGACATGTAGGTTTCGCCGCGGTAGCGGTACTCGACGTCGTAGCCGTTGATGCGGCGTTCTTCATAGCCGCCGTCGACCTCGCGGCAATGACGTTCACTGCTGACGTAGGTTTCGTCATCGCGCCGGGCCGCGTTGTTGGCGATGGCCCCGCCGGCGACCGCACCCGCAATCGTCGCCGCCTTGCGTCCGTCACCCTTGCCAACCTGGTTGCCGAGCGCGCCGCCGATGATCGCACCGAGCACGGTCGCCCCGGTGTTGTTGCCGCGTCGATCGTCCCGGCGCGCCACTTCGCTGTCGTAGCACTCGCGCTCGGGTCGGCTCACACGTTCGTAGGTATAGATGGGATCCACGCGAACCACGTCGGCCCAGGCGAAATGGACGCCTTCGTCGCCAGGTTCGCGACGCTCGCCCTCAGCATGAGCGACGGAAAGCAGCAGGAAAAACGACAAAGCCGCGCACGACACGAAAAACCGACCAGACATTACGTATCTCCGAAAAGCTGGCGAAACGCGCGGACCGAGGGTATCGACCACACTTGCGCCGTCTCGGATACCAACCGGACTGCGCGCTTCTCCATAGGCTTGATGAGAATTTAACCTTATCTGGCTGAATCAGCGATAAGGCAAGCACCCTCGGCAATGCAGTCGGTACATAGCTGAACGATCAGTCGTTCAGGCATGGGTACCACAAGGCACCGTGCTCCGGTCGATGGCGTTTCGTCGCGCTGCCGGCGCCCGGCTGTGCGCCAGGGCGAAGCCACAGCACCGGTACTACCAGCGCCTCACTCAATCCCGTGCCGGAGGGATCGCCTGCTACACTTTGCCGTTCATCAAGGCGCCATTGCATGAATCTTCGTCTCCACAACAGCTTGTCCCGCCGCGTCGAGGACTTCGTTCCGCAGGACCCGAACCGGGTGACCCTGTATGTCTGCGGACCTACCGTCTACAACTACGTGCACATCGGCAACGCACGGCCGGCCGTCGTCTTCGCGCTGCTCGCACGACTGCTGCGCCGGCATTTCCCGGGTGTGGTCTACGCGCGCAACATCACCGACGTCGACGACAAGATCAACGAAGCGGCGCGCCAGAGCGGCCAGCCGATCAGCGGGATCACCGAGCGGTTTGCCGCGGCCTACCGCGACGACATGAGCAAGCTCGGCGTGGATCCGCCCGATGTCGAGCCGCACGCGACGACCCACATCCCGCAGATCGTCGCCATGTGCGAGCGCCTGATCGCGAGCGGCAACGCCTATGTCGCCGAACACCATGTGCTGTTCGACGTGACGAGCTATGCGGACTACGGCCACCTCTCGGGACGGTCGGTCGAGGACATGATCGCCGGCGCCCGCGTCGAGGTCGCCCCGTACAAGAAGAATCCGGCCGATTTCGTGCTGTGGAAGCCTTCCAGCGACGATCTGCCGGGCTGGGAAAGTCCCTGGGGCCGTGGTCGTCCGGGCTGGCATATCGAGTGCTCGGCGATGAGCGAAACCCATCTGGGCGAAACCATCGACATCCATGCCGGCGGTGTGGACCTGCTGTTCCCGCACCATGAAAACGAAGTCGCCCAAAGTACCTGCGCGCATGGCGGCAAGCCGTTCGCACGTTACTGGCTGCACAACGGCATGCTGACGCTGGAAGGCCGCAAGATGTCCAAGTCGGTCGGCAACACGCAGGTGCTGCATGAACTGCTGGAGATCTTCCCGCCCGAAGTGCTGCGTTTCGTGTTGTTGAAGGCGCACTATCGGCAGCCGCTGGACTGGTCCGATGCGGCCCTGCGTCAGGCGCGCGCGACGCTCGACGGCTGGTATGGCGTGTTGCGCGACCTCACCGACGTGGGGGTCGCGGACGCCGACGTGCCGACGGAATTCGAGGCCGCGCTGCTGGACGATCTCAACACGCCCGATGCCTTCGCGATCCTGGCCGGCCTGGCCGATGCGGCGCGCCGCAGCGCGGGTACGGCCGACGCGACAGGCGCCAAGAGCCGCCTCCTCGCCGCCGCGGCGTTGATCGGCCTCCTGCAGCAGGATGCCGAATCCTGGTTCAAGCAGACGTCTGCGGGTGCGGAAGTCGACGCCGCCCGCGTCGATGCCCTGATCGCGGAGCGCAATGCGGCACGCGCCGCGCGAGACTTCGCGCGTGCCGATCAGATCCGCACCGAACTGGCGTCCATGAACGTCACGATCGAGGACGGCGCTCAGGGTACGCGCTGGCGTGTAGGCGCATGACCGACGAAACCGGCACTGCGGCTGCCGAGGCTGCACAAGATGCGATCATCGACGAGTTCGCCTTCTTTGGCGACTGGACCGAGCGCTATCAGTATCTGATCGATCTCGGCCGCAAGCTCGCGCCGTTCCCGGACGATTGGAAGACCGAGGCCAACAAGGTTCATGGCTGCCAGTCGCAGGTATGGCTCGTAGCATCCGGCAATGCCGCCTGCCTGCAGTTCGCCGCGAGCAGCGACTCGTCGATCGTCACGGGATTGATCGCACTGCTGCTGCGCGTCTATTCGGGACGGTCGGCCGAGGCCATCCTCGCTACCGAACCGCGCTTCGTCGATTCGATAGGCCTGGCCAAGCACCTATCGCCTACGCGTTCGAATGGCCTGGCGGCGATGCTGCAGACGATCAAGCAGTACGCGCGCGCGACATCCGCAGGCTGAGCGCGCCCCTGGGGCCGACGCCCGCGACGCCCTCGTATCACGTCCAGCGCCGCACGAAACAAAAGCCCCGCAGAGCTGGGGCTTTGTCGTTGCGTCGTTGTCTCTCAGTCGCCCATCTGGCGCTGGCGGTGTTCCCAGCGCTCCTGTGCGTCGAGGCATAGCGTCGCGATGGGACGCGCCTCCAGACGTTCCAGGCCGATGTCCTCGTCGGTCTCTTCGCAGTAGCCGTAGCGGCCTTCTTCAATGCGCTTGAGCGCCTTGTCGATCTTTGCGATGAGCTTGCGATAGCGATCGCGCGTGCGCAGTTCCAGCGAATTTTCCGTCTCGCGGGTTGCGCGTTCGGCTTCGTCGCCGATGTCGCGGACTTCTTCGCGCAAGTTGTCGATGGTCTGCTTGGATTCCTCGACGAGCTGATCGCGCCAGTCGCGCAGCTTGTAGCGGAAGAACGCCAGGTGCATCGGGCTCATGTATTCCTCGTCCGAGGACGGACGATAGCCGGCAGGCAGATCGATATTGGTAGTGGCCGCCAGTGCATAGCGGCCGCCTTCCATCGTGATGCCGGCTTCGGAGGCGTTCGGCGTGATGACGCCTTTGCGCGAATTCTTTTTGTTTTCTTCTGTGATCACTTGTTTCGTCGGTTTGCTTATGGGGGCTGGTGTCGCGACCGGCGCGGCTGCAGGCGTCGTCGGCGGCGCGGCTTGGGGGGCCGGTGCTGACTTCGCCGTTGCAGGAGCGGCGGAGGGAATCGTATTCGACGCGTGTTTCACCTTCGCGCTGACCGGTGCCGCGGCTGGCTTTGCCTTGCTCACCGGCGCTGCTGCCGGCTTGCTCTTCACCGCGGCCTTCGCGGCCGGCTTGGGTTTGCCGACGGCTTTCGCCGCAGGCTGGGCCGCCTTGGCGACAGGCTTTACGGCCTTCGCCGGCTTGGCCGCAGGCTTTGTCGCCTTCTTCGCCGGCGGAGCCGCTTTCGCGGCCACTTTCTTGGCCGTGCTCGACGTCTTCTTCACCGCCTTGGCGCTCGCGGTGGCCTTCCCTTTGGCTACGACTTTCTTTGCCGTACTACGCGTGCTTTTCGCCATTTCCGTTCACCGTTGTGGCTAGGCGGCGGCGTGTTATAGCCTAAGTCCCCAGCACCGGCAACCGCCGGAAATCTGCGCTCGCGCGCAACGCCAAGTCCTGTGGCTCTCGCCTCCGTGTCCCGGCTAATACTCTATTTGCTTGGCCTGTACAAGCGTTTGCTGAGCCCCGTGTTCGGCGCACGCTGTCGCTATCATCCCAGTTGCTCGCACTACGCGCGCATTGCTGTCGCACGCCATGGCGCTCTGCGCGGCAGTCTGCTGGCATCCTGGCGCCTGCTGCGCTGCAATCCACTCAGCGCCGGCGGCTTCGACTACGTGCCGATACAGTTCACCTTCCGGCGCCAGAAGTCGGACAAATCCGAGGGAAATGGACCATGAAGAACTGGTTGATCCGCAATGCCGAGCTGGTCAATGAAGGGACCCGCCGCGTCACCGACGTACGCCTGCGCGACGGTCGCATCGAAGCGATCGCCGACGGTCTCGAGACACGTGCCGACGAGTCGGTCGTCGACGCGGCCGGCCAATGGTTGCTGCCCGGCATGATCGACGATCAGGTCCACTTCCGCGAACCGGGACTGGAGCACAAGGCCGACTTCGCGACCGAGTCGCGCGCAGCCGTCGCCGGCGGCATCACCAGCTACATGGAGATGCCGAACTCCAAGCCGACCACGACGACACTGGATGCGCTCGAGGACAAGTACGCACGCGCCGCGGCGAAGTCGCTCGCCAATCATGCCTTCTACCTCGGCGCGACTAATGACAACCTCGACGTGATCCGCTCGCTGGATCCGCGTTCCGCCTGCGGCATCAAGATCTTCATGGGCGCCTCGACCGGCAACATGCTCGTCGACAACCCCGACACGCTGGATGCTATCTTCCGCGAAGCGCCGACCATCGTAGTAACACACTGCGAAGATTCGCCAATGATCGACGCGAATCTCGCGCGTGAGCGCGAGCGCTACGGCAATGCAATACCGGTGGAACGGCATCCGTACATCCGTTCGCGCGAGGCCTGCCTGAAGTCCTCGACCCTCGCGGTCGAGCTGGCACGCCGCCACGGCACGCGCCTGCATATCCTGCATATCACGACAGCCGACGAACTCGCGCTGTTCAGCCCGGGTCCGCTGCGCGGCAAGCGCATCACGGCGGAAACCTGCGTGCACTTCCTGCAATTTGCGGAAAGCGACTACGCCACGCTCGGCAACAAGATCAAGTGCAACCCGGCGATCAAGAGCGAGAGCGATCGCCAGGCCATCGTGGCCGCGCTGCGCGAAGGCCGCATCGACGTGCTGGCCACCGACCACGCGCCGCATACCATCGAGGAAAAGGCCCTGCCGTACGAACAGGCGCCGTCGGGGCTGCCACTGGTGCAGTTCGCGCTGCAATGCGCGCTCGAACAAGCCTTCGATGGCGCGATTCCGCTGGAACGCATCGTCGAAAGCGTGACCCATGCGCCGGCCGAACTGTTCCAGGTGAAAGATCGCGGCTACCTGCGCGAAGGCTATTTCGCCGATCTGGTTCTGGTCGATCCGCGCAAGCCGCATACGGTGAGACGCGAAGAAGTGCTGTCGCGCTGCGGCTGGTCGCCGTTCGAAGGGCATACCTTCCGCTCCAGCATCACCTCGACCTGGGTCAACGGCGAACGGGCGTGGGACGGCGAACAGGTCAACGAACAAGTGCGCGGCATGCGCCTGGCATTCGATCGATGAGTGGGTGCAGCATCCGTGCGCGCATTGCCGCCCTGCTCTGCCTGTCGCTGATCGGCGGCACGTCAGCGGTCGCCGCATCCACGCCACTGCCCGACGACGCACAGCAGGGACAGCTGGTCGCCGCCACGACCGAACCCGGCAGCACCGTCCATCTCGGTGAACGCGACGTGCGCGTCGGTGCCGACGGCCATTACGTGTTCGGCATCGAACGCGACGCGCCGGCACAGCTGACGATCACGATCCGGCACGCGAACGGCAAGACCGAGCAGCATCGCATCGCTGTCGCGCAGCGTGACTACAAGATCGAGCGCGTCGACGGCCTGCCCCAGCACACGGTGACGCCGGATCCCGAACTCGCCAAGCGCATCGCCGAGGAACAGGCGCGCGTAGCCGATGCGCGCAAGCGCGACGACGATCGCAACGACTACCTCGCCGGCTTCACACGCCCGGCCCAGGGCCGCATCAGCGGCATCTACGGCAGCCAGCGCATCGACAACGGCGTGCCGAAATCGCCGCACTACGGTCTCGATATCGCCGTGCCGACCGGCACGCCGGTCAAGGCGCCTGCCGCCGGCGTCGTCTCGTTCGTGGCGACCGACCTCGTACTGACCGGCGGCACCGTGCTGATTGACCACGGTCGCGGTCTGACCAGTTCGTTCCTGCACCTGAGCCGCGTCGACGTGAAAGTCGGCGACCGCGTGAAACGGGGCGAGGTCTTCGCCGCAGCCGGCGCGACCGGACGCGCCAGCGGGCCGCATGTGCACTGGGGGTTCAACTGGTTCGACGTGCGGCTCGATCCGGCGCTGTTACCGGGCCGTTAGGTCTTCCTGCTCGGACTGCGACTCGGGCCGGCCCGGCACAATGTGAGCGGCCAGGACCGCACGTCACCTGCGATGCGCGCCTGTACGCGGCGGCACGCCCACAAAGAGAAGGCCCCGCATCGCTGCGGGGCCTCCGGTTTGCACACCAGCCGAGTCCCGATCAGAACGTCTGGTGGTAGCGAACGTAGTAGAACCGGCCGATATCGAAGCCTCCGTAGTACGGGGCGCTCGACGAGCTGGGGTTCGAATAGTTCAGTCCGGCCTGATGATCGAACACGTTGTTCGCACCGAGCGCGATCGTCGCCTTCCAGGGTGCCTTCCAGCGCACCTGCAGGTCGTGGAAGGTGTTCGCGCCGACCCTGTCAACAGCACGCGTGTTTGCCGGGTTGGCCGCGATGTAGCCCGGATCGCTGCACTCGTCCGGGAACGTGACGACGTTGAGGCAGGTTTCCTTCGAACTCGAGAAATAACGCGTGTTCCAGCTCGCGCCAAAATCGCCGAGATCCCAGCCGACCGACAGGTTGGAGCGCAGGCGGAAGTTGATGCCGGCCGTGCCCGCGAACGAGTTGGTGAGGTTCGGCTTTGCCGCCGGATCGTTGGTCGACTTGAACTCGAGGTTGCTGACGTAGGTGTTCTGCCAGGTCGCGCTGAAATTGCCCCAGTCGGTCGGCAGGCGATACGACAGGTCGAAGTCAAAGCCTTCGGTCTCGATGTAGCCGGCGTTGCGAGTGCCGAAGCTCAACGTATTGACGTAGCCGAGAGTCGGGTCACGCGTGAATCCGACACAGCGCGCGGCATTGCCATCGACGTAGCAGTCGTTGAGCTTCTGCGTCGGGTTGTCGGCGACGATGGTTTCCTCGACGCGGATCTTCCACCAGTCCAGGCTCATGTTGAGCCCTTCGGAGAATTCCGGGCTCCACACTACACCGAGCGTACTGGAACGCGATTCTTCCGGCTGCAGCAGCGGATTGGAACCCGAGGTGAAGGCAACCGGGGTCTGTGCGTTCGCCGTTGTCGTCGGCACGAAGCCCTGCTGCAGCTGGCGGAAGGTATCGGCGTTCTGGATGTCCGCAGCGCAGCGGGCACGCACGGTCGGGTTGCTGCGCGAAGCGCCGAACAGCGTGTCGCAAGGATCGGTGTAGAAACTGAAGGTTTGCGAGCCGCCACCGTACAGGTCAGCAATCGTCGGCGCGCGGAAACCATCGGCGCGCGTGCCGCGGAACAGCAGTTGGTCGATCGGTTTCCAGGTGAAGCCGAACTTGTTGTTGGTCGTGCTGCCGAAGGTGTCGTAGTCGGAACGGCGCGACGCGACGCTGACGCTCAGATTCTTCGCGAACGCGACGTCACGCAGGATCGGCACGTAGAGTTCCGCGTAGAGCTCGTCGACCTTGTAGCCGCCGTTGGTCGGACCGCCGGCGAGGTTGGTCGAGGACGCCGTCTGCGACAGCGGATCGGGCACGAACTCGCCGGACTCGGCACGGTGTTCTGCGCCAACGGCGAACGACAGGTCGCCAGCCGGCAGCGTGACGATCGGACCGGTCAGGTTGGCCGAGTAGACCTTGGTTTCGGTCATGCCGGTCGCGTGCTCTTCCTGGAACAGGTAGTTGGTCAGTTCCTGATTGTTGGTCAGGCCGCCGTCGCCGACGCGACCGAACGGCAGGAACGGATTCCATGGCACGCAATTTGCGAACGGAATCGGTGCGGCGGCGGTACCGCACTGCACGCGGCCCTGAGCATTCAGGAAGGACGGACCGACCGACTGGGCGACGCGTACGGTGTTGAGGTTGCCGTAGGTCGACTGCAGCAGCTTGTTCTGGGTGTACAGATAGCTCACGTCCCAGTCAAAAGTACGGTCGGCCAGATCGAATGAGCCTTCAAGACCCAGCGTCGTGCGAAAGGTTTGCAGGCTGCTCTCGGTGACGCGCGGGATTTCCCAGGTACGGCGCTGGTAGCTGACGGCGACCGGCGTCGCAGCGCCGTGGAAGCTGCCCAGCGGGTTGTAGTAGCTGTCACGCGACATCGTCGTGCCGGCGAACGAGGCGCTCTGGTACGGATAGCCGGCGACCTGACGCACGGCGTCGCGGTCGCTGTACAGCACGTTGCCGCGGAAACGCAGCGAGTCGGTGAACTGGTATGTGCCGTCGAAGAAAATGTTCTTGGTCGATAGCGGCGTGCGCAGGTCGGTCTGCGTATTGGTGTTGCTCACGTCGCCGTTCGGCGCACTGGCGTTGGTGGGATGATAGTTCGTGATGTCGTAGGGATTTCCGCCGCGGTCAAGCGTCAGGTTGCCGCCATTGGCCGCAGTACGCACGAGTACACCCCACTGGCTGACCGTGGTCCAGCCCAGGAACGGGTGGTACTGGCCGCGCGGATAGGCCGAGAACTCGCGGTCCTTGCCATTGACGACCTTCTCGTCGCTGTATTCCGCGACGACGACCAACGAACCCTTGTCACCCTTGTAACCCAGCGTCGCGTCGTAGCGCTGGATGTCGCCGTCGCCCTCGCTGTACTGGCCCCAATAGGCATTGGCTTCCATGCCTTCGTAGTTGGTGCGCGTGATGAAGTTGACCACGCCGCCGATCGCGTCGGAACCATAGATCGACGAGGCGCCGTCCTTCAGCACTTCGATCGACTGGATGATCGCCGTCGGGATCGTCGTCACGTCCTGCAGGCCGTTGGTGTTGATACCCAGGCGCTTGCCGTTGACGAGAATCAGGGTGCGCGCCGCACCGAGGTTGCGCAGGCTGATGAACGAACCGCCCGGAGACTCACCCGCCGTCAGCGGCTGCGCGCGGCTGATCGCCGGCGAACCGGTCGCGGAAACGTTCTGCAGGATGTCGGAAACCGACTGGAAGCCCTGGCGTTCGATCTCGGCACGGTCGATGACGAGGACGGGCTGGGCGGTTTCGAGATCGACCTTGCGGATGCGCGAACCGGTGACTTCGATGCGTTCGAGCTGGGCGGCTTCATCGCCCGCTGCCGGAGCCTGGGCGAATGCCAGTACCGGAGCGAGACCGACGATACCGGCACCGCCGGCAAACAGGGCGCGACGAACCGCCCAGGACAATACATTGTGGCGACGTGACATTTATATACTCCTACTCGAGAGGTGTGCTCTACGGCGGATCAAATCCAACCGGTCCCCAATTCACCCAACAGCACGGCGCTGGGTTGCGCCGTTCCAGACGAGTGGTACGGATCGTGGCGTAGCTAGAAACGAAAATCCCCCGTCCAACGAGTATCCGCAAATCGGAATTGTACGAAGGCCGACGTAGTTTGCGCGAGATGCGTTTTCGCCGCAACAGCACGCACAAGCAGCAACACTGCAACGACGCTGACGCGCTGCAGCGAAACGGACTTTCGATATGACTGTCGGTATTTCCCCAATTCCGCCACGGTCCCCTTGTGACGTCGCCCGCGCGGTGTCGTGCAAAATCTACACGCAGACGTCTCGCTTTCTACTCGACGTTTACACGTTTTGCAATGCGGCTTTGCAGCAAGCGTCCGGGAAAGCAAGGTTTACCGGTAAGCGACGCCGCGCGGCGTTTCATGACCTGCGTCGGACTGCGCGCGGCAGATCGAGAAAGCATCGCGCAATTGCGGCAACGCAAACGCGCAGCGCCGGCAAGGTGCCGGCGCTGCGCGTGTCTCTGATGAGTTTTGGTCGCAGCCTGACGCTGCGCGCGATCAGCGTCGCAGTGGCGCGAACGGATCCATTCCGCCGCTGTAGCCGCCGGTCACGCCCTTGGTCGCGACGGCGACGGCGTTGTGCGGGTGCAGGCTTTCGTAGTGCGAGGCGCGCACCCAGAAATCGACGATGCGCTCATCCGCGGCCAGCGCGTGCTGCACCCGACGCGCGGCGTCCTCGCAGAACATGAGGTTCTCGCCGTTGAGACGCGCGAAGGCCTGCTCGTCCACGCGCTTGACCGCAGTCTGCACTGACGTCTGCAACGCATCCTCGACGCGATCGATCAGTTCGATGATGGGCAGCTCGAAGCCCTGCACGAGCTTGACGCGGATTTCGGCCGAGCTGCGCTGGCTGTGCGGCGTGGCGCAGATGCCCTGCTCGCTGCCTAGCCAGGCGACCACCTGGTCGTAATCCAACGCGCGCCCTCGCGCGAAATCCTCGCCGAAGCGTTCCTGGATGAGCTGACGCGCGAGCGCGGCGGAACAGGGGCAAGTACTCGAATAGATCACTTCATACGCCAGCTCGAGGCTGAACTGGCCGCGTTCCATCAGGGCCGTGAGCACGATCGGATACGACTTCCAGCCGCTGTTGTCGCTGACCAGGGCCGGACGGCGCACCAGATGGTCGAACGCGACGCGGATCAGCGCGCGATCAGAAAGCTCTGCGTGCGAATCGAGGAAGTCCTTGAGCAGGCGGCGCAGGGAGCACGGCGTCAGGGGCTCGTTCGACAGTGATTTGTCGACATGCAGATAGAGCCGCGACATATGGATGCCGCGCGCATCGGGCTGGGCCAGATTAACGAACGCGGTCACGCGCGCACCGGACTGCACGGTGCGGCCGTCGGCATTGACGATGCTGACGGGCACCTGGATCTCGCCCATGCCGACCCAATCCAGCGCGCCGGCCACATGGGGCTGGGCTTCCTTGGCGATATCGGGCAGGGAACGGAGGGTGTTTTCAGTGGTACGCATCGGAAATCCTTGGACACTCGCAGCCAGCGGCGCAGGCGCTGGGCGGACAGATGGTGCCGCCGGGCAACGGCAGAGGCGGAAACGGCACACGTGGGGCCGAACCACCGGTGCTCAATAGCTTAACAGGCACGAATCAGTCGCCGCGGCGCAGCTCGCGCCAGGCCAGCCAGGCCGTGTTCCAGGGCGCGCGATCCAGACGCGACCACAGGACGGAAAACGGATCGCCCGGTGGCGGCGGGCGCATACGCCAGTGTTCGCAACGCCAACGCAGGCGCGCGAGCCAGCCGGCGCTCGCACGCAGCGATTCAGCGAGGGCCGCAAGCGCGGCGCCGATCGCGGCCAGTTGTTCCCGCACCAGGTTGTCACGGGTGGAGCCAGGCTGGTTCAGCGCCGTGCGATTCACCTGATGACGCGCCAGCAGTTGCATGGGTACGGCAGACGCATCGTCGTTGCCATCCAGCGGAAGACGCGCCAGCTGGCGCAGCAGGTTGCTCAGCGCGCCGAGGCGCGCTTGCGGCGAAATCGCCGCCGGGGACGAACCGAGCAGGTCCACCCGCAAGCGCTCCACACCGAGGAACGCCGGTTCGCAGGCGGCCAGCTGGGCCGCAAGATCTGCCGGCGGCGGCGCATCGTGCCGCCGTGCCGCCAGTGCCAGCAGCGGCGCGAGCGCGTCGGCGGTCACCGGGTCCGCGGGGCGGGCGCCGAGATGACGCGTCAGTGGATGGCGCGCTTCGCCGGCGCCGTAGCGCTGCAGCTCCTCGCTCCACCACTGCAGCTTGCCGATGGCCGCCGTGGTATCGGGCAGATGCAGCGTGGCCTGCAGCAGTTCGTGTGCGATGGCTTCGAACGCGAGCAGCGTCGGCGCCTGCCGTGCGAGCAGCGGGCCGGCGACACGCAGTTCGGGATAGGCCTGCTCGAGCTTGGCGACGAAGCTCGCGACATCCGCGGGCAGCCCGCTCATGCGGCCTGCAGGGCAAGCGCGCGCTGAAGCTCGCGCGCCGAACCGGCGACCCAGTCGGCCGCCCAGACCTGAGGATCCTCACCGTCGAGATAACCCCAGGCCGCCGCCACCGTATACAGGCCGGCCGCACGACCGGCTTCGATGTCTCGCAGGTCGTCGCCGACATACGCGCACCGTGCGGGCGCGACGCCGGCGAGTTCACAAGCGCGCAGCACCGGTGCCGGGTCAGGTTTCTTGACGCTGAGGCAGTCGCCGCTGACCAGGGCCGCGCAGCGTTGCGACCAGCCGAGGCGCTCCAGCAGCGGCCGCGCGAGCCAGCCCGGCTTGTTCGTCACCACGCCCCAGCGCGCGCCGCGCGCTTCGATCGCGGCAATCAGGTCGTCCACGCCGTCAAACGGTCGCGACAAGGCGGCAATGTCGGCCGCATAGATATCGAGAAAGCGCGGCAGCAACTCGTCGTAGCGCTGTTCGTCCAGCGCCGGTAGCCCGCGACGCAGCATGGCGCGCCCGCCCTTGGACACGACCGACCGCACCGCCGCAGCGTCAGGCGCATCGTGGTTCAGCTCCCGGCACAGGCGCTGCATCGCGGCGACCAGATCCGGCGCCGAATCGACGAGGGTGCCGTCCAGGTCGAACAGCACCGCATCGAGATCGCGGTCGAGCAGCCTCATGCGGGCTTGGTCGCGCAGACCAGATAGTTGATCGCGACCGAGGACACCAGACGCGCGCGGCGCGTCAGCGGGTTGTATTCCAGGCCGCGCAGATCTTCGAGGGTGAGGTCCGCCGCGCGCAGCGCGGCAGCCATTTCGCTGGGCTTGATGAACTGCCGGTAGTGATGCGTGCCGCGCGGCAGCAGGCGCAGCAGATACTCGGCGCCGACGATGCCGAGCGCGAAGGCCTGCGGCGTGCGGTTCAGGGTGGACGCGAACCAACGGCCGCCCGGCTTGAGCAGACGCGCGCAGGCCTCGATCACGCTGCCGGGGTCGGGTACGTGTTCGAGCATTTCCATACAGGTGATCGCATCGAAGCTGCCGGGCTGCTGCGCGGCCAGCGCTTCGGCGCTGATCTCGCGGTAGTCCACCGAGAGATTCGACTCATAGAGATGCAGCCTTGCGACGTCAAGCACGCCGGGTGCGAGATCGATCGCCGTGACTTCGGCGCCCGCGTCGGCCAGCGCTTCGCTGAGCAGACCGCCACCGCAGCCCACATCGAGCACTCGGGCGCCACGCAGGCTGACACGACCGGCCACGTAGGCCAGGCGCACAGGGTTGAGATCGTGCAGCGGGCGGGATTCGCCGTTGGGGTCCCACCATCTACTGGCAAGCCGATCGAACTTGGCGGTCTCGCTGCGATCGACGTTTTCGGTACTTGTATTCATTGGAATTTCTCGCAAATCCGATAGCGCACTGCTCAGCCGGCGAGGCGCTGCCGCCACTCGCGCGCCTTGGCCCGCAGGGCCGCCACGTCCAGGTCGACGAGCGTTCCGGCGATCAGCTTGGGCGTGCCGGCGATCCAGACATCGCTGACCTGGTGACGGCCGCAGGCGTAGATCAGCTGCGAGACGACATTGAACACGGGCTGCGTTTCCAGCGCATCGAGCCGCACCGCGGCCAGGTCTGCGGCCTTGCCCGGCTCGATCGATCCGACGCGGTCGCCCCAGCCCAGCGCCCGGGCCGCATTCAGCGTCGCCGTGCGCAGCGCAAAGGGCGCATCGAACGCGCTGGCATCGCCCGAAACGCCCTTGGCGAGCAGCGCGGCGGTGCGCATTTCGCCGAACATGTCCAGATCGTTATTGCTCGCGCAGCCATCGGTGCCGAGCGCGATATTGACCCCGGCGCGGCGCAGCGCCTCGGTCGGGCAGAAGCCGCTGGCCAGCTTGAGGTTGGACTCGGGACAGTGAACGACGGAAACACCCGCTTCGGCGCACAGGCGGATTTCGGCCTCGTCGAGCTGGGTCATGTGCACGGCAATCAGGTGGTCGTTGACGATGCCCAGTCCCTGCAGTCGCGCCAGCGGCCGGACGCCGTGATCGCGGCGCGAGTCATCGACCTCCTGCGCCGTCTCGTGGACATGCACATGTACCGGGATGTCGAGCTGGTCCGACAGCATGCGCACGCGCTCGAAGCTCTCGTTGCTGACCGTATACGGCGCATGCGGCGCGAACGCGGTGCCGATCAGACCATCGCCGCGGTATTCGTCGTGCACGGCCAGGGCCTTGTCGAAGTACTCGTCGCGCGTACGCGCCCAGGCGCTCGGGAACTCGATCACCGGCAGGCCGACCAGCGCGCGAAAGCCGTGACGCCGATAAGTGGCCGCCTGCGCATCGGGGAAGAAATAATTCTCGTTGCAGCACGTCGTGCCGCCGCGCAGCATCTCGGCGATGGCCAACTCGACGCCGTCGTGCACGAACTCCGCGCTCATTGCGCGTGCCTCGGCCGGCCAGATGTGCTCGGTGAGCCAGGTCATCAGCGGCAGGTCGTCGGCGATGCCGCGCATCAGGGTCATCGGGTTGTGGGTATGCGCGTTGATCAGACCCGGGATCAGCACATGTTCGTCCAGCACCCGCGTCTCGCGCGCGCTGTACTTTCGGCGCGCCTCGGGGATAGGCAACAGCTCGAGGACGCGGCCGGCCTCGACGACGACCGCATGGTGATCCAGCACGATTCCGTGCGGTTCCACCGGAACCACCCAGCGCGCTTCGATCAGAAGATCGATCCTGGTCTGCTCGGTCGGACTCACGCCTTGCTCCTGCCTCTGGCCATCGGCCCATGATGGGGGCGGATACGAAGAGGGAAACCCGACAAGCCGGGTTTCCCCACGTCGGATTTCCCTGGTTTCGCGACCGCTGCGGGGCGATCGGATTACTTCACGCGAGAAACATACTCGCCGGTGCGCGTATCGACACGGATCTTCTCGCCCTGGGCCACGAACAGCGGCACTCGTACGACGGCACCGGTTTCGAGCTTGGCCGGCTTGCCGCCGCCGCCCGAGGTATCGCCACGCACGCCCGGATCGGTCTCGCTGATTTCCAGTTCGACGAAGTTCGGCGCCGAGACGATCAGCGGGGCACCGTTCCACAGGGTGACCACGCAGACCTCATTGCCCTTGAGCCACTTCGAGGCGTCCGTCATGGCGCCTGCTTCGGCACCGACCTGCTCATGGGTTTCCGGATGCATGAAATGCCAGAACTCGCCGTCGGAGTAGAGATACTCCATGTCCGTATCCATGACGTCGGCCGGCTCCAGCGCATCGGTCGCCTTCATCGTCAGTTCCACCACCCGGCCCGACTTGATGAACCGGTAGCGCACGCGGGTAAACGCCTGGCCCTTGCCCGGCTTGACGTATTCGGTGTCGGTAATGACGCACGGCTCGTTGTTGACGATGATCTTCATGCCGTTCTTGACGTCATTCATGCCATAGCTGGCCATGGGTCACTCCTAAACAGGGGGGAATCGCCGCCGATCTGCGGCTACAATGGGCGTTTGGCCGTAAAGCCGGAAACTAGCCCGCGATGATAACCGCTAACCGCCAGCTCGCGCAGCCTTCCACGCGCAGCTGGCAGCAACTGTGGCGCGACGCCGTTACCGACCCGCTTGAGTTGCTGCGTCTGGTCGGCCTGCACGACCAGGCAGAACGCTTGCTGCCTGACACGGATACCGGCTTTGCCCTGCGCGTACCGCGTGGCTTCGTTGCCCGCATGCGCCCCGGCGACGCGCGGGACCCTCTTTTGCTGCAGGTGCTGCCCCAGGCGGCAGAACGCCTGCCTCAGCCGGGCTATGCGGTGGATGCGGTCGGCGACCTGGCGGCGCGCTCGGCCCACGGCGTTTTGCAGAAATACGCGGGACGCGCCCTGCTGATCGCAACCGGCTCCTGTGCCGTCAATTGCCGCTACTGTTTCCGCCGCCATTTTCCCTATGCCGAGGAAACCGCCGCGGCGAATCACTGGCGCGAAGCGCTCGATGCCGTTGCCGCCGATGCCAGCCTGGACGAAGTCATCCTGTCCGGCGGCGACCCGCTGTCTCTGTCCAATGCCAAGCTGGATGAGCTCGGCAGGTCTCTGCGCGACATCCCGCATGTGAAGCGCCTGCGCATCCACACGCGGCTGCCGGTCGTGCTGCCGGAACGCGTCGACGATGGACTCGCCGCCTGGCTGTCGGCGCTGCCGCTGCAAAAGGTGGTTGTGCTGCACGCCAACCACGCCAACGAATTCGATGCTTCCGTCGACGCCGCCTGCGCCGCGTTGGCGCGCAGCGGCTGCACCTTGCTGAATCAGGCGGTGCTGCTGAGTGGTGTCAACGACGACGCCGCAGTATTGGCGGCGCTGTCGGAGCGGCTGTTCGCGGCCGGCGTGCTGCCCTACTACCTGCATCAGCTCGACCGCGTTGTCGGCGCCGCCCACTTCGAGGTCGACGACGCCCGCGCGCTGTCTCTGGTCGATGAGCTGCGTCAGTGTCTGCCGGGGTATCTGGTGCCGCGACTGGTGCGGGAGATCGCCGGTGAGAAATCCAAGTCGCCACTGTGACGGACAGCACCAGGCGCCGGAACCAGTGTGGAAATAATCGGACGAATCCGGTAAAAACAACGACAAGCGGTTGCTCGCACCTTCTTGCTTGCACACTACCAAGATTGAATCCGCCAGTTGCGGACTGGACCCGGGTGCCGTTGCGGCCGGCCGGTTCCGCACTCGCCCGCCTTTCGAGTGGACATGAGTAAACAGGACAGCGTCATCAAGTTGCTGCTGATTGAAGATTCGGTCGAAGAGGCCGAGCAACAGATCAGCG
Organism: Lysobacterales bacterium; assembly: GCA_038207515.1. Classification (GTDB taxonomy): domain Bacteria; phylum Pseudomonadota; class Gammaproteobacteria; order Xanthomonadales; family Rhodanobacteraceae; genus Tahibacter. The sequence continues at coordinate 67,737 of JBBQZR010000007.1, read as the reverse complement.
TCTTGCGCAACGGCGGCATTGCCGTCCGACCGACCCGCGCCACCAACGAAGCCGAACTCGAAGACCATATCGTCCAGCACACGCCGGACCTGATTCTCGTGAATCTCGCCGCCAAATCGCTGCGACTGGATCAGGTGACCGACGCGGCCAACCGCGGCGGCAAGGACATCGCCATCGTCGGCAGCGCCCAGAGCCCTGGCGAAGACCTGATCGTCAGTGCCTTTCGCACCGGTGCCCGGGCCATCGCCCTGCGCGGACGGCCCGACCATACGCAGATGGTGGTCAAGCGCGAATTCGAGAGCCTGCTCATGCGCCGCAGCGTGCGCCGCCTGGAATCGGCCCTGCGCGAAATCGAACGGCGCTGCGATTCCCTGCTGGACTCCTCGCGCGATCCCATCGCCTACGTGCACGAAGGCATGCATGTGCGCGCGAACAAGGCCTATCTGGAAACCTTCGGCTTCGACGAATTCGAGGACATCGAGAGCATGTCGATCCTCGACCTGATCGCGCCCGACGACGCTGACGACTTCAAGTCGCTGCTGAAGAAGCTGTCGAAAGGCGAGAAACCGCCGCAGAAGCTGAATCTCAAAGCGCAGCGCGCCGACGGCTCGACTTTCGATTCCGTCATGGAGTTCGCCGAGGCAACCTACGAGGGCGAGCCTTGCCAGCAGATCATCTTCCGCCAGCAGACCAACAATCCGGAGCTGGAGAAGGAACTCGACGCGCTGCGCTCGAAGGACCTCGTCACCGACCTGTTCAACCGCCAGCATCTGCTGGTCGAGCTCGACCGCGCCATCGCCGCGGCGGCGACCGGCAAGAGCGACCGCTGTCTGCTGTTGCTGGAACCCGACAATTTCAAAAAGGTGCTCGACACCATCGGCATCGGCAATGCGGATCTGCTGCTCGGCGATCTGGCCAACCTAATGCGCCGGCATCTGGCTGACGCCGATGTGGCCGCGCGCTTCGCCGACCACACGTTCGCGGTGCTGCTGGTCGGGCGCGATCAGGAAAATTCCAAGAAGGTGGGCGAAGTCCTGCTCAAGGCGTTCAACGAGCGGATCTTCGAAGTCGGCAAGCAGTCGATCAACGTGACCATGAGCATCGGCGGCTGCCTCATCGGCGAAAAGAACGCGAATGCCCAGGCCATCCTCGGCAACGCCAATGCCACGCTGCGCACGGCGCAGACCGACGGCGGCAATCGCGTCAACGTGTTCGACCCGGCGGCACAGGACAAAGCGGTCGAGGAAAAGCAGCGTCACTGGCTGAAGTTGGTGCAAGACGCGCTGACCAACAACGGCTTCGTGCTGTTCAATCAGCCCATCATCAGCCTGCATGGCGCCGACGGCGATTTCTTCGAGATCCTGCTGCGCATGCAGGGACCGAAGGGCGAGATCACGCCGAACTTCTTCCTGCCCATCGCCGAACAGCACGGCATGATGCCGCAGATCGACCGCTGGGTCATCGCGCACGCGATCAAGGCGCTGGTCGAACGCGAGAAGACCGGCATCAAGACGACCTACTTCATCAAGCTCACTCCGCAGTCGCTGGAAGATCAGACACTGCTGCCGTGGATCGCGCAGCAACTCAAGAACGCGCGCCTGCGCGGCGACGCGCTCGTGTTCGAGATGCCGGAAAGCAAGGTCGTCACGAACCTCAAGCCGGCGCGTACCTTCGTCGCGGGGCTCAAGCAGATCCACTGCGGCTTTGCGCTTGAACAGTTCGGCTCCGGGCTGAACTCGATGCAGTTGCTCAAGCACATCGACGCGGACTACCTCAAGCTCGATCGCAGCTTCATGGCGGAACTGCCCAAGCACAAGGAAAACCAGGAGAAGCTTCGGGAACTGTGCGACCAGGCCCACCATGCGGGCAAGCTCACGGTCGCCGAGTTCGTCGAGGACGCAGCGAGCATGTCGATCCTGTTCAGCTGCGGCGTCAACTTCGTGCAGGGTAATTTCCTGCAGGAACCCGAGAAGGTGATGGCCTACGATCTGCCGTAGGCAGTCGAGAGTGGAGAACGAGTGCAAGCGTCACTTCGCGCTTCGACCCGGTCCCCAGGCTCTCCCATCGCGCTAACGAAAGCGGCCCTGTCATGCCGCTTTTTGTTTCGGAGGCGAAGAAATACACATATAGCCTCCGCTCTCACTTCTCTGACCTCGCTTCCGCTCCTCATCCCGCCTGCAGCGCGGCAATGCGCTCCTCGATCGGCGGATGGCTCGCGAACAGCTTGCCGAACGGACCGGCGATGCCGAACGCGGCGACCTCCTTGGGCAACGTCGTATCCCCATGCCCGGCCGAGAGCCGCTGCAGCGCCGAGATCATCGCGCCCTTGCCTTCCAGGCGCGCCGCACCCGCGTCGGCGCGGAATTCGCGCCAGCGGGAGAACCACATGACGATCAGCGACGCGAAGGCGCCGAGCACGACTTGCGCGACCATCACGGTCACGAAGTAACCGATGCCTCCGCCACCTTCGCGGCCGCCGCGCAGGAACGAGTCGACAAGTGAGCCGATGATGCGGGCGAGGAAGATCACGAAGGTGTTCAGCACGCCCTGGATCAGACCCATCGTGACCATGTCGCCGTTGGCGACGTGACTGATTTCATGCGCCAGCACAGCTTCGACCTGGCGCCGCTCCATGTTCTGCAGCAGACCCATGCTGACCGCGACCAGCGCCTTGTCGCGGCTCATGCCGGTCGCGAACGCGTTCATCTCCGGACCGTTGTAGATCGCGACTTCCGGCATGCCGATGCCGGCCGCCTCGGCCTGGCGCTTGACCGTGCTATACAGCCACTGCTCGACTTCGGTCTGGGGCTGATTGATGACCTGCGCGCCGGTTGCCCGCTTGGCCATCCACTTGGACAAGGCCAGCGAGATGAACGAACCGCCCATACCGACGACGGCGGCCATGATCAGCAGCGAGGTCAGATTGCGCCCGCTGCTGGCGTCGAGGCCAAACAGCTTGATGACGATGGTCAGCAGAAACAGGATGGCCAGGTTGGTGGCCAGGAAAAGCACGATGCGCATGGCGACGAATTCCCGTAGCGGCCAGAAAAATCCGACTGCAGTCCTAGCTAGGTCCGAATCGAGCGAGTTCAAGCACGCGACCCGGGAGGCCGGGAAAGCCAGCCCGCAGCCGGATCGCGCCCTGCGACGCTAGCGCCGGACGCGTCGCGAAGCCATGAACATTGCCCCGACTCATCCATATCGCGGCCGCTTCGCGCCCTCGCCCACCGGCGCATTGCACTTCGGTTCCCTCGTGGCGGCGCTCGGCAGCTGGCTGCGCGCACGCAGCCAGAACGGCTGCTGGATCGTACGCATCGAAGACCTCGATCCCCCGCGCGAGATCGCCGGGGCGGCGCGGCAACAGATCCAGACGCTGGCAGCCTTCGGCCTGACGTCGGACGAAGCCATCCTCTGGCAGCACACGCGCCACGACGCCTACGCCGCCGCGCTGGAACGGCTCGTCGCCGACGGTCAGGCCTTTGCCTGCTGGTGCAGCCGCGCCGATCTGCTGCGCAGCAATGGCCTGCACCGCAGCCCCTGCGTCGCGGCGCAGGAACCGCAGCGCACGCCGGCCTGGCGCCTGCGCGTCCCGGACCGCATCGTTGGTTTCGACGATAGTGTCATCGGCCGCTACGAGCAGTCCCTGCTGGACTGCGTCGGCGATTTCGTGATCCGCCGCGTCGAAGGCTATTTCGCCTACCAGCTGGCCGTCGTGGTCGATGATGCGGCGCAACGTATCAGCGAGGTCGTGCGCGGTGCCGACCTGCTCGATTCCACACCACGACAGATCCTGCTGCAACAACGCCTCAACCTGTCGACGCCGGCCTATCTGCACCTGCCGCTGGCGCTGGATGCCGAAGGCCGCAAGCTCAGCAAGCAGGACAGCGCCCTGCCCGTCGACGCAAGCGACCCGATGCCGGCACTGCGTGCCGCGCTCGCGTTTCTCGGCGTGCCGCGTGACTGCCTGGCCGGTCCACGTACCGTGAACGCGCTGCTGATTGCTGCGCTGCAGGCTTTCGAGGTCGATGCGATTCCGCGTACGCCATCGATTGTGCAGATGCACCATGGCTTGGCGTAACCCTTGTGTAGAATCCCGCGAAGTCCGCGTCACGCGGCACGTTCGCGTTGCGACGGATCACAACGACAAACTGGGAGTGGAGCATGACCTCACGCGTAGCTTTGGTGACAGGTGGAACGGGCGGTATCGGCACAGCGATCGTGCGCAAGCTGGCGGCGATGGGACACAAGGTCGCGACGAACTATCGCGACAAGGATCGCGCGACCGCGTGGCAGGAATCGATGAAGCGCAGCGGTGTCGATGTTGCCCTGGCTGCCGGCGACGTGGCCGATCCGGCCACGGCCGAATCGATGATCCGCGAAGTCGTCGATCAGCTCGGACCCGTCGACATCCTCGTCAACAACGCCGGCATCACGCGCGACGGCACCTTCCACAGGATGTCCGCCCTGCAATGGCAGGAAGTCATCAATACCAACCTCAATTCGTGCTTCAACGTCACGCGGCCGGTCATCGACGGCATGCGTGATCGCAAATGGGGCCGCATCATCCAGATCAGCTCCATCAACGGACAGAAGGGCCAGTACGGCCAGGCGAACTACGCCGCGTCCAAGGCCGGCATGCACGGTTTCACGATTTCGCTCGCGCAGGAAAACGCGAAGTTCGGCATCACCGTGAATACGGTCTCGCCGGGCTACGTCGCAACCGAAATGGTCATGGCCGTACCCGAGGAAGTGCGCGCGAAGATCGCCGCGCAGATTCCGGTAGGCCGCCTCGGCAATCCGGACGAGATCGCCTACGCGGTCGGCTTCTTCATCCCCGACGATGCCGCCTGGGTGACAGGCGCGAACCTGTCGATCAACGGCGGTCATTACATGGGCTGGTGATACTCCGTCGGCGCGGTGTTCCGACGCCGCGCTGGCGCCGTTTTCAGGCCTGCGCCCGACACGTAGGTCAAAGGTAATGCTGCGCAGCAAACCGGCTGGTGCATCGCCGCAGGCCGTGCTAGCTTCGCTGCATGGCACAAGTCCGAATCATCAAGAAGTACCCGAATCGCCGGCTCTACGACACCGAGATTTCGAGCTACATCACGCTGGAGGAAATCCGCCAGCTCGTGGTCGACGGCGAGGAGTTCGAGGTGCGCGACGCCAAGTCCGGCGAAGAGTTGACCCGCTCCGTGCTGCTGCAGATCATCGCCGAGCACGAAGAACGCGGGCAGCCGATGTTCACGACCCAACTGCTGTCCCAGGTGATCCGCTTCTACGGCGATTCCCTGCAGGGCTTCATGGGTGGCTATCTGGAACGCAGCCTTCAGGTGTTTCTCGACCAGCAGCAACAGTTCCGCAGCCAGCTCAACACCATGATGGGGCAGACGCCGTGGTCCATGCTCAATGACCTCACCGAGCGCAACATGGACATGTGGAAATCCATGCAGCAGGGTTTCATCAATGCCGCGTCGAGCACGATAAAGACCGGCAGCGGCCCCGCTGCGGGCACCGGCAACAAGGACAAGGACAAGCCCTGAGCCGCCCGCGCGGCAGTCCGCCGCGCCGGCCTAGACGATCAGCGCTGGCGCTGCCTGCTGCGGCGCAATACCTGCGCGCATGCAGCAATCCTGGGGGAAACGCATGAATCGGCGTATCGCATTCGTGAGCGGCGGCATTGGCGGGCTCGGTACCGAGATCTGCCGTCATCTTGCCCTGTCGGGCCACCACGTCATCGCCGCCGATCTCGGCGCGCGCACCGAGCGCATTGCCGCGTTTGGCGAGGAAGTCGCCGACCTCGCCGAGCACATCCGCTTCGAAGCCCTCGACATCAGCGACTTCGACGCCTGCGCGGACTTGATACGCCGTGTCGAGGCGGAGCACGGCCGCCTGGACGTGCTCGTCAACGCCGCCGGCATCACGCGCGACACCACGCTGCGCAAGATGAGCCAGGACCAGTGGCACAGCGTGATCACGGTCAATCTCGACGGCGTATTCAATCTCTGCCGCAACGCGATCGAAGGCATGTGCGCACGCGGCTACGGCCGCATCGTGAATATCTCCTCGGTCAACGGCCAGACCGGCCAGTTCGGACAGACCAACTACGCGGCGGCCAAGGCCGGCATGCACGGCTTCACGATGGCGCTGGCGCGCGAAGTCGCACGCAAAGGCGTGACCGTCAACAGCGTTTCGCCAGGCTACTGCGAGACGGCGATGGTGATGCAGATCGCGCCTGAAATCCGCGAGCAAATCATCACCGACGTGCCCGTGGGCCGGCTCGGCAAACCCTCGGAAATCGCCCGCGTGGTCGCTTTCCTCGTCGCTGCCGATTCGGGCTTCATCACCGGCGCGAACATACCGGTGAACGGCGGCTACTTCATGGATTTCTGAGCGCGGAATTTCTGAGCACGGCGAACCGGTTTTGCAATGCCGCGAATTACCAGATCAGGTCCGCCGGCACGTCGTCCTCGACCGGCGCGTTCGGATCCACGAGCAATACCAGGGCCTCGGCCGAGGCGGCCTTGACCTGCTGCGCTATGTCGGCAGCAACCAGCAGGTAGCGGCCGTTCTGCTGCACCACCGCGATCTCGCCGCGATTGACGGCAGCCAGTTGGTCCTGCGTGCAGTAGACGCGACGAATCTTGCCGCCGTGCTCGAAGTGGCGCGCGTGCTCCGCATCGGCCACGTTCAACGCCTTGCCGTTGAGCAGGCGCGCAACCTGCTCCTTGCGCTCGCGCTTTTCGCGCGCTTTCTGCTCGGCCTCGCGCTGGACGCGTTCACGTTCCTCACGCTCGCTGCGCGCGCGCAGGGCATAGGCCTGTGCCAGATCCGGCTCTCCGCCGGATGACGGTCTGGGCGTGTTCGCCGGTCCGCCGCGCGCCGCAGGCGACTTGCCGTGCGCGGGCTTGCCATGCAGGGGCTTGCCGCCGCCGGGCCGGACCGCCGCCGGCTTGTCGCCCGGGCGGTTGAAGGGCTTGCCGGGCGCGGGACGGGCCGGTTCCGGCTTCGCCTCGACTTTTAACTTCTGTACCAGTCCACTTTTCAATAACTGGTCACGCAGGGAGTCTGCCATGGTCGATCTTCGCGTGCGATTTCGGGAACGGAACGGGGTTCAGTAATGCGGCGGCGGCGGTTCGCTCACCGGATCGTGGTTCAGACTCGAACGCACGACGCCAAGCTCGCTGCGCAGGCGGCGGAATTCGTCGCGCATGTCGCCGATGACGCGGTCGTGCGCGGCCACCGTGGTATTGAGCACGGCAACCGTTTCCTCGAGGAAAGCAAAGCGCACTTCCAGCTCGGTCAGGCGTTCTTCCAGCGTTGCGGCAATGGACATGTCAGCTCAACTTCTCGATCAGGTGACGGCCATGGCGCGATCCTACCAGCCCCTGGCTCTCGCGTTCGGCCAAACGCTGGTCGGCCTCGGCCATTTCGGCGACGAGCGCGGCAAAGTCGGTACGCGGCTGCCATCCGAGCTCGCGCCGTGCCAATGACGCATCGCCGACCAGCGTATCGACTTCGGCCGGCCGGAAATAGCGCGGATGGATGCGCGCGACGACATCGCCGACGCGCAGCCGGCTGCCCGCCAGATCGCAGCGTATGACGCGCGCAGTCTCCTCCGCGCCGCTGCCGTCGAACTCGAGTTCCAGATGCATCGCACGCGCCGCCAGTTCGACGAACTCGCGCACGGTGTGCTGCTCGCCGGTCGCGATCACGTAGTCGCGCGGCTGCGCCTGCTGCAACATCAGCCACTGCGCCTGCACGTAGTCGCGCGCATGGCCCCAGTCGCGGCGCGCATCCAGATTGCCGAGATAGACACACTGCTGCAGGCCGTAGGCACAGCGTGCCAGGCCGCGCGTTATCTTGCGCGTGACGAAGGTTTCGCCGCGCAATGGCGATTCGTGATTGAACAGGATCCCGCTGCAGGCGAAAAGCCCATAGGCCTCGCGGTAGTTCTGCGTGATCCAGTGCGCGTAGAGCTTGGCCACCCCGTAGGGCGAGCGCGGGTGAAAGGGTGTGGTTTCGGTCTGCGGCGATGCCTGCACCTGGCCGAACAGCTCCGAGGTCGAGGCCTGATAGAAGCGCGTACGCGCCCCCAGGCCGAGTATGCGCACGGCTTCGAGCAGGCGCAGCGTGCCGAGCGCGTCGGCATTCGCGGTGAATTCGGGTTCCTCGAACGACACGGCCACATGGCTTTGCGCACCGAGGTTGTAGATCTCGTCGGGCTGCACCAATTGCACTACGCGCAACAGGCTCAGCGAATCGGTCAGGTCGCCGTAGTGCAGATGCACCTTCGGTACCGCTTCGTCGAGCTCGTGGTAAAGATGGTCGATTCGTTCGGTGTTGAACGACGACGTGCGGCGCTTGATGCCATGCACTTCGTAGCCCTTGCCGATCAATAACTCGGCAAGGTACGCACCGTCCTGGCCGGTGATACCTGTGATCAACGCTCGTTTGGACACGCCCCGCCCTCCCTGGTCCGCCGCTGCTGTGTTCAGATCTTCGTGACGCTGCGCCCGCGCCCTATGCCGTAGTAGGCCAGACCAGCGGCTTCGACCGCTGCCGGATCGTAGATATTGCGCCCGTCGAAGACCACCGCGTGCTTCAGCCGCGCCGCAAGCACGCGGAAGTCGGGGCTGCGGAACGCTTTCCATTCGGTCACCACGGCCAGCGCATCGGCACCGTCAAGCGCCTGCAGCGCCTGATCGCAGAGCACCAGATCGGCGCGCTCGCCGAAAAGGTGTCGGGCTTCGTCGCGCGCTTCGGGATCGTGCGCGCGCACCTGCGCGCCGGCCTGCCAGAGCTGCTCGAGCAGGCGCCGGCTCGGCGCCTCGCGCATGTCGTCGGTATTCGGTTTGAACGCAAGACCCCAGACCGCGATCGTGCGGCCGCGCAGATTGCCGTCGAAGTGGGTGGAGATGAGTTCGAACAGCCGGCTCTTCTGCGTGTCGTTGACGGCTTCGACCGACTGCAGCAGCCGCGCGTCATAGCCGTGCGCGCGCGCGATGCGTTCCAGCGCCTGCACGTCCTTGGGAAAACAGGAGCCGCCGTAGCCCATGCCCGGATAGATGAAGTGGTAGCCGATGCGCGGATCCGAGCCTATGCCGTGGCGTACCAGCTCGATGTCCGCGCCGACGCGCTCGGCGATATTGGCCATCTCGTTCATGAAGCTGATTTTGGTCGCAAGCATCGCGTTCGCCGCGTACTTGGTCAGCTCGGCCGAGCGTACGTCCATGAGGACGATGCGGTCATGATTGCGGTTGAACGGCGCATACAGCCGGCGCAGCAATGTGATCGCCGCGGCGCTGTCGCTGCCGACGACGATGCGATCGGGGCGCATGCAGTCGTTGACCGCATCGCCTTCCTTGAGGAATTCGGGATTGGAGACCACATCGAAGCCGATGGAGACGCCGCGTTCGCCGAGCACTTCGGCGATGCAGTCGCGCACGCGGTCAGCCGTTCCTACCGGCACCGTCGATTTGTTGACGATGACGCTGCCGGCGCCGAGGTGTGTGCCGATCGTGCGTGCGACCGCGAGCACATGGCTCAGATCGGCGCTGCCGTCTTCACCGGGTGGCGTACCGACCGCGATGAAGATCACTTCGCCGTGTGCGATCGCCGGAGCGGGCTCGGTGGTGAACGCAAGCCGGCCGGCCGCGAAATTGGACAGCACGAGCTCTTCGAGACCGGGCTCGTAAATCGGGATCTGGCCTTGCCGGAGGCGTTCTATCTTGGCCGTATCGACATCGACGCACACCACGCTGTTGCCCATCTCCGCCAGGCAGGTGCCTGTGACCAGGCCGACGTAACCCGTGCCGAAGACGGTGACGTTCATGCGCAGCGTAATCCTCGGGAAGGGGGCGGAATTCTAGCAGCCCGGTCCATGCCGGGCCTGCAACAAAAAGGGCGCGGCGATCGACTCGCCGCGCCCTGGTTCACGCACGCGTTGCAGCGCGGTTTACTTCTTGGCCGGTTCGGCCGGCTTCGCGGCTTCCGCCGGCTTGGCGGCGGCTTCCGGCGGCACGATCTTGATGAGCTCGACGTCGAAGGTCAGCATCGCGTTCGGACCGATCGGACCCGGGCCGTTTTCGCCGTAGGCCAGGTTCGACGGGATGTAGAACTTGTACTTCGAGCCGACCGGCATCTGCTGGAGGCCTTCGGTCCAGCCCGGGATCACGCCCTTGAGCGGGAACGTGGCCGGCTCGCCGCGGTCGACCGAACTGTCGAACTTGGTGCCGTCGAGCAGTGTGCCGGTGTAGTGGACCTGCACGGTGTCGGTATCCTTGGGCTTCGGACCGGTGCCGGCCTTGACGACTTCATACTGCAGGCCCGACGCGGTCGTGGTGACGCCCTTCTTGCTCTTGTTCTTGGCGAGGAATTCGTCGCCGGCCTTCTTGTTGGTTTCAGCCTTGACCTTCTCTTCCGCAGCACGCTTGGCCTGGAGCTTGGTCATGAAATCCTGGCGCACCTTGAGGGCGTCTTCCTGGCTGAGCGCGGTCTTCTCGCCCTTGACCGAAGCCTGCAGAGCCTGGATCACCACGGCCATGTCGATTTCGTCCTTGATCGAGGCCAGGCCCTTGCCCACGTCCATACCGACCATGTAGCTGACCTTGTCCTTCTCCGTCTTCAGCTCCTGGGCAAACGCGCCACCGGCGGTGCCGAGCGCCGCGACGATAGCGGCAGCCGTCAGGCTCTTCTGCAGAAACTTGCTCATCTATTGCTCCTGGAATGGTTTGGTATAGCGGCCCGACGGCCGCTTAGGCGCTACGGGGCTGCGTATTGTGGAGACGCGGCGGGTTGAAGGCAAACGTCCGGCGGGGTGCGACCACGGCTCTGGAGCTAAGTTCCCGACCGTTCGCCGGCGAGGTGTAAAAACCGGATCGGACCCGGTTCACGTGGCGCCAAAAATCCCGGGGACAAGGTCGGCTGCTAGACTAGGCGGATGCTCAGATTCGATTCCGTCGCGCTGCGGCGCGGCAGCAAGCTGCTTTTCTCCGACGCAACCGTTCAGCTCCACGCCGGCTGGCGAGTCGGCGTAACCGGGCGCAACGGCGCCGGCAAGACCAGCCTCTTCGCCCTCGTAGCCGGCGAACTGCAGCCGGATTCCGGTGATTTCTCGCGGCCGCGCGACTGGGTGCTGGCGCATGTGCGCCAGGAGACGCCGGCGCTGGCGCAGAGCGGCATCGACTATGTACTCGACGGCGACCGCGAATACCGCGAGACCGAGCGCGCGCTGGCGCGGGCGGAAGCCGACCACGACGCGTTCGCGCAGGCCCAGTTGCACGAACGCCTGCACGTCATCGGCGGCTATGCCGCGCCGGCGCGCGCCGCGGCCTTGATGCACGGCCTGGGTTTCAAGCCGGGCGAAGAGGGCCGCAGCGTCGCCGAGTTCTCCGGCGGCTGGCGCATGCGCCTGAATCTGGCCCAGGCGCTGATGTGCCGTTCGGACCTGCTGTTGCTGGACGAACCCACCAACCATCTCGACCTCGACGCCGTGTTCTGGCTGGAAGACTGGCTGCGACGATATGAAGGCACGCTGCTGCTGATCTCGCACGACCGCGAGTTCATCGACAACGTGGTCAGTCACGTGCTCGAGATCGCTGAAGAAAAAGTGGAATTGTTCGCAGGAACCCTGTCCGGCTTCGAACGCAAGCGCGCCGAGCGCCTCGTTCAGCAGCAATTGCAGTACGAGCGCCAGCAGCGCGAGCGCGCGCACCTGCAGAGCTTCGTGGATCGCTTCAAGGCCAAGGCCAGCAAGGCGCGCCAGGCGCAAAGCCGGGTCAAGGCGCTGGAACGCATGGTGGAGATCGCGCCGATCCGCGCGGCCTCATCGATCCGTTTCGAATTCCGCAAACCCGAAGCCCTGCCCTACCCGCTGGCGCGTCTGGACAATGCCTCGGCCGGCTATGCCGACCGCAATGTGCTTGAGAACGTCAAGTTTGGGCTCGTGCCGGGCGACCGCATCGCCGTGCTCGGTGCCAACGGCGCCGGCAAGTCGACCCTGATCAAGCTCCTCTCGGGTGCCATCGAAAATCGCAGCGGCGAACGCTTCGAAGCCAAGGGCCTGCGCATCGGCTACTTCGCCCAGCATCAGCTGGAAACGCTGGACCCCGCCGCAAGCGCGATCGAACATCTCAAGCGCCTCGATGACAAGCTTGGCGAGCAGACGGCGCGCGATTTTCTCGGTGGCTTCGGCTTCGTTGGTGATCGCGCGCTGGAACCCGTGGCGCCGTTCTCCGGTGGCGAGAAAGCACGCCTGTGCCTGGCGCTCGTCGTCTGGCAGCGTCCCAATCTGCTGCTGCTCGACGAACCGACCAATCATCTGGACCTCGACATGCGTGAGGCGCTGACCGAAGCGCTCAACGATTTCGACGGCGCGGTCGTGCTGGTCGCGCACGATCGCGCATTGATCCGCACCTGCTGCGAGACCCTGCTCCTCGTCGGCGCAGGACGTGTGCAGCCGTACGAGGGCGATCTCGAGGACTACGCCCGCATCGTGCTGCGCCAGAACGCGGAAGCGGCCGCCGCCGCGGCACCGGTCGCGGCGCCCGCGGCCGCGCCTGCGCGCAAGCTGGACCGGCGCGAACGCGCCGACCAGCGCGCGCGCGAAGCGCTGCTGCGTAAGGAAATACAGAAACTGGAAAAGCGCATGGCGGAATTGAGCGAACGCAAACGCACGCTCGAAGCGGCCCTGCTGGATCCGACACTCTACGAAACGCCGTCCAAGGCGACCCAGCTCACGCGCGAGATCGGCGAAGTCGCCAGCGAACTGAGCCGGATCGAGGACAGCTGGCTGCAGGCGCAGGAAACGCTGGAACAGGCTGGCGTCGATTGATGGGCGCCGCTCGAACCTGGCCGACCGACCTGCGGCGGGCATTGCACGCATTACTCCAAACAACCCCGGAATCCCACTCATGAGCCAACTCATCGCGCCGCACGGCGGCACCCTCGTCGATCTGCTCGCTGCGCCCGCCGAGCGCGACGCCCTCAAGCACGAAGCCGCGACGCTGCCCGGCTGGGACCTCAATCCGCGCCAGCTCTGCGACCTCGAACTGCTGATGACCGGCGCGTTCTCGCCGCTCCAAGGCTTCCTCGGCCGCGCCGACTACGACAGCGTCTGCCGCGACATGCGCCTGGCCGACGGCACGCTGTGGCCGATGCCGGTTACCCTCGATGTGAGCCGCGAGTTCGTCGACAAGCACGGCACGGCCCGGCGCATCGCGCTGCGCGATCCGGAAGGCGTCGCCCTGGCGGTGCTCGATATCGACGAGGCCTGGGAAGCCGACCGCGAAGCCGAAGCCAGCACCGTGTTCGGCACGACGGATCCGCTGCACGCCGGTGCCGCCTGGCTCCTGAATCGTGCCGGCCCGGTTTATCTCGGCGGACGCGTACGCGGCATCGTGCCGCCGCAACACTACGATTTCCGCCATTTGCGCCTGACTCCGCGCGAAGTGCGCGCCCAGTTCGACAAGCTGGGCTGGCGCCGCATCGTGGCGTTTCAGACGCGCAACCCCATGCACCGCGCGCACCTCGAGCTGACGTTCCGCGCCGCGCAGATCGCCGAAGCGAACCTGCTGATCCATCCCAGCGTCGGCATGACCAAGCCTGGCGACATCGACCATTACACGCGCGTGCGCTGCTACGAAAAACTGATCGGGCACTACCCCGAGCAGACCAGCATGCTGTCGCTGCTGCACCTGGCCATGCGCATGGGCGGTCCGCGCGAAGCGCTGTGGCACGCCATCATTCGCAAGAACCACGGCTGCTCGCATTTCATCGTCGGCCGCGATCACGCCGGCCCCGGCAACGGCAGTGACGGCAAACCGTTCTATGGCCCTTACGATGCGCAGGAACTCGTCGCGAAACACCAGGCGGAACTCGGCATCCAGATGGTGCCGTTCCAGGAAATGCTGTACGTGCAGGAACGCGCGCAGTACGCGCCGGCCGACGAGATACAGCCCGGCGAAACCGTGCTGAACATCTCCGGCACCGAGCTGCGCCGGCGCCTGCATGAAGGCCTCGACATCCCCGAGTGGTTCACCTATCCGGAAGTCGTCGCTGAGCTGCGACGCACGCATCCGGCGCGGCACAAGCAGGGCTTTACGGTGTTCTTCACCGGTCTTTCCGGCGCCGGCAAGTCGACGCTGGCCAACGCATTGATGGTGCGACTGCTCGAACTCGGCACACGCCCGGTCACACTGCTCGACGGCGACATCGTGCGCAAGCATCTGTCGTCCGAACTCGGCTTCTCGCGCGAGCACCGCAACCTCAACGTACAGCGCATCGGTTTCGTCGCCAGCGAAATCACCAAGAACGGCAGCATCGCGATCTGTGCGCCGATCGCGCCCTATGCGGCGGCACGCCAGGAAGTGCGCGAGATGATCTCGCAGTACGGCCTGTTCGTCGAAACCTACATCGCCACACCGCTGGACGTCTGCGAACAGCGCGACCGCAAGGGACTGTATGCGCTGGCGCGCGCCGGCAAGCTCAAGGAATTCACCGGCATCAGCGATCCGTACGAAATGCCGGAAACGCCGGAGCTGCGCATCGATACGAGCGAGATGAATCCGGACGAAGCGGTGCAGCGCATCGTGCTGAAGCTCGAAAACCTCGGCCTCATCCGGCCGCGCGGCTGATCGCCGATCTACAGATGCGGTCCCGGCAGGCCACGCCGGGACCGCAGAACCGTCACTGCGCCGGCTTGTCGGCGATGGCCTTCTCGATCGCGGCGACAAGCTCCGCGTCATCGGGCTTGACCTTGCTGGAGAAGTCCCCGACGACCTTGCCGTCGCGGCCGACCAGATACTTGTAGAAGTTCCAGCTCGGGTAGCGCTCACCGCTCGCCGCGGCCAGACGCTGATACAGCGGCGTCGCTTCATCCTTGGTCACATGGACTTTCTCGAACATGGGAAATTTCACGCCGTAGGTCAGCGTGCAGAACTCCTGGATTTCCTGTTCGCTGCCCGGCTCCTGCTGCATGAAATCGTTGGACGGGAAGCCGAGCACGGCGAAGCCCTTGTCGGCGTACTTCGCATGCAGTTTTTCCAGCCCCTCGTACTGGGGCGTGAAGCCGCACTTGCTCGCGGTATTCACGATCAGCAACACCTTGCCGTCGTACTGCTTGCACAGCGAAACCTTGTCTTTGCCTGCGAGCGGGCGGTATTCGCCGTTTAGCAGCTCGCTGCAAGCCAAAGCCGGGCCGCTGATCGCCAGCGACAGCAGAAATACGGTCAGGATTCGACGCATGAGGCTCTCCTAGGCGGTGGGAAACCCGCCGAGCATACTCCGCCGCCACCGCTAAGCTATGGTTTTTCTGCGACTTTCTTCGCGACGCTTGATTTTCCTTGACAGCCCGGCAAAAAGCGCTTGACGGTTCTCGATATGGTGTTATAGTTCACTACAACACCACCCAAGCCGAGCACCTCGAAGGAACCGCCATGAAAGTCAGCGCCATCGTCACCGTACTGATCGCTTCCTTTACCTTTGTGGCCGGCGCCGCCATCGAGCGCGCCACCCATGAAGCCGCCACTCCGGCCAAGCCTGTCGCCAGCGTCACCGCGCCGAAAGTAGCGCCGGAGCGCATCGCCACCCTGGTCACCCTGCCCGAAGTCACCGTGCGCCCGAGCGCCGAGGACATCGCGCTGGCCTTTGCCCAGCCGGTTGCCGACGTCGAAACCGACGCCAGCGCCGTGCCCGATTCTCCCGTGCGTCGCAACGCCGGTACGGGCAGAGGCAGTTTCGACATGCCCTACTATTCGTTTGGCAAAGTGCTGCCGCAGGTGAGCCAGGACTGAACCTCATGACCATTACGTGGAATGACAACACCCCGATCTACCGCCAACTGCGCGACCGCGTCGTGGCGATGATCCTGGACGGTGTGCTGAACGAAGGGGACGCCCTGCCCTCGGTTCGCCAGGTCGCTGCGGATTTCCAGCTCAATCCGATCACGGTGTCCAAGGCGTATCAAGAGCTGGTCGAAGAACAACTGGTCGAAAAACGACGGGGATTGGGTATGTACGTCAACGAAGGTGCGCGCGATGCATTGCTCAAGAACGAACGTGAGCGGTTTCTGCGCGAAGAGTGGCCCAGCCTGTATGCGCGCCTGAAGCGCCTGGGCCTGGATGTGGAAAGGCTGGTACAGGACAGCCGTGACATGGAAGGAGCTTCGTCATGAGTGCGGTAATCCAGGCCAACCGCCTGAGCAAGCGTTTCGGCGCCACAGCAGCACTGGACGACGTCAGCTTCTCCGTCGAGGCCGGCCGCATCGTCGGGCTGATCGGCCCGAACGGCGCCGGCAAGACCACCGCGCTGAAAGCCATTCTCGGCCTGACCGACTTCCAGGGCGACCTGTCCGTGCTCGGCCTCGATCCGCGCAAGCAGCGCCATGAACTGATGCAGCACGTTTGCTTCATCGCCGACGTCGCGGTGCTGCCGCGCTGGATCCGCGTCAGCGAAGCCGTCGATTTCGTCGCCGGTGTGCATCCGCGCTTCTCGCGCGCCAAGTGCGAACAGTTTCTCGCCCGCACCAAGCTCAAGCCGCGCATGCGGGTGCGCGAAATGTCCAAGGGCATGATCGTGCAGCTGCATCTGGCCCTGGTCATGGCCATCGACGCGCGCCTGCTGGTGCTCGACGAACCGACGCTGGGCCTGGACATCCTCTACCGCAAGGAGTTCTACCAAAGCCTGCTCAACGACTACTTCGACGAGCAGAAGACCATCATCATCACGACCCACCAGGTCGAAGAGGTCGAACACATCCTGACCGACCTGATGTTCATCCGCGACGGCAAGATCGTGCTCGACGCGAGCATGGATGCGATTGCCGAGCGTTTCACCGAAGTCATGGTCAACCCGGACAGGACCGCCGCCGCGCGCGCGCTGCAACCGCTGGGCGAACGCCAGATCTTCGGCAAGTCGATCTTCCTGTTCGACGGCACCGACAAGCCGCGTCTGGCCGAGCTCGGCGAAATACGCCAGCCCAACATCGCCGACCTGTTCGTGGCCACCATGAAAGGAACCTACGCATGAACACTTTCGCCTGGCTGCTCAAGCGCGAGTATTGGGAACACCGCGGCGGTTTTCAGTGGGCACCGCTGATCGCGGCCGGCGTCATACTGCTGGTCGTCATGATCGCAGTGATCACCGGCCTGTCCAATGCCCCTGTCGACGCCCGTGCGCTGATCAATGGCGTGCGCATCAGCGACATGGCGGCGGCGCTGACGCCGGAACAACGCGCGCAGATCGGCGCTGGTATGGACGTCGGCCTGTTCTTCTCGGCCGCGCCCATCGCGATCACGCTCGCCATCGTCACGTTCTTTTATCTGCTTGGCTCGCTCTACGACGACCGCCGCGATCGCAGCATCCTGTTCTGGAAGTCGTTGCCGATCTCGGACCTGGAAACCGTGCTGTCGAAAGTCGTCGCCGCAACCGTGATCGCTCCGCTGTTCGCGCTGGCAGCGGCACTGATCCTGATGCTCGGTCTGCTGATCCTGTTCAGCATCGTCATCGCGATCTACGGTCTCAATCCGTTCACCGTCGTCTGGGCCAACGCCTCGCCGCTGAGCGTGGTCGCCAAAGTCGCGATGCTGATCCCACTGAACGCGGTCTGGGCGCTGCCGACCATCGGCTGGCTGATGCTGTGCTCGGCCTTCGCCAAGCGAGTGCCGTTTCTCTGGGCAACCCTGCTGCCCATCGCCACCGGCATTTGCGTGTCGATCTTCGATGCGGTGACAAACCTGCGCATCCCGAACGACTGGTTCTGGGAACACATCGTCTCGCGCTTGCTGTTCAGCATCCTGCCGGGCAGCTGGATGGACTACGAGCGGCTCGGAAACAAGATGGACGGCGCCAGCGGCCCCGAAGTACTGCTAAACGCGATCGATCTGAACACGATCCTCGCACCGCTGGCCGGCGCGAACCTCTGGATCGGCGCAGCAGCCGGTGTCGGCATGATCGCCCTCGCAGTCTGGCTGCGCCGCTGGCGCGACGACAACTGAACCACGTCAGCTCCATGAAAGAGGCCGCCCTGAGGCGGCCTCTTTCATTCTCGCGCAGGGGCCGGAAGCGCTGCGCCTGACGGACGACCGGGCTATTCGATGTTGTCGCTGAGCACCTTGAACTTGCCGGTGGCGCCCTTCTCTTTTTGCAGACCGACCTGGTTCGTGTTCAACGGCCCTTCGAGCCAGTAGCGCGCAAGCTGGCCGCCGTCGCGGCGCACGATCATCGCTGAAGTCTTGCCGAGATAGACCATGTCGCCCTGGGTCAGCTGATCGATGCGCAGGGTGCGACCGACCGGGCGACCTTCCGCGTAGGACTTCTCCATATCGGCGCGTTCCGCATTGCCGTCCGCCGGTACCGCCGCCGTGAATATCTGCGCCTCGCCTGCGGTACCGCGCAGCGAAACGTTGCTGCTGCCGGTGATCTTGTAGACGACTTCATAGCGGTTCTCGGCCAGCGGCTTGAGTTCCGCGCGCAGCAGATTGAGTTCACCGGTCAGCCAGAACAGCGTGGTGCCGAGACTGTCGCGGCGCACCACGGCACGCACATCGCCGTCGATATAGATGATGTCGCCCTTCTGCAGCAGGGTCTGATCGAGTTCGCCCTTCGCCGGCTTGCCGCCGTGCAGGTTCTGCTCGAAGCGCTGCCTGATGGTGACGGACGTAGCGACGGCGGGCGCGGCGGGCTTGGGCGCTTCGACCGGCTTGGCTGCCGGGGCTGGCGCCGGCGGCGGCGTCTGCACCGGAGCGGGAGCCGGGGGCGGCGTTTCCACGGGTGCCGGAGCCGGAGCAGGCGGCGGTGCCGGAGCCGGCGTGGCGGGCTTCGGCGTTTCCACCGGCTTGGGTGCCGGCTTCGGCGCTTCGACCGGCTTGGGCGGCGCGGGCGGTGCCGCGGGCTTGGGCGCATCGGCAGGTTTCGGCGTCTCGGCCGGTTTCGGCGGCTCGACCTTGGCCTTGTCGGCGACGCGTACGACGACGTTCTCGAAGAAGCTGTCGTTCAACTTCACGTCGGCGGCGCCGCCGGCTTTGACCTTGGCGGCGACCTTGCCATGCCACTCCTTGGGCGCATTGATCACGACTTCCTTGCCGGTCGCGGCGGCCTCGCGGCCGAGCGCGGCCAGCTTGGCGTCCGCGGCACCGGTTTCGATGTCCTTGGCCGTAATCGAGATTTCCTGTTGCGCCCAGGCGCTGCTTGCAAGCAGCGCGGTGACGAGGGCCAGACGTTTCAGCATTTCATTCTCCAGACAAGACGACTACTGCAAGTGCTAGTTAGCGGCGCCATTGTGACGCCCGATTCCGTACCGGCATGTGCTGTTCGCCATGACGGACATGACTTTCGGATGGTCGGCTCAGCCGCCACCTCCGCTGCCGGCGCCGATACCGCCGCGGGTCAGCGCGACGGGGTCGAGCAGGCGCTCGAGTTCCGCGTCGGACAGTCCGCTGTGCTCACGTGCGACGTCGAGGATGGGCCGGCCTTCCTGGTAAGCCTGCTTCGCCATCGCCGCCGCCGCCTCGTAGCCAACCACGGGGTTCAGCGCCGTGACCAGGATCGGGTTGCGCGCCAGCACAGCTTGCACACGATCTTCCCGCACGCGCAGACCGGCGATCGCCGCATCCGCCAGCTGCCGCGACACGCTGCCCAGCAGCGCGATGGACTGCAGGAGGTTATGCGCGATCAGCGGCAGCATCACGTTGAGCTGGAAGCTGCCGCTCTGCCCGGCGATCGTGACCGTCACATGGTTGCCCATGACCTGGGCGCAGACCATCGCGACGGCTTCGGGAATCACCGGGTTGACCTTGCCCGGCATGATCGACGAACCCGGCTGCAGCGCCGGCAGCTCGATCTCACCCAGACCCGCGAGCGGTCCCGAATTCATCCAGCGCAGATCGTTGGCGATCTTCATGAGCGCGCAGGCCAGCGCATTGAGCTGGCCCGACAGCTCGACCGCCGCGTCCTGCGACGCGATGCCTTCGAACAGATTGGGCGCCGATTCAAGTTTCGCGCCAGCAAGCTCGGCCAGGCGCTTGGCCACACGCTTGGCCTGGCGCGGGTCGGCATTGATGCCGGTACCGATGGCCGTGCCGCCGAGCGGCAGACGGCGCACACGCTTGAGTGAATCCTCGATGCGCTCGATCGCGGAATCGAGTTGCGCGGCCCAGGTGCCGAACTCCTGAGCGAAGGTCAGCGGCATCGCATCCATCAGGTGGGTGCGGCCGGTCTTGGTCACCTTCGCCAGCGACTTGGCCTGGCGCAGTATCGTGCCGCGCAGGTAGGCGAGTGCCGGCAGCAGGTCTTCGCGCACCTGCAGCACGGCCGCGAGCTGGATCGCGCTCGGGATCACGTCGTTGGAGCTTTGCCCCATATTGACGTGATCGTTGGCATGCACGCCGAGCTTGCGCTCGCGGTTGGCCAGGCTCGCGATCACCTCGTTCGCGTTCATGTTGCTCGACGTGCCGGAGCCGGTCTGGAAGACGTCGATCGGAAATTCGGCATCAAATTCGCCAGCGGCGACGCGTTCGGCAGCCTTGCGGATCGCCTTGGCAAGATTCGGCTTGAGATGGCCGAGATCCGCGTTGACGTCGGCCATGGCGGCCTTGATCAGCCCCAGCGCGCGGATGAAGGCGCGCGGCAGGCGCAGGCCGGAAATCTGGAAATTCTGCACGGCACGCTGGGTCTGCGCGCCATAGAGGGCGGCGGCCGGGACACGCAGCTCGCCCATGCTGTCTTTTTCGATGCGGTAGTCGCCCATGAGTTTTCCTGCGCGGATAGGCGGAATAGGGACCGGTCAGTATAGCCGCCGGTGTATGATTCCGCGTCTTTGGCTCTGCTACGCCCCCCTTCCGATGACTCTCAACACCCTCACCGCCCTGTCGCCGCTGGACGGCCGCTACGCCGCCAAGGTCGATCCGCTGCGCCCGATCTTCAGCGAATTCGGCCTGATGCAGCGCCGCGTATTCGTCGAAGTCCGCTGGCTGCTGGCGCTGGGCGAGCATCCTGCCATCGCCGAAGTGCCGGCCTTCGGTGCCGCGGCGCGTCAGTTCCTGACGACGCTGGCCGAAGGCTTTTCGTTGCACGACGCCGAACGCGTCAAAACGATCGAGCGCGAGACCAACCACGACGTCAAGGCGATCGAGTACCTGCTCAAGCAGCGCAGCGCGGGCTTCACCGAAGTCGAGGCAGTCAAGGAATTCATCCATTTCGCCTGCACCAGCGAAGACATCAATAACCTGTCCTACTCGCTGATGCTGCGCGATGCGCGCGAGCAGGTCATGCTGCCGGCGATCGACAAGCTTCTCGCCACGCTGCGGAAGATGGCCCACGACCTGGCAGCGCAGCCTATGCTGTCGCGCACGCACGGTCAGACCGCATCACCGACGACACTGGGCAAGGAAATCGCCAACGTGGCCGCGCGCGTCGCACGGCAGCGCACGCAGATCGCGAACGTGGAGCTGCTCGGCAAGATCAACGGCGCGGTCGGCAACTACAACGCGCATGTCGTGGCCTATCCGGAAGTCGACTGGCCGGCGTTCGCACAGACCTTCGTCGAGGGGCTGGGTTTGACCTTCAATCCCTATACGACGCAGATCGAGCCGCACGACTGCATCGCCGAGATCGGCGACGCGCTGCGCCGCCTCAACACCATCCTCATCGATTTCTCGCGCGACCTCTGGGGCTATATCTCGCTGGGCTACTTCCGCCAGGCGCTCAAGCCCGGCGAGGTCGGTTCATCGACCATGCCGCACAAGGTCAATCCGATCGATTTCGAGAATGCCGAAGGCAATTTCGGCATCGCCAGCAGCCTGTTCGAGCATTTCAGCGCGAAGCTGCCGATCAGCCGCTGGCAGCGCGACCTGACCGATTCCACCGTGCTGCGCGCGCTCGGCACGGCCTTCGGTCACAGCCTGATCGCGCTGGACTCGCTCGGCCGCGGCCTGGGCAAGCTCAAGACGGATCCGGAACGGCTGGCCGCTGACCTCGAGGCCAGCCAGGAAGTGCTCGCCGAAGCCGTGCAGACCGTCATGCGCCGCTACGGCCTGCCCAATCCCTACGAACAGCTCAAGGCGCTCACGCGCGGCCACGGCATCTCGAAGGACGCGCTGCGCGAGTTCATTGAATCGCTGGAGCTGCCGGCCGACGCCAAGCAGCGCCTGCGTGATTTGACCCCGGCGACGTATATCGGCCTGGCCGAATCGCTGGCCAGGAACGTCTGAGCGGTACGGGTACGCGCATGTCGACTCCGATCGAGGTCCAGGCCCGTCCGGGCCTGCCGCTGGGTATGAGCGCGCAGGATTTCCTGCGCAATTACTGGCAGAAACGCCCGCTGCTGATTCGCGGCGCCCTGGCGGATTTCGCGCCGCCGCTGACTCCGGAGGATCTCGCCGGCCTCGCCTGCGAGGAAGCGGCGCTGTCCCGCCTGATCGTGCGCCACCCCGCGCGTGAGAGCTGGAGCGTGCGTTCCGGCCCATTCGACGACGATGACTTCGCCGGTCTGCCCGAGAGCCACTGGACGCTGCTCGTGCAAGATGTGGACAAATGGGACATGGACGTGTCCGCGCTGATCGAGCGCTTCCGCTTCCTGCCGCGCTGGCGCGTCGACGACGTGATGATCTCCTACGCCGTCGACGGCGGCGGTGTCGGCGCGCACGTCGACCAGTACGACGTGTTTCTCGTGCAGGGACTCGGCCGGCGCCGCTGGCGCATCAGCGACGATGCCGGCGCGCCGAAAGCGTTCCGGCCCGAGCTGGAACTGAAGATCCTCGCCGAGTTCACGCCGACTCACGACTGGGTGCTCGAACCCGGCGACATGCTGTACCTCCCGCCGGGCTTCGCCCATGACGGCGTCGCCGTCGGCGACTGCATGACGTACTCCGTCGGCATGCGCGCACCGGCGCTGGCCGAAATGCTCGGCGATCTTGTCGACACGCTGGTGGAACCGCTCAGCGAAGACGACCGCTACACCGATGCCGACCTCGCTCCCGCCGCCGACCCCTACGAAATCGACGCGGCTGCGCTGACCCGCGTCGAGCACGCCGTCGCGGCGCTGCGCCAGATGGACGATGCGCACCTGCACGACTGGTTCGGCCGCTACATCACGTCCTATCGCAGCGCACAGACCGCGCTCGCGCCGCCGCGCACGGTGACGGCGGCCGATCTCGACGCGGCCCTGGCCAAGGGCGCCGGTATCGCTCGCTTTCCGTGGGCTCGCACGGCCTGGCTAGCCGCGACGGCAACCGGGCGCGCGGACTCCGCCGGGACGGGCGACGCGACCTTGTATGTAGCCGGCAGCAGCCATATCTGCTCTGGCGCGTTCGCCCGCCTGATCTGCGAGCAGCGCGAAATCGCCGCCGCCGAACTCCAGACGCTCAGCGGCGCCGACAAGACCGTGCTGCTGGCCCTGCTCAACCAGGGGCAGCTCGTGTTGACCCGACCGCAGCGCCGGAGCCGCCGATGATCGAAGACCGCTTTCGCATCGAGCCGGCCGACTGGAACGTCGACCAGGCCGACCTGAAATTCGTCCGCACCGAAGTCTTCATCCTCGGCCAGAACATTCCCGAAGCCGAGGAATGGGACGATCTGGACGCGCGCTCGATCCATGTCATCGCGCGCGACAACGAAAATCGTCCGATCGGCACCGGCCGGCTCACTCCTGACGACAAGATCGGGCGCATGGCCGTGCTCGACAACTGGCGCGGCCAGCGTGTCGGCGACGCCATCATGCGTGCGCTGATCGAACGCGCCCGCGCGCAGCATCGCGGCGCGCTGGAGATGCACGCGCAGAGCTATGCGATCCCGTTCTACCAGCGCTTCGGTTTCGAGCCCTACGGCGACGAATTCGTCGAATGCGACATTCCGCATCGCATGATGCGGCTCGAACTCGCGCCGACCGACAGCGGCTATCGGCCGGGCAGCCATCTCGATGAAACGCCGGAACCACGCACGATCGCGGTGGAAAGCCGCGAACAGGCCGTCGCCGCCATGCTGGAACTGCTGCGTGCCGCGAAACGCGAAATCTGCCTCTACACGCGCGACCTCGACCCCGCCCTGTTCGACCAGGAAGCCGTGCTCGACGAACTCAAGCGTATCGGCACGGCCGGGCGCGGCGCGCTCGTGCGCATCATCGTGCAGGCCCCCGCGGCGGCGATCGCCGATGGCCACCGCCTGATCCTCCTGGCGCATCGCCTGCCCAGCGTGTTCCAGTTCCGCACGCCCGACACCGAGGCAGACCAGCAATACCCGTCGGCCTTCCTGGTCACCGACCGGCGCGGCTATTACTTCCGCGTCCTCGGCAGCCGTTTCGAAGGCGAAGCCAAGACCTACGCGCCGGGCCGCCATGCCCAGCTGCGCGACTATTTCAACCAGGTATGGGAACGTTCCCTGCCACCCCAAGGCCTGCGTGAGCTGCATATGTAACAGCGCGGGTTGCCGGACAAAAACCGGCCGGAATCTGCGTACTTATGACCATTGTCGCCTTGCCGCGCCGCAACACGATGAGCGTATAATCCCCGGGTTTCGATCAAGCCCGATCGAACCTTTCCGACGTGCAGCCAGCACCACACTCCGGTGATTCCCGACGTGAGCGCGAACCTGATCCAGTTGTTCCGTGATACCTCCCAGCTCTCCGGCGGCAACGCCGCGTTTATCGAAGAACTCTACGAATCCTGGCTGCGCGACGCGAACACGGTTTCGCCCGACTGGCAGCGCTATTTCGACGGCTTCAAGGGCCGCAACGACAAACCCCATTCCGATGCGATCGCGCGCATCAGCGCGGCGCAGAAACTCAACGGTCGCGGCGTCGCCGCCCCTGTCGCGACCGCAGCGGTCGACGATGCGCAGGCGCAGAAGCAGGCTGCCGTGCTCAAGCTGGTCACGGCCTACCGCTCGCGCGGCCACCTCGCCGCAACGCTCGATCCACTGGGCCTGACCGAGAAACTGCCCGCACCCGACCTGGAACTGGGTTTCCATGGCCTGGACAGCGGCGATCTCGACACCGAATTCAACACCGGTTCGCTGGCCGGTCCGCCGCGACAGAAGCTCAAGGATCTGGTCAGCCTGCTCAAGGCGACCTACGCCGGCAGCATCGGCGCGGAATTCATGCACATCAGCGACTCGGTGCAGCGGCGCTGGCTGCACGAGCAACTCGAGCGGGCCGGCGGCAACTTCGGCCTCACGCTCGACGACAAGCAGCGCCTGCTCGAGCGCCTGACTGCGGCCGAAGGCCTGGAGCGCTACCTGCACACGAAGTACGTCGGCCAGAAGCGCTTCTCGCTCGAAGGCGGCGACAGCCTGATCCCGCTCGTCGACGAACTCGTGCGCCGCAGCGGCGCCGACGGCGTCAAGGACATGGTCATCGGTATGGCCCACCGCGGCCGTCTCAACGTACTGGTCAACACGCTGGGCAAGGCGCCGCAGAAACTGTTCGCCGAGTTCGAAGGCAAGTACGACCATCCGGACGATCCGGCCCATTCCGGCGACGTGAAGTACCACATGGGCTTCTCCGCCGACATCAAGACCACCGGCCACACCGTGCACCTGGCGCTGGCGTTCAATCCCTCTCACCTGGAAATCGTCGATCCGGTCGTCGCCGGCTCCGTGCGTGCGCGCCAGACGCGCCGCGGCGATACCGAGCGCGGCCAGGTCATGCCCGTGCTGATCCACGGCGACGCCGCGTTCGCCGGCCAGGGCGTGGTGATGGAACTGTTCAACATGTCCCAGGCACGCGGCTTCGCGGTCGGCGGCACGGTGCACATCGTCATCAACAATCAGGTCGGCTTTACGACGTCCAATCCGCAGGACGCACGCTCGACGTACTACTGCACCGACGTGGCCAAGATGGTCAACGCGCCGGTGTTCCATGTGAACGGCGACGACCCGGAAGCCGTGCTGTTCGTTGCCCGCCTCGCCTTCGACTATCGCCAGGTGTTCAAGCGCGACGTCGTCATCGACCTCGTCTGCTACCGCCGCCACGGTCACAACGAAGCGGACGAACCGGCAGCGACGCAACCGGTCATGTACCAGGTCATCCGCGCGCGCCAGACCACGCGCGATCTCTACGCGCAGAAGCTCACCGCAGCCGGCACGATCCAGGACGGGGACGCGCAGGCGCTCGTCGACGGTTACCGCAAGAAACTCGAATCCGGCCTGTCGGTCGCGGACCTGGATCCCGACTTCAAGGATCCGTATGCGCTGGACTGGTCGAAGTTCATCGACGCCCGCCTCGATGCGCCGCACAAGACCGCCGTGGCCAAGGACAAGCTGGTCGCGCTGAGCCAGAGCCTGCTGAACCTGCCGGCCGAACTCGTGCTGCATCCGCGCGTCGCGAAGATCTACGACGACCGCGCCAAGATGGCCGCGGGCCAGCAGGCCATGGACTGGGGCTTCGCCGAGAATCTCGCCTACGCCACACTCGTGGCCGAGGGCTATGACCTGCGCGTGGTCGGCCAGGACGTCGGCCGTGGCACGTTCTTCCATCGCCACGCGGTGCTGCACGACCAGAAGACCGACGGCACTTACGTGCCGCTCGGCCATCTGCGCGCCGGCGCGAGCGTCGAAGTCATCGACTCGGTGCTCAGCGAAGAAGCCGTCATGGCCTTCGAATACGGCTTCACCACGTCGGAACCGAACACGCTGGTGGTCTGGGAAGCCCAGTTCGGCGACTTCGCCAACGGCGCCCAGGTCGTCATCGACCAGTTCATCAGTTCCGGCGAGGCCAAGTGGGGCCGCCTGTCCAGCCTCGCGCTGTTCCTGCCGCACGGCTACGAAGGCCAGGGCCCGGAGCACTCCTCCGCGCGCCTCGAACGCTTCCTGCAAATGTGCGCATTGAACAATATGCAGGTTTGTGTACCGACGACGCCGGCACAGGCCTTTCACATGATCCGCCGTCAGATGGTGCGCGACTGCCGCAAGCCGCTCGTCGTCATGACGCCGAAGTCGCTGCTGCGCCACAAGCTCGCCGTGTCCTCGCTCGACGATCTGGCCAACGGCGGCTTCCAGCTCGTCATCGGCGACACCACGTCCAAGCCGGGGCAGAAGGTGCGCCGCGTCGTGCTGTGCTCGGGCAAGGTCTATTTCGACCTCGTCGACGAGTGCGAGAAGCGCGGCGTCAGCGACGTCGCGGTCATGCGCGTGGAGCAGCTATATCCGTTCCCGCGCACCGAAGTGAAAGCGCAGCTGGCGAAGTACCCGGCGGCGAAGGAAATCGTCTGGTGCCAGGAAGAGCCCATGAATCAGGGCGCCTGGTATCAGGTCCAGCACCACCTGCGCGCGTGCCTGAGCGCGGAGCAGAGCCTAAGCTATGCCGGCCGCGCACGCTCGCCGGCACCGGCCTGCGGCCATCACACCACCCATGTCGCCGAACAGGCGGCCCTGGTCGAGCAGGCGCTGGTCGCGCCGATCGGCACTGATCACGCCTCGGAGTAAGAAGTATGACCATCGAAGTCAAAGTCCCGGTTCTGCCCGAATCCGTTTCCGACGCGACCATCGCGACCTGGCACAAGAAGGCCGGCGACGCGGTCAAGCGCGACGAGAACCTGGTCGATCTGGAAACCGACAAGGTCGTCCTCGAAGTACCGGCTCCGGCCGACGGCGTACTCAAGGAAATCCGCCGCCAGACCGGCGAGACGGTGAATTCGCAGGAAATCATCGCCGTGATCGAGGAAGGCGCTGTTGCGTCGCCGCCAGCAGCGACTGCGCCGGCAGCAATTCCAACCCCGACGCCTTCTGCTACGCCGCCTGCAACCACGGCACCTGCCGCGATCCAAACGCCTGGGCAGAAAGTCGAGGAACTGTCCCCGGCCGGCCGCCGCGTCGCGAGTGAGAACGCGATCGATCCGGCCAGCGTCGCCGGCACCGGCCGCGACAGCCGCGTGACCAAGGAAGACCTCGTCAACTTCATGCGCTCGGGCGGCCAGGCCGCGCCCGCTCCGGCCGCACCGGCGGCAGCGGCACCTCCCGCCGCCGCGCCGGCCAAGCCGACATCGGGCTCGCGTCCGGAAGAGCGCGTGACGATGACGCGCATGCGCGCCAAGATCGCCGAGCGCCTGATGCTGTCGAAAAACTCCATCGCCATGCTTACCTCGTTCAACGAGATCAATCTCGGCAAGGTCATGGCCATGCGTAAGGAACTGGTCGAACAGTTCGAGAAGACGCACGGCATCAAGCTTGGCTTCATGAGCTTCTTCGTCAAGGCCGCCTGCGAGGCGCTCAAGCGCCATCCCATCGTCAACGCCTCGGTCGACGGCAGCGACGTGATCTATCACGGCTATCAGGACATCTCGGTCGCCGTGTCCACCGACAAGGGCCTGGTCACGCCGGTGCTGCGCGATGCGCAGAACATGAGCTTCGCCGACGTCGAGAAGCAGATCGCGAACTACGCCAAGAAGGCACGCGAAGGCGGCCTGACGCTGGATGATCTGGCCGGCGGCACGTTCACCATCACCAATGGCGGCACCTTCGGTTCGCTGTTCTCCACGCCCATCGTGAATCCGCCGCAAAGCGCGATTCTCGGCATGCATGCGATCAAGGACCGCGCCATCGTCGAGAACGGCCAGGTCGTGGCCGCGCCGATGATGTACGTCGCGCTGTCCTACGATCACCGCATCATCGACGGCAAGGACGCGGTGCTGTTCCTCGTCGACATCAAGAACCAGCTGGAAAACCCGGCCAAGATGCTGCTGGGTCTGTGATGAAGCCGGCCGGCCTGCTGATCGGTGCCGTGCTGGCCGCGGTATCGGGCGTCGCGACCGCGGCGCCCGATCCGGCCGCGCGCCAGCGCATGGTCGAGATCCTTGCCGAGTTCAGCGCGATCTCCGACATCGACATCGGCAATTGCGACCACGAGCACGCGGCCTTCAGCACAGCCTATGCCGCGCTCACGGATTCGCCCAACGCCGTGGCCATGCATCGCGTGATGGGCCATTACCAGCTCAAGCCCGAGCCGCCCGCCAAGGTCGAAGCCAGCCCGACCGCCGACCAATGTCTGGCCGCGCTCGACAAGGCCAAGGCCTTGTTCGAGCGCCACGGCGACTACATCCAGAAGCTTGCCGCGAGCCTGCCGCCGCCCGCGTCCGTCGACTAACCCAGGAAGAACATGATGAGCGAACAACACTACGACGTCGTCGTGATCGGCGCCGGCCCGGCCGGCTACGTGGCCGCGATCCGCGCCGCGCAGCTGGGCCTCAAGACTGCCTGCGTCGACGCGTTCATCGGCAAGGACGGCAAGCCCGCTCTCGGCGGCACCTGCCTCAACGTCGGCTGCATTCCGTCCAAGGCGCTGCTGGATTCGTCCAAGCAGTTCCACAACCTGACCCACAACTTCGCCGTGCACGGCATCTCGGCCGCGACGCCGAGCATCGACGTCGGCACAATGGTCGGGCGCAAGGACAAGATCGTCAAACAGTTCACCGGCGGCATCACCTCTTTGTTCAAGGCCAACAAGGTCACGCCGATCGCCGGCTTCGCGACGCTGAAGCCGGGCCGTGTGGTATCGATCAAGGGCCATGACGGCAGCGCATCGGAAGTCAGCGGCACCAACGTCATCATCGCCGTGGGCTCGGTGCCGATCGAACTTCCCTTCGCGAAATTCGACAACAAGCTCATTGTGGACAATGCTGGCGCACTCGATTTCGACGCGACGCCGGCGCGCCTCGGCGTCATCGGCGCCGGCGTGATCGGCCTCGAACTGGGCAGCGTGTGGAAGCGCCTGGGTTCCGAAGTGACCATCCTCGAAGCGCTGCCCGATTTCCTCGCCGCCGCCGATGCCGACGTCGCCAAGGCCGCCGCGCGCGAGTTCAAGAAACAGGGCCTCGACATCCGCCTCGGCGCCAAGCTCGGCAAGGCCGAAATCAAGGGCAACGAAGTGCATCTGACCTATGCCGACGCGAAGGGCGAGCAGAGCCTCGTCGTCGACCGGCTGCTCGTCGCCGTCGGCCGGCGCGCGGCGACGAACGGTCTCCTCGCGGAAGGCACCGGCGTGCAGCTCGACGAGCGCGGCCGCGTCGTCGTCGACGATCACTGCCACACCGGTGTGGACGGCGTCTGGGCCGTCGGCGATTGCGTGCGCGGACCCATGCTCGCGCACAAGGGTTCCGAGGAAGGCATCGCCGTGGCCGAGCTCATCGCCGGCCATGCGGGTCACGTCAACCTCGATACCGTGCCCTGGGTCATCTACACCGAGCCGGAAGTGGCCTGGGTCGGCAAGACCGAGGAACAGCTCAAGGCCGAGGGCGTGCCCTATCGCACCGGCTCGTTCCCGTTCGCCGCGATCGGCCGTGCCGTCGCGATGAACGAAACCGCGGGCATGGTCAAGGTCATCGCCCACGCCGATACCGACCGCCTGCTCGGCGTGCACATGGTCGGCGCCTGCGTCTCCGAAATGATCCACGAAGCCGTGGTCGCGATGGAGTTCAAGGGCTCGGCCGAAGATCTAGCGCGTATCTGCCATGCCCACCCGACCCTGTCGGAAGCGGTCCACGAGGCAGCCCTCGCGGTCGACAAGCGCGCAATCCACAAGGCGAACTGAGCGCGCGCTGCAGCTTTCGCATGCGTCGCCGCGCACACCATCCCCACCCAACCCTCCCCTTGAAGGGGAGGGCTTCAAGCGGCCCTCTATTCCCGTTGAAGCGCATGGCTTCGGGCGAACGGCTCCCTCCCCTTCAAGGGGAGGGTTGGGGTGGGGATGGTGTTATTGCGCCATCACGCAACCGCTTCAGCGGAGACACCGCGTGAGCGAAACCAACCCTATCCGCAACGTCTCCGACACCGCCCTCTGGGTCGCGCTCTATCGCGCGATGGAGAGCGAGCGTCCCGATGCCCTGTTCCGCGATCCCTACGCGCGCCGCCTTGGCGGTGCGCGTGGCGAGGCCATCGTCAAGGCCATGCCCAAGGGACGTTCGATGGCATGGCCGCTGATCGTGCGCACCGCGGTCATGGACGAGATCGTGCTGCGCTGCGTACAGGCAGGTGCGAAGACCGTGCTCAACCTCGCCGCCGGCCTCGATGCGCGGCCCTATCGCCTGGACCTGCCGCGCGATCTGCAGTGGCTGCATGTCGACATGCCGGAGATGGTCGCCTACTTCCGCAGCCACATGAGCGGCGAGACGCCGCGCTGCAAGATCGATTTCCTCGCCGCGGATCTGCGCGATAGCGACGCGCGTCGCGCCGTGCTCGCGCGCGCGGCGCGCCACGGCCCGACGCTGGTCATCACCGAAGGCCTGCTGATCTATCTCGACAGCGACGATGTCGCCGGCCTCGCGCGCGACCTGCGCGAAGTGGCGCAGGCCCGCTGGTGGACGGCCGATCTCGCTACGCCGGCACTGCTGCGCTACGTCGCGAAGGACTGGGGCCGCACCGTTCAGCAGAGCAATGCGCCGTTCCGTTTCGCGCCGAGCGAGGGCAGCACGTTTTTCGTACGCTACGGCTGGCGCGAAACCGAATTCCATTCCACCTGGGACGAAGCCTGGCGCCTCGATCGCAAACCGGCTCATGCCTGGCTCTGGCGCGCGCTGTCCTGGGTCACGCCGCGCCGCAAGGTCGAAGCGGCCCGGCGCATGTCCTCGATCGTGTTGCTGCAAGCCGACGACACGCCACCCTCCTCGAACCTTCCGGAGCATCGCGCATGAGCAGCACCCCGTCCTTCCGCGCCTTCCGTATCCACAACGACGCCGCCGGCTATCGCGCGGGCATCGAGAAGCTGCAACTCGACGATCTCGCCGCCGGCGAGGTGGTAATCAAGGTCGCCCACTCCAGCGTGAACTACAAGGATGCGCTCGCCGGCACGGGCAAAGGCAAGATCCTGCGTCAATACCCCATGAATGGCGGCATCGACGTGGCCGGCTACGTGGTCGCCTCGACCGATCACCGCTACCGCGAGGGCGACGCAGTGCTGTGCACCGGCTCGGGCCTGAGCGAGACGCGCGACGGCGGCTATTCGGAATATGCGCGCCTGCAAGCCGACTGGACGATCCCGCTGCCCGCCGGCCTGACCCTTCGCGAAAGCATGATCCTCGGCACCGCGGGCTTCACCGCCGCGCTGTCGCTGTATCGCATGGAGCAGAACGAACAGCATCCGGACCTGGGTCCGGTCGTCGTGACCGGCGCGACCGGCGGCGTGGGCTCGCTCGCGATCGCGATATTGAGCAAGGCCGGCTACGAAGCGCATGCGATCACCGGCAAGGTCGAGCAGTTCGACTGGCTGATCGGCCTGGGCGCGAAACAATGCGTCGCGCGCAAGGAACTGTACTGGGGCCAGCGTCCGCTCGAGACCAGCCGCTGGGCCGGCGCGATCGACAACGTTGGCAGCGAGATGCTCGCGGGCCTGACGCGCGTCATCCATCCCTACGGCAATATCGCAAGCTGCGGACTGGCCGGCGGCCACGATCTCGCGACCACGGTCATGCCCTTCATCATCCGCGGCGTCAGCCTGCTCGGCATTGCTTCCTCCGGCACGGCGAGGCCTACGCGCGAGCGCGTCTGGGAACGCCTCGCCGGCGACTGGAAGCCGGCGCTGCTGGATACGATCTGCACGCGCGAAATCGTCCTCGACCAGTTGCCGGACGTGTTCGACGGCATGCTCGCCGGTGGCTCGCTCGGACGAACTCTGGTAAACATCGGCTGATTCGCTGCGGCCTCATCCAGCCCCGCTGCGGCAACCATCCGATATCCACGACCGGCACCCGGCGCCGCTGTTGCCAAGCGGTCGCCCGCCGGTAGAATGTCCCAGCCGCATCGCGGCCTACAGGGGTGATAAAGCAATCATGGCGCGAATTCTGATCGTCGACGATTCCCAGTCCCAGCTGCTGGGCCTCAAGCGCATCGTCGAGAAAATGGGCCACGAAATCATTACGGCCGAAGACGGCGCCGCCGGTGTCGAAGTCGCCAAGCGTGAAATCCCGGACCTCATCCTCATGGACGTGGTCATGCCGAACTTGAACGGATTCCAGGCCACGCGCACCATCTCGCGCGAAGCCAAGACCAGCCACATTCCGATCATCCTGGTCACGACCAAGGATCAGGAAACCGACAAGGTCTGGGGCATGCGCCAGGGCGCCAAGGCCTACGTCACCAAGCCGATCAACGAGGCGGAGCTGGTCAAGGTCATCAACGAGCTGCTGCCGAAGTAAATCGACACGCTACCCGATACAACGAAAAGGGAGCCGCGAGGCTCCCTTTTTCGTGTTCGCGCGGCGAAATGCCGACGCCTGCACCGCTCGTCAATCGCCGAACGCGTCGCGCAGACGCAGATAGGCCTCGCGCTGCTCGTCGCTCTGCGCCGCCGGAGCGCGCACATCGAGCACGACATACTGGTCGCCGGATTCGCTGCCCGGCATGCCGCGGCCCTTGAGGCGCATCTTGCGGCCCGAATCCGAGCCCGGCGGAATCTTCAGGTCAACTTCGCCGGCAAGTGTGGGCACCTTCAGCGTCGCGCCGAGAGCGGCGTCCCACGGCGCGATCGGCAGCTTGACCGTCACGTCGCGGCCGTCGAGCACGAAGCGCGCATGCGGTCTCAGCTGGATCTCCAGCAGCACGTCGCCGGCCGGGCCGCCGTTGCGTCCGGCATGACCCTTGCCACGCAGGCGGATGGTCTGCCCCGGCAGGATGCCGGCCGGGATCGTCACGTCGAGTTTTTCGCCGTTGAGTTCCAGCCGCTGCGTACCGCCCGTAAAGGCGGTTTCCAGATCGATCGCCGCATGCGCGCGCAGGTCCTGGCCGCGGCGCGGCCCCGTGTTCGCCCGCCCGCCGCTGCGGCCGAACAAGGATTCGAAGAAATCGCTGAAGCCTTCGTTGCCGGCGCCTTCCGCGCCCTGGCGGAAACCGCCGAAGCCGCCGAAATCCGGCGTCGGCTGGAACTCGTCGCCGGGCTTGTAGCCGCGGGCGCGCAGCGCGTCATATTCGCGGCGCTTTTCCGGATCCTTGAGCGCCTCGTAGGCCTCGTTCACGGCCTTGAACTTGTCCTCGGCGCCAGCCTCTTTGCTGACGTCCGGATGGTATTTGCGCGCGAGCTTGCGGAAGGCACTCTTGAGCTCGGCGTCGCTGGCCTCGGGCTTGACGCCCAGGGTGTCGTAGTAGTCCTTGAACTGCATGCTGTCTACCTTGCGGATTCAGTTTGCCCCGGCCGCAGCGCGGTCCTGGCCAGCTGCGCACAGTAATCGTACGGCCGCGAAACGAACAGACCCGCGGCGGATCGCTCCGCCACGGGCTGGGACTGCATTTGTTGCGGAGTGGTGTCAGTTCGCGGCGATACTGATGCGGCGCGGGGAGCTTTCCGGGCGCTTCGGGATGGAGATCTCGAGAACGCCGAGCTTGCCGCTCGCGGTTATGCCTTCGGCATCGGCGCTGTCGGGCAGTGCGAAGCGGCGGTAGAACACGCCCTGCTCGCGTTCGGTGCGGCTGAGCTTGCCGCTTTGCTCGCCGGCCTCGTGCTTGCGTTCGCCGCGGATGGACAAAATACCCTTGTCCATCTGAATCTCGATCGTGGCCGGATCGACGCCCGGAACATCGGCCAGGATCACGAAGCGCTTTTCTTCCTCGCGAATATCGACGCGCGGCGTCCACTGACTCGTAACGACGTTGGACTGGTCGGCCTCTTCCGTCTGGAACAGACGCTCGAACGCGTGCTTGATTTCGTCCTGGAAGCCGGAGGGAACGGACCAGCGGTAATTGCGCGAAATGCTCATGCTATCTCCTGATTCGGGCGGCGCGACCATCGCGCCATGGCCTGGAAAGTAGGTACCGCGTCGACGCTTTCAAGAGGTCGCCGCGTTTTTCCCCGGCGGGCCTCCTGCGGACGGGATGCGCACGCAATCGGGCTATGATCACCGTCTCCCACCGCAAGCGAGGCAACCGCATGACCATCGAACTCGGCGCACGCATTCCGTCGGTAACGCTCAATGTGCTCAAGGACGGCGTGCAGGCCATCACCACCGACGAGATCTTCAGCGGCCGCAAGGTCGTGCTGTTCTCGGTCCCCGGCGCGTTCACGCCGACCTGCTCGGCCAAGCACCTTCCCGGCTATGTGGAAAACTTCGACAAGTTCCAAAGTCGCGGCATCGACGTCGCGTGCATGGCGGTCAACGACGCCTATGTCATGAAGGCGTGGTCCAAGGACCAGCACGTTCCCGAAGCGCTGATCATGCTCGCCGACGGCAACGCGAACCTGGCCCGTGCGCTGGGTCTGGAAATGGATGCGAGCGCGTTCGGCATGGGCGTACGCTCCAAGCGTTTCGCGCTGTATGCCGAGGACGGGGTGGTCAAGGCGCTCAACGTCGACGCGCCCGGCGAGTTCAAGGTCTCCAGCGCGCAGGCCGTGCTCGAAACCCTCGGCGACTGAATCGACTTTCGCGCGACGTCGGTCGGGTCGCGCTAGGCGCACAAACAGAAAAACCGCGGCATCGCTGCCGCGGTTTTGTTTTGGACCAACGCCGGACAGCGGCTTTACTCGGTCGACGCGTCGTCGCTGGCAGTTCCCTCGTCGGACGATGCGGCATCGTCAGGCGACGCGATGTCCCGCGGCGGCTCGGCAACGGTCGGGGCTTCACCGGAATCGCCTTCGCTGCCCTCGCCTTCCGCGTCCGCCTCATCGTCGCCGACGAGCAGGGCCAAGCCGACCACGCTGGTCAGCGCCTCGTTCTCGGGCAGGCGGATCAGGGTGACGCCCTGCGTGTTGCGGCCGACGCGGGCGATCTCCGCGGCACGCGTACGCACGAGCGTGCCCTGGTTGGAGATCAGCATGAGCTCATGCGCATCGTCGAGCTGTACCGCCGCGACCAGCGCACCGTTGCGGCCCGAACACTGGATCGCGATGACGCCCTGCGTGCCGCGGCCCTTGCGCGGGTATTCCTCGAGCGGCGTGCGCTTGCCGTAGCCGCGTTCCGTCGCGGTCAGGATGTCGCCATCGCCGTCCACCGCGATCATCGACACCACTTCGGCACTCTCGGTCAGCTTCATGCCGCGCACGCCGTGGGCGACGCGGCCCATCGGCCGCACTTCGTCTTCGGCGAAACGCACGGCCTTGCCGTTGGACGCGAACATCAGCACGTCGCGCGTGCCGTCGGTCAGCGCGACGCCGACGAGACCGTCGCCGTCGTCGAGATCAATCGCGCGGATGCCGTTGGTGCGCGGACGCGAATAGTCGGCCAGCGAGGTCTTCTTCACCGTACCCTGGCGCGTCGCGAAGAACACGTAGCGGTCGACCGGGAACTCACGCACCGACTGCACCGCCTGGATCTTTTCGCCGGGCTCCAGCGGCAGCAGGTTCACGATCGGCTTGCCGCGCGAGTTCGGGCCGGCGTCCGGAATCTGATAGACCTTCTGCCAGAACACGCGACCCGCGCTCGTGAACGTCAGCAGCGTGTCGTGCGTGTTGACGATCCAGACCTGCGCGACGAAATCTTCCTCTTTCATCGCGGTGGCGGAACGGCCCTTACCGCCGCGCTTCTGCGCGCGGTAGGTCGTGATCGGCTGGCGCTTCACGTAGCCCGTGTGCGACAGCGTGACGACCACGTCCTCGGGCTCGATGAGGTCGAGCACGTCGAGGTCTTCCTGGCTGTGCTGGATCACCGTGCGGCGTTCGTCGCCGTAGGCTTCCTTCATCTCGATCAGCTCGCCGCGGATCAGCGCGAGCAGCACGGCCGGATCGGACAGGATCTCGATGAGACCCTTGATCGCCGAGAGCAGCTGCTTGTATTCGTCGGTGAGCTTGTCCTGTTCCAGCCCGGTCAGGCGGTTCAGGCGCATCTCGAGGATTTCCTTGGCCTGCACGTCCGACAGCTGGTAGCCGTGCTCGCCGAGGCCCGCGTTCGCGTCGAGTTCCTCAGGGCGCGAAGCACCGGCACCGGCGGCATCGAGCAGGCTGCGCACCAGACCCGGATCCCAGCGCTTGGCCAGCATGCGTTCCTTGGCCACGGCCGGCGACTCGGAGGTCCTGATCAGCTCGATCATCGCGTCGATGTTCGCGAGCGCGACGGTCAGGCCTTCGAGGATGTGCGCACGAGCACGCGCCTTGCGCAGTTCGAAGATGGTGCGGCGCGTGACGACTTCGCGGCGGTGGCGGATGAAAGCCTCGAGGATTTCCTTGAGGCCGAGCAGGCGCGGCTGGCCGTCGACCAGCGCGACCATGTTGATGCCGAAGGTCACCTGCAGCTGGGTCTGCTGGAACAGGTTGTTCAGCAGCACATCGGCCATCGTGTCCTTGCGCACTTCGATGACGATGCGCATACCGTCCTTGTCGGACTCGTCGCGCAGGCCGTCGGGCGAGATGCCCTCGATCTTCTTTTCCTTGTGCAGCTCGGCGATCTTCTCGATCAGCCGCGCCTTGTTGACCTGGTAGGGCAGCTCCGAAACGATGATGGTCTCGCGGCCGTTGGCCTCGGTTTCGATATCCGCCTTGGCGCGGATCAGGATGCGGCCGCGGCCCGTTTTATACGCTTCCACAATGCCGGAAGCGCCGTTGATGATGCCCGCGGTCGGGAAGTCCGGACCGGTGATGTAGCGCATCAGGTCGTCGATGCCGAGCGACGGCTCGTCGATCAACGCGATCGTCGCGTTGATCACTTCGGTCATGTTGTGCGGCGGAATGTTGGTCGCCATGCCCACGGCGATGCCGGCGGAGCCGTTGATGAGCAGGTTCGGCACGCGCGTCGGCAGTACCGTCGGCTCGAATTCCTTCTCGTCGTAGTTGGGCTGGAAATCGACGGTTTCCTTGTCGATGTCGGCGGTCAGCTCCGACGCCAGGCGGTCGAGGCGGCATTCGGTGTAGCGCATCGCCGCGGCGGCGTCGCCGTCGATGGAGCCGAAGTTGCCCTGCCCGTCGACCAGCGGATAGCGCAGCGAGAAGTCCTGCGCCATGCGCACGAGCGTGTCGTAGATCGAGGCGTCGCCATGCGGATGGTATTTACCCATCACGTCACCGACGATGCGCGCGCACTTGACGTACGGCCGGTTCCAGAAATTGTTGACTTCGTACATGCCGAACAATACGCGCCGGTGCACGGGCTTGAGACCGTCGCGGACATCCGGCAGGGCGCGGCCGACGATCACGCTCATGGCGTAATCGAGATAGCTCTGCCGCATCTCGTCTTCGATGTTGACGCGTATGACTTCTTTGGCTAGTTCCGCCATCGGGATTCCAGGGTTCTGACGCTAGACGACCTGCAGTCCACCCAGGGCCGGGCGGACGCCGAAAAATAACGCGCGAGGATACCACAGAACGGCGTCGCAACCGCGTCGGAAGCCCTTGTTTCTGGCCGTTTTTTACCGTTTATGACGGTATCGGCGCACGCCCCCGACGGAGCGCGCGGAAAATCAGGCCAGCTGGCGCAATTCCTCGGCCAGCAGCACCGGAATTTCCGCTGCCTCGAACTGGCGCGCGAACAGCGGCACGGCGAAGGCGAAGCGCTCGCCCTGCTTGTCCAGCACGTACGCCAGTTGCAGGCGCGCGAAGGAACGCCGCAGCATCTCGACCTCGATATTCGCCCACGGCCGCAGCAGTTCGACCATGTCGGCGAGGCTGGTACCGGCCTGCGCCGCGACGCGATACACCACGATGCGATCCAGCCGCGAGGCGCGTTCGTCGTGACTGAGCCGGCCCCAGCCCGCCAGCGCGTCGAGCACGGCCTGGGAGTTCAGCGCGCGCTCGACGTCACCGGCCTCGATCGCGCGGCCGCCGCGGTCCGGCGCTTCGAGGCATTCCTGGCACAGGATCGCGATGAGGTTCGCGCGCCGGCCGCTCTGCTGCACGATGCGCTCGACCAGTGCATCGTCCGCGAAGCGCAGGTTGAGCACGCCGAGCGGCACGGTGGCGAGTTCGCGGCAAGCGTCGGTTTCCAGCCCGCCGACGCTGACGACTTCACCGAAATTGCGCAGCGGCGACTGGTAGTCCAGCGCCGCGGCGGCGTAGAGGTCCCAGAAGCCGGCGAGCAGGAAATGGCAGCGCCCTTCTTCGGACAGCGCGCGCATCGCCGACAGCTCGCCGTAGTCGCGCGCCGCGTCGGCGCGAAAGAACGGATCGGCCTCGTCGATCAGCAGCAGCAGACGTTTGCCGCCCTGCTGGCGCACCAGTTCGGCGATGACCGTCGACAGATCGCTGTCCAGCGGCAGGCCGCTCTGCGCGGCCAGACGCGGCAGCAGACGATGATCGCGCAGCACGATATAGACACAGGCCAGATGCGGATGGGCGCGCAGGCGCCGCTCGATCGCCTTCATCAGGCTGGTCTTGCCGAGCTGACGGCCGCCGATCAGCAGGTAATTCGACGGCTCGCGCTGCACCACCCGCGCCAGCAGGCTCTCGCGACCGAAGAACGACGAGGCCCGAGCCACACCGCCGCGGGTCTGGTACGGCGAGATGCGCGTGAGGCGCAGCTGCTGCGCCATCGCCCGCAGCAGAACCTGCAGCGGCTCGCGTTCGAGCAGCCAGGCGGTCTGGGTTTCCTGGCCGATGCAGACGAACAGGTTGGCACGCTCGGCGCACAGACCGCGCAGCTGCGTCTCTGCCGCCGCGTTCGGCGTGAACACCAGCAGCACGTCCAGACCGGTCTGCTGCTGGCGCAGATGACGCACGAGCTGCGCGCCGTCGAGGTCGGCGCGCGGCAACCACGCCAGACAACGTTCCAGCGAGACCGGCATATCGCTGGAAAACGTCCATTCATACACATTTCCCGGAAGATTCCAGCCGCTGCTCGACGCGCACCGCGCCGCCACGCGCAGGGCGAAGCGCTGCGCACGCTGCGCCTCGTCGAGCTGCGAGAACCCCAGCGCCTCGTTCCAGTCCGCCGGATCGACAGCCGCCGCGGCCAGCGTGACGTCGCGCCGCTGCAGCCAGCCCAAGGCCGTGTCGATGCGCCGCAGCAGCGGCAGCGGCATGCGCTTGAGGCGCGCCGGATCGCGCTGGATCGGTGCGATCAGCGGATGACGCCAGAGCAGCAGCACACCCAGCACGAGCAGTACCAGCAGCGACAGCACGAGCAGCGACGTGAGATTGCGCGTCGTGCCGCCGCTGAAGTCTTCCTCGCTGCGGCAATTCAGCGGCAGGTAGTCCGCCGGTATCGGCGGATCGCCGGCGCGGCAGCTCCAATCGCGCGTCTGCGGATCCCAGCGATACAGCACGCGCCGGCCATGCAGGCTGCGGTCCAGTTGTGGCAGCGGACGCAGCGTGCCGACGATCTCGTTGGGATGCAGCGACAATTCGAAGATATCTCCGAGCGCCGGCACCTCGATCGCGTCCAGCCGCGTCGGCCACTCGTCCCTGTCGCTGACGTAAGTGTTGACGCTCATGCGCGCCACCTGCAGCTCGACCCAGCCGTTCGCCAGCCAGGCACGGCTCTGCGGGCTGACGAGCACGCCGCTCAGCGAGGAATTCCACTGCGGCACGATCAGCGCCGTGCCGACGAACAGCGTGACGGCGGCCACCAGAGCGGCGCGCAGCCAGAACTTATGCGTCGGACTCATGCGCCGGCGTCGCTCCACGCGGCGATGATCTGGCGGCCGGCGCGGCGCACTGCGTCGCAGCGCCATTCCAGCTGCAGGCCGTCGCCGCCGGCGCGTGCGGTCACGAGATTGGCCCAGAACAGGCGGCGCATCAGCCGGTCGATCAGGTAGGGCTGCGCGCGGCCGAGGCTCGCCTGCTCCAGCCAGGCACCGACCCGCGCGCGCGCATCCGCGTCGCCGAGCAACGGAACGAAACCTTCCCACAACCGTATGCTGCCCGCGAGGCACTCAAGCAACGGGGTCTGCTTTCCGGTAGAGGGTTCGGCATGCCAGCGCAACGCTTCGTCGATCAGGGCCGGATGGCCGCCGCAGGCCTGTTCCAGCCGGACCAGCAGCGCGCCGTCGACCTGCGCCACCGGCAATTGCCGGCCGGCCAGCGCACGCAGTTCGTCCGGGCCGGGGTCGGGCCAGTTCTCCACGCTCGCAATATTCAACAACGACAAATCTCCACTCTGGTACTTCAGCTCGGCCAGCGCCTCGCCGCCGCAGAGCAGCAGATGCAGCCGGCCGCTGTACATTTCGCTCAAGCCCCGCAGGATGCCGGCGAGCGATTCGCGCAGGTGCGCCTCGCCCTGCTCGAAGCGGCTGACCAGGCAGAACACGCGCTCGCCCGCGGCCAGGCGCCGCTCCAGCGCCGACTCGAAGGCAAAGTCCGAATCGACGCCGGCAAAGCCGCACTGCGCGCCGATCGCGCTGAAATAGCTGCGTGCATCGGCCTCGACGCTGTAGGGTGGCCGCACAT
This sequence comes from Lysobacterales bacterium, assembly GCA_038207515.1. Taxonomy (GTDB): domain Bacteria; phylum Pseudomonadota; class Gammaproteobacteria; order Xanthomonadales; family Rhodanobacteraceae; genus Tahibacter. The sequence continues at coordinate 26,525 of JBBQZR010000007.1, read as the reverse complement.
GCAGCACCGCCGCTTCGCCGTAGCGCTGCCGCGCGGTCGCGAGCAGGACTTCGCGGAACGGCGGCTGACCCCAATGGGCCTGGCTCAGCAGCATCAGGATCGGATACGGCGCCAGGCGCTGCAGTCGCTCGAACAGGCGACCGATGTAGTCCGCATACGGCTGTCCCGGCGCCTGACCGCCGACCGGGTATTCGGGTTCGAAGCCGGCGCTATGGAGCAGACGGTCGGTTTCCTGCTCGCTCAAACGCAGATAGCGCGCGCACTCGACCAGCTTGTGGCGATGCTTTCGGTTGGGCATCGACAGGCCGTGACGCCAGTTGTTGACGGCTTCCCGGCTCATGCCGATCTCGGTCGCGACACCCGAGGCGCTGGCCCGGATGCGGCGCATGAAGACGGTCAGCAGACCGGCGAAATCTTCGGACATCGGCGCATCCACGCGACTCTCGGGATCGCGCACGCTACGCAAGGCGGGCGGAAAGTCAAACATGCCCGGCTCGCCTGCCCGGCCACGCAGGTCGTGCGCCTTTCACACCCATCTGTCACCGCCCTGTGCCGTTCGCGACCAACCGCATTGTCGGCATGGCCGGCGCATGCCGGAACCGGCCAGATGTCCGGCCATCGCCCCTGCCGCTTGACGCGGCGTCAAGCCGATGACGGTGTTCGCTCTACCGGTCGCGCCGCTTATCCGACGTATGCAGCGGTACACGAGCTGCTGCCGCTTTTTCCACCACCCTGAGGACACTTCGATGAACGCATTGCGCCTGCTGGTCCGTCCCTTCGCCCTGGCCATCGCCCTGTTGCCGTTGGCCGCCGCCGCCGCGCCCGAGGGCACGACCACCTTCGCCGTCAGCGCCGGCAGCTTTTCCGCCTGGACCATCAATGGCAATTCCAACCCGCCACTGACGCTGGAACGCGGCCGCACCTATGTGTTCGACCTCACCGGCGTGAGCGGCGTGCATCCGTTCAACATCAACACCACGAACACGACCGGCAGCGGCGCGCGCTACAACGTCGGCGTCAGCAACAACGGCGCGACCGGCGACACCGACATCACCTTCGTCGTCCCGCTCGCCGCGCCGAGCAGCCTGCACTACAACTGCGGCAACCACGGCGCGATGAACGGCGCGATCACGGTGATCGATCCGGACGGCATCTTCGCGAACGACTTCGAGCTGTAAGGCCACACCGGCTTCCGGAATCGGCCTGCGGTTCGGTACCCCGATGACGGTTGCCGCATCGGCATGCGCTGCGTTGCTGCGCGTGGCCGTCACGACGCACGGGCGCAGCGATGGCGGCGGTCCCGCACGTCGCTATTCGCCGTGGTTCCAACGCAGGCCGATCGACCAGGTGCGATCCGGCCCCGGTTCGTAGAAGCGCCCATTGCCTTCGTTGACGACGACCGAGCCGATGTAGCGGCGGTCGAACGCATTGTCGACGCGCGCGAAGCCGTGCAGGCGACTCCTGCCGATCAACCCGTGATGGCCGAGATCGAGGTTCAGCAATCCATAGCCCGGTGCGCGCTGGCTGCCGCTGTCGTTGACCGTGACCGCACCGACCGCAACCGCCTGCGCGCCCGCGGTCCAGTCGCCGCCGCGCCAGTGCAGCCGGCTCGCCAGTTGGTCGCGCGGTACGCCCGGAATGCGCGTTCCGGCCGGCACGAGCGTAGTAGGCGTCGTGCAGCCGGCGGCGACGCAGATCGGAAACGTGTCGCGGAACCTCGCGCGCAAATGCGTATAGGCCAGGTCGATCTGCCACGCAGCACCCAGCGGCAACAGACCGGCCACTTCCAGCCCTTCGCGCCGCGCGCGCCCGACGTTGCGGAAGCTGCTGCGCCCGCCGACATTGCGCGCGACCGCAAGCTCGTCCTCCGTATCGGCGCGAAACAAGGCCGCTTCCAGCGTGGCGCCGCCGTTGCCTCGCCACTTGCTGCCGAGTTCCACATTACGGCTGCGCGCCGGGCGCAGGTCCAGCGCGAGGCCCGCGGCACCGTCGGCGCGGTAGCCCAGTTCGTTGAACGTCGGCGTCTCGAAGCCGCGGCCGGCCGACACATAGATGCGCCAGTCGTCGCGCGGCGCGAACATCAATCCGGCGACCGGCGTGGTCTGCGCGTAGTCGACGGCGCCGCTGTCGTCGGGATTGGCCGCGATGATGTAGCGGTCGTCGGACACGTAGCGGATATCGCTGCGGCGCGCGCCCGCCAGCAACGACCAGCGCGGCGCGAATTCCCAGAACGCCTGCGCGTAGACGTCGCGGTTGCGCGCGGTGTTGCGTTCGTCACGCCGCAACGCGCCGCGTACGCCCAGCGTACCGGCGACGAAATTCTCGAAACCGCGGCGCTGCTGGCGTTGAGTATCGGCGCTCGCGCCCGCGGTCAACTCGACGGCGCGCGCCGCGAGTTCGCCGCGCCAGGACCAACGTACGTCGGCACCGCCGTAGTCGCTGCCCAGATCGATCACGCCGCCTGCGTTCAGCGGGTTGGCCTGCGCCGCGACCGGCAACGCAAGAAATTGTTCGATCGCGCGATGCCCCGCATACGTCATCGCGCGCACCGTATGCCCGCCGCCCAGCGCCTGCTCGAAAACCGCGCCGAGCTGGTTCTGCGTCGCCGACTTGCGCGTGTTGAACTGGTGCGCGACGGACGTCGCCTGACGCGGATCGGCCAGCGCCTCGGCACGCGTCAGGCCGAGCGGATCCTGTGCATCGGGCGAATGGAAGCGGTTCGCGACCAGCGACAGCGTGCCGTCATCGCCGATCGCGATGCGCAGCTTCGCATTGAACGATTCGCGCCTCGATTCGCTGTGGTCGCGATAGCCGTCGCTGTCGGTCACCGACGCGGCCACGCTGTAGCCGATGCTATCGTTGCCGCCGCGTGCGCTCGCACCGAACGCGGCGCTGCCGTACCTGCCGGCACTGGCCTGCGCGCGCAGTTGCAGCGGACCGGTACCGTCGGCGCTGACGATCTGCACCACGCCGCCCGAGGAGTTGCCGTACAGCGCCGAGAACGGCCCACGCAGTACCTCGATGCGATCGCCCGCGAGCAGGTTGAAATGCGAGATCTGGCCCTGGCCGTCGGGCATGGTCGCGGGAATGCCGTCGGCGTACAGGCGCAGCCCGCGCACGCCGAAAGTCGAACGCGCGCCGAAGCCGCGGATCGACAGCTGTGTGTCCTGCGCCTGGTTCTGCCGTTCGCGCGCGAGCAGTCCCGGCACGCCGGACAAGGCGGCCGACACGCTCGCCGGCGCGTCGTCGTCCAGCGAAACGACGCTGAGCGACGCCGGTACATCGAAATGATCGGCTGGCCGGAGGATGGTCGACGAGACGACGATGCTCTGCAGCGGTGTCGCGGGCTCGTCCTGTGCCTGTGCCGGCGCGACCAGCAGGCCGGCGCCAAAAATCCACGCGACGAAAAGAATTCGGTTCAATGGACTACCCGTCCGCCTCATCAGTACACAGTGTCGCGGAAACAGGCCGAAGGAAATGTAGTCGCGGCCTTGGCTCAACAACCAGGCACGCGACCGCGGGGTATTTTCCCCATCGCTATTCCCGCCGGCGACGGCTTTTTGCACAATCGCCCTTCATACCGAGGACAAGCCGATGCCCGTACTGCGTTCCCTGTTCGTTCTCGCCGCGACCGTCAGCGCGCCATTCGCCGCCGAGGCCGCCGAACGCGGCGGCATCACCCGGACGTTCCAGGTCAGCGCGGCGGGTTCCGCCGCATGGACCATCGATGGCCAGACCAATCCGGCGCTGACCCTGCAGCGCGGCGGCACCTACGTGTTCCATCTCAACAACGTCGGCGCGACCCATCCGTTCAATATCAACACCATGAACGCGCCCGGCCCCAACTTCCTCTACAACAACGGCGTCACCAACAACGGCGCGACCGGCACGACCGACATCACCTTCGTCGTGCCCGGCGACGCGCCGAACAGCCTGCACTACAACTGCGAAAACCATGTCGGCATGAACGGCCCGATCGCCATCACCGCGCCGGACCCGATTTTCACCGACGACTTCGAAGGTCCATAGCACCGCCGCAAATAAAGAAGGCGGCTGGTCGGCCGCCTTCTGCCCGGTGCCGGCCCGAATGCCCTCAGCCGAGCACGCCGCCGAGATCCTTGTCGATCTTTTCCGGCGTGTCGGTCGGCGCGTAACGCTTGATCACTTCGCCCTCGCGGTTGACGAGGAACTTGGTGAAATTCCACTTGACGCCTTCGGTGCCGAGAAAGCCGGCTTTTTCACTTTTCAGCCATTTATACAGCGGATGCGCCTTGTCGCCGTTGACGTCGACCTTGGCGAACATCGGGAAGCTGACGTCGTAGGTCGTCGAGCAGAAGTTGCGGATCTCGTCGGCGTCGCCGGGCTCCTGATGGCCGAACTGATCGCAGGGAAAGCCCAGCACGACCAGGCCTTCGTCCTTGTGCTTGCGATACAGCGCCTCCAGGCCCGTGTATTGCGGCGTGAAGCCGCACTTGGACGCGACATTGACGATCAGCAGCGCCTTGCCCTTGTAATCCTTCAGCGGCTGCTCGTCCCCGTCCAGGGTCGTGGCGGAAAAATCATACGCGGTAGTCATGCTTCACCTCGTGCTGGGTCTGGCGTCGAAACGGTATCGCCGCGGGGCGCGCGCGACATCAATGCTCGTGGCCACCGGCGCCGTGCACATGGCCGTGCATGACTTCCTCGGCGCTGGCTTCGCGCACTTCGATGACCTCGATCGCGAAATGCAGCGTCTGGCCGGCAAGCGGATGATTGCCGTCGACGGAAACGGTTTCATCGTCGACGGCCGCAACCGTCACCGTCATCGGTCCGTTCGGGCCGTTGGCGTGGAACTGCATGCCGGGTTCGATCACGTCCACGCCCTGGAACGCGCCGCGCGGTACGTGCTGGATCAGACCTTCCTGATGCAGTCCATAGCCGTCCTCGGGCGCGACCACCACGTTGAAGGTGTCGCCGGCACTCTTGCCGGTCATCTCGCGCTCCAGCCCCGGCACGATATTGCCGACGCCATGCAGATAGGCCAGCGGTTCGCGGCCGGCGGACGAGTCGATGATCTCGCCCTGCTCATTGGTCAAGGTGTAGTGAAACGCGGCGACACAGCGCTCGGCAATCTGCATGTAGTTTCTCGGAATGGGGCCCGATACGGGCGGGACGCCGACGGCATGTCGGACGTGCCGCGAAGCATGAGGGCCGCGTCCGGTCGATTCAAGTCGCGCGGCGGCCTCAGGCCCGCGCTGCCTCGGCCTCGGCGGTTTCGTCGCTGGGGCCGGCGGCAAAGGCCGCGTGCATCTTCGCGTCGTCGCGCAGACCTTCCCAGCGCGCAACGACCATGGTCGCGACACCATTGCCGATCACGTTGGTGATCGCGCGCGCCTCGGACATGAAGCGGTCAACGCCGATGACCAGCGCCACGCCCTCCACCGGCACCTTGCCGGCGAGCGCGCCGAGCGTCGCGATCAGCGTGGTCAGGCCCGCGCCGGTGATGCCGGCCGCGCCCTTGGACGTCAGCAACAGCACGCCGACCAGCACGAGTTCGTCGTGCAAGGTCAGCTGCACACCAACGGCCTGGGCAATGAAGATCGACGCCATCGTGAGATAGATGCAGGTGCCGTCGAGATTGAACGAATAACCCGTCGGCAGCACCAGGCCCACGACCGAGCGGTCGCAGCCGGCCTGCTCGAGCCGCATCAGCATGCGCGGCAGCGCCGACTCCGACGACGACGTACCCGCGACCAGCACGATCTCGCGCCGGATGAAGACGAGAAAGCGCCACAGCGAAAATCCGGACAGGCGCGCGACGAGGCCGAGCACGCCGAAGACGAAAAAGAAGCAGGTCGAATAGACGCAGAGCAGCAGCCAGCCCAACGACACGAGCATGCCCAGGCCGAACTTGCCGATCGCGAACGCCATCGCGCCGAATGCGCCGATCGGCGCGACGCGCATCACCAGCGCGACGATCTTGAACAGCACCTGGGACAGTTCTTCGAGCAGATCGAGCACGCGCCGGCCGGCTGCACCGCTGTGCGTCATGGCGACACCGAACAGCACGGCCACCAGCAGCACCTGCAGCAGGTTGTTGTCGACGAAGGCCGACACGAGACTCTTGGGGATGATGCCGAGCAGGAACGCCGAGAGCGTCTGTTCCTTGGCCGCCTGCACGTAGGTTTCGGTTTTCTTCGGGTCGAGATCGCCGGGTTGTATTTCCATGCCCGCGCCCGGCTGCAGCACATTGGCCACGACGAGGCCGATGATCAGCGCCAGCGTCGTCATGACTTCGAAATAGATCAGCGCCTTCAGGCCGATGCGTCCGGAATGGCGCAGATCGCCCATGCGCGCCATGCCGACGACGATGGTCACGAAGATCACCGGGCCGATGACCATCTTGACGAGATTGATGAAACCGTCGCCGAACGGTTTCATGCGCTCGCCGAGCTGCGGGTCGTAGTGACCCAGGGTGATGCCGATCGCGACAGCGATCAACACTTGCACATAGAGATTCTTGTACGCGCCGCGCCACATGATCCGACCTCCCCCCGAAGCCCGGTCGAGGCTATCCGGAAACGGCGGCCGGCGGGAAGATGCCGGCGCGCATGGCCCGTCAGTGCTGAGGGTGGCGCCGGATCGCGGGCAACAAAAAACCCCAGGCGTTTCCGCCTGGGGTTTTCTTAAAAGCTAGGGCCCGCTAGTTCAGACAACCTGAACCTGGTCGGCCTGCATGCCCTTCTGGCCCTGCACGGCGACGAAAGTCACGCGCTGGCCTTCCTGAAGGGTCTTGAAGCCGGTGCCCTGGATCGCGCGGAAGTGCACGAACAGGTCAGCGCCGCTTTCCGGGGTGATGAAACCAAAGCCCTTGGCGTCATTGAACCACTTGACGGTGCCAGTCTGACGATTCGACATATCTTAACTCCATGAAACAATTTGAGAAAATCACGATCCGGCATCCGGATCGAGACTGAGGTTGCAGGGAGCAAGCAGGGCGAATCGATGAAGCGGATCGCGAGCGATCAACCGCATCAGGCCACAATTTACCGTGACCCAGGCAAACACAGTGCGGCGAAGATACTCGTATTTTTGTTCCCTGCCAATAGGTTCAGCTTGAGGCTTGCGAATTATCTTGCGGAAACCGTGCAGAGCCTCGTCCAGCCAGGCTCTGCACGTTCGCCTTGAGGTCGCCGGGCCGTTCCGCTTGTCATCGGCTGCGGGTAATGTGGCCCAGCCCTCGCAAGCGGAGACAGTCATGACAGGCACAGAAGCGGTCTGGTCGGCACAACAACGCGAACTCTGGCAGCGCCTCGACGCGCACGATTTCAGCACCGCGGACTGTACGCTGAGCTTCGCCCACAAGCTCGCCCGCGAACATGGCTGGAGCCAGGCGCATGCGGACGGCGCGATCCGCGAATACAAGCGATTCTGCTTCCTGGCCGCCGTCGCCGGGCACCCGGTATCGCCCAGCGATACAGTCGACGAAGTCTGGCACCAGCACCTGACCTATAGCCGAGACTACTGGCAGCGCTACTGCCCCGACGTACTGGGCACCGATCTGCACCACGAGCCCACGCGCGGCGGTCGCGAGCAGGGCCGCCTGCATTACGACCAGTACGCGGAGACCCTGGCGAGCTACCAGCGCTGGTTCGGTCCGCCGCCCGAGGCGTTCTGGCCCGACGCGCTGGCGCAGACCGCAAGCCCGGCGCGCTTCCGTCGCGTCGATCTCGCCCGCACCTGGCTGCTGCCGCGCCCCGCGTTGCCGCGGCCGGACTGGCGCCAGCTCGCCGCCGCGGCCGCGCTTCTGAGCATCGCGCCGCTACTGCAGGCGCTGCCGCTGAATCCGCTGGATTTCGACGGTCCTGCTTTTCTGGGTCTTTACCTCGCGCTGTTCCTCGCCTGCATCGGCATCACCGCGCTGCTGCGGCGGCAGCTCACCGAGATCGGCGGCGAGCCGCGCGGCCCGGCGCTGGACACCTGGTCGACGGCCTACCTCGCCGGTGGTACCCAGCGCGTCGTCGATGCGGGCGTGGCCAGCCTGCTCGCGGGCGGCCAGGCCAAATGGGATCGCAAGAAGAAACGCCTCGAGGTCGCTCACCCGCAGCAGGTTCGCGACTATCCGCTCGACGAGATCGCACGTGCCGCCGCCGCCGAGCCTTCGCTGAACCGCGTCGTGCGCCGGGTCGACGGACGCCTCGAACGCATCCGCAACGCGCTGCTCGCGCGACAACTGCTGATCGACGATTCGCGGCGCTGGATGCTCGGTTTCAGCTGCGCTCTGCCGTTCGCGCTGCTGACTGTGCTCGGCGTCGCCAAGATCGTCGTCGGCCTGACGCGCGACCGGCCGGTCGGTTTCCTGATCTTTCTCACCCTGATCGCCGGCGTCGCCGCGTTGCTGCTGCTGTTCAACCGTCCCGAGCGCAGCCGCGCCGGCGATACGGTGCTGCGCGAAATGAATACGCGCCACGCCCACGCCCGCCGCGCACCGCGCGATGCCGATATCGGTCTCGCCGTCGCGCTGGCCGGCACGGCCGTGCTGGCCGGCACGGCGTACGCGAGCTTCCACGATTTCCGTTCGCCGAGTTCGGGCAGCAGCGGATCGAGCGACAGCTCATCCGACAGCGGCTGTTCTTCCGACAGCGGCAGCAGTTGCAGCAGCGGGTGCGGTGGGTGTGGCGGAGGTGGCGGGGACTGAGATACCGCCTGACCTGAAGCGAGGACAATTGCCGGCGAGTTCGAGCGGTGCGTGCAGCACCGCGCAATGGCGATTCCCCAGGAATGCAAGGCGTCGCCGTGGTGCCCGATGGCTGAGTACGAACTCGACCGACCAGATGAATTTATTTACTTATTTATCTAAAGCGACAAAATAAAATTGCGCGAAACGCCGAACCTTCGGAAGTTGCATCTGCACCGAAGTCTGCGCCGACCGGATGTGACAACGCGCCTTTACGTACTCGACGCGCGCGGCACGGGACGGGGTAAACCGAGATAGCACGAGCGGTCTGCACGTGTGCTTTGGCGACGTGGTGCCCCGAGCCGGACTCGAACCGGCATGACCTTGCGGTCGACGGATTTTAAGTCCGTTGCGTCTACCGATTTCGCCATCGGGGCGCGCGTCCGCAAGCATGCGCGATTCCGCGGCAGGCGGAAAGATCGGGTGTCGCGGCGCAGGAAAAAAAACCCGCAACGCGGGGCCTTTTCGAACTGGAGCGGGAAACGAGACTCGAACTCGCGACCCCGACCTTGGCAAGGTCGTGCTCTACCAACTGAGCTATTCCCGCATTACGTTGTCGACAAGATGGAGGCCTGGGTCGGAATCGAACCGGCGTACACGGCTTTGCAGGCCGCTGCATGACCACTCTGCCACCAGGCCATCTTGTGCACTTCGCAACGGAGCGCGTAAGCGCCGTTCCGAAAAAACAAAACCTCGGTTGGCCGAGGTTTTGAGAAAATCATGGAGCGGGAAACGAGACTCGAACTCGCGACCCCGACCTTGGCAAGGTCGTGCTCTACCAACTGAGCTATTCCCGCACCGGAGACCGCGCATTTTAGGGATTGGCCGGTCGATGTCAACACTGGCCGACGACTTTCGTGCAGCGAGCTACTCTTCACGATCACGCAGCACGGGCCAGGCCGCGCGCACGTAGACCAGCGCCGACCAGATCGTCAGCGTAGCGGCCGCGACGAGCAGGTATTCGCCGATGCGGTAGAGACGCAGCTCGGGGAAATCGTGCTGATGCAGCAGCACTACGAGGGCGATCATCTGCACGATGGTCTTGATCTTGCCGAGATTGGCGACACCGACGCGCGCGCGCTGGCCGATCTCGGCCATCCATTCGCGCAGCGCGGAGATGCTGATCTCGCGTCCGACGATCACGGCGCTGGTCACCGCGAGCATGGGCGTGGGGTTCTGCTGAACCAGCAGGAACAGCGTCACGGCGACCATGAGCTTGTCGGCCACCGGATCGAGAAACGCGCCGAAAGCCGAGGTCATGCCGTAGCGCCGCGCAATCCAGCCATCCAGCCAATCGGTCAACGCAGCGGCAATGAAGATACCCGCCGCGGCGAGATTCGCGCCGCGGAACGGCAGATAGAACACGACCACCATCACGGGCAGCAGCACGATGCGGAACAGCGTGAGCATCGTCGGCAGGGTCAGACGTATCGGTCGCACCAGGCTTCCTCGTAGCTACGCAATCGCTGAAAGAACGGGAGCGACCTCAAGGTTGTCGGCGCCCTCCGCAGCACTGCAGCGACCGGACGTTGCGCAGCAGACGATAGCCCGGAAGGCCGTCATCGGTTGCCGCACATCCGTTCGATCGCGAAGGGATGGGTTACGCGCTTCCCGTGACCAGCACGGCTGCTGCGAGTGTGACATGGCCCCGCGTGACTCAACCATGAAATCGCGCGTAGATGCGCTCGGCCAGATCCCTGCTGACCCCCTTGACCTGCATGAGTTCCTCCACGCCGGCGGCGGCGATGCCGGTCAGGCCACCGAACTGCTTGAGCAGCGCCGAGCGCCGGCGCGCGCCGACCCCCTGGATTTCCTCCAGGCTGGATTTCTCGCGCGCCTTCTCGCGGCGCTGACGGTGGCCAGTGATGGCGAAGCGATGGGCCTCGTCGCGAATCGACTGGACCAGGTGCGAGGCCGGCGAATCCGGACCCGGCCAGACGCTGCGGCCGCTCGCGCCGAGGATCAGGGTTTCGTGCCCGGCACGGCGTTCCGGCCCTTTGGCCACGCCCACAACGAGCACCGAGGTGATACCGAGTTCGCTGAGCACGTCCAGCGCCTGAGCGACCTGGCCCTTGCCGCCGTCGATCAGCAGTAGGTCGGGCATGATGCCCTCGCCGGCGGACAGGCGCTTGTAGCGCCGCTCCAGCGCCTGGTGCATCGCGGCGTAGTCGTCGCCCGGCGTGATCCCGGCGATGTTGAAGCGTCGATAGTGGGATTTCTCCGCGCCTTCGTGGCCGAACACCACGCACGAGGCCACCGTGGCCTCGCCCATGGTATGGCTGATGTCGAAGCATTCGATGCGTGTCGGTATCTCGTCGAGCTCCAGCAGCTCGCGCAACGAATCGAAGCGGTCGCGCACGGTCTGACGGCTCGCCAGACGCGAGGCCAGTGCGGCGGCGGCGTTCTTCTGCGCGAGTTCGAGGAAACGCGCGCGTTCGGCACGCACGCTGGACTTGATCTCGACTTTGCGTCCGGCCTGGATCCCCAAAGCTTCTGCCAGCACATCGAATTCCTCGGCGGCTTGGCCGACGATGATCTCCTCGGGCAGCGGCCGTTCGAGGTAGTACTGCGCGATGAACGCCGCGATCACGTCGGCCTCGCTCGCATCCAGCGGCAGGCGCGGGAAAAAGTCGCGCGAGCCCAGACTGACGCCGTTGCGGAAGAACAGCACGGATACGCAGGCCAGGCCGTTGTCGATGCGGCAGCCGAGCACGTCCATGTCGGCACTGGCGCCGTGCACGTAGTGGCGCGCCTGCAATTGCTTGAGTGTCGCGACCTGGTCACGCAGCGCGGCGGCCTTTTCGAACTCGAGTGCATGGCTCGCGCCTTCCATGCGCGCGACGGTTTCGTCGATCACCTGGTTGCTCTTGCCTTCGAGGAACAGCGCCGCGTGGCGCACGCTGGCGGCGTAGTCGTTCTCGTCGATCAGGCCGACGCAGGGCGCGCTGCAGCGCTTGATCTGGTATTGCAGGCAGGGACGCGAGCGATTCTTGAAATAGCTGTCCTCGCACTGGCGCACCAGGAACAGCTTCTGCATCAGGCTTAAGCTTTCACGCACCGCATATCCGCTCGGGTACGGGCCGAAGTAGCGCCCCTTCGCGTTCTTGGCGCCGCGGTGGAAGCTCATGCGCTGCGCGTCGGGGCCGGCCGAGATAAAAATATACGGATAACTTTTGTCGTCGCGCAGCAGGATGTTGTAGCGCGGCTTGAGCGACTTGATCAGCTGCGCCTCGAGGATCAGCGCCTCGCCTTCCGTGCGCGTCAGCGTGGTCTCGACACGCGCGATCTGCGCGATCATCGCCATGATGCGCGGCTCGAGCCGCGGCTTGAGGAAATAGCTGCCGACGCGCTTTTTCAGGTCGCGCGCCTTGCCCACGTACAGCAGTTCGCCGCGCGCATCGATCATGCGATAGACGCCCGGCGAACCGCTCAGATGGCGGACGAAGGCCTTGCCGTCGAAGGCTGTTTGCGTTGTCGACAAAGATTCCATCAAGAAACTAGTAATTGCTCCACTACCTGCCGACACACGAGTGGGCAGTTCACTTCACGTAACCTTTAGATCTAAGGCAAGTATTCACCGCTTGGCCGCGCTTAAACACATTGACATCCATCTGAGGTGGCGGTGTGTAGCTACCAGGCTGAGTCGTACACGTCGTTTGGTTACCAAACGAACTGCAATGCGTTTGGGCAGGAGCCTGGTATCCGGCTCCGACAGGCATGATCGCAGTGGGGTACATCTGATTCGCAGTCTGTTCGCAATCAAGACGATCGCTGTAAAACTGCGCCTCACTAGTAGCTGGCCGAGTCCAAGTTGAGGCGCAACCGCCGACGATCAACCCCAAGGCAACTAAATAAAAAAGTCGAGCCCGAGTCATAGTTTCCCCCGTTACGAACTGGCGTTAACTCTTGATCCTAAAGACCTTCGGCTAGTCGACTATTCACCGATCGCAATACGCTGGCAGCTGCCGTTGGACAGATCCACGCGCACGATCTCGTGCGCATTGGTATTGGCCACCCACAGCGCGCCGTGGCTGACGCTGACGCCTTCGGGTTCGTGAAACCGGTACGGCAGGTTGAAGCTGCGCGTCTCGCCGCTCTTCAGGTTGATGGCCTTGAGCTTGCTGTTGTAGCTGTCGGCAACGAAGACCAGCCCACGCGGGTCGACTGCGACGCCGAGCGGATGCTGCAGCCGCACGGTGTCGCGATTGCCGGCCGCGTCGCCGAACTCCCACGGCCCCTTGCCGACCACCGTGGTGACCTGGCGATCGCTGAGCCGGATCGCGCGGATCGCGCCGCCGCCCGCGTCGGCGACGATCAGCGCCGAACCCAGCGCCGCGATGCCGGCCGGCTGGGCGAAGCTCGCATAGCTGCCGGCGCCGTCTTCCACGCCGAAGCGTCCGGAGCCCGCCAGGACGTCCAGCGTGCGCCGTGTCAGGTCCAGATCCCAGACCTGGTGCTGGCCGGCCACCGTGAAGTAAAGATGCTCGTTGTGGGCGACCACGTCCACGGGTGCGCACAGGTTCACGCTCGCGGGCTCCGGATGCAGCTGCGGGCGCTCGCGCCCGGCCTTGCCGGTGCCGGCCACGGTATCCACGTCGCCGGCGAGCAGGCGCACGCGGCGAATCGCGTGGTTGCCGGTATCGGCGATGTAGAGACAGTCCTTGCCCAGGGCCAGGCCCTGCGGCGAGGACAGCCCGCAATCGGCGAGCCGCCCGTCCCAGTAGCCCGCGTTGCCGGCGCCGAACTGGCGCTGCACGGTACCGTCGAGCGTGGTTTCGAGCACGCGATGGTGCGCGGTGTCGGAAATGTATAAATGGTTGTCCGTGGCGATCACGCGCGACGGGAAGGCCAGCGGCAGGCGCGGCTCCGGCCGGCCGACCGCGGGCCAGCTGTCGTAGACACGGGTGTCGTTCGCGATCGCATCGTCGAGCAGGTCGGTGATGCGCCGGTCCAGCTCCTGACGCCGCCCCTCGCCGGTGAAGATGGCGACAGGGCGGGCCTGCGTATCGAGCAGCACGATGCTGGGCCAGGCCTGCACGCCGAGCCGCTGCCACAACGCGAAGCCCGGATCGCTCGCGACCGGATGACGCAACTGGTGGCGATTGACTGCCTTGAGCACCGCCGCGCCATTGCGCTGCGCGGGGTAACGCGGTGTGTGCACGCCGATCACGCAGAGGCCGTCGTGATGGCGATTCTCGAGCCAGGCCAGATCGGCCAGCAGGTTCAGGCAATTGATGCCGTCGTAGGTCCAGAAATACAGCAGCGTGACCCGTCCGCGCAGTTGGTCCGCCTGCGGGACCTGGGTGGTATTGACCCATTCCAGTCCGGGCGGGAATTCGAACGTCTCGACCTGCTGCGCCATCGTCCTCATCCCCTTGCTGCCGTGCCGGCCGATTATGCGGAATTCGCCGGCCGATTGAATCTCCGTCACCCGAACCGGTGACGGCAGTGACCGGCGGCCGCCCTAGCCTGAACGCGACGCGCGTTCGATCACCTTGTGCGCGAACGCTTCGGCCAGGTCGATCACGCTGTCGAAACCAGCGGCCGTGCCGTAATACGGATCGGGCACCTCGATCGGCTGCGCAATGCCGGCATAGGACAGGGCCAGCGCGGTCTGCGCCGTCGCCCCAGCGGGCCTGCGCCGCGCGATCTCGGCGAGATTGGCGCGATCGGCGGCCAGCAGCCAGTCGTAGTCGCGATAGTCGGCCGCACAAAGCTGGCGCGCGCGGTGCTCGTCCAGTGCATAGCCGCGGCTCAGCGCCGAGGCGCAGCTGCGCGGATCGGCAACCTGCCCCACATGCCAGTCGCCGGTGCCGGCCGAGGCGATCCGCCAGTCGAGCCCGGCACGCGCTGCCTGCGTGCGCAGCACGGCTTCGAGCACCGGTGAGCGGCAGATATTCCCGAGGCAGACGAACAGGATCCTCACGGGGCGGTCAGCAGCGCGTTGACGCGCGCGAGATCTTCGGGTGTGTCGACGCCGGCCGGGAACGCTTCCGGCGCGAGACGCACGGCGATGCGGTAGCCGTGTTCGAGCACGCGCAGCTGCTCCAGCGATTCGGCCGCTTCCAGCGGCGTGCGTGCGAGCTCGCTGTAGCGCCGCAGGAAACCGGCGCGATAGGCGTAGATACCAATATGACGCAGGAAGGGTATGCCGGCCGGCAGCACGCCGGGCGCTGCGGCGAACGCGTCGCGCGCCCAGGGCATCGGCGCGCGGCTGAAATACAGCGCGATTTCTCCCGCGGCGACGAGCTTGACGCAATTCGGGTTGAACAATTCCTCCGCGCTCGCGATCGGCGTCGCCAACGTGGCCATCGGCGCGTCGTTCGCGATCAGCACGTCGGCAACGGCGCGTATGCCGCTAGGGGGTGCGAGCGGTTCGTCGCCCTGCAGGTTGACCACGACCATATCGTCGGGCCAGCCGCGCTGCTCCACGCATTCGGCCAGGCGATCGCTGCCGGACGCGTGATCGGCGCGGGTCATGCAGACGGTCACGGGCTGGCCCTCGAGCGCCTGTGCGATGCGTTCGTCGTCGGTCGCTACGACGACCTCGCGCGCGCCGGCGGCGAATGCGCGCCGCGCCACATGCACCACCATCGGCTCGCCGGCGATCAGGCTCAGGGGCTTGCCGGGCAGGCGCGTCGACGCATAGCGGGCAGGAATGGCGACGATGAAATCGGGCATGGGCACGGCGGATGGCGACGTCGGGACGCGTAGTGTAGGCGAGCGGTGCGGTGCCCCGCCGCTCACACGCGTTGAACGCGCGATCGAACAGGCTCTCCCCGTCCCGGATAAATCCTGGCTTCAAGGAACCTCAATGCGCCGACCGTTGCTGCTGCTGTTCGTCCTCTGTCCGCTGGCTCCCGCCATCGCGAGCGCACCGGACGCCTGGGACGCCCACTACCGCGTCGTCGTCGATCGCTGCCTCGCCGCGAGCAAGCTCGACAAACCGCGGCCCGACGGTCATCTGATGCTGTTTTCCGACGAGGTCGGCACCGCCCTGCTCGTGCGCGGTAAGGCGAAGAAGAAGGACGTGCGGATGCTGTGCATCGTCCGCCGCGGCAGCGAAACGGTCGAGATCCAGCCCGTCGACGATGGCGTCAATCCGTCGAAGCTGCGCCGCTAGCAGAATGTCGAAGACGGGCTCCGCCCGTTTTCGATGCAACCGCGCAAGCGCGCTTGCGCCGCTCAGCCCAGCTTGCGCACGCGCAGGTTGCGGCCCTTGATCTTGCCTTCGCGCAGACGCTGCAGCGCCTGCTCGGCAATGCCGCGCGACACCGCGACATAGGCGCGGACGTCGAAGATCGCAATCTTGCCGACGTCGCTGCCCGCGATGCCGGCGGTACCGGTCAGCGCGCCGAGGATATCCGCCGGGCGCAGCTTGTCCTTGCGGCCGCCGTCGATGACCAGCGTCTGCATCGTCGCGAGCTGGCCGGTCTTGAGGCGGCCCGGCGTGGTCCTGGCCTGTTCCCAGCGCAGCGGCTGGCCAAGGCGTTCCTCGATGACCTTGGCGCGGCTCATCTCGCGCGAACTGCACAGGGTCAGCACGAGACCGCTGCGACCGGCGCGACCGGTGCGGCCGCTGCGGTGCACATGCGTATCCGCGTCGCTCGCGATGTCGTACATCAGCACTACCGGCAGGTCTTCGATATCCAGACCGCGCGCGGCGACGTCGGTCGCGACGAGGATGGAACAGCTGCGGTTGGCGAAGCGCACGAGCACCTCGTCGCGATCGCGCTGTTCGAGATCACCGTGCAGCGCGAGCACCGAATAGCCGCGTTCGTCGAGTGCCGCAGCCACGTCCTGCGTGTCGCGCCGCGTGTTGCAGAAGATCATCGCCGATACCGGCTTGTGCTCGGACAGCAGCCACGCGACGGTATCGAGCTTGCGCTCCGGTTCCACCTCGTAGAAGCGCTGCACTATCTCGGGCACCTGCGTGTCGCCGTCGACGCTGATCTGCACCGCATCGCGCTGGAACTCGTTGCTCAGCGCGCGGATCTCGTCCGGGAACGTGGCCGAGAACAGGTTGGTCTGGCAGTCGCGCGGCGCGTACTTGATCACGCTGCGCATGTCGTCGGCGAAACCCATGTCGAGCATGCGGTCGGCCTCGTCGAGCACGAGTACGCGCAGCGCGGAGAGTTCAAGACTGCCTTTTTCCAGATGTTCCAGAATGCGCCCGGGCGTGCCGACGACGACCTGCGGCATGTGCACCAGCGATTCGACCTGCACGCGCAGCGGTACCCCGCCGCAGAGGATCGACAATTTGAGGTTCGGCAGGAAGCGAGCGAGCTGGCGGATCGCCTTGCCGACCTGGTCGGCGAGTTCGCGCGTCGGCACCAGCACGAGCGCCTGCAGGCCGCCGACCGCGTCGACGCGCGACAGCAGGCCGACACCGAAGGCGACGGTCTTGCCGCTGCCGGTCTGGGCCTGGGCGAGCACGTCGCGGCCAGCCAGCAGGCTCGGCAGTGCCTGCACCTGCACCGGTGTCAGGGTGTCGAACGACAGCGCGTCCAGCGCCTGCTGCAGGGCCGGCGGAAGGGACAGCGTGGAAAGATCGGACATGGCAGGCTTCGGCATCGCGCGGCGCGGCAGTGTAGCGGGCCGGAGCTACCGTCGCACGCTACACGCGATCGACGATGGACGCAGCGATGAACAAAACGCCCCAGAAAATCGGCACGGACCAACTCCAGCGCAAACGAGTGAGCAGCGCTGCGATGCGCGGATGCTCCAGCAGATCCGGCGGCGTCGCAAACACCAGCGACCGACGCAGAACTTCCGGTTCTCTGCCGAACGAACAGGGCGCGCTTCCGACCGCCGTCTCATGCTCTGACGCAGCCTGGCGGAGCCGGGCACGCAGTTCGGAGAGCCAAACCGCCGCGAACAAGCTCGTCGCGATCATGCTGAAGAAAAATGCCAGGACGACATAGAGCATCATCGGCCCACTTCCAGCCCTGCGCTCAACCGCCGTCCTCGACGCCGACCTTGGCGCGGAATTGCCGCAGCTGTTTACCGAACGCGGCGCCGTCGCGGCGCGCACGCGGCGCAGCGTTCTTCGAACTGGCACCGGCTTTGGACGCCACCGCACGCGGCTGCGCCGGACGTTTCTTGGGCGCGGACGGCTTGGCCGCCGGTGCCTTTGCCAGCGCTGGCTTACGCGCGCGCGGCTTGGCCGGCACAGGCTCGATCACCACGGAATCGACCGCTGCCGGCTTGGCCGCTGCCGGCTTGCGCACGCGACCTTCGCGCAGTGACTGCTTCGCCGCCACTGCCGCCCCGTCGTAATGCCGATACGTGGCCTCGACATCACCGGCACTGAGCTCGCCGTCCCAGTCTTCCATCAAGGTCGCGAAGACGAGCTTCTCGAATTCGCCGGCGAAGCGCTGCACCACCGATTCGGGGTCGGCGACGAGCTTGGCGTCGACGATCAGGCCGAAGTGCACGTTGCCGTTGTAGCTCAGGATCGAGATGCCCATGCCGATCGAGCCGTTCTGCGGCACCCCGAACATGAGTTCGCGCACGCGTGCGCCGGCGAGGTACAGCGGCATCTGCGGTCCCGGCACATTGGTCGCGACCGCGGTGGCCTTGCGGCTGAACAGCTCCAGCGCGGCACGCTGGATCGCGACCGGCGCCATGCCGACCGCGGCGAGCAGGCCGAACGTCAGCGCGGCCTGGCGCGAACGCTTGAGCTCGCGCATGTTGGCCGCGACGCGTTCGAGCCGGCGCATCGGATTGGCTTCGCCGATCGGCAGGTCGAGAAAGACCAGGCCGAAGTGATTGCCGAGCTTCTTCGCATGCTCGAGCGGCCGCAGGTTGACCGGCACGGTCGCGCGGATCGTCAGTCCGTCGGCCGCTTCCCCGGCATCGACGAGGTGGCCGCGCAACGCGCCGGCGGCGCAGGCCAGCAGCACGTCGTTGACGGTGCAGCCCAGCGCCTTGCCGACCGTCTTGACGTCTTCGAGCGGCAGCGGCTCGGCCCAGGCCACGCGCTTGCTGACGCCGAGCGGCCCCTTGAACGCGGTCGGCGGATCGTCCGCGAGCGACAGCGCGATCGCGAGCTCGCGCGTGATCTCGCCGCCTTCGCGCGCGAGATCCGCCGCGAGCGCCGGATCCTTCCACATTTCCAGACCTTTGCCGAGCATCTTCTCGCCGGCGCCCAGCGCCTTGACCAGCCCCGCCTTGGTCGGTTCGAGCAGTCGCTCCATGACGCTGCCCTGGTCCTTCTTAAGCCAGACCTTCGCCAGCTCCGCCTGCTGCTCGACCGTAGGCGCGGCGTCGGTCAGCGACAGCAGCACCTGCACCAGGGCCAGGCCGTCGGCATAGCAATGGTGGACGCGCGAGATCAGCACGCTGCCGCCGCGGTAGTTCTCCACCACATGGAACTGCCACAGCGGCTTGGAATGATCGAGCGGACTGGAAGCGAACTGGCTGACGAGGCGCTCGAGTTCGAACTTGTCGGCCGCGCCGGGCAGCGCGGTCAGGCGGACGTGCCAGTCGAGGTCAAAGTCCTTGTCGGTTTCCCAGGCTGCCGAGCTGCCGTTGTCGACGGCCTTCTGGCGGAAGCGGCGGAACGCGAGGAAGCGCTCGGCGATGATCTTCTTCAGCGCGGCCAGGTCGAGCCGGGTCTCGAACATCAGCACGCCGGTGATCATCATTAGGTTGGTGGGACTTTCCATGCGCAGCCAGGCCGTATCGACCTTGGACATGGCGTCGCGCTTGCCCCGCAATACTTCGAACATCGATTCCTCCCCGAACCGCGCAGCAGCGGTCGCTCTGCGTCGCCTAGCATCCGCGCAGGCCTGGAAAAAAACAATGTGGCGGCCCGATGACAGCCGCGCGACCGCCATGCCGGACCGACCCGGCCAGGCACGCCTGGAATCCGGCACGGTTCGACGCGGAACACTACCGATGCATCGCGCCAGCGAGATCCTGCTGAGTCTTTTCACCATCGTTGTCGCCGCGCAGACCGGCGCGGAGATCGCCAAGCGGCCGCGGCTGTCCGGCGTGGTCGGCGAGATCGCCGCCGGCAGTATCGTCGGACCTTCGGTGCTGGGGCTCATCGTGACCAGCGAGGCGCTGGAAGCGGTGATCAAGCATCGTGGCGATGTCGCTGCTGACCGCGATGATCACGCCGCCGGTGCTGACCGCGTTGCTGAACAAGGATGCACCGGCACCGCGGGGCGGCGCCGGATAGCGCGCGGTATCATTTGTCCTTGTACGCCTGCAGCGCCGCCTCGCGCGATTCGGCCAGGTCCACGATCGGCTCCGGATAGCCACTGCGCGCGAGCAGGTCCGGCTGCTTCCACGGCGCGTGCACCGATTTGAATGCATGCCGCGACAGCTCAGGCACCCAGCGTTTGACGTAGGCGCCGTCGGCATCGAAGCGTTCGCCCTGGGTGACCGGATTGAAGATGCGGAAATACGGCGCGGCATCCGCACCGGTGCCCGCGGTCCACTGCCAGCCCTGCGTATTGTTGGCGAGATCTGCGTCGACCAGCGTGTCCCAGAACCAGCGCGCGCCGTGGCTCCAGTGCACGCGCAAGTTCTTGCACAGGAAACTCGCGACCAGCATGCGCACGCGGTTGTGCATCCAGCCCGTGTGCCACAGCTCGCGCATACCGGCATCCACGATCGGCAGGCCGGTGCGGCCGCGCTGCCAGGCGGCAAGCTGCTCCGCGTCGGGTTCGCGCCACTCGAAGCTATCGAAGCCCGGATTGAGATTGCGCTGCGGCGTCTGTGGAAAGTGATACAGCAAGTGATGCGAGAACTCGCGCCAGCCGAGCTCGCGCAGGAACGGTTCACCGGCCTCGCGCCAGGTCTTGCCGCGCTCGCGACCCAGTTCCTCGAGTTTCCAGTAGACCTGCTGCGGCGAGAGTTCGCCGAAATGCAGGTGCGGCGACAGGCGCGAGGTACCGACTTCGGCCGGGAAGTCGCGACGCTCGGCGTAGCCGCGCAATGCCGCGGCGCAGAAATCGTCGAGCGCTTCGGCGGCACCGGCTTCGCCGGGCTGCCAGGCCGCGTGGAACCCGGTATCCCAGGGAATGCGCGGCAACAGCGAGAGGTCGTCGATGGTGGCGACCTCGTTGATCGCCGACGCCGGGATCCGCGCCGGCGCGGGAGCGGGCGGACGCGGCTCGAGCCGCGCGCGCGCATTGCGCCAGTACGGCGTGAACACGCGATACGGACCGCCCTGCCCGGTGCTGATCTCCCACGGCTCGATCAGCAGGTTCGCGTTGCTGCTGTGCGCGTCGCAACCCTGTTCCTTCAACTGCTGCTTGACGTGCTTGTCGCGTGCGATCGCCGAGGGCTCGTAGAGCCGGTTCCAGTACACCGCCGCCGCGCCGCTCGCATGCAGTACCTCCTGCAGCACCGTCAGGCTATCGCCGGAACGTATCTGCAGTTCGACTCCGCGCGCCCGCAAATCGCGCTGCAGCGAGGTCAGCGAATGATGCAGCCACCAGTCGCTGGCCGCGCCGGGCGCCCACGGCGACTCCTCGTGCGGCGCGTGGATATAGAGCGGCAGGATGCGCGCGTGGTCGCGCAACGCGAGTTCGAGCGCGGGGTTGTCGCTCAGGCGCAGATCGCGGCGGAACCAGACGATGGCGAGGGTCATGCAGATTCCTTCGGTGGCCGAGAGTACGCGCGCGGCACACGTATAAGACCGGTCGCACCGGCATCATGCACCGCGTCGCTGTCCTTCCCCGACCCTGCCCGCGGATCGCCAGAAAAGCGGCCGTATACTGCCGCGGCCATCGTCAACAGGGAATGACAGTGATACCTGCCTTCGCACCCTCGTCGCGTTCGTGCCGGATCTGGCGCCGCGCGCTGCTTGCGTTCTGCCTCTGCGCGCTCGCCGCCTGCGACCGCTCCGAACCGCGTCTGCCGCAAGCCCAGGGTACGCCGGTCGCCAAGCCGGCCGATGCGGCTACCGCGACCGGCGGAGCCTTCGCGCTCACGGCGGCGCATGCGCAGCAATACCAGGGGCAGCTCGCGCTGGTGCTGGAATTCAGCCAGCCGCTGGTCGGCGCGCAGAGCTTCGATGACCTGCTCGCGGTCAAGGATGCGAAAGGCGCCGCGGTCAGCGGGAGCTGGGCGCTGGACGAGGACGGCAAGACCCTGCGCTTTCCCTATGTGCAGGCGAACCTGACGTACGGCGTGACGCTGAAGGGCGCTCTCGCCGCCGTCGACGGCAGCACCTTGGCAAGCGACGCGACGCGCGAGGTCTTCACCGGACCGCTGGAACCCGCCGTCGGCTTCGCTTCGCAGGGCAGCGTGCTGCCGGCGCGCGAGACACGCGGCATTCCGGTGGTATCGGTCAACGTGCGCGAGGTCGATGTCGAATTCCTGCGCGTGCGCGACAAGGAACTATCCACCTTCTTCGCCGGCTACCAGAGCAACGAACGCCGATCGAGCTATGACCTCGACGCCGAGAGCGGCTGGTGGGGACGTAAGGGCGCGCCGGTCACGCGCATCGCCGACTCGGTCTATGCCAACCGCTTCGTGCTCGGCGGCAGGTCGAACGAGCGCACGCTGACCTACCTGCCGATCCAGAACCTGCCGGAAGTATCCAAGCCTGGCCTCTACTTCGCGGCGATGAAACGCGCCGGCAGTTTCCAGGGCGAATGGGAAACCAGCTTCTTCTTCGTCAGCGACATCGGCCTGCATACACGCGCCTATCGCGAACAGCTGTTCGTGCATGCGGCCTCGCTCAAGTCCGGCGAGGCGCTGGCGAAGGTGGAACTGTCCATCCTCGACGCCAAGGGCGAGTCCGTGCTGACCGCGCAGACCGATGCCGACGGCAACGCCCTGCTGAACTACACGCTGACCGCGAACCAGGTGCTCGTCGCGAAAAGCGGCGAGGACGTCTCACTGCTGCCGTTCAACCAGCCCGCACTGGATCTGTCCGACTTTGCCGTCGCCGGCCGCCGCCAGGAATGGTTCGACGTGTTCGCGTGGTCGGGGCGCGACCTGTACCGCCCGGGCGAAACCCTGCGCGTGTCCGCGCTGCTGCGCGACAGCGACGGCAAGCCGATCCCGCCGCAGCCGGTGTTCCTGACGCTCAAGCAGCCCGACGGCCGCCAGTGGAGCCAGGCCAAGCTGGAACCGCGCGAACTGGGCTATCTCGAATGGACGCAGGAGCTGCCCGCCGATGCGCCGACCGGACGCTGGCAGATCGAGTTCCGTCTCGACCCCGCCGCGAAAGAGGCCAATCAGGCACTGAGCCTGCGCGTCGAGGAATTCCTGCCCGAGCGACTGAAGCTCGACCTGACGGCCGGCCAGGCGCGACTCAAACCCGGCGAAAAACTCGCGCTCGATGTGCAGGGCGACTATCTCTACGGCGCGCCGGCTGCGGGCAATCGCTTCACCGCGCGCCTGACCGTCGTCAACGATGCGCATCCGCTCGAGGCGCGCAAGGATTTCTTCTTCGGCGACCCGACCCTGGAACTGCCCAAGGAAGCGCGCGACGTCGTCGACGAAGCCCTTGACGAGCGCGGCAAGCTCGCGTCGCAGATCGACGTGCTCGGCGACATCAAGGCACAGGCACCGGTCGCCGCCGTCGTGTCCGGCAGCGTCTACGAAAGCGGCGGGCGCAGCGTCACGCGCACGCTCAAGCGCACCGTGTGGCCGGCCGACGCACTCGTCGGCGTGCGGCCGCTGTTCGATCCCAAGGACGGCGCCGCGGCCAACGGGCGCGTCGGCTTCGAGCTCGTTCGCGCCAACGGCGACGGCGAGTTGCTCGCGGCGCAGGGACTCAAGCTCAGCCTCGTGCGCGAGAACCGCAACTACCACTGGAGCTACGACAAGAGCAGCGGCTGGCGCTTCGATTTCACGCGCAGCTTCGACACGGTCGAGAGCCGCGACATCGCGACCACCGCCGGCCAGGCGGTCAAGTTCGACGTACCCGTGGAATGGGGCGGCTACCGCATCGAAGTGCTCGATCCGGCCACCGGCCTGACCCTGCGCTATCCATTCACCGCCGGCTGGAGCTGGGACGACGAGAACCGCGGCAAGGAAGCGCGGCCGGACAAGATCAAGCTCGCGCTGGACAAGGAGCACTACCGCGCCGGCGACACGCTGAAAGTGACCGTGACCGCGCCGCAGGCCGGTTCCGGACTGCTGCTCGTCGAAAGCGACAAGTTGCTTTATACGCGTCGTATCGATGTGAAAGGTGCGACCACGTTCGAGATCCCGGTCACGCCCGACTGGGAGCGCCACGACGTCTACGTCAGCGCGCTGGTGCTGCGCGGCGGCTCAGCCACGAGCAAGGTCACGCCGGCGCGCGCGGTCGGCGTGGCGCATGTGGCTATGGATCGCGCGGAGCGCAAGATCGCGGTGGAAATCGTGGCACCGAAGCTGATGAAGCCGGAACTGCCGCTGCCGGTGGAAATCAAGGCGCCGGCGCTGGCCGGCAAGAGCGCCTTCGTGACCGTCTCGGCCGTCGACGTCGGGATTCTCAACATCACGCGTTTCGCGCGGCCCGACGCAAACGCCTGGTTCTTCGGCCAGCGCCGCCTCGGCATCGATGCCTACGATCTCTACGGCCGCCTCATCGAAAGTTTCGACGGCGCCCTGGCCAAGCTGCGCTACGGCGGCGACATGGCCGCCGCGGCGCTGCCGCAGGCGCGCCGTCCGACCGCGAAAGTGCAGACCGTCGATCTGTTTTCCGGCGCGGTAAAACTCGATGCGCAGGGCAACGCGAAGCTTGAATTGCCGGTACCGGATTTCAACGGCACCTTGCGCGTGACCGGCCTCGTCTTCGGTGACGACCGCTACGGCGGCAGCGACGCGGAAACCATCGTGCGCGCGCCGCTGGTGGCCGAAGTGTCGACGCCGCGTGTGCTCGCACCGGGCGACAGCGCGAGCCTCACGCTGGACTTGAGCAATTTCTCCGGCGCGCAGCGTGAATTCCGCGTGCGTCTCGAAGCCGATCCGCCGCTGCGCATTGCCGATGCGGTACGCACGCAGACGCTGGCCGACGGTGCGAAGAAGACCTTGCAGTTCGATCTCAGTGCGGACGAAGGCATGGGTGTCGGCAAGTTCCGCGTCTTCGCCGAATCCGACGAACTGCGCCTGCAGCGCCACTTCGAGATCGCCGTGCGGCCGGCCTGGCCGGCGGTGCTGCGCTCCGCGCCGCAGGTGCTGCAACCGGGCGCCAGCCTCGGCCTGGGCAGCGGCGCGATGGAGGGGCTGATCGCCGATTCGGTGACCGCGAGCCTGAGCGTCAGCGCACTGCCGCCGCTGCCGTTCGCCAGTTCCGTACGCGGCCTGCTCGGCTATCCCTACGGCTGCATCGAGCAGACCACGAGCCGCGGCTACGGCGTGCTCGTGCTCGACGCGGCCAACGCAAAAAACCTCGGCATCACGCCGCTGCCCGACGACGCGCGCCAGCGCCTGATCGCCAACGCGATCAGCCGCATCTCGGCGATGCAGGTGCCGTCCGGGCATTTCTCGATGTGGGGCGACGACGGCTCCGTCGACACCATGATCACGCCCTACGTCACCGAGTTCCTGCTCGACGCGCGCGACGCCGGCTTCGCCGTGCACGAAGGCGTGCTGCAGAACGCACTGAAGCGGCTCAATGACGATCTGCTGTCCGGCGGCCATCCGTACTACAGCTACGACAACGCCGAACACCTGCGCTTTGCCGACCAGGCATGGTCGGCTTACGTGCTCGCGCGCGTGCAGCGCGCGCCGCTGGGCACGCTGCGAACGCTATTCGACAACGAGCGCGGCAAGTCGATCACGGCGCTGCCGCTGGTGCACCTGGGCATCGCGCTGAGCCTGCGCGGCGATGCGGCGCGCGGCCAGCAGGCGCTGGCCGAGGCGTTCGCGAAGAAGGTCGAGCGGCCGCGCTGGCTCGGCGACTACGGTTCGGATCTGCGCGATGCGGCATTGATGGTCGCGCTGACGCACCGCGCTGGCCTCAACAAACCCGAATACGACGAGAGCGTGATCGCGCTGGGCCGCGAACTGGTCGCACGCAAGTCCGGCAACCGCATCCAATGGCTCAGCACCCAGGAACAAAGCGCGATCGCGCGCCTCGGCAAGGCGCTGATCGACAAGGGCGACGCCAAGGTCGGCGGCACGCTGAGCGTGGCCGGGAACAGTGAGGCCGTGGCGCCCGCGCCGATCTGGAGCCGCAGCTTCGCCGCCGCCGCGCTGCACGCCGGCGTGCGCTTCGTGCCCGACAGCACGGCGCCGCTGTACGTCAGCGAAGACGTGACCGGCATTCCGAAGACCGCCCCGGCCGCCGACGACAGCGTGATCATGATCCAGCGCCAGTGGTATGCGCTCGACGGCAGCGTCTGGGACGGCGGCGAAATCAAGGAAGGCGAAGGCCTCATCGTCGGCATCTCGATCGAAGCGAAGGAAGCGATTCGCGACGCGCTGCTGATCGACCTGCTGCCCGGCGGCCTGGAAATCGAGAATTTCAACCTGACCGACGCCAAGCAATGGGCCGACGTCGTCGTCGACGGCGTGCAGATCGCCGAACGCGCCTACGCCGCCGACGTCAAGCACGAGGAATTCCGCGACGACCGCTACGTCGCCGCGCTCAATCTCATGCAAGGCCAGAAGGCGCATGTGTTCTACCTCGTGCGCGCGGTATCGCCGGGCAGCTACGTGGTGCCACCTACGACAGTCGAAGACATGTACCGCCCGCAGATCCGCGGCGTTGGGCGCAGCGTGCCGGCGCGGGTTACGGTGGTTCAGCCGTGACGCGCTTCGATGGGGTTTGCGGCGAACACCATCCCTACCCAACCCTCCCCTTGAAGGGGAGGGCTCCAAAGCACCGCGTCAACTAATGACAAGGCCA